>JAZRPW010000001.1:0-14594 GCA_045649405.1 Acutalibacteraceae bacterium
AAAGTTTCTGCAGGTGCAGGGTTTGTTGTTTGTTTAACAGGCGATATTATGACAATGCCAGGCTTACCAAAAGTTCCATCAGCAGAAAAAATTGATGTTGATGAAAACGGCGTTATTTCAGGTTTGTTCTAAAGGAGAAAAAATATGTCAGTTACTATTAAAGAAATTCAATTTGAAAATTTCGGCAAATGTCTTGAAATTTCAAATGGTAAATGTGATGTTGTTGTTACAACAGAAATTGGCCCACGTATCATTCGTGCAGGTCTTGTTGGCAAAGAAAATGTAATGTTTAATGATTTGGACAGAACAAATATTACTGCTGATGAGTCAATGGAAAAACATTTTGGCGAGGGTTCGAAATGGATTAACTATGGTGGTCATAGACTTTGGGTTTCTCCTGAAGCAATGCCTAATACATATTTTCCTGATGATAAACCGGTTAAGGTTGATTTGATTGAAAACGGCGCGTTGTTTACTCAAGTTGAGCAAACAATGAACGGTGTTGCTTGCTCATATTCAGTTACAATGAGTGAAGATGGCGAAATTACTGTCACTCATTTTGTTAAAAATATTTCAAATGAAGAAAAACGTCTTTCTCCTTGGGCAATCACGGTTCTTAACAAAGGCGGTCTTGAAATTATTCCACAAAATGATTTCGATACAGGTCTTTTGCCTAACCGCAGAGTTGTTGCTTGGCCTTACACAAATCTTGCAGATGAAAGATTGTATTTTGGCAAAGATTTCATCACATTAAAACAAGATAATATTGAACAAGCATTTAAACTTGGTCTTGATTTACATAAAGGCACAGCAATTTATGTTTATGAAAATACTGTTTTTGTTAAAAAGTATGAGCATAAAATGGATAAAGAATATGACGATTTTGGTGTTTCATTTGAAACTTACACAAATGAAAATATTCTTGAAATGGAAACAATCGGCACAGTTCATTATTTAAAACCAGGTGAAACAGCAACTCACGTCGAAAAATGGTATGTTTGTGAAAATGTTGGAACTCCTTGCAGAAAAAATGAAGAAGAACTTAAAATCTTTGTAGAAAAATATATCTAACTTTAAAAAGGCTTTGTGGTTGCAAGGCCTTTTAGAGTTTTAAATGGAGGAATATTATGTATAAAGCAAGTGCAAAACGTTATGATGAAATGACTTACAACAGAGTAGGAAATAGTGGATTGAAATTGCCTGCTGTTTCACTCGGCCTTTGGCACAATTTTGGCGTAACCGGTGACTATGAAAACATGAAAAATATGTGTTTTACTGCTTTTGATAATGGTATTACACATTTTGACCTTGCTAACAATTATGGTCCGGAAGCAGGAGACGCCGAACGAAATTTTGGAAAAATTTTAAAAGAAGAATTGGCTTGCTATCGTGATGAAATGATTATTTCAACAAAAGCAGGTTATGGAATGTGGCCAGGACCTTATGGAGATTTTGGTAGCAGAAAATATTTGATTGCAAGTTTGGACCAATCATTACAAAGAATGGGTGTTGACTATGTTGATATTTTCTATCATCACCGCCCGGACTTTGAAACTCCTCTTGAAGAAACAATGTTGGCTCTTTCACAAATTGTAAATTCAGGCAAAGCGCTTTATGTTGGTATTTCTAACTATGACGGCGAGAGAATGAAACAAGCGTCTGACATTTTAAATGAACTTAAATGTCCGTTTATAATCAATCAAAATTCTTATAATATTTTTGACAGAACGATTGAAAACAACGGCTTGAAAAAGCAAGCAAAAAAAGAGGGAAAGGGTGTTATCGCATTTTGTCCACTTTCACAAGGCTTGCTCACAAGCAGATATCTTGATGGCATTCCAAATGACAGTAGAGTTGTCACTGATGGCAGATTTTTGCAAGAAAACAGAGTTAATGAAATGTTGCCAAAAATCAAAAAACTTAATGATTTTGCTGCTTCTCGTGGTCAAACTCTTGCACAAATGGCTTTGCAATGGGTGCTTAAAGATGATGAAGTTACAAGTGTTTTAATTGGTGCTTCAAAACCAGAGCAAATTTTAGAAAATTTGCATGTGGTTGGTGCAACTGCTTTTACTGCAGAAGAATTAAAAATAATAGATGAGATTAGTTTGTAAAACAAGGGGTATATATTTTGAATTACTATTTAGCAATTGATATTGGTGCTTCAAGTGGTCGTCACATTTTAGGTTGTGTTGAAAATGGTAAAATCAAGTTAGAAGAAATTTATCGTTTTGAAAACAATCTTGTGCAAACTCAAGATGCGCTAATATGGGATATTGAACATTTGCTTGATGAAGTAAAAAATGGCATTAAAAAATGCAAAGAATTTAATAAAATTCCAACAAGTATTGCTATTGACACTTGGGGTGTTGACTATGTTTTCCTCGATGAGAATTTAAAAGAAATTTTGCCTGTGTACTGTTATCGTGATGGCAGAACAAAGGAGTCTTCAAAAATGGTTGAAAATATCATTTCTTTTGATGAACTTTATTCAAAGACAGGTATTCAAAAACAAGAATTTAATACAATTTATCAACTTTTTGATGATAAGACAAAAGGTAGACTTGATAACGCAAAACACTTTTTAATGATACCTGAATATCTTTCTTTTAAGTTAACAGATGTGGCTAAAAAAGAATATACAAATGCGTCTACTACTGGACTACTTAAAGCAGATAAGTTTGATTGGGATTTTGATATAATAAAAAAACTTGATTTGCCAACTCATCTATTTGAAAAATTTGAATTTCCACCATTTGTGGTTTCAGATTTTTCTAAAGAAATTCAAGATGAGTTTGGTTTTAATTCAAAAGTTTTGCTTTGTCCATCGCATGATACTGCTTCTGCTGTTGCTGCTTGTCCGGTGTCTGATGATGAGTTGTTTATTTCATCGGGCACTTGGAGCTTAATTGGTTGTGAAAACGAACAACCAATTTTAGAAAGTCAAGCTAGATTTGCTAATTTCACAAACGAAGGTGGCATTGATAAAAGATTTAGGTTTTTGAAGAATATTATGGGAATGTGGCTTTTCCAAAATATTCGTAGAAACCTTGATAAAAAGTATTCTTATGATGAAATGATGCAAATGGCCAAAAATAGTGAATTTACCGAAACTGTTGATGTTAATGCATCTGACTTTGTTGCTCCTGATAATATGGTTGATGCAATAAGAAATTATCTTAATAAGCCAAATCTACCAATTGAAGATGTAATTAGTTGCGTTTACCATTCGTTATCACAGTTTTACGCTAAATCTGTTAAAGAATTAGAAAGTATTACAAATAAAACTTTTTCGGGAATTAGAATTGTTGGCGGTGGCAGTAAAGATGAGTATTTGAACGAGCTTACTGCTAAATATACTGGCAAGAACGTATTTGCAGGTCCTGTTGAAGCAACTGCGCTTGGCAACTTGATTTCGCAAATTATGTGTTTTGAAAATATTGATTTAAAAATGGCAAGAAAAATGATTGTTGATTCATTTGATATAAGAAAGGTGTAGTATAATGAACGAATATTTGTTAGCAAAAGAAAAATATCAAACACTTGGTGTTGATACTGAAAAAGCGATTAAAACTTTGAAAGATGTTTGTATTTCAATTCATTGTTGGCAAGGCGATGATGTTGTTGGTTTTGACCAAGATGGTCCGCTTACTGGTGGCATTCAAACAACCGGCAACTATCCTGGAAGAGCAAGAAACTATCAAGAATTAATGGATGATTTTGATAAGGTTTTAAGTTTAGTTCCAGGTAAAAAGAAAATTAATCTTCATGCTTGTTATGCAATTTTTGAGCAGGGCGAGTGGGTTGACAGAGATAAAATTGAACCAAAACACTTTAAAAAATGGGTTGATTATGCAAAGCAAAGAGATTTAGGAATTGACTTTAACCCAACTTTCTTCTCACATAAAAATGTTAAAGATAATTTAACTCTTTCATCACCAGATGAAGAAATTAGAGCGTTTTGGGTTGAACACGGAAAAAAATGTATCAAAATTGCTGAATATTTTGCAACAGAACTTAACAAACCTTGTGTAATTAATTTCTGGATTCCTGATGGATATAAAGACATTCCTGCTGATAGATTATCTCCAAGAGCGAGATTTAAAAAATCATTAGATGAGATTTTATCAATTCCTTATGACAAATCAAAAGTTTTTGTAACATTAGAGTCAAAAGTTTTTGGTATTGGTATGGAATCATACACAGTTGGTTCTGCAGAATTTACACTTTCTTATTCAACAAAAAACAACATCGTACCTTTGATGGATAATGGTCATTATCATCCAACTGAGGTTGTTTCTGACAAAATCTCATCGCTTTTGTTGTTTAATGAAAAAATTGCTTTACATATTACTCGTCCGGTTCGTTGGGATAGCGACCATGTTGTAATTTTTGATGATGAAACAAAAGAAATTGCAAAAGAAATTGTTACACACGATGCGCTTGATAGAGTGTTTATTGCAACTGACTATTTCGACGCTTCAATTAACAGAATTTCTGCTTGGATTACTGGTGTTCGTTCTGTACAAAAAGCACTTTTATATGCGCTTTTAAATCCAACAGAAACTTTGAAAAAATTGCAAGAAAATAATGATTTAACTGATGTAATGTATTTACAAGAAACATTAAAAACAATGCCTTTTGGTGTTGTTTGGTCAGAATTCTTATCACGCGAAGGTGTGAAGGAAAACTATTTAGAAGAAGTTAAAAATTACGAAAAGGAAATTTTGGTGAATAGATAATGAAAGATATTTTTACTGCACCTTTTGTGCTTGAAATGATGCGTACAACCGCAAATATGTATAGATTAGGCTGGGATGAGCGTAATGGTGGCAACATCAGTTATATGCTTGATGAAACCGAAGTTAAAGAATATTTAGATACTGACAAAGTTATTCGTCAAATTCCTTTAGGCTTCGATGCAACTGTACTCAAAGGCAAAATTTTTATTGTTACTGGTACAGGTAAATATTTTAAAAATGTTGAGGTTGACCCTGAAGAGAATTTGGGTGTCATTAAAATTGCTGATGATGGCGTTAACGCTAATCTTTTGTGGGGTTATAAATCAGGTGGTAAATTCACATCAGAATTGCCTGCACATTTGATGAGCCATATTGCAAGACTTTCAGTCGACCCTGAAAATAGAGTTATTATTCACTCACACCCAACAAATACCCTTGCAATGAACTATGTTCACGAACTTGATGAAAAGAAATTTACTCATACTTTGTGGGAGATGTGTACAGAATGTATTGTTGTTTTTCCTGATGGAGTTGGTATTTTACCTTGGATGCTTTGTGGCACAAACTCAATTGGCGAAGCAACTGCTGAAAAAATGAAAGAGTTTAGATTGGTTGTTTGGGGAATGCACGGGATTTATGGTGCAGGTAAAGACCTTGATGAAACATTTGGTCTTATTGAAACTGTTGAAAAAGCAGCACAAATTTATATGTTAACTGCTCATTTGCCAAGAGTTAATACAATTAAAGATAGCGAAATGATTGAACTCGCTGAATTTTTCGGTGTTAATTATAGAAGAGATTTTCTTGATTTATAAGGAGATTTGTTATGAATTTAGTTGAAAACAAATACAATTTAAATAGTTATTATTGCACTTGGGCTTCTCAATCTGATCTTAATGATATTTTAAAAAACACTTTAGATAGTTTTTCTTCTTCAACTCGTGATTATTTAAATGAAGAAACTGTTTTTGGTGAGAATGGACTTGTTCATCAATATCCTGAAATCAGAGAAAAACTTATCTTTATTTTTGATGATGGTTGGGATGTTCCTTACGGTCTTAAAAACAATGAGAATAATGATTTTGGCTCTTTAATTGTTAACGAAGAAAGATTTCCGTCTTGTTCGGGCGAGCCAAAAGAACGCTTGAAAAAGTTAGTTGATAAAGTTAAGGCTTATGGATGGAAAGGCGTTGGCATTTGGATTTGTGCAAGTGCAAAAGGTGAGCACTGGAGCAATGTTTTATCTCCTGAAGAAACAGATAAATACTGGCGTGAAAGATTTGAGTGGAGCAAATATGCTGGCATTTCCTATTGGAAAGTTGACTGGGGAAATAGATGTGGCGATAATAATTTTCGCCGAGTTCTTAACAATATAAAAGATGAAGTTTACCCTGAATTAGTAATTGAACATGCAGTTTGTTGTGGACCATTGTCTGGCATTGGAGGTGGTACTAATCACGATCAATCAGGCAGATATGGTGATTGGGACACTATTCCACAAAGAATGGCTCAACTTACAGAGTTTTCCGATGTTATTCGTTCTTATGATGTTTCAACTCAATTGTCAATTCCTACTACTATCGACCGTGTCCAATACATTCTTCGCATTGGTAATGCTTTTAATAGCAAAGCTCTCTTAAATGCCGAAGACGAGGCTTATGTTTGTGCTGCATTATCTCTCGAAATCGGTGTCATGACAAACCAACTTAGAAGACAAAATGGTTCCTTGGTGAGAGTTAAAACCACTGAACCTATTAGAGCTGTGAATTGGTTATCATCATTTGCGCCTCCACTTGCTATCGGAGAATGTGATGTTAATTTTAGTAGCAATATTTTGTTTGATTATTGTAATTTTGTTAATTTAAAAACATGGGTTTCTAGATATGGAGATAGAGTTATTCCACAAGGTGCTCCAAGTATAACAACTCGAAATGATAATTTGCCAAATGTTGAATATCTTGAAAATGAAAAGCCATACATTGTTAGCACTCGTCATACAAACGGTGCTTATGCAATTGCTGTTTTGCCAAGATTTGTTCAAGAAGCAGAAAAAACAAGATTTTTCACACCAAAAGTTAATTTAAATATCACTCAAAAGGTTGATTTACCAATTGGTATTTTTGGCGAAGTTAATGAAGTTAATGTTGAATTTGATTGTTCAATTGAAGGCAAAAAAGTTTTTGCTCAAGATTTAGCAAGTGATGAAGCGGTTGACATCACAAATGAATGTGTTGTTGATGGAGTAAATCTCAAAATCAACGGCGAATTGATTTCAAAAATTGGTACTTCTAAAAACTGCGCAGGCGACGAATCAAAACCTGGCTTAGTAATTAAATTAGTATAAAGTTATAAAAGGTTATGATTTTTAATCATAACCTTTAAATTTAACATTAATTTAACAATTTAATTTTGTTTTAGTGTTAGTATTATTTAAACAAAGGAGTGAATAACTAATGCTTCAAATTAAAAATATATCAAAAGAGTATGTAACCGGTGATTTGCATCAAACTGCTCTTGATAAAGTTTCTTTGAATCTTAGAGATAACGAGTTCGTTTCGATTTTAGGCCCAAGTGGTTCAGGTAAAACAACCTTGTTGAATATCATCGGTGGACTTGATAGATATGATAGTGGCGATTTGATTATTAATGAGATTTCTACAAAGAATTATAAAGACAGAGATTGGGATTCTTACAGAAACCACACCATTGGCTTTGTTTTTCAAAGTTATAATTTAATTCCGCATCAATCAATTCTTTCTAATGTTGAACTTGCTTTGACAATTTCTGGTATTAGCAGAAAAGAGAGAAGAAAAAAGGCAAAAAAAGCACTTGAAGATGTTGGTCTTGGCAATCAACTTCATAAAAAGCCTAACCAAATGTCAGGTGGTCAAATGCAACGTGTTGCAATTGCAAGAGCGCTTGTTAACAATCCCGATATTTTGTTGGCAGATGAACCTACAGGTGCGCTTGATACCGAAACTTCGGTTCAGGTTATGGAGCTTTTGAAAAATGTTGCAAAAGACAGACTTGTTGTAATGGTTACACACAATCCTGAGCTGGCTGCAACATATTCTAATAGAATTGTTAAACTTTGTGATGGTAAAATAATTGATGATTCTAATCCGTTTGAAGTGAATGAAAACTTAATTGATAAAATTGTTAATAAAAACATGGGCAAGTCTTCAATGTCTGTTTTTACTTCTTTATCCTTAAGTTTTAACAATCTTTGGACAAAAAAAGCAAGAACATTGTTAACTTCATTCGCAGGCTCAATCGGTATTATTGGAATTGCCTTGATTTTGGCGCTTTCAACTGGTGTTAACACCTATATAGATGACATTCAAAAGAGTACAATGGCGTCTTATCCTGTTACAATTGAATCTCAAACAATTGACCTTACAACTATTATGATGGAAAATTCAAAGGTTGCGGCCGATGTTGAGGTTAATCACAAATTAAATGGCGTTTATTCTAACGGAAAAACGCTTGAAATGGCTTCTAACGTAACAACAAGCATTACCAAGAATAATCTTACTGAATTTAAAAAGTTCCTTGAAGACGAAAATAGCGGTGTTCAACAGTATGTTGGTGAAAACGGCATTGTTTATTCATATAACACTAATTTTAATGTGTTTACCTATGATGAAAATAAAACACTTGTTAATACAGACGGAAGCACGCTCACAAAAGAAAGCGAGTCGCTTAATATGATTAACAGCGCTGTTATGAGCAATTCTACAGGATTTAGCACATCTATGACTGGTAATTCATCTAATTTCGATGAGTTAATTCCAGGTCAAAAGGGTAAATTGATTAGTTCTGCGGTTACTGATAATTACACAGTTTTGCACGGCTCTTGGCCAAAAGAATTTAATGAAATTGTTTTGGTGTTGGACAAAAACAATGAAATTTCTTCAACAGTTCTTTACCAACTTGGAATTTTGCCAACAAAAGAATATAAGAAAATTGAAAAGAAAATTCAAGAGGGAAAAGATGTTGCTTTAAAATCTAAGCATTGGAAATATAGTGAAATTTGTGAAAAAGAGTTTTATTTGATTCCTGCTTGTGATACTTTTGAAGAAAAAGATGATGAAACTTTTGTTGACATTTCAAATGATGAAGATAAAATCAAAAAAATAATCAAAAAAGCGGTTAAATTAAAGATTTGTGGCGTTGTTAAACCAAATAGTGACACAGATAATTTAACAATTAACGGCACCGTTGGCTACACTAAAAAATTGACTGATTATGTGATTGAATATACAAACAAAAGTGATGTTGTTAAAGCCCAAAAGAGCAATAAAAAGGTTAATGTTTTAAATGGATTGAAGTTTTCGCCTAAAAAAGATTCAGTAAAGATTGAAGACACAAAAACTTATCTTACAAATCTTGGTGTTAGTGAAAAAGCGCAGATGTGCAAAACACTTATGAAGGCGAGTGGGGCAGATGAGCAAACAATGCAACATTTATCTGCTTTAGACGAAACACAACTAGCCTTGATGCTTGACAATTATCTTCAAAATCCTGATGATGAAGCTTTGCTTCAAATTTATGATAATTACATTTCAGCAGGCAGTTATGATGAGAATATGACCAATTTTGGTTATGTGAGTTTAGACGCTCCGTCTGCAATTAATATTTATACAGATAGTTTTGAAGATAAGGACTTTATTTCACAAGCGATTGATGATTATAATAAAACTGCAACAGAAGAAAATCAAATTACCTATATTGACTATGTTGGTTTGCTTATGTCATCTGTTACCACAATTATTGATGTAATTTCTTATGTTTTAATTGCATTCGTTGCCGTTTCTTTGATTGTTTCATCAATTATGATTGGTATCATTACTTACATTTCTGTTTTGGAACGTACAAAAGAAATTGGTATTTTAAGAGCAATTGGTGCTTCAAAGAAAAACATTTCTCAAGTATTTAATGCTGAAACCTTTATAATTGGTTTGTGCTCGGGCATTTTGGGTGTTGGAGTTTCTTGGCTTGCAATAATTCCAATAAATATTATTGTTCATAAACTTACAGGCATTGAAACAGTAAATGCAATTTTACCAATAGATAGTGCGGTTGTGTTAATTATTTTGAGTGTTATTTTAACATTGATAGGTGGTTTAATTCCTGCTAAAAAAGCTGCTAAAAAAGACCCAGTTACTGCACTTAGAAGTGAATAAAAAAAGACCTGCTTTCGCAGGTCTATTTTTATTATTTTTTATCAGTTATAGTATTTTCGATATCTGTGATGAATTTAGACATTTTAACACTGCTCTCACGAACATTCAATGTAGTGTTATCTTTTGCAAGATAAGTTACATCGTTACCGATATCGCCACCGTGTTTACCACCATTGTAATAAACTGATTCAATACCATTGTTTTTACCGTTTTTAACAGAATTTTCGAAAAGTCTAGTCATATGTGTTCTTACTGAACCGTCATCATTACACTGTTGAATAAGAACAGGAACAGGGTAGTCGATTGTCATCTTTTTATATAACTCATCAACTCTTTCTTGTGTGTTGCAAGAAATGAAATCTTCAAATCCTTCTGCAAATCCAGTTTTGTTATCGTTTAAGATATTAGTAAATCTATAGTAAGAGTAAGTAGGAACAATCTTATCAAAGAAATTATCTTCAAACAATTTAAGTTCTGCATCTGTACCAAACGTTCTAATGCTTGAAGTGAATGGGAATGTATTTGCAGTATATTTAGTACCATTTTCATCAGTAGGGAAGTCAAATCCATAAAATGTTGAAAGACTCTTTCTTGTGCCTTCAGCCCACTCGTTGTAATTCAATTGGTGAACAATTGAAGTTACAGGGTATTGTAATGAATGAGCAATTACAGGGATTTTTTCAGAACAAACAAGGTTGATTGAAGTGATACCGCCCATTGAGTTACCATTCACATAAACTTCTTCATAAACATTGTAGTTTTCAAGTACATATCTATAAGCATTTATATAACTTTCTATAGCGAATGGAGTGCCCATGTGATATGCATTTTCCACAGCGCCTAAAACTGCGTAACCGTCGTGAACGAGTGTTTTTGCCCAGTTGTATTTGTTGTAGAAGTTTTCGTTTGGATTGATTGTCGCGCTGTATCCGTGACAGTCGATTACAAGTCTTACAGGTTTACCTTCTTCAGAATAATTCTTTGGAAGCATAATTACGCCTTTATCAGACATTGTTTTACCGTTATAATTAGGTGTTGCATAGTTGAAATATTCGTAAGTGATTGAGCCGTGTTTTGCAGCCCAACCATCAACTAATGATTTGTGTTCGTCGCTTAAATCAGGGTAAGCACCATCATCGCCTTGAAGAACGAGTGCAATATAAGCTAATGAACGAGTATTGTTTGTTACGTTATATTCGTAATACTTAGCGTAGTTAATATATGTTTTGCCATCTTTAGTTACTTTTACATAACCTCTACCAATAAATGGTCTGTCGGTATTTCCGTTTTCTGTACTGTAACCTGTGTTAGATTCTTTAATACTCGTGATCGAACCAACAAAAGTATCATTACCTTCATAATAACCATTGCTTAAATCATAAGTTACATTTACATACTTTTTGTCATCGATATCAAATGTAAGGTCATTTCCTTCTACCAAATCTGAAGGTGCAATAAGTGTACCAAGTTCTACAGTAGCGCCATCTGCAATAAGTGAATCAATTGCCTGTGTATCAACTTGAGTATAGAATCTAATACCGTTTTTGTTATTCAAACGAATAGCTGCGCCTTTCTTCATGTTAGTTTCAACATAAAGTGGATCACGAAGTACATCATCAATTTTTGTAAGAACAATACTTTCAATCATTGTTTGACGTGCGTTTCTTCCGTTTTCGCTGTTCTTTTTCGCGTTATTTGTTAATTTAACAGTAACGTCGCCTTTGTTTGAAAGTGTTAATGTGTTTGCGAGTTCATGTGAAACATAGCTTTTTCCACCTGCTTCAAAGCCCAATGTTTCATAGTATGTATCATTAACCGCTATATCAAAATATGAACGGTTTTGAGCAAGGTGGTCAGCAGAATTTATTGTTACTTTATAAACTGCTGAAGGAAGGTTTTTGAATGTAAATGAAAGCACACCTGTTGCAGTTGGCTGCCATTGTAATACATTCAAATTATTAACATATTTTGATTGAATGTTTGCAAGACCGTATTCCGCAGTGAATGAATATAAACCGTCTGTACTAGTTTTAGTTACAACGCCGGTATTTGCATTGATGTTTGTTGAGAAATAATCAGTTGGGCGGATTATGTATTCATCAGCATCAACACTTGGAGTGTCTGGTGTTGATGGATTTGTTGAACTTGTATGTGTAGTTGTTGTAGTTGTTGTAGTTGTACTTGTAGAAGATTCTTCTTCGTCTCCAGCAACTGTCATACTTGAAGTAACTGTACCGTTTGAGATATAGTTAATCAAGTTTGCTTTATCATACATTGTAACTGAAACATATTTAATGCCAGATGGAACAGTGTACTTTAAGTCTGATGATAAAATAGTTGTAGTTTTAAAAGCGCCTGTGGAGTCATAAGAACGAAGCACTATATTAAGCCCACTTGCATCTGTACCTGAAATGGTAAATTTATATGTAGTACCTTCCTGAACTTCTACTTTGTTTTTTACACAAGCTCTTGAGTTGTTTTGATAGGTTGTGTTGTATTTGCCGTTAGAACTATCCCACCAACCTACAATCCAATTTTCCATATTTGAAACATCACTTGGTGCGAAAAATGTTTCCTGTGCAACTGTTGTAGTTGTTGTAGTTGTGCTTTCGGTTGGAACTGTTGATTCTTCTGGATCTATAACTTCTCCACCTTCGCCAACCTTTGTAAGAACAATGTGGTAAAGGAAGATTTGTTTGCTTGTTGCGGTTGCAGTAGGAGTGATAGTTAAAGTAACATTACCATCAGCAACAAATGCGGTGTCAAAACTATGTTCAACTAATTTTTTACCTGAAAGCTTAGTGTCTAAACAGTTCATTTCACCAAGAGTTACATTGTTAGCAACAACATCAAAACTACCTCTTGCTTGGTTGTTATCTGCTGTGTTTAAAGTAAGGGTATATTCACCAGCAGGAACGTTTTTTAGTTCAAAGGTAAGATTTCTGTTGTTCGAGTTGTCTTGCCATTGTGCAAAGTTATATCCAGTAATATAATTTGCGAATTTTGAAAGTTGTCCGCCATTAACTGTAACTGTCATATTATCAGTTTCTGTTTTTGCGGTACCTGTACCTGCGTTCATGTTACCTGACATATTGTCATAAACAACATAAGAAATTTCTGAATTGTCTGCAGAAATGCTTATTGCAACACATCCAATAACCAAAAGTACAGATAATAAGAGTGAAATTATTTTTTTCATGATATTTTTCTCCTTTCTTAAATTACCACTTATCATTCTCGTAAGGGTCATATTTTGTAGTAGGTTCGGTTGGAGTTACAGTAGGCTCTTCAACCGATGGGGAAGAAGCAATTATATCTATAACTTCTAACTTTTCAAATTCTAATTTAATTTTTTCAAAATTCATAGATTTGACTCCTTTCAAATTTTAATTAATTATAACATATTTAATTTTTGAAATACATTGCCAAACTGTACAAAAAACATTGCTAATATCAGAATATCGTATTACCGAAGAATCTTGCCCTCTCCGTTAACCTATGGTTGTCACATCTTCCAATAGGAGGCTTTTCGTCGTTCTGAACGTATGCGAAGAATCATATAACAATCCCTCCGTCAAAATCAAAGATTTTGCCACCTCTCTAAACACTACGGGAGACATAATAGGTGTTGGATCTCGCTCATCATGACACTCATTAAATAATATAGGTAAAGGAAAAGAGCCAACCTACAAATGTAGATTGGCTCTTTTAAAGGAAAGTTGTATGAAAAAAATATTAGCAATTACCATTTATCATTTTCATAAGGGTCATACTTTGTAGTTGGCTCTGTTGGAGTAACTGTTGGTTCCTCAACTGATGGAGAAGAAGCAATGATATCAAGAGATTCGTATTTTTCAAATGTGATTTCGATTTTTTCAAATTTCATTATTTTTACCCCCTTGATTAGTCATTTGCTTTAGCCCAAGCATCAACTAAAGTTTTTGTATATTCATCCAAAGTAGCATAACCGCCGTTTGCATCTGCAATATAAGCATCAGCAACACCAGCTAAATTACGAACTGTAGTTTGTTTAGCATAATATGTTACGCCACCGATTACAACATATGCACGAGCGATATAATCACGAGCAAGGTTACCTGTTGCTTCACTATAAGCATTTGAAGATTTAAGATTTACGATTGAACCAACGAATCGGTTATCATTCCAAAGACCATAAGTTTCATGATCATAAACAACTTTGATATGATCATCTTCCATTGTGAAGAATTGACCTTTTACAATGTCTTTTGGAGCGATAATGATACCGATTTCTGAAGCAGCAGAAATATCACCATTTACTGTTGCATAGAATCTCATACCATTTGCTTCATTAAGTCTGATAGCTGCGCCTTCTTGTGTTGAAACAAGGTCTGTTGTAGCGCCGTCTGTTTCTACCCATTCGCCAACCTTTGTAAGAACAACGCTGTAAACGAAGATTTGTCTGCTTGTTGTAGTTTCTGTTGGAACGATTTCTACAACTGCGTTGTCATAACCGTTAGAAACAAATGTTGTGTCAAATGTATGCTCAGTCATTTTCTTGCCAGCTTTGTTTATGCAGTTCATTTCGCCAAGTGCAACACCGTTAGCAGTAACGTCGAATGTACCTCTTGCTTGGTTGTTATCTGCAGTGTTGAGTGTTAAAACATATTCACCTGCAGGAATGTTT
>JAZRPW010000002.1:0-30424 GCA_045649405.1 Acutalibacteraceae bacterium
TTACGATTCTTCCTAAATAGCTTTGGTCTTTCTCTAAAATTGCAAGTTTAATTCTCATTACAAAACACCTTTCTCTCGTAAAAAACTTTCTTTCGTAGAACTGATAGTTCTAACCAAAAAAATGTATTAGGGTATATTACCCCTTAATTTTACTAATTATGAATAATTATACAATTTTTTTACAAAATTGTCAATAATTTATTAACATTTTTTGCCTTTTTTTGCAATTTTTTGTCGATTTTTTTGTCGTATGCAATAATCTTTTATAATTTCTAAGCAAAAAACATATTAAAAGGAGTGTTTTTATGAATTTTTTTGAAACAAAAACCATTGATTTTTCAGCTTTATTTTTTAACAAAAGAAAGGCAAAAACCTTTGGCGATGTGTTGGATTTGTGGCTTGTTAACAACAAAGTTCGTCTAAAAGGTGGGTCTGTTGCAAAATACCAAAACCTTATAACGCAACATATCAAGCCAGAACTTGGTTCGGTTTTAATGTCAAATTTCAATGCCACTCTTGTTAATGATTTTCTTGAAACCAAATCAAAGAAAGGTCGCCTTGATGGAAAGGGTGGGCTTTCTGCTTCTTATGTAAGAAGCATTGCTTTGATTATTAATGCAACCATTTCTTTTGCAGTTAAAGAAAATTTGTGTTTGCCACTTAAAAACACAATAAACAAGCCAACAATTCCAAAGCAAGAGTTAAAAATTTTGAGCCCTTTTGAGCAACGCAAACTTGAAGATTTTGTACTAAACAATTTTAACCTACAAACAGCTGCCATTTTCATTTCTCTTCGCACGGGAATGAGAATTGGAGAAGTTTGCGGTCTTGCTTGGAATGATGTTAATTTAAAAACAGGTGTAATTCATATTAGACACACAGTAGCAAGAATAAAAGATGGCAACAAAACAAAACTTGTTTTGGACACGCCAAAAACAACTGCATCTATGAGAGATATTCCAATTTCAACAGATTTAATGCCGTTGTTAATTAAACTTAAAAACTATTCTTCAACCTTTGTAATTTCAAATTCAGATAGTTTTGCAAACCCACGTACTCTTGAATATACCTTTCACAAAACACTTGAGATGTGTGGTATTGAAAACATTAAATTCCACGCATTGCGACACACCTTTGCAACAAGGTGTATTGAAGCAGGAGTTGATGTTAAATCTCTTAGCGAAATGCTTGGTCATTCAAATGTTGGCATTACTTTAAATACCTATGTTCATTCTTCTTTAGAAATGAAAAGAAATCAACTTGAGAAAATATGTACCCTTTGCAATTAACACCTTTATTTTTTGGTCAGAACTATCAGTTCTACGAAAGAAAGTTTTTTACGAGAGAAAGGTGTTTTGTAATGAGAATTAAACTTGCAATTTTAGAGAAAGACCAAAGCTATTTAGGAAGAATCGTAACAGCGTTTAACACAAAGTATTCTGATAAACTTGAAATTTATTCTTTTACAACTCAAGACATTGCAATGTCAGCGTTGGAAACAAACAGAATTGACGTGTTTGTAGCAAGTGATGCTTTTGAAATTGACGTTGCGCAAATTCCAAAAAGATGTGGCTTTGCTTATTTTGTTGATTCAGCAGATGTTGATGCTGTTAATGAGCAAAGAGCTATTTCTAAATTCCAAAAGGCAGATTTAATTTACAAACAAATTGTTAGCATTTACTCAGAGAAAGCCGGCAGTGTTTCTGGTTTAAAATTTGGCGATGATAACGCTAAAGTTATTTTGTTTGCTTCACCTTGTGGTGGCTGTGGAACATCAACAATGGCAGCAGCTTGCGCTAAGTATTACGCACAAAAAGGCAAGAAAACTTTGTATCTTAACCTTGAAAATTATGGCTCTGCAGATGTTTATTTTAAAGCAGAAGGCCAGTTTGATATGAGTGATGTTATTTTTGCGTTAAAGAGCAAAAACACCAACCTTTCGTTAAAGTTAGAATCAAGCGTAAAACAAGATCAATGCGGAGTGAATTTTTATTCACAATCAAAACTTGCTCTTGATATGTTGGAACTTTCTGCTGAAGATATCAATCGTTTGATTTCGGAAGTTAAGTTAATGGGTTCATATGACATAATCATTGTTGATATGGACTTTAGTATGGATAAAGAGATTTTGAAAATTTATCGTCAAGCACATTCTTGGGTTTGGGTTGGCGACGGCTCAGAAGTTTCTAATACAAAAGTGTTTAGAGCTTACAACGCAATAAACACATTAGAGGCAAATGCAGAGGCACCTTTAACAAGCAGAATTTGTTTGGCTTACAACAAGTTTAGTAGCAAGACAAGTAAAGCACTTAGCGAAATTGAATTGAAAAACATCGGCGGTGCGCCAAGATTCGAACATGCTTCTGTTGACCAAGTGCTTGACCAATTAAAAGCTAAAGATATGTTTGAAAAAATTATTTAGGTGGTGTAAAAATGGATTTTGAGCAAGAACAACAAATTATTGCGGAAATTAAAAGATATGTTACCGAAAATTTGCCACTTAACAAATTAGAAGACGCAGAATTACAAGAAAAAATAGAAGAAATTGTTGCTCAAAAGTTGGCAGGGCAATATTGTCCAATCGACCAAAGAGTTTCAATTGTTGAACAGGTTTACAGTTCAATTCGTGGTTTTGGTTTGTTGGATACAATCATTAAAGATGATACCATCACCGAAGTAATGATTAATGGACCTGAAAATGTGTTTATTGAGCAAAGTGGTAGATTGTTTAAGTTAGACAAACAATTTGAAAGCCAAAGAAGATTGGAAGATGTTATTCAAAGAATTGTTGGTTTGGCAGGTCGTGAAGTTAACCAGGCAAACCCAATTTGTGACACCCGTCTTCCAGACGGCTCTCGTGTAAACGTTGTTTTGCCTCCAATTGCTTTGTGTGGACCAACTTTGACAATTCGTAAGTTTTCAAAAACTCCAATGACAATTGAAAAACTTATTCAATATGGCTCAATCACACAAGAAATTGCAGACAAGTTAGAGTTGTTTGTTAAAGCAAAGTACAACATCTTCATCGCAGGTGGTACTGGTTCAGGTAAAACAACCTTCCTTAATGCGTTGTCAAACTACATTCCGCGAGATGAGCGTGTTATTACAATCGAAGACTCTGCCGAGTTGCAGATTACAGGCGTTGACAACCTTGTAAGTTTGGAAACAAGAAACGCAAACGCTTCTGGCGCAGGTCAAATTACAATTCGTGATTTGATTAAGTCGTCTTTGCGTATGAGACCTGAACGAATTGTAGTTGGTGAGGTTCGTGGTGGTGAAGCGTTAGATATGCTTCAAGCAATGAACACCGGTCACGATGGTTCGCTTTCAACAGGCCACGCAAACTCAACCGAAGATATGCTTAGCCGTCTTGAAACAATGGTATTGCAAGGTGCAGCAGGTCTTCCGTTAGAGGCGATAAGACAACAAATCGCGTCAGCGGTAGATATCATTATTCATCTTTCAAGATTGCGTGATAAATCAAGAAAAACAATGGAGATAACCGAAGTTGTTGGTTATGAAGATGGAAAAATTATTTTGAATCCGCTTTATGTATTCGAAGAAGATGAAAACAGTACACTTGAAAAGGTTTCAGGAAGTCTTAATCG
The DNA here is from genome assembly GCA_045649405.1 of Acutalibacteraceae bacterium. Taxonomy (GTDB): domain Bacteria; phylum Bacillota; class Clostridia; order Oscillospirales; family Acutalibacteraceae; genus RUG11462. The sequence goes on from JAZRPW010000002.1 coordinate 3,609, forward strand.
AACAAAAAATAAAATGATAAACGACTACAAATTAAGACTTTCTGGTATAAAAACAGAAATTTAAGGTGAATGATATGGGATTATTTACAAAAAAAGAGAAAAAAGAACAAGAACCTCAATATTATATGTCGGCAACAAATATGCCAACATATAACTACAAGGTTTACCATATGAGCAGTTTAGAAAAAGTTTTGTACTTTTTACTCGCGTTTGTAGTGGGCGCTGCAGTAGGTTATTTGTTTTATGGTGGAATTGGCAAAGACGAGTTCGGTAACCCAACGATTACTACATATGTATTAAATATTCTTATACCAGGTATTGTAGGCTTTTTAGCAGGTAAATTTTTCTTGCCAATTAGAACCCAACAAATCATTGATAAGAGAATTAAAACTTTAAAAACACAATTTAGAGATATGCTTGAATCTTTAACAACATCGTTGGGCGCAGGAAAAAATGTAGTCCAATCTTTTAGTTCGATTTATGAAGATTTGAAAGTGCAGTATTCAGAAGATGCTTTTATATTAAATGAACTTGAAGTTATTCTTTCTGGCATTCAAAGTAATTTTAATATTGAGGATTTACTTGAAGATTTTGGAAACCGTAGTGGCATTGATGATATTTTGAGTTTTGCAAATGTATTTAAAATTTCTTACAGAAAAGGCGGAAACATAAAAGAAATTATTAGAAACACAAATTCCATCTTAGGTCAAAAAATGGGCATAGAAGAAGACATAGAAACAACTATTTCTGGCAGCAAAATGGATCAAATGATTATGATAATTTTGCCTATAGCTCTTGTTGCGATTATTAAAATGATGAGCCCAGAATTTGCAGGGAATTTTGTTACAACAACAGGTATTATTTCAACGACAATTGCGATAGGACTATTTATTGCCGCTTATTTTGTTGGAAAAGCAATTATGGAAATTAAGGTGTAAGGAGAAGAATATGAAGTTTTTATCTATACAGGATATTGTAATAACATTGATTGGTTGTATTGTGCTTGTGATGTGGTTACTGTTGCTTTTGAGATCAAACAAAAACAATGGTCTATTCAAAGATTTAGATGAAAAAGAATATCCACTAAAAGATTTATATAGCACAGGATATACTTTTATGGAAATGCTATCATATAAATACACATCTAATTTTGATCGAAAACTAAGAACAGATTTATCTGTAATGTATGACGAAAAATATGTCGAGTATTATTTGCGTGTTGTTTATGCTCAAAGTGTTACTTTTGGACTTTTGTTGTTTGTATTGAGTTTTGCTTTATATGGATTAGCAAGAGATATTATGATTTTAGTTATATGTTTTGTGTTTGCTGGGTTAGCAGTATATTATTTTTTAACCTTAGCAGAAAAGAAAATTCAAAAGCGTTCGGATGAATTGTTAAATGATTTTTCAGAGATTGTATCTAAATTAGCTCTTTTAATAAATGCTGGTATGATTATGAGAGAAGCATGGGAAGAGGTTGCATATGCTTCAGAAGGAACAATTTATAAAGAAATGAGATTAGCATGTGATGATATGAAAAACGGTATATCAGAATCCGAAGCAATTAGAAGGTTTGGTATGCGTTGTATTGTTCCAGAAATCAAAAAGTTTTCATCAACGGTAATTCAAGGCATAGAAAAAGGTAACAGTGAATTATCTATGATGTTACAGGACCAAAGCGATGATGTTTGGAATATGAAAAAACAAAGAGTTGCAAGAGCGGGTGCAAAAGCGAATACAAAACTTATGATGCCAATGATGATTATGTTTATAGGAATATTGATAATGGTAGTAGTGCCTATTTTCACAAATATGGGAGTATAGTAGTTAAATTAACTATATATATTCATTTTTATATGAGAGGAGGGGAAAAAATGAAAGACATGTTAATGCTTATGGGAATCAAAGCAAAAATGACTATGAAAAACTTTTTTACTAACGAAAGAGGCGATGTTAACGTAGTTGCTATTGTTGTTTTGATTGGTGTTGCTGTTATTCTTGCTATCGTTTTCAAGGATGCAATTGCAGGTGTGATTGGAAGATTGATTAGCAGCATTGAAACAAAAGCAAAAGGTGATTTAGGTTTAAATCCGTAAAAAATTATGCAATGCTCGGCAAATCATGTCGAGCATAACCACAAAGATGATAATAGGAGATTTTTAATATGAATATCAAGAAAATGAAAACAATATTAAAAAGAGAAAAGGGCGCTGTTCCTATAGTTGAAGCAGCGTTTGTGTTCCCTATTGTCATTTTTGTGGTTATTTTGTTAATTTTTTTAGGTAACTTTTTTTATCAGCAATCAAAAATGGATTCAATTGCTGTTAGGGCATCTGAATATTTAGCATCAATTTATACGACTCCTATGTTAATCCATTCTGAAATACCTACAGATACAACTAAAATAAATGCTAAACCATATAGATATTTATTAGGTGACTCAACTGCTGAAACTAAAGCGAAAGAATACATTAATTCATTAATGGCAAGCACTGGATCTGGTTATTTTTCAGGGATGGAGTTACAAGGAACGTCTGTTAAATGTAAAATTAACAATTATGTTGTTTATCAAACTGTTTCTGTGCAAATTGATTATAAAATTGAACTTTTGCCAATGAAATTATTTGATTTACCTTCAATACAAGAAAGTTCTGTTGCAACAAAAACATGCGCTTGTGATGCCGATGAGTTTATTAGAGTTGTTGATATGGTTATGGATTATAGTAGCGAATTTAAATTAACAGAAAAGTTACAGGGTGCTGTTAGTAAGTTTAAAGGGAGTTAAGGAGAAAAAACATGGATTTTTTTAGAAAAACAAAAGGTGCGGTTTCAATTTTTCTAATAATGATATTATTGCCTACTTTAACAATAGCAGGTGTGTTTTTGGACGTTTCTCGTGTTAAACTTTCAGAAGAAGTGGCAATAACTTCGGCAGATTTAGCGCTTAATACTGTTTTATCTGACTATGATAAAACATTGAAAGATTATTTTGGTTTAATGGGTTCTTGTCAAAATGTTAATTCAATTATTGATGTTTCGAAGAATTATTTTAAAGATTGTATGGTTTCTGCCGGAGTTCCAACTTCGGTTGCTATTGGATATGCGGACAGTATTATGTCATCTTTTATCGGTGATGAGGATATAAGCGACTCCTTACGATTATCAGTAGAAGGAGATGTTGAGTTAAACGCAACAAAAAATGGTTCTCTTAAAAACCCTGCAGTTTTGAAAAATCAAATTGTAGAATTTATGAAGTATAGAGCACCAGTTAATGGGGTTTTAAGTCTTTTTGAAGACATTAAAGATTCGGGAGTAGCAGAACAAGCGGATAATGTTTCAAAAGAAACAGAGATGACTGAAAAGAAAAAAGCTTTTTATAACGCAGAAAAGAAGTTATTGCAAAAAGCAGAAGAAGCTTATGAGGCAACAAAAGAATATCAAAACTATGTAACTTGGACTGGTAAAAAAATAAGCGACGAAGATTTTTTAAATACATTTTCAAGCTTTCTTTCTAATCCGAATGGGGATAATAAAAAACTGAAAGATGTATTTAAAGAAGCTCATCAAAAAATGGTAAAGAATCTTTATAATACTCATGATACATCGGGAAATTTAGCGGTAAATTTAATAGAGAGAAAAAACATTTCAACTCAATCGAGTGTTAATACATATTCTGAAAATAATAAGGCAAGTTTAGATAATATTAAAACATTGTTAACTGATTTTAATACTAAATTAAAGACTTACATATCTCAAAGAAGAACATTAGCTACAAAATATAACAATGTTCGCGCATATGATAGTGGTAGCGATTATGTTATTCAATATTGGAAAGTTTTAAGCAGTTCATGTAAAGAAACCTATGAGGCTTATGTAACTGCTGCAAACAATTTGTGGAAGTCAGCTTTAAAAATAGAAAATGCAATGACTTATGTAGCCGATGGTGCAGTTGATGAATTGTTAAATAAGTATAATTATCCAAATACTTATGTTACTTATGAGTCAACAAACAATGGCAAATTAAGTGTTCAAAGTATTTACGATACTTTATTTGGAAAATATGAGTCGTATTATAAAGGTGAAATAACAAGTAAAAGAGGTTGCACAGCATTTCAAAATGTTACTACTCAAATAAGCAGAGTAGCTACCACAGCTAGTAATGACAAATTAAAGCTTGAGTCGGTTTCAAATATATATAATATTAGAAATAAATTGAATAAATATCAAGTGGACTTCGGAAAAGCTTATAAGTTGGCTGAAAATGCAAAAAAATTAACAGCTGAGTTAAAAACATTACTAGAAGAATATAAAAAAGCTTTTGAAGAGTGGGAGACAGTTGCTTTTGATCCTGAGTTAGACGATAGCGAAATAGCAACCAAACCAAAAACAGGAGACAGGGCATTAATAAACGAGTTAAAAGCTACAGGCATTGAGTATTTTTCAGAACAGTCGGTTACCGATATGACTAATCGATTAGGAAATATTATGACATTTTGTAAAACACTTAAAGATGCAATAAACGCTATAAAATATAAAAGCACAAAAGTGGTTGATATTTCTGGGTACACAAAATTTAGAACCGCTGCTGCGTTGTCAAATAACAGAATTGTTAGAAATAATAGTTCTTTGAATGCTTATGTAAATGAGTCATTTTCATTTACAATAAGTGCGCAAATTCAAAGAATTGAAATTCATGAAAACAGAACAAACGATACAATGGATGATGGCGATGCATATGTCATTACAGATTCTTTCAATCCAGATATAACTCAAACTAAATTAGAGTTGTATGATTGGATGGTTGAAACTTTTTCTGGCAGGCGTGGTGGTAGAACGCTAACGGAAGAAGATTGTGGTTATAATGTATCAGGTAAGAGTTCGGCAAAAGACGCAAATAAAGAAATGGATTCGACTTCTGAAAATGTAGATGATGTAAACACTGATGGTAACATTACAAGCGGCAAAAATTTCTCTGAATGGAGCGGTGCAACATTACCATCAAAAGATAAAGGCGCTCCAGAGAAATCTTCAGTTAGCGCAAAGATTAGTGCAGTGTCGGATTATACAGCAAGTATATTTAAAGATTTTTCAGGAACATTTTTATCATCTGTTACAAGCATGAGAGATGACTTGTATATGTTAGATTATTGCTTTGAAATGTTTACTCATGATACTTTTTATAACGAAGGGTGTTATGATAACCTTGAGGAAGAAGCACAAAAAAAGGTTAATGCAACAAACACAGGAACTTATTATACAGCTACCATTAAAGAAAATTGGGAGAAATCATCGGATTTTAAAACCCTTACATTAACGCCGAGAAACGCACAAAACAACTGGGCTTATGGGTCGGAAATTGAATATATTCTATATGGAAATAAATCAAATGCGGTCAATAAGACAACCGCCTATGCAAATATTTATATGATTCGTTATGCAATGGATTTAGCACCAGTATTTTCAGAGTATTGGAATGATCCAATTATTGAGGCGTTGGCTTTATCTCTACAAGCATTTGCTTTTATACCTGTATCATTAACCAAAACCATTGCTTGTCTTGCTATAACTGCAGGAGAAGCGGCAGTTGATATTGCAACTTTGAAAAAAGGTATTCCTGTTATTTTTATAAAAGGAAAAGATGATTTGGTTTGCAATTATGAAAATATATTTATGGGCGGAGTAGAAAATCAAGTCGAAGAGATTAATGATAAATTTGCATTGCAATATAGCGATTATTTAAAGATATTCTTTTTCATAAAGCTTATTGGAAAAGACGAAGCACTTATTTATGTGAGAACTGCTGATGTTATTCAAGCGAATATGACATTAGCATCAGGTGAAAGTGGATATGCTTTATCTAAAGCAAGAGCATATTTTGATTTATCTGCAACAGTATTAGTTGAACCTATGTGGTCAAGGTTGTTAGCTATAGATAATATGGGTGATTTATCAACTGCAAAAGGTTGGAGATCTTATAGTTTTAAATTAAGAAGAGGATATTAAGGAGAAGAAAATGAAAAGAGCAATAAGTTTTATTATTATATTTTGTTTGATTTTTAGTTTATGTGCTTGTAATTCAAGTGAAACAGAGGATCATAAACAGCAAGTAGAAGATGTTAAAGAAGAACTATCAAAAAATGCTGAAAAAAATTCCAAAGCAGATGTTGGAGAATATGTTTTGGCCGATGAAGCGGATTTTGAATGGGAAGAACTTGAAGGCGGAGTTTCGATAACTAATTATTTAGGAACTGAGAAATCAGTCATTATTCCTGAAAAAATTAGCGGTTTTCCGGTTGTCAATTTAACTCCAGGTGCTTTTGATGAGACAGAAATTTTAGGAATTCATTTGCCTAATTCTATGACAGAGATAAACGAAGAAGCTTTAAGTTATTATGGTACTTTACTTGAAGTTATTTTAGGCGAAAACACCAAAACAATTGGCTATAATGCCTTTGGTGGGTGTTCTGCATTAAGAAATGTTAAATTAAATGCAAATTTAGAAACAATAGGCGAAATGGCTTTTAATCTTTGTTCATCTCTTGAAAAAATTGAATTTAATAAAAGTTTAAAAGCAATAAATACCGGGGCTTTTGTTATGTCAGGATTAAAAGAGTTAAACATTCCATCAAATGTTGAAATGATAGGTGAAAAACCATTTGGCACCTGCAAAAATCTTGAAAAAGTGTTTATTGCTGAAGGTGTTAAAAAAATAGAAGAAGAAGCGTTTCAACACTGTGTTTCGCTTAAAGAAGTACATATTCCGGGGAGCGTAACGGAGATAGGAAGTCGTATTGTTAGTCAATCTGAAGATGCTGTTATTTATGCACCGAAAGGTTCTTACGCAGAGACTTACGCAGTAGAACATGATATTCCTTTTGTTGCTGAATAAGGAGAAAATTATGAAATTTAAATCTGAGCGCGGTGCGATTATTATTGAGGGCGCATTATCTCTTACTTTTTTTATGTTTGCAGTTTTAACTGTTTACACAATGTTTCATGTTTCATTAGCTCAAGCGAGAATAGGCGCTGCTTTAAATACAACTGCAAAAGAAATTTCTCAGTATGCGTATGTTTATGATTTAACTGGATTAAACGAAAAACAGGCAAATTTAAAGGCTAATGGCGGTGCAGCGGAATCTATTTTATCTGATAATTTATCGCAAGTAAATGATGTATATAGTGCTTTTTCTGGATTAGCAAGTGGTACTTCTGCCATAGTTTCAAGTCCAGACAATGCCGAGAGTTTTTTATATTACGTTTTAAACGAGGGTATTGACGAAGTAAAAGGTGTAGCAACTGGAGAGATAGCGAGAATGTTGATGAAAAAACATTTTGGTTCCGATCCAGACGGCTACTTGAAGAAGCTTGGAGTTGAAGATGGAATTAGAGGATTGTCGTTTTGGAAGTCTCGAATTTTCAGCGGTGGAGATAGCGATGAAATTTTACTAGATGTTCGATATCAAATTAGAGTTGTGAAACTTCTTGATATTGATATGAAGTTAAATTACGAGCTTTGTGCTAAAACAAAAGCTTGGGTAGGAGAGTAAATACTTTTGGAGGACTGTTTTGGAAATTTCAGCTTTACTTTTGATTTCTTTGATATTTGTTATAGTTGATTATGCGATTATAAAGAGAAATCAAATATATTATGATAATGGTAAAACATTTAAAGTTAACAAAATTACACTACAGAGTTGGAAGGAAGCTATATTGTTAATTGCAATTATCGTTTCAATATATTCAGTGGTTGTAATGTATTATTGGTTTTATAAAATGTCGTTTGTTTTTATATTAAAAAGACTGTGTCTGTTTTCAATATTGTGGCCTATTGCGATTACTGATTATCAAGAATACAGAATTCCAAATAAATTAATTCTTTCTGGAGTAGCATTGAGATTAGTTGTACTTGTTTTAGAGTTGATTCTTGCCTTTGATAATATGTTAAGTTCTTTGATAGATGCAGGAATAGCGATTTTTGGAACTGTAATTGTATGCATTGCATGTATGCTAATATCAAGAGGTAGCCTTGGTATGGGTGATTTAAAATTGATGATTTTAATAGCATCTTTTATAGGAGTTCAAGGAATATTTTATTCAATGTTTTTGTCATTGTTTGTGTCTTTTGTTGTATCAGTTGTTTTGTTAATTATAAAAATCAAAAAAAGAACGGACGCTATTCCGTTTGCGCCATTCATTTTAGTTGGTACGTTTGCAAGTATGATTTTATGTGGAATATAGAGGTGTAAAAATGAAAAATTATAGAACATTAATACCATTAGCTATGATAGCAATAATGGTTGTTTCAATTTATAGTATGGTTTCAGGTGCAATAACTGAACAAACAGAATTGAATTCTATTATAGAAAGAGCTGATAAGTGTTCAAATCAAAAGTTGTATTCAAGAGCTGAAGCATTATATAGCGAAGCAATAGCTATAGACGATGATATTAAATGGTATTGCAAAGTTGTGGATATGTATTATAAAGCACAATTATACGATTCGGCTATAGCATGGAGTGAGGAAATTGTTTCAAAGTTTCCAACGTATGCAATAGGTTACGAAAAAGCCTTAAAAGTTTATATGCATGATGAGGATTATGAGGAGTCTTATAAGATTATTGATGAGTTTGATGGAAGAAAATTAGAATCAAATATTGTAGAAAAATACAAACAAAAAATTAAAAACAAACATTTTCTTGTATCTTATTATTGCGAAGATGTGGGAGCACATTGTTCTGGGTACATAAATGTAATGGATAAAGGATTGTGGGGCCTTGCAAAAACCGATGGTAGCAAAGTTTCTTCGTTTTCATATAAAAAAATTAGTTGTTTTGCAAACGAGATGGTAGCAGTTTTAGATGAAAAAAACGAATGGTTTTTTATGGATAAAAATGGCGAATATATTTATAATATTTCAGATTCTATTAAAGGGAATATAAGCGAAGTAGGTATATACAACAATGGTTTGATACCGATTTGCGTTAATGGGAAGTATGGCTATTATGATATTGATTTTGAAAAAGTTTTTGGTGATTATGATTATGCAGGTGCATTCAATTCAGGGATTGCCGCAGTAAAGTCGGGCACAAAATGGCAATTAATAAATACAGATGGAAAAATGATAACAAAAGACACATACTCTGAGATAATAGTAGACGAAAGAGGTGTATGCTGTAATAGTGATAGGATTTTTGTAAAACCAAAAGATATGTTTATTTTGGTAGATAAAAACGGCAAACAAGTTGGAAATGAAATGTTTGAATCAGCTCGGTTGTTTGAAAGTGAAAATCCAGCGGCTGTAATGAAGGATGGTCTATGGGGATTTGTAGATCATTCAGGCAAAGTTGTGGTGGAGCCATATTATTTTAATGCAAAGTCTTTTTCTTCTGAGTTTGCACCGGTTTGTATTGATGAATTTTGGGGATTTATTGATTTAGATTATAAAGAGGCAATAGAATTAAAGTATCAAGATTGTGCGGCTTTTAGTTCAGATGGAAATGTTTTCGTAAAAGAAAATGATAGATGGAATATTTTGAAACTTTATAGATACAATCACTAGATTAAACGCTATAAAATATATATTCCAAAAAATAATTAGGAGATAGAACTATGAACAATTTTACATTTGAAAATCAAGGGACTAATACATATTTAGTTTATTCTGTTGGTGAAAATGAGAGCATTGACTCTATGAGCCTTGGTATGCTCACAAATAACAAAATTCCAGGACTTGCTCCAACCATTTTCACACAAATGGATGCTTCAAAATTCTTTAAATATAATGTGTCTGCACACGTTTCTGTTAGTCAGTTCTTTTCTGGTCCAGTTAACAAGAAACGTTTGCTTGGCGTTTTCAAAGGCATTGTTGATGCAATGCTTGCAGCAGAGGATTATATGATTGACATCAATACAATCCTTCTTGATTTGGATTATATTTTTGCAGATGTTACTACATGTGAATCTGTGTTGATTTGTTTGCCAATTGAAACCCAAGAGGCGAAAAATATTGATTTGAGTGTGTTCTTTAAAAACATTATGTTTAACACACAATTTGATCAAACAGAAAATTGCGATTATGTTGCTAAAATTATGAATTATCTTAATAGCACACCAGTAATTTCATTGTCTGATTTTAAAGATTTGTTGGCTAATATTGATGCTGAAGGTACACAAGCTGCTCCTCAGCCAGTTGTTAAACAACCTGTTGTTCAACAACCAGCTGTTGCAGAAAAGAAACCGGTTGCAAAACAACCAGCCGTTCAAAGCGCATCTACTCCTGCTCCTGCTTCTGCACCTGCTTCTGCACCTGCTGCGCCAGCACCAGCACAACCAGCAGCTGTGCCTCCTGTTGCAGAAAAACCTCAAGTAGCTGTGCCTCCAACCAATGCTGCGCCAGCACAAAACGCACCAAAGAACGAAGGCAAAAAAATGAGTTTCTTTGATCTTATGATGCATTATAGCAAAGAAAATGCTGAACTTTATAAGGCGCAAAAAGCAGAGCAAGCAACTGCTGCTGCACCAGCACCAGCACCAGCAAAGAAAGAAACTAATAAAAAACAATCAAACGCTGGCTTTGCAATTCCTGGTCAAGCAGCACCAAGCACTGGCTTTGCAATTCCTGGTCAAGCAGCACCTGCTGTAAATAGCACACCTGCGCCTGTACCTACACCAGCAACTCCTGCTCAACCAGCGGCTAAACCTGCAGCACCAGCACAACCTGCTACACCTGCACAACAACCTGCAACTCCTGCTCCTGCATTTGTCCCAAGACAAGTGCCTCAAGGTCAAGCAGCAAACTTTGGTGAAACCACCGTTTTAGGTGGCGGTGCAATTGGTGAAACAACCGTTTTAACAGCGTCAAACAATCCAACACAAACAATCGCTCCACATCTTATTCGTAAGAAAAACAATGAGAAAATTTCTTTGAACAAACCAGTTTTCAGAATTGGTAAAGAAAGAAGTTATGTTGATTATTTTGTTGGTGACAATACTGCAATAAGCCGTAGCCATGCAAATATTATTATTCGTGAAGATTCATATTTTGTTGTAGATACAAACTCAACAAACCACACTTATGTTAATGGTGTTATGATTCAAAGTAATGAAGAAAAAGCAATTGCTCATGGTGATATTGTTAAACTTGCAAACGAAGAATTTGAATTTAGAGTATATTAGTGATTTTTATGAGTCAATCAATCATTAAATCAAAAAGTAGCAAATCAATAAATTTAATTGGAATTATGGTTTTAATTATTTTTATGATTTTGAGCTGTTTTAGTTGCATAAATGAGATAGCAACTTGTGTAGTTGACGATGAAGACATCTATATGGTGGGAGACAGCTTTATACATAATGAATATAGCAATTTTATATTAATAATTTTGCCCTTATGCCTAATTCAAATGCTCTGTTTATATTTTAACAAGCGAGCAGGCAGTCTTGTTTTATCAGCGATAACTTTTTTGATAACAGTTTTTGGTTGCTTTGTTGTTGAAAAATATGAACTAATATTTCGAATGATGGGTGGCTTGTATCATTATGATTATGAGTTTACTATTATCGGAGATATCGCAGTTTGTTTTGCAACAATGAATTTTTGTTTGCAGATTGTTGACAAAACAAGAAAGAATAATACCATAAAAATTGCTGACTTGTTAAAGGTGGCTGTTGTTTGTCTTTTGGTATTGTTATGTGTAAAAAGCACATACAGTACCTACGGAATTATTGAAACCACAGTACCACAATTACCAGGTTTTGAAATAGTAACCACTACAACAGACTGCGACAACGCTTTTTGGTTAGTGTTAATTGTATCTTTTTTTGAAATTGTCTGTTTTGTGTTTAAAAAAATTATATTTCAGATATTTTCTAACATATTAGCATTATTTATATTGATTGAAACATCGTTAATTATGTTTTTGCCAAAAATATTAGATTTTAAACTTGGCATTGTTTTTTATGAAGTTGTTGTATATGACAATGCGGGTATTTTGGTTGCGATAGCTTCAGTAATATTTATAACTCAAACTACTATTTCAACATTAAAAATTAGAGAAAGTAAACTATCAAAACAAAAGTTTTAGACATATTTTTAACAAAAGGAAGGTAAAAAGTAGTGAACTTTATTGTTTCGGCTACAACTGACATTGGTTTGACAAAAAGTACAAATCAAGACAGTTTTAATGTTCGAGTGTTTAACACACAACAAGGAAAGGTTGTTCTTGCCGTTTTATGCGATGGCATGGGCGGTCTTTCAAAAGGCGAGGTTGCAAGCGCATCTTTGGTTAATGCATTTTGCAAATGGGCTGATAACAAGCTACCTGCTTTGTGTGAAAAAGAAATTGAAGATTCTGATATTCGTAATGATTGGGTTGGCATTGCAACCGAGTATAACGAAAAGATAAAAGCTTATGCTGCTTCTTGTGGCACAAATATGGGTACTACTCTTACTGCTTTATTACTTACCCCAAACCGTTATTATATTATCAATGTTGGTGACACCCGTGCTTATGAAATTGCAGATTCTGTAACCGTTTTAACAAAAGACCAAACGGTTGTAGCACGAGAGGTTGAACTTGGTAACTTGACTCCAGAAGAAGCAGAAACAGATGCTCGTAGAAGCGTGTTGCTTCAGTGCATTGGTGCTTCAGATGTTGTTTATCCTGATATGTTCTTTGGTCAAACAAAAAAAGATGCCGTGTATATGCTTTGCAGTGATGGTTTTAGACACGAAATCACAGCAGATGAAATTTATCAATATCTTAACCCTGGCGTTATGGTTGATGCCGATGGAATGAAACAAAATATGGATGCTCTTATTGACATCAACAAGCAACGTCAAGAAAGAGATAATATTTCAGTAGTTTCGGTTAGAACTTTTTGATTAAATTGGAGGAAAAAACATGCTTGAAATAGGCTCTCTTGTTGATGGTAAATATAAGATACTGAGCGAAATTGGCCATGGCGGTATGAGTGTAGTTTACATGGCTATTAACGAAAAAGCTAACAAGACCTGGGCAATTAAAGAAGTCCGTAAAGATGGTAAAATGGACTTTAATACTGTTCGTCAAGGTCTTATGGCAGAAATTGAGACTCTCAAAAAACTTAAACATCCAAACTTGCCAAGTATTGTCGATGTTATTGAAGATGAAGACAGCTTCATCATTGTAATGGACTACATTGAAGGTCGTTCTCTTGACAAAATTATCGAAGAAAATGGTGCTCAACCAGAATCGTTTGTTGTTGAGTGGGCAAAACAGTTGTGTGATGTTTTCGGTTACTTGCATTCAAGAAACCCTGCGATTATTTATCGTGATATGAAACCAGCAAACGTTATGCTTAAACCAGATGGCAATATTATGGTTATTGACTTTGGTACAGCCAAAAACTATGAAATTGACCTTGGCGAAACAACAGGTATTGGTACTATTGGTTATGCGGCGCCTGAACAATATATCGGTAGTGGTTTAGGTCGTACCGATGCAAGAACAGACATTTACTGTTTGGGTATTACATTGTATCATCTTTTAACCAATGTAGACCCTTGCAAAAACTTAATTAGTGACAAATCTATTAGAGCGGTAAACCCTGCTCTTTCACATGGTTTAGATGCAATTGTTCAAAAGTGTACTCAACATCAACCTGATGACAGATATCAATCTTGTGCTGAGTTGATGTATGACCTTGAGAACTATGAGGTTCTTGAACCGCTTTATAAAAAGAAACAAAAAAGAAAACTTGGAACTTTTGTTGTGACAGTTATTATGTCGATTGTAATGGCATTTAGTGGCATCGGCTTGAATATAGCTGCTGATAAAATGGCAACCGATACATATGAAACAATGTTGTATGAGGCATCAAAAACCTCTGATTATGATACAAAAGTTCAAATTTATGAAGATTGTATTGAAATTCCAAATAAAGCAAAAGAAAAAGAAGCTTATTTGGGATTGATTCAAACATTTAAAGAAAATGATTCATCTTTCTCTGTTGAAGAAGGTAAATTGTTAGAAAAGCTTATCAAAAACAACAGTAAAGAACTTCAAAAAAACATAGACAATTATGTTGAAATTTGTTTTGAAACAGGAAAACTCTTTTGGTATTATTATGATTATTCAGGAGGTTCACAAATTACTAAGGCAACAAGCTCTATTGAGTGGTTCCAAGACGTAATTGAAAACGCCCCTGAAGATTATGAAAATTTAGGCATGGCAAAAGTTTATGCCAATGTAGGAATTTTCTACAGAGATATTACTACTGATGTTACCGAAGCCGAAGACAAGGGCAAATATAAACCTTTGTTTGAAAATCTTAAAGAATTGATGAATACCGTTGCAACAGATGAAAACGAAAGTGAAATTGTTCGACTTGAATTGGTAGAACTTACTCGTTGGGCGGTTCATAAATACGCTGTAAAATTTAAAGTTGATGGCATTACAAAAGATCAGTTAATGGAAATGTATGACGAGATTGAAACAATTGTTAATTCAATTGAGCCAACAGCTGAAAAAACAGAAGAATTAAAAGCAAAAACTGTTTCAACACTTGCTGAAACAAAAGAAACAATTAATACTGCGTATGATACAGGCAAAGGAGGTAATGAATAATGACAGTTGAATTAGTACAAATGTTATCGTTGATTTCCTTCATAGTCGCTGGCGTGTTGTTTTTAGTTGCTGTGGCATTGTTTTTCTTGCTTGACGTTCCTAAATTGTATGGCGATGTATCTGGTAGAACAGCTAAAAAAGCCATTGAAGAAATTAGGCAGCAAAACGAAGGCTCAGGCAACAAAGCGTACAAGCCAAGTGCTGTTAATGCTAATCGCGGAAAACTTACTGATAAAATTACACCATCAGGAAGACTGCAACAAACTACAACCGATTTGCCAATTGGCGTAGGCACCGAGAAAATTACGGTTACTTCACAGTCAAATGAGACAACGGTTTTAGACACTGCAAACGAAACTACTGTTTTAGATTCATCTAATGAAACCACTGTGTTGTCTGCTTCAAACGAAACCACAGTGCTTCAAGCAGAACCTGCCGAAATAGGCGAAACAACCGTGCTTGTAAATGAAACAGCACCACAAACCCCAGTTGTGAATGACAAATTCTCTGTTGATGTTGAAATGGCTTTCACTGGCAGTTCGGAAATAATCGAATAAGGCGGGGTTAAATTAATGGATAAAAGACAGTCGGTCAAACTGTTTCGAAAAAGAAAACAGTTAATGTGGTTATATGTGTTTTTTCTTGCATTGCTTACCGTAAGCATCTTTTTAATGCCGGTCAGCAATATAAAAGATGACAGCGTGGTTATATTGTATTTGTCAAGCGCAACTTTTTGGATAGGTTTAGTTGGCACAATATATTCAGCAATTAAAATTAACCACAGCAGAAGAGTTTATAGCAAATTTAATGATATAGCTTGGAACAGGCAAATAGGTTTAATTAACTTTTTTAGAAACAAACCTGCAATCGTTTTTGACATAATAATGTTTGTGTCACTTGTTGGTTTTGTTGTTTCAGAAGTTTACATTAAAAATTTGATTGTTACATTTATATTTTTTGCACTATTTGTATTTTGTTTTGGCATGCATTGTATGTTAAATGGAATAAATTATAAATATTTAAAACTTAACGTTAGGAGAGACGAAGAATCATGAACTTAACAAAGAAATTTCTTAACAGAGTATTAGCAATAGTTCTTTCAGTATTGATGATTGTTGCAATATTCCCAATGGGTGCTTTTGCGTCTGATGATGCTAAGTTTGCAACAGTTTCAACATTTACTGGTGGTACTGTTGAAAACAACAACACAGAAGAAGTAAAAGTTCTTGTTGAAGAAACAACTCTTGAATGGGTTGAAGGAAACGAACAAAGAGCCGAAGGCTGGTGGGTTGGAATTAAAGTTGAAGCACCAGAAGAAGATTTTTCTGAAGATGCAACACTTCAAATCAAAAAGAATCCAGCAGGCGAATACGGCGAAGCGTTGAAATTTGCAGATTACAAAGATGGCGACAAACACATTGAATTGTGGTTCCCTGTTTCTAAAGAATCTTTGCAAAAAGACCAACTTGACAACACAAGAATGTACGCATTTGACTGGAATGCAGATGGCGAAAACGACCAAGAAATCATTTTCTCAGTTGTTCCTTCATCAAAAATCGTTCTTATGAAAGATGGAGAACAAGTTTTCCCTGCTATTACATATAATGTAAAAGTTAGCAAAACAGGTGAAGGTCTTGTTAAAGTTAATGGTGAACAAAACGCAGAAACAACTGTTGAAAAAGGTACAGATGTAAGCGTTGAAATCACTGCAGAAGCAGGCAAGGTTGTTAAATCAGTAAAGGTTAATGACGAAGAAATTAGCACTTTTGATACTGTAGGTTCAACAATTAAGTTTAACATTACAAGCATTAATGAAAATAAAAATGTTGATGTAACATTTAAAGCAGTTTCAAATGCAACTGCTGATATAAAAGATTTGTTTAACGATGAAGCTGCTGTTTATGCTGATGGTATGACTTTTGTTTACAAAAAAGATGGCAAAGCTGAATTCTCTACTACTGATAAAGATGGAATTATTCTTTATGGCGAAAATGGTAGTGTTATTGCAGGTGGTAATGATAAAAAATCTGCAGAAATCAAAGAAACAACAAAAATTACTAAAATTGAATTAGTTTACAAAGCAGAGGACGAAATGACTGCAATGCCTCACGTTGTTGAAGGTGTATCAGCAGAAAATCCTTTGTTAATTGTTGTAGATGAAACAGCTCCAGAAATTTCAGTTGGATATGATAACAATGAGGTATTAAACGAAACATATTATAAATCTGACAGAACAGCAACAATTAAAATTACTGAAGATTATTTTGATGCTGAAAAAGTTGAAATCAAGGTTAATGGTGTAAAGAAAACTCCAACATTTACAACAGTAGGCAATGAACATACTGCAACAGTTGAATTTAAAGATGCTGCAGATTATACTCTTACTGTAAATTGTACAGACCTTGCTGGCAATAAAGCAACTGAATACACCACATCATTCACAATTGATAAAAATGATCCTCCTGTAATTGAAGTTGAAAATGTTTCAAATGGTGAATATTATAACACTGACAGAACAGCAACTATTACAGTAACAGAGAAAAACTTTAGTGCAGAGGGTATGGTTGTAACTGTTAATGGTACTGACAAGGATGTTGTATGGACAACTGACGGCGATAAACACACAACAACAGTTGAATTTAAAGATGATGATCACTATACTCTCGCTGTAAAAGCTAAAGATTTAGCAGGTAATGAAGTTAGTAAGAGCGTTGCTTTCTGTGTTGATAAAACTAACCCTGTTGAATTAAAAGTTTCTTATGACGAATCTGTGCTTCATCAATTTATTGAAGCAATTTCATTCGGTTATTATAAAGCTCCAGTTAAAGTAACTCTTAAGGCAACAGATAAAACAGCAGGTGTTGAATATTTTGAATATTCATATGACGTAGAATCTGGTGCAAGTGATACTAATAAGGGCGGAAGCGGAAAAATAGGTGCAAATAGTGTTGAGGGTGAAGCTAATGTATATTCTGCAACATTTGAAATTCCTGCACAATTCCGTGGTAAAGTTTCATTCGAAGCTTATGATAAATCTGGCAACAAAACACAACTTAAAGACGGTAAAACTATTGTAGTAGATACAGTAGCTCCTGGTGTTGATGTTGCTTGGAAAGACACAGTTGCTCCTTCACACGATAATTATTACAAAGCTGACAGAACAGCAAAAATTAAAATTACTGAAGCAAACTTTTATGCAGAAGATGTTGTAATTACAGTTGGCAAAACTTTGAATGATGGTACAAATTCTATTGAAGAACTCCAACTTGAATTCGCAAAAGATGGCGACACTTACACAAGTGAAGAAATTCTTTTCAATGAAAATGCAGATTACACATTTAGCATTGATTATACCGACCGTTCAGGTAATTCAAATGGGTACACCACATCATTCACAATTGATAAAACTGATCCAGCAATCTCAGTTGAATATGATAACAATGAAGTATTAAACGAAAAATATTATAAGGCAGACAGAACAGCAACATTTACAGTTGTTGAACGCAACTTCTGTGCTGAAGAATTTAAATTCACAGCAGAAGCAGTAGATGTTGTTGGCAATGAAGTTGATTTGTCTTCAAAAGCATATACAGAATATCTTGCTAACCCTGCAAACTGGACAGAAGTAGAACCAGATACTTATAAAGCAGATATTACTTTAGATATTGACGGTAATTATGAAATCGGCGCAACTTACGCTGATATGGCTGGTAATAAAGCTAATGAAATTAGTGACACTTTCTGCGTTGATAAAACTAACCCTGTTGAATTAAACGTTTCTTATGATGAATCTGTGCTTCATCAATTTATTGAAGCAATTTCATTCGGTTATTACAAGGCACCAGTTGAAGTAACTCTTGAAGCAAAAGATGTAACTGCTGGTATGGATTACTTTGTATATTCATATGATGTAGAAACCGGTGCAAGTGCTGTTAACCAAGGTAAGAGCAATGTTGAAGTAGTACCAACTCGTGATGGCGAAACAAACAGATGGTACACAACATTTACAATTGACCCACAATTCCGTGGCGAAGTTTCATTCACAGCTTATGATAAATCTGGCAACAAAACACAACTTAAAGATGACAAAATTATCGTAGTAGACAATGTTGCACCTGGTGTTGAGGTTGCTTGGGCTAGTGAAGCTACTCCTTCACACGATAATTATTATGCTGCTAATAGAACAGCAACAATTACAATCACTGAAGCAAACTTCTATGCAGAAGATGTTGTAATTACAGTTGGCAAAACTTTGAATGATGGCACATATACATCAACAAAAATGCAACCAGAATTCACAAAGAATGGCGATGTTTACACTGCAACAATTCTTTTTGATGAAAATGCAGATTACACATTCAGCATTGATTATACTGACCGTTCAGGCAATGCATTGAAAGACCCTATATCATATGATGAACAATTCACAGTTGATAAAATTGATCCTGTAATTGAAGTTGAAAAAGCAAACGGCACATACTATGATGTTGAAAGAAGAGCTATCTTTACAGTTGTTGAACACAATTTTAAAGCGGAAGAATTTGCATTCACAGCAAAAGCAGTAGATGTTTTTGGCAATGAAGTTGATTTGTCTTCAAAAGCATATGCAGATTATCTTGCAAATCCTGAAAACTGGAAAGCAGTAGAACCAGATACTTATAAAGCAGAAATTACTTTAGATATTGACGGTAATTATGAAATCGGCGCAACTTACGCTGATATGGCTGGTAATAAAGCTAATGAAATTAGTGACACTTTCTGTGTTGATAAAACAGCTCCTGCAAATTTAAAAATTTCTTATAGCGAATCACTTCTTGATAAAGTTATTGAAGCAATTACATTTGGTTATTATAACGCTCCAGTTCAAGTAACTCTTGAAGCAACTGATGCAACTGCAGGTATGGATTATTTTGTATATTCATATGATGTAGAAGATGGTGCAAGCGCTGTTAACCAAGGTGAGAGCAATGTTAAAGCATTACCAACTCGTGATGGCGAAACAAACAGATGGTACACAACATTTACAATTGACCCACAATTCCGTGGCGAAGTTTCATTTACAGCTTATGATAAATCTGGCAACAAAACACAACTTAAAGATGACAAAATTATCGTAGTAGACAATGTTGCACCTGGTGTTGAGGTTGCTTGGGCTAGTGAAGCTACTCCTTCACACGATAATTATTATGCTGATGACAGAATAGCAACAATTACAATTGAGGAAGCAAACTTCTATGCAGAAGATGTTGTAATTACGGTTGGCAAAACTTTGAATGATGGTACATACACAGAAACAGTAATGTACCCAGAATTCACAAAGAATGGCGATGTTTACACTGCAACAATTCTTTTTGATGAAAATGCAGATTACACATTTAGCATTGATTACATTGACCGTTCAAGCAATGCATTGGAAGAACCTGAGACATATAACGCAGAATTCACAGTTGACAAGATTGATCCTGTAATTTCAGTTGAATATGATAACATTGATGTATTAAACAAAACATATTACAAAGCTGACAGAACAGCAACATTTACAGTTGTTGAACACAACTTCTGCGCTGAAGAATTTGCATTCACAGCAAAAGCAGTAGATGTTGTTGGCAAAAAAGTTGATTTGTCTTCAAAAGCATATGCAGATTATCTTGCAAACCCTGAAAATTGGACAGAAGTAGAACCAGATACTTATAAAGCAGAAATTACTTTCGACATTGAAGGTAATTATGAAATCGGCGCTACTTACGCTGATATGGCTAATAACGCTCAAGTTGAAGCAATTAGCGATGCTTTCTGTGTAGATAAAACAGCTCCTGCTGATTTGAAAATTTCTTACGAACCAAGATTTATTGATACAGTTCTTAAAGTAATTACATTTGGTTTCTATCAAGGAAAAGTTGATGTAACTCTTGAAGCAACTGATGCAACTGCTGGTATGGATTACTTTGTATATTCATATGAAGTAGAAGAAGGCGCAAGTGATACTAATAAGGGCGATAGCAATGTTGAAGTAGTACCAACTCGTGATGGCGAAACAAACAGATGGTACACAACATTTGAAATTCCTGCACAATTCCGTGGTAATGTTTCATTCACAGCTTTTGATAAGTCAGGCAACAGTGAGACTGCATCTGATAAAAACGTTGTAGTAGTAGATAATATTGCTCCTGGTGTTGAAGTTGAATGGTCAAGTGAAGCAACACCTTTATATGACAACTATTACAAAGCTGATAGAAAAGCAAAAATTACAATTACAGAGTCAAACTTCTTTGGCACAAAAGACTGGGATTACGCAGATATTACAGATGATTTCCTCGTAATCACAGTTGGCAAAACTTTGAATGATGGCACATATACATCAACAAAAATGCAACCAGAATTCACAAAGAATGGCGATGTTTACACAGCAGAAATTCTTTTTGATGAAAATGCAGATTACACATTCGACATTAAATATACCGACCGTTCAGGTAATGTATATGATGAATATGAAGAAGTTGCATTCACAGTTGATAAAATTGCTCCTGTAATCAATCTTGCTTATAATGATTCAAATGCACTTTATTCAAATGAAAATCAATTTAGAACAGACCGTGTAGCAACAATTACTGTTGTTGAACATAACTTCAAAGCTGAAGATATTGTTGCAAACGTTGTAGCGTCAGGCGCTGCAAAAGCTGAATATGAAAAATATGCAGCATATCTTGCAAACCCTGCAAATTGGACAACAACTGGCGATATTCACACAGCAACAATCACTTACAATCAAGAAGCTCACTACACATTTGAAATTGCTTATACCGATATGGCAGGCAATACAAATAATGGTGTAGATACTGGTGATTATAAAGGTCCGTTTAAATTCACTATTGACAAGAGCGCTCCAACTGAATTGGATATTACAATTAACAATGTTTCTGTTGTTGGTTCAATGACAACACATGCTTTTGACACATTCTATACAGAAGAAGTTGTTGTAAAACTTTCTGCAAAATTTGACATCAGTGGTATGCACTCTATGACTTATCAAAAAGTTGCAAACATTGATGAGTATAAAGATGTAAATGGCACATGGCTTCCTTACAACGCTGAAACAGGTATTGTTGTTTCTCCAAGTGAGAAGTTTGTAATTTACTTCAGAGCTGAAGATAAATCAGGTAATGTTACTATCATTAGAACAACAGGTATTGTTGTCGATAACAAACAACCTACTGGTGAAGTAAATGCTCCTGACATCGACATTTTACCTGATGCTCCAAATGAAAATGGCATTCACTCAGGCGATGTTAACGTTGACTTGAAGGTTATTGACCCTAAATATAATGGCGAACTTTCAAGCGAAACCGGACACTATTCAGGTCTTAAAGTAGTTACTTATAAGATTTACACAACAGATACAGATGCAGTTGAAACTGGTACACTCTTTGAGCTTGGCAGCAAAACAACTGGCGCAACTGTTGACAAAGATAATCTTGTAACAACTTGGGCTGGCAGCATTACAGTAAAATCAGCTAAATTTAACAGTAACAATGTTATTGTTGAGTTAGAAGCAACTGATAACGCTGGCAACACAAGAACAACTACAACAGAAGCAGGCGATATCAAGATTGATATTACTGTTCCAACAATTGAAGTTTCTTATGACAACAACAAGGTTGATAGCGGTAGTTACTTCAAAGCAAACAGAACTGCAACAATCACTGTAACAGAAAGAAACTTTGATGAAGCAGATGTTGTTGCTACTATTAAAAACACTCACGGCACTGTTCCAACATTGAGCAAGTGGACAAAAGTAAAAGGCACTGGCAACGAAGATGATACTAAGTGGGTAGCAACTGTTAAATACAGAGCAGAAGGCGACTATACATTCGGTATTAAATACACTGACCTTGCTGGTTGGGAAGTTGGCGAAAAAGCTGTTAAATACGGCGAAAGTGCTGCTCCTACTAAATTTACAATTGATAAA
This sequence comes from Acutalibacteraceae bacterium, assembly GCA_045649405.1. Taxonomy (GTDB): domain Bacteria; phylum Bacillota; class Clostridia; order Oscillospirales; family Acutalibacteraceae; genus RUG11462. The sequence continues at coordinate 26,181 of JAZRPW010000002.1, forward strand.
ACAATGCCAAAGAGAAAAGTAGTTTATAACAACAATGATGCTTTGAATACTAATTACTATAAAGCTGCTCGTGTGGCAACTGCAACAATTGTTGAGCATAACTTTAACGCAAAGAGAGTTAATGTTATCATTGAGGCAACTGATGATGGTAGAGCAATTGCTAAACCAGTTGTTACTAAATGGACTGCAGTTGCTGGCAAAGTAGATACATATGAAGCTAAAATCTACTATTCAAAAGATGCAAAATATGTATTTGACATTGAAATCAAAGACAAAGCAGGTAATGCTGCAGAAAACTTTAAAGCACAAACATTCTATGTTGACAAAACAGAACCTACATTGGAAATCACTGGTGTTGCTGACAATTCAGCAAACAATGGCGATGTAATTCCTGTAGTTTCATACACAGATACAAACTACGATGAAAGCACTGTTAAAATCACTTTGACAGGTAGCAATCGTGGCGGAGTTGCTTTAGATGGTTCTTATTCAAATGTTCACAACGGCAGAGTATTCACTTTCAGAAACTTTGCAAAAGAACAAGAAGTAGATGATATTTACACAATCAATGCTACTTTGACCGATAAAGCAGGTAACTCTACAGAAAAAACTTTAAGCTTCTCTGTTAACAGATTTGGTTCTGTTTATACTTTGAACAAAGATGCGAAAGCTTTAAATGGTAACTATGATACTAAAGGTAAAGACATTGTTATTACTGAAACAAATGCTAACTCACTTTCAAACATCAAAGTTACACTCTTTAAAGATGGCGAAACAAAAGTTCTTAAACAAAACGCTGAATACAGTCTCAGAGTAACTGGTGGTAACGGCAACTGGTATCAATATATTTATACTGTTTTTGCTAAGAACTTTGAAGATGATGGTGTTTATAGCATTACTGTTGAGTCTGATGACCAAGCAGGTAACAAAGCTAAAAACGACCAAGAAGTTAAAAATACTGCAATTAACTTCGGTATTGACAGTACACTTCCAATCATCAACGTTGAGAACCTTGAAAGCAAGAAAACTTATGCGGTTGACAGCTTGAAAGTTAATATGAGTGTTAAAGACAACCTCAAACTTACAAAGGTTATTGTTGAACTTGATGGTAAAGAGAAGGCGGCTTGGACTGGCGAAGAACTTGAAAAAATCATCAAAAATGGTGGTAACTTCAGTTTCGACATTGATGGCGAATCAACAAAAGCACATAACTTAAAAGTTATTTCTGTTGACGCAGCTGGCAATGAACAAATTGAAGAAATTAGCGACTTCTTCGTAACAACCAACTTCTGGGTTCGTTATTACACAAACAAACCATTGTTCTTTGGTTCAATTGCAGGCGTAATTCTTATTGCTGCTTTAGTAGTATTCCTTGTAGTTTACAAGAAGAAAAAGAACGCATAATAAAACAAATTAAAAAAGGCGTGCTATTTTATAGCACGTCTTTTTGTTTTAGTTATTTTCTTTTTCTTTTTTCAATTGGTTCTTAAAAATTTCGATGTCGTTTTTTATGTAACGTGACGGGTGTTGTGAATATACATAAACTTCTATATTTTCATTTTTTGACTTTATTTTATCTTGAATATATATTGGCAAATTTCCAAGAATAACAATTCTGTCAGGGTTAATTAGTTCAATTTCTTTTAAAATATATTCTTCATATTTCAAAAAATAATTTTCTAATCTTTCAATGTTGCAAGAGTCAAAACCACCACGCTTGTTAATGTTCATATAAGCGCAGTCTGATAAAGTTGCATTATTCTTATCGAGCATATTATTTTCTTTGAAACATTCTAAAATCTTGTTCATGCAATTATAATATGTTGATTCCGTTCTTGTGGTATTAGGTCTTTCTGCTTTGTTGTTGACAACATCTTTAAACCAAAAATCGTTATTTGAGTTCTCATTACTTTCTATATCACCAGTGACATTTGACTCTCGGCAAATAAAAAGAATTTCAATATCGGAATTATCACCTAAAGGACCATCAGGACAGAAATTTTTTATAAATTCACCATTATATTCCTTGAATTTTTTCTGTTTGTCTTTTGGAACTTCTGGAAAGGTAAGGTGAGTTTGTTTATCTTTTTCATGTGCTTCTTGCCAATCTACAAATAATTCTTTTAAACAGCTATAAGTTTTCGGGTCCTTTTTTTTAAGAACAAAAGGTTCAATTTTTTCTACTTTTTTAAATTCTCCCATGATTTTGTTCTCCTTATTTATATTTTTCTTGGGCGGATTTGAGGTTTTGTTTAATTTTTTCTCGCAAATAGTTTGGAGAAAGCAATTCAACATAATTTAAATACTGCATTGCCCAATGCTCCATTGCCGAAGGACTTGCAAACAAAGTAATTTTAACTTCTGAGTCCTTGTTTGTGGGTTCAATTGTAATGTCTTTGCCAAACCAGTCAATAATTTGGTCAACAATTCCTGTGGTTGTTAGAAACTGAATTCGCTCTGGCTTGTCAGGGTACATATAAGGCATTGAAGATGAAATCTTTTTATAATCAATTCCCCTTTCATACCCTGCAATTTCTGTTACTTCTTTTGCCGGTGCATCAAAAATCTGCATATTACTAATTCGGTCTAATTTATAAAAAGTCATATCATTCCAATATGAGTTGTGAGCCATTAAGTAATATTTTTGATTGTGAAGAATTAGTTGATAAGGCGTAACCTGTTGTCGAGAAGAAAGGTGCAATTGCTTGTCAACGCCATATTTGTTGTATTCAAACTGAATTTGCTTGCCCTCTTCAATTGCCGTGTCAACAACATTAATGTTATAAAATAACTCTTTGTTGTCGGTTTTGTTCCATTCGCTAACGGTGTGAATGTTTTTAACATTAGAACGAAAATATTTGTTAGAAAGCCCACATAATCTTTCAATTAAATCTGCCGAATGTCGAGGGTTAATGTGTCTGCTACTCAAAACGCCATCAATCAAAAGTTTTAATTCAGAATCTTCAAACTCACGGCAAACCAAATAACTACCCGCACGGCTTGAGTCAATTTCAACCCCTGCTTCTTTAAGCAAAGAAAGGTTTCTGCCAATTGCCTTTCTCTCAATCACAATACCATAATCATCCTTCAAATATTGTGAAATTTCATCTTGTGTGAGTGGGTGGTCAAAATCGCTGTGCTTTTGGAGAATTTGCCAAATTCGAATTAGGGCTAATTTTTTAGGTTCTAAACAGTCCATATTAAATAATCTCCTTTTTTAGAAATATCTTTCTAAATATTTTCTTTTGTTATCAGACATTGTAATCGCTTGCGCAAAATCTTTTGCGCTAAGATATTCAACCTTAATTTCGGCATTGCAGTTTGCTTTAAACAAATCTGGAATTTTACTGTTTTTAATAATTTCTATAAATTCTTGCGCCTCTTTATGCTCAATGTTTAAAGCTTTAATATATTCTTCTCGCACTTTATCATCTACAATGTGGTCTGGCGAAAATTCATTAACAACATTGGCTAAAACAATGTTATTATATTTTCCTGCCATTGAAGGAATTTTTGTTTTTTCTACTGCATCTTTTGTAACAAACGAGGTGTAGTTGTAAATTGCCAAAAGATGTTTTAACATTTGCCAAGCATCATAATGCTTGAATTTAGAAACACAAACTGCGTCTTTTTTAGAAGCAGTAATTTCATCTATAACTTCTTTGAAGGCTTCAAAAGCATTTTCTGGGCAATTAACCTTTGTGCAATCAGGTTCAAAGTAATATTTTTTGTCAAGATAAGCATTTTTCAAAGAAGAAGGGGCGCCCAACCATTCAAGCGTTTTCATTTCGCAAAAAACGGCTGTTTTTTCAGACTCGTTGCTCAAAAAAGCGTCTAAATTTGCCGGGTTGCTACCCATATTAACGGTGTACATTTGCTTTTCAAACTCCACCTTGAAACACCCTGTTGGCAAAAATTTGTTTTCAACAATTTCAGCGTCATCATTGCCAAGCAGGTTAAATGTCATTGCAGAAGACGAAGCAACGCTACCCATTTTTGGAGGGGTTGTTACAACCTTAATAACTTCTTTGGTTTTTTTGTTGCGATATGTTTTCTTGGTTTCTTTTGTCTCTCCACCACTGCAATCGTCATAAGCCTTGCGGGCTTTTTTTCCTAATTTGCAAAACAAATTATCTTCAAAATTTGCATAATAAGAAGGTCTGTTTTTGTTAACCTTGCTTTGTGGAATTGGAGCGTGTTTTAACATTTCTTTTGTGATTTTTTCTCTTAAAGACATAATTTTT
>JAZRPW010000003.1:0-3828 GCA_045649405.1 Acutalibacteraceae bacterium
GATTCTAATATCATCAAGTGTTGCGTGTGCAGTTCTTGGGTCTTGTTGCAACACTCTAAGTCTTGCTTCTTTAACCAACTCTTCATAACCCTTTGCTTCGGTTGTGATAGGTTGTAGCGGAATGGTTGGTTGAGCGGTTGAAAGAGTTGTTGCAGTTTCAGTTTGCTCAGTAGTTGGTTGTGTAATTACAACATCAGTTTGAGTTGTAAAACCCGTTGTGGTTGAAGTAGATTCTGTTGCACTGCTTGGTTGGGTTGTTGGTTCAGTTGTAACTGTTGTTTGAGTTGTTGAAGTAGTGGTTTCTGTCGCAAGAGTTGTAGTTTCAGTTACAACTATTGTTGTGGCTTCTGTTTGCTTAGTAGTTGTTTGCGGTGTAACAGTTTCACTTACAGTTGTAGTTATAGGAATTTCTACCACCAAAGTTGTTTGTGGCTGTTTGTTATTCTTTGTTTTAACAGTTTTTGTCGCCGATTTAAAACTATAAAACTTGCCCTTCTTATTTTTCTTAAACGCCTTTACCTTATATGTATATTTTTTGTTTGGCTTTAATTTTTTGTCGGCAAAAGTTCTTTTTGTAACCTTTTTAACAAATTTAAATTTGTTGTTACCGATTTTACGATAAATTTTATAATGCTTTGCGCCTTTTGCTTTTGTCCATTTAAGTTTTATGCTGTTGTTTGTTGAAGTCGCAGTAATTTCAAATTTTGCACTTGCATTGGCAGACGGAAAAGCAAAAGAAACTGCTATTAACAAAGCAAAAACAAAAATAAAACCAGTAAATTTTTTCATCTTTTTCACTCCTTATATATAAGAAAAATATATAATATCCTACATATATTATCTTACCCCCCCCCGCGAAATTTCAAGGGGTATTTTGCACAAATTTTTCCATTTGCTTTAGTGCAAAATGTACACAAAAAAACCAACCCTTGCGAGTTGGTTTTTTTAATTATTTTACTATTTCGCGTAATTCTTTTAATCTTTGGGTTTTATCTTCTGCTGAGAACAAAACGTTGCCAGTAACCAACACATTTGCGCCTGCCTTTGTTGCGAGTGGTGCAGTGTCTAAATTAATGCCACCGTCAACTTCAATGTCAATATCAAGTCCTAATTCGTTTGCTTTTTCGCGAATTGCAGTAATTTTTGGCAAACTTTCTGGCATAAACGCTTGGCCACCAAAGCCCGGCTCAACGCTCATTACAAGCACCATATCTAACTTTTCTAAATAAGGGAAAACTGCTTCGGCAGGGGTTTTTGGTTTAATTGTTAAACAAGCTTTTTTGCCAAATGAATGAATAAGGTCAATTGTTTCGTCCACATCTGAACCTGCTTCAACATGGAAACCGATGATGTCGGCGCCTGCTTTTGCAAATTGCTCAATGTAACGGTGTGGTCTGTCAATCATCAAGTGAACATCTAAAATAGTATCAGTTGCTTTTCTAATAGAGTCAACAACTGGAATGCCAATTGAGATGTTTGGAACAAAAAGTCCATCCATTACATCAAGGTGAAACATATCAGTTTTTGCGTTGTCAAGTTCGCAAATTGCATCGCCTAAATGCACGAAATCTGCTGTTAAAATAGATGGTGAAAATTTAATCATTTTTTAGTCCTCCGTTACTTCTATATAAACATAATCAAAAAGTCTTTCGTTTGCTTTGTCTGTAACATTGTCAGGCATAACGGCAAATCTTAAAGTCAATTTTTCGCCCACTTTAACTGTGCTGTCAATGTTCATTGAAAGTGGTTGAGCATTAATTTTTTGGTCTTTATCATTAAAAAGATTGATTTTAACATTACCAAAATATTTATCAGTTGTTGTGCTGTTGAAAATGGTAAACTTGCCTTCAATACCACTACTTGAAGTGAATGTTAGCTCATCAACATAAAAATTAACGGCACCTTTTTTATAATCAGTTTCTTTAGCACTAAGCATACAACCCTCATACACAACCGAAGTTTGCGCATAAATATCATCAAGTTTTGCTTCTACTAATACAAAATCTTTTTCAAATGTGCAAGGAATGATGAGTGTTTGACCTGCTGCAATATAAGTTTCACTATCAAGTGTAAACTCGCATGGTTCAACCATTTCATAATCATTCAAATTACGAATGTAATTGACCTTGATTTCGGTTATTTTTTTATCAAACTTTGTGTTGTTGCTAACCGCAAAATAGATGTTAAAAGCGCCGTCATCAAGTGGGCCTTCATTGTAAATTTCAGGGTCAATTTCCTCTAAAACTTCTGGCAACTTGCCATCATTATAATAAGCAAAATAAGGACTTGCTGTAATTGCGCCTTCTTTTGTCAAATAATTTTCATCATAAAAGAAGTTTTTGCTTGAATTACAAGAAACAAAGCAAACACAAAGAGAAAGTGCTAATAAAACAAGCACTAAACTTTTGACAAATTTCATCTGATTTCTCCTAAATTTAATTTTGTTATCTTTATTATAATAGTAAACCCAAAAAATATCAATACAAATTTGAGAAAGTTAGTGACAAAATGAATTTTATCTGTTATAATGATATCAATTAGAGTTTGAAAGGAAATTTTTAATATGGAAAAACAATTTTATCAAGTAATTGTTGATGGTGTTTTTGAAGCATTAAAAGATAAGAATTTTAAAATTGAAACTTTTGAAAAAGGCGAATATTTTACTAACGGCGAAAAGGCGTTTATGATTGATTTTGATGATGCGAAAAGTTTGATTTGTCTTAAAACTGCAACTCTTGAAGAGGGCGAAGGCGTTGAGTTTAAAGAGATTTCTTCTTGGCTTATGGGTGAAGATGCTACTGATAAAGACAAGCAAACTATTACAAATGACTTTGTTGAAACTGCGCTTGAAGCAATTGGCGCAAAAGCAACTGTAACCGGCGTTAAAAAGGTTGAAATGCCTTCTAAAAAGAAAAAGGCAGATTCAATTGATGTTGAAAGTTTTTCTGCAAGATTTTTGGCAATTTGCCCTGCTCACAAAGATGAGTACAAACAAAATATTTTGCAGTATGGCGAATTTATGTATGATGACTTTTTCAAGAAAAACGGCGTTGCAGAACTTGAATATGTTTTGAACGAAGGCAACGCACGTCATATTTCAAAATATTTTGAGTGGCTCAATGTTGGTTTTAACAACGGCGACCAACCTGTTAGAGCAACAGTTGTTTATTCAATTTTGTGTACTGCTTTGTTGGAGAACAGCAAAAACAAAAAGCAAATTGAAGCACAACTTGAAAAGTATAAATATCTTAATGCGGCAGTTAAAAACGCAATGGAAATTTTGAAATCTAAAAAGAACCAAGAAAAATATTTATAAACAAGACAAAACGCTTTTGAAAATTCAAAAGCGTTTTTAATTTGAAACAAAAACACGGGTTGAAAATTCAACCCGTGTTTTTTATGTGTTTATTTTACTTTAACTTTTTTAACCTTTGCCCAAGCTGAGAATGCTTTTTGGTTACGAGATTTAATCATTGCTCTAACTTGTACCTTATATGTACCTTTTCTAAGCTTTTTGATTGTCTTTGTAACTGTCTTTTTAGCAGCAAATGTCTTTGTTTTCCATTTACCTTTGAGTTTGTATCTAACTTGGAAACCAGTAGCAGCGGCTACTTTTTTATATTTAACCTTAAATTGTTTTTTGCCTTTTACAAGACTGAATTTAGGTGTCATTAAGATTAATTTTGAGGTTTCTTTTCCGAGAATTACTGTTTTATCACACTTAACGCAAACTTTGTCACCAGTATAACCTTTTGCAAAATAAGTTGCTAATTTTAAACCTTTAACAACTGTTGTTGTATGAACGCAATCAGTTGGTTGTTCTGTTTC
>JAZRPW010000004.1:0-4424 GCA_045649405.1 Acutalibacteraceae bacterium
TTTGAAATTGTAAGGAACTTTGATATGGTCATCTTCCATTGTGAAAAATTCACCTTGCACCAAATCTTTTGGAGCGATGATGATACCCATTTCTGTTGCATTAGAAATGTCGCCATTTACTGTTGCATAGAATCTCATACCGTTTACTTCGTTAAGTCTGATTGAAACGCCATCGTCTGTTGAAATAAGGTCTGTTGTTAAACCGTCAACTTCTGCAGGTGTTGTTTCTTTCAAAAGCAATTCAATGTCATCAATATAATGAGCAACTTTCTTTTCTTGTGTTGTAAAGAAAATATGAGTTATTGAAGCAATTTTTTCAGGTGTTGCTTTTTCATTGAACATAACTGTATATTGTGTCCATGTTGTATTAGGTAAAGTTTCAGTTTCACCAACCAAAGTTTGATTTGTATATCCATCATAAAGATTAGAAGGTGCGCCAATGTAAACTCTTAATTTGTTAGAAACTGTATCATTAGCAGCGGCTACCCAGAAACGAACACCGATTGCTGAATCTGCATAATCTGCAAATGTTTTTTCAATGTTTGCATCTGATATGGCAACACCACCACATGGCATATAATCGCCTCTGTTGAGTTTCAAACCTTTGCGGCCATTAAATTCAGTTAATGCAGGGTCACCCCACATGCCGGCTGTACCTTTTCTTTCGTGAACATCTACATCGTGGAGCATTACAGAATTACCTGAAACTTCAGGAACTGTAGGAGCAACTGTTGTAGTTGTTGTGGTGGTAGTTGTTGTAGTTGTTGATGAAGATTCTTCAGGAGCAATTGTTGCCTTTGTACCATAAACTTCAAACTCATAGAAAGAGTTACCATAAGTAGTCGCTCTCTTTATACCTTGGAAACAAACATATCTTGCAACGGCGTCTTCTGCAATTGCAATTTCTTGCAAGCCCGCACTTGAAGTACCGCCGGTATAAATAGTAGTCCAATAAGTTTCATCTTTCGCATTTTTTGTTAAATTTTTAGAAGAAACATCTGTCCAAGCAGCTTCATCAGTTGCAACTTGAATTTTATATTCTTTTGAGTAAGCACCTTCCCAATAAATCTTGATAGTGTTTACATCATAAACATCACCTAAATCAACAACCCACCAAGCATTGTCAACATAAGCACTTGCCCATCTGTTGTTTGCGTCTGCAGCATTTTTGCCGTCAACTGCTTCTGAAGCAGCATGACTACTACTTTCAAGTTCACAAGAAACTGTAGATTTACCTAAAGCAAGGTTTGAAGAAGTTTCAGATGGAGTTGTAGTTGTTGTGGTTGTGGTTGCAGATGTAACAGTTGTAACAACACCATAATTATCGGTTACACCCATTATTGGATATGAATCATAGCCGTTAGTATATGTATATGCTTTATTAGCATTATCAGCGTATTGATAGTTTGAATTAATTGTTTTAATGTTATCAATTATATATTCACACTTACCATCTAAATCAAGGCAAACATTCAAAGTTACATCAAAGCTCATCATAAGGAAAACATAACTTACTGATGGCATTGTGTTCCAATAAAAGTCAACTTTCATTGTTTTACCATCTGTTTCAACAGATGTACCAGGAATTTTTACTTTAGCCATCTTATCGCCTGATGTGAGCAAAATGCAAGGATTTGTATAAGTTTCACCTTCTGCACCAGTATAATCGGTGTCTTTATAATTAAGGTAGAAAGAAATACCTTTAGCTGTGCTAAATGGCTTATTAAATCCACCAAACCATGCTTTTGTAAAACGATAGTCAGTTGTTTCTTCTTGAGTGCCATCTGCAGTAAATTTATTTGCTTTTGCAGTTTCACTATCAATATCTGCAGGGTCAATTGGGTCAACTGTTTCAGAAGTAATTCCTGAATATTTTTCAGTTGCTGTATAACTTGGTTTACCAATACTTACGGCAGAATCGCATTTATTAACAAAAGTTTCTTTAACTGTGTTTTCTGTTAATGTAACAGTAGCATCATCTCTTAATTCTGCTGCTTCCATTATGCCAAGTTCAACAAATTCACGAGTGATTCTGTTTGCATTTTTCAAATGCTCTGCTTGATTTGGGTGACCGCCCGAATTGGTAATACCAAAAATGTTATAAATATTTGCATAAGCGGTAGCATCATCTGCTTGTAAAGAGAAAATTGCATTAGCAATGTTTTCACGCATTTTTTCATCATTGCCCATAAGGTTTGTAACCATAACAATTGGAATATTTACATCATTATAACCTGTGCGAATAGCATCTGCAAATTTTTTGATGCCTGTTTTCCAATAATCAACTGATTGAACACCATCATTTGTACCAAATGAAAGCACAACTGCTTTTGGTTTTTTGAGTGAGTAATCATAACTTCCGCCTGCGCGCAAGTTAGTTGTATAGTCAGCATATTCGCTATAGATAGTACCGCCAGAGCGAGCAACTACACGAGCATCTGCGTCAAAGTTTTCAGCTGTGATATAGCCCCAAGTACGAGTACCATCTGTATAACGAGCAGCTCCGTTGCTTGGATTATCAAGCGAACCGAAACCTACAGTGATAGAGTCACCAACAAACTCGATAACTTCTTTTTCTTGAGGTTTTTCTCCAAATGTACCTGCGAAGTTTACTGAAGTGAAAACAACTTTGTTGCCAAAATCATTTTGTTTAACAACTTTAAATGTGTGAACACCTTTAGCAACATCTTCTGCGATATTAACAGTAAGAGTGCCGCTAATATAACGAACACGGTAATTTTGACGAACGCCATCAATAAAAACAGTTAAATAACCGTCAGCATTCCAGTCACCTTTTGAGCCAACATCAGGGCAAGATGCTGTCATAGTAACTGAAACATCGCCTTCAACATCTGCTGTGAACTCAAAACCTGTAGCAGTCCAGTCACAAGCAAGACCATTTTCAACCCATTCATATCGACCGATAGGTCTGATATAATCTTTTGAGTCAATAATGTTGTAAGTTGTTTGAGCGCTAACAATCGATGTTGTTGCAACAAGTGTAAACAACATAACAATTGCAAGAGAAATAGATAAAATCTTTTTCATAAACATTACTCCTTTAAATTTTTCATAATTTGTGACAATTACACATTATATATTATAAAAAACATTCCAACGCAAATCAATTGCGATTTTCTTGTGTTTTTATTGACATTTTTGTGTATAGATATTATAATTCAAGTGAGGTGAGTTTTAATGGCAGAAAAAGAAACATTTTCACGACAATATCTTGCAAATTTTAATACACCAAAACTTAAATTTCAATTTTTTTCAGTTATAAGTAAAAAAAAGCAAGAAATACATGATAAATGGTATGATGAAGACTATGTTATCGTTCATATTGAAGATGGTAAGATTGATATTTTGTGTAACGGTAAGTCTGCTCAACTTAACAGTGGAGATATATTTTTATGCAAACCTTATGAAAACTTCAAATTGATTGCTTTAGAAGTAAACAAAAAGATGACATTTTCAACTATTAGTTTTCATCCTGCTTTGTTTGATAATTGCGATAAAGAAAGTAAAATTTACAGAATTTTTAATAGTAGAAACGAAGATGAACTTTGTATATATAGAAAAGAAGAAGCAGAAAAACTAAAAAACCTTTTTGAACAATCACTTGAATACATAAAAAAATCTTGGCACGAGGATGTTTATAAATCTATTGTTACATTGATTTTATTTGAAATTAGCGCGGTTTTTGATAAAACTCATCAACAACACCCTGCTAAATTTTCTCATGAATATGACTTGAAAATTTTTAGTTATATTAACTCTAGACTTCTAACAAAAATTACTGTTGAAGATGTTATGAATGAGTTTTATGTATCAAGATGGTATATAGATAAAGTTTGTAAAAAGTTTTTTAATGCAAATTTTACTGGTACATTAAAAAGAGAAAGAATGTGGGCTGCAAGAGGTTTAATGGCAAGCAAAAAAACTAACGATTTGCACGAAATTGCAGAACTTTGCGGTTATAATGATTATTCAGCGTTTTATAAAAATTATAAAAGTTTTTTCGGCATAAGCCCGAAAGAAGATATTGTTTTTCACAAGGCAAACAACCGTTTTTATAAAAAAAGATATTGATAACGAGCCACCAAATCAGACAAATTGAAAACACAACAGCAAAAAGCCAACCCACAATTTGCGGGTTGGCTTTTTTTAAGGAAAATTGTATGAAAAAATATTAGCTTATCTTCTTACCATTTATCATTTTCATATGGGTCGTATTTTGTTGTTTCAACTGGTTTTTCAGTTGGGTCTGTTGTATCTTCAGGAGAAGATGCAATGATATCAAGAGATTCGTATTTTTCCAATTCGATTTTTACTGTTTCAAATTTCATCTTACTCACCTCTTAAAACTCTTTTGCAACATCATATTTTGCTGCTATTTCATCAACGATACCTTTGTATTGTTC
>JAZRPW010000005.1:0-12186 GCA_045649405.1 Acutalibacteraceae bacterium
ATTTTATCAGGATTGTTCGGGCGACCACACAGGGTCGCCCCTACATCGTTTCTTATAGTATTCAAAAACAATTCTGCTCTGTTATGTGTACATATCGTTATAAAATATGCGCCATTGCTCGAATAATCGTAACAACTCAAACGCAATTGCTTTCTTTTTGGTAATTCTTTCATTCTTATTTACTTCTGTGAAGTAATTTCATTCTTTGTTCTTTTGAAAGAACCATTTTACGAAGGCGGATTGATTCAGGAGTTACTTCAACCAACTCATCATCTTTAATGAATTCAAGTGAGCGTTCAAGTGAAAGAATTGAAGGTGGGGTTAAACGCAACGCTTCATCTGAACTTGAAGAACGCATATTAGTAACTTGTTTTTTCTTACAAACGTTACAAACCAAATCTTCTGCTTTTGGACTCTCGCCCACGATTTGACCTTCGTAAACTTCAACGCCTGCGCCAACAAACAATCTACCACGGTCTTGAGTATTGTAAAGACCATAAGAAGTAGTTGTACCTGTTTCAAACGCAACAATTGAGCCGGAAGGACGTTGGTCGATATCGCCTTTGTACTCTTCGTACGCTGAGAAAATGTGGTTCATAATACCGTTACCATTTGTATCTGTCAAAAATTCGCTACGATAAGACATAAGTCCACGAGCAGGAATTTTAAATTCAAGATGAGTCATACCAGTTTCTCTTGTACCCATGTTAAGAAGTTCTGCTTTTCTGTTGCCCAACTTCTCCATAACAGCGCCAACATAATTTTCAGGCACTTCAATCATCAAAAGTTCAATTGGCTCTAAAGTTTCGCCGTTTGGACCTTTTTTGTAAATTACTTGCGGACGAGAAACTTGGAATTCATAACCTTGACGGCGCATTGTTTCAATAAGAATTGACAAGTGCAATTCGCCACGGCCTGAAACCTTGAATGTATCTGCAGAGTCGGTTTCTTCAACACGCATTGAAACGTTTGTTTCAACCTCTTTGAAAAGACGGTCACGAAGGTTACGAGATGTAACAAACTTACCTTCTTTACCTGCAAATGGTGAGTCATTAACAATAAAGTTCATTGCAATTGTTGGCTCATCAATTTTAACAAAGTCCATTTTTTCAACACATTCAGGGTCACAAGCAGTTTCGCCAATGTTAAGGTCTTCAATACCAGAAACACAAACAATATCACCTGCAACGGCTTCGCTTGCTTCAACTCTGTTTAATCCGCTGAATGTATAAAGTCGAGAAATTTTTACATTTTGTTGTGAGTCATCTTGTTTGCAAAGAACAACTTTGTCGTTCACCTTTACAACACCACGCTCAACTCTACCAATACCAATTCTACCAACATAATCATCATAATCAATGTTAGAGAAAAGCAATTGCAACGGACCTTCTGGGTCATTGCTTGGCGCTGGAGCTTCATCGATAATCATATCAAGAAGTGGGCGCAAGTCTTCGCCTTTTACATCTGGGTCGGTTGATGCATAACCTGCTCTACCTGAAGCATAAACAACTGGGAATTCAAGTTGGTCATCATCTGCGCCAAGTTCAATGAACAAGTCAAGCACTTCATCAACAACTTCAACAGGTCTTGCGCCATCTCTATCAATTTTATTCAAAACAACGATTGGCTTTTTACCAAGGCCAAGCGCTTTTTTCAAAACAAAACGAGTTTGTGGCATACAACCTTCAAAAGCATCAACAAGCAATACAACTGCATCAACCATTAACAAAATACGCTCAACTTCGCCACCGAAATCTGCGTGGCCTGGAGTGTCAACAATATTAATTTTATGGTCTTTGTAGAAAATACTTGTGTTTTTTGCAAGAATTGTAATTCCACGTTCTCTTTCCAAATCATTTGAGTCCATTACTCGCTCTGCAACAGCTTCGTTTTCTCTGAATGTACCAGACTGTTTCAACATCTCGTCAACAAGTGTTGTTTTGCCGTGGTCAACGTGAGCAATAATGGCTACATTTCTTATCTTTTTAGTGTCTAACATATTAATATCTATCCTTTTTAAAAAAATGCATAACTATACGTATATCATTATACCAAATATTCAGAATTTTACAAGAAAAATTAACAATATTTTTTATAAAAAAGTTAAAAAAATGTTACAACAAGTTTACATAAAAGTAGAATGTTGAAAACTATGTTAAAAATGTTAAAAATTATTTCCCTTTATTAATAGGGTTTTGGCGTTTTTCCAGTTTTTTTAATTTACATAACCAAAAAGGTAACCAATTTTTATGTAAATCAAAATTATTTTAGCGCCTTGTTTTTATGACAAAAAATGCTTATTTGTTTTGCTAAAATTAGGTCAGGTGATACAAATGATTGTTTATGCAGATCTGCTCAGTTTTACAAACTCAATTGTTACATATTTTCTTCTGCTTGGCGTTTGTGCGGTTTTCAAATTTCGGCCAAAAACCTATCGATTAATTTTGGGCGCACTTTTTGGTGGACTGTGTAGTCTCACTATATTTTTGCCCAAAATGAATTTCTTTTTTGAAGTTTTGTTGCGCATTGTTGTTTGCAGTTTGCAAGTACTTATAACCTTTTCGTATTACAACAAAATTCGGTTTTTAAAACTTGCCGCTTGCCTTTTGACCATTACATATATTTTTGGTGGCGCAATTTTGAGTGTTTTGGAAATTTTTGAAACCAACAACATTTTTTACTACAACGGTGTTGCCTATTTCAACATTTCGCCAATGATGTTGATTCTTTCAACCTGCGCAATTTACCTTTTTATAAAACTTTTAACCCTTTTTAAAAAAGGCACAACAAATGAGTGTGAAATTTTTAATTGCACCATTGAGTTCAAAGGTGTTAACGTAAATTTTTTAGGGGTTAACGACACAGGCAACTCGCTTTTAGACCCTTATTTTGCACGACCGGTTGCAATTGTTGAAAAAGAAATTTTGAAGCCAATTTTGGATTTAAACCCCAAAACCTATTTAATTCCATTATCAAGCGTTTTAGGAGAAGGCACAATTTTTGCTTTCAAACCAACCTCATTTAAACTTATGCAACAAGGCAAGTTTCAGGTGATTGATGAAATTACAATTGGAATTTGCGAGCAGAAATTACACAATCAATATGGCGGAATTTTGCCGCCTGAAATAATTAAGCAAAAGGAGCAAATTTTATGTTTTTCTTCAAAATCAAATTAGCACTAATCAAACTTTTCAATGCATTTTTTAAAACAAATAAGGTTTATTATATTAACGGTCCACAAACTCTGCCACCACCGTTAAGCGCAGAAATAGAAGCCGAAAAGGTAAAACTTGCACACACCGGCGATATGGATGCAAAAAATGAGCTAATCATTCACAATCTTCGGCTTGTGGTTTACATTGCAAGAAAGTTTGACGCCGCATCTGCTTCAATTGAAGACTTAATTTCAATTGGCACAATTGGGTTGATGAAGGCGGTTAACACATTCAAACCCGACAAGAAAATTAAACTTGCAACCTATGCTTCAAGGTGCATTGAAAACGAGATTTTAATGTATTTGCGCAAAACAAATGCAATTAAAACCGAGGTTTCTTTTGATGAGCCACTGAACGTTGATTGGGACGGCAACGAATTGCTACTTTCTGATGTTTTGGGTTCTGAACCTGACCTTGTTAATCACAATGTCGAACTTCAAGATGAACGCAGAATTGTTTTAGAACTTGTTAACGACCTACCGGAACGCGAGCGTGTGATTTGCCAATTGCGATTTGGATTTTGTGGGTATGAAGAGCACACACAAAAGGAAGTTGCCGATATGCTTGGCATTTCACAAAGTTACATTTCACGTCTTGAAAAGAAAATTATTTCAAAACTAAAAACCGCCGTTGAAAATGTGATTTGAGCAAAACAAAAACCGCTAACCTAATTGGTTAGCGGTTTTTAGTTTTAAACTTATTTTACAAGCTCAATAATTGCCATTTCAGCTGCGTCACCACGTCTTGGGCCGATTTTAGTGATTCTTGTGTAACCACCATTTTTATCTGCATAAGATGGTGCGATTTCGTTGAAAAGCTTTGTAACAACATCTTCTTTTGTTACGAAAGCCAATACTTGACGACGAGCGTTCAAGTCATTAGTTTTAGCAATTGTAATATATTTTTCAGCCATGTTGCGAACTTCTTTCGCACGAGTTACAGTTGTTTCAATCTTTCCGTTTTCATAAAGGAAAGTAACCATAGCTCTGAGCATAGCTTTACGCTGATCGCTTGTTCTGCCGAGTTTTCTTGTACCTGGCATTTAACTCACTCCTTTTCCGTTGTGTAAAAGAATGTTTTTATTCTTCATCTTTGCGAAGTCCAAAGCCCAAAGAATCGAGCTTATTGATAACTTCTTCAAGTGATTTTCTACCTAAATTTCTAACCTTCATCATATCATCTTCTGATTTCATAATGAGGTCTTCAACTGTGTTGATGCCTGCTCTCTTTAAGCAGTTAAAGCTACGAACTGAAAGGTCAAGCTCCTCAATGGTCATCTCAAGCACCTTTTCTTTAGCATTATCGTCTTTTTCAACCATAATGTCGCTGTTTGTTGCAGCATCTGAAAGGTCAACAAATAAGTTAAGATGTTCAGTGAGCACCTTGGCAGCTAACGCAATTGCCTCTGTTGCAGAGATAGTTCCGTTAGTCCATACATCAATTGTAAGTTTGTCAAAATCAGTTACTTGACCAACACGAGTGTTTGAAACGTTGAAATTCACTTTTGTAACAGGTGTGTAAATCGAGTCAACTGGCAATACACCAATAACTGATTGTTCCTGTTTATTTTTTTCCGCAGAAACATATCCACGGCCTTTATCAACAGTAAGCTCCATAAAGAGCTTGCCGCCTTCTGAAATTGTTGCAATATGCAAATCAGGATTAAGAATCTCTACTTCGGAATCGCTCTTAACATCACCTGCGGTAACCTCACAAGGACCTTCAGCTTCAATGTAGCAAACCTTTGGTGAATCCCCGTGGATTTTTGCGGTAAGACCTTTGATATTGAGAACTATTTCAGTAACATCCTCTTTAACATTTGGAATTGTTGAAAATTCATGAACAACGCCGTCGATTTTAATTGAAGTAACTGCTACACCAGGGAGTGATGAAAGCAATACTCTACGAAGGCTGTTGCCAAGTGTTATACCAAATCCTCTTTCAAGAGGTTCAATAGAAAATCTACCATAAGAACCGTCTTCAGCTAATTCTTCAGTTTCTATTCTTGGCTTCTCGATTTCAATCATTCAAAATCCTCCTTTAGCAGAAAAATCTGCTTTTTTGTTGGGCAGTAAAACTGCCAATAAGTTTGAACAAAATGTATCCGAAAAGGATATTATTTTGAATACAACTCGACGATAAGTGACTCCTCAACAGGTGTGTCAATATCTTCTCTTGCAGGAAGGTTTACAACCTTACCAGAGTTTGCATTTGCACGCTCTAACCAAGTTGGAACTGGACGAGCACTGTTTGCTTCGAGTACGTCCTTGATTTTAACGCTTTCTAAGCTCTTATCTTTAATAGCAATAACATCGCCAGCTTTTACGAGGTATGAAGGAATGTTTACCTTTTTACCGTTTACTGTAAAGTGGTTATGTGTAACCAATTGACGAGCTTCTTTTCTACTGCTTGCAAAACCGAGTCTATAAACGATATTATCAAGACGGCTTTCAAGAATTTGAAGAAGATTTTCACCAGTGATGCCTTGTCTTCTTTCAGCTTCAACAAAATATTTGTGGAACTGACCTTCTAATACGCCATAATAACGTTTAGCTTTTTGTTTCATACGGAACTGAGTAGCATACTCTGAGTTCTTTTTACGGCTCTGACCATGTTGACCAGGAGCGTAACTTCTGATAGTAAAAGGACATTTATCTGAATAGCATTTTTCACCTTTTAAGAAAAGTTTTTCACCTTCTCTACGGCAAAGTCTGCATACAGGACCTGTATATCTTGCCATACTTTAGCACCTCCTAATAAAATTATACTCTACGTCTTTTTGGTGGACGACAACCGTTGTGTGGAATAGGAGTTACGTCTTTGATAAGACTTACTTCCAAACCTGCTGTTTGCAATGCTCTGATTGCAGCTTCACGGCCTGCGCCTGGACCTTTAACAAATACTTCAACTGTCTTCAAACCATGTTCCATTGCAGCTTTTGCAGCTGTTTCTGCAGCAGATTGAGCGGCAAATGGAGTTGATTTTTTAGAACCTCTGAAGCCTAACTCACCTGCTGAAGCCCAAGAAAGTGCGTTTCCTTGAGTGTCAGTGATTGTGACAATAGTATTGTTGAAGGTTGACTGAATATGTGCACTGCCACGCTCGATATTTTTCTTCTCGCGGCGGCGACGGGATGCTGTTTTTGTACCCTTTGTTGCCATACTTTAAACCCTCTCTTACTTCTTCTTGTTAGCAATAGTCTTCTTAGGACCTTTGCGTGTTCTTGCATTTGTTTTTGAACGTTGACCTCTTACAGGAAGGCCTTTGCGATGACGCATGCCTCTGAAGCTACCAATTTCGATAAGTCTTTTAATGTCAAATGCAATATCTCTTCTGAGGTCACCCTCAACGTTGCAGTTGTGTTCAATGTACTCACGAAGTTTAGCTACATCTTCTTCTGATAAATCCTTACATCTAACGTCAGGATTTACGCCTGTTTCAGCCAAAATCTTTTTTGATGTTGTGAGACCGATACCAAAAATATAGGTAAGGCCAATTTCTACTCGCTTGTTATTAGGCAAGTCAACACCGGAAATACGTGCCATGTTAATACACCTCCGTCAATATTCGCCATTAACCTTGGCGTTGTTTGTGTTTTGGGTTTTCACAGATAACCATGACTTTACCCTTGCGTTTAATGACTTTACATTTTTCGCATATTTTCTTAACAGAAGGTCTGACCTTCATTCTAATCATTCCTTTCGATAAAACAAAAGACCGATTCTTTTTGTTATTAAAAAATGTCGGATTTAAGTTTGTTATCTTACTTTGAACGCCATGTGATGCGTCCTTTGGTTAAATCATAAGGTGACATTTCAACTGTTACCTTATCGCCTGGAAGAATTCGAATGTAATTCATTCTCAATTTTCCAGAAATGTGGGCTGAAATAATGTGTCCGTTTTGAAGCTCAACTTTAAAAGTTGCATTTGGTAATGCTTCAACAACAGTACCTTGTAATTCAATATTATCCGCTTTGGCCATGAAATTTACCTCCCTTTAGATATTTGCGCAATAATCAGGGTCTGTTAAAATCAACGGACCATCTTTTGTTATTGCAATACTGTGTTCAAAATGTGCTGAAAGCGAGCCGTCTTGTGTTTCAACAGTCCAACCGTCTTTCAGTGTTCTGACACCGGGTTTGCCTAAGTTTATCATAGGCTCAATGGCTAATGTCATGCCCGGTACTAAGCGTACACCTCTACCCGCTGTACCAAAATTTGGTACTTCTGGGTCTTCGTGCAGTCTCGCGCCTACTCCATGTCCCACAAATTCTCTGACCACCGAGTAACCGCGCGCCTCGACATACTCCTGTATTGCTGAAGAGATATCACCAATTCTGCCACCAGGAAGTGCTTTTTTGATGCCTTCGTAAAGGCTCTCTTTAGTTACTTCCATCAGCCGCTTTGCCTCGGGTGAAACAACCCCGCAAGCAAATGTAGCAGCATTATCGCCGTTATACCCTTCGTAAACAGCTCCTAAATCAACCGAAACAATGTCGCCATCTTTAAGAATTGTATTTTTACTTGGTATGCCATGGATAACTTGATTATTTATGGAAATGCATGCACTTGCTGGAAAACCGTTATAGTTAAGGAAGCCCGGCTTTGCGTTTTGACTAATGATATAATCATATGCAATTTTATCTAACTCGTAAGTTGATACGCCGGGTTTCACATGTTCTCCAACTAGTTGCAGTGCCTTTGCCGAAATTCTGCCGGCTTCTCTCATAAGAGAAATCTCACGAGATGTTTTTAGCACTACCATGCTTAATCCTCCAAAGCTTTGAAAGTAAGAGCAGTTGTATCAGCAACTTCTTCTTGACCTTCAACTACTTTTAAGATACCTTTTTGTGCATAGTAATCTTTAAGTGGCTCTGTTTGTTCGTGGTAAACGTTAAGTCTATCAAGAACAACTTCAGGACTGTCATCTTTACGAATAACAAGTTCTGCACCACAGAAGTTACATACGCCTTGCTTTTCAGGTTTCTTATACTCTGTATGATAAGAAGCGCCACAATCAGGGCAAACTCTTCTACCTGACATTCTTTGCACGATTTTTTCATCGGCAACTTCAATGTCAATTACCATATCAATTTTAACGCCCATTTCATCAAGCGCTTTCGCTTGAGGAATTGTTCTTGGGAAACCATCAAGAATGAATCCGTTTTGACAATCATCTTCAGCCAAACGGTCATTGATGATACCAATTACAACCTCGTCAGGAACTAATTTTCCTGCTTCGATGAAAGACTTAGCTTTAAGTCCCATCTCTGTTTGATTTTTCAAAGCTTCACGAATGATATTACCTGTTGAAATTGTAGGAATACCTAACTTTTCGCAAACTTTTTCGGCTTGAGTGCCTTTACCAGCACCTGGAGCGCCTAAAAATATCAAATTCATAAATTAACCACCTTTTACTTATCGGCTACTGATTAATCAAGGAATCCTTTATAATGACGCATCATCATTTGTGATTCGAGTGATTGAACAGTATCAATAGCAACACCAACTACGATGAGCATTGATGTACCACCGAGAGAAACATCAATTTGTACAAACTTGCCAATGATAATTGGTAAAACAGCGATAACACCAAGGAAAATAGCACCGATGAGGGTGATTCTTGACAAGATGTTTTGAATAAACACTTGTGTTGGTTTACCTGGACGAATACCAGGGATTGCACCGTTATTTTTTCTCAAGTTGTTTGCCATTTCAACTGGGTTGTATTGAATTGATGTGTAGAAATAAGCAAAAGCAATAATTAATGCAAAGTAGATAACTGCGTAGCTAATACTTTGATAGTCAAGCAATGTTAAAACTCTGTACCATGTGCTTGAAGCTGCCTCAGATGTTGTTGGGTTCATAAATGTAAGAACCTGTTGAGGAATCATAAGAATTGAGCTTGCAAAGATGATTGGCAAAACGCCTGACATATTAACCTTGATTGGCATATGTGAGTTTTGACCACCATATTGTTTTCTACCAACTACACGTTTTGCGTATTGAATTGGAATTCTTCTTTCAGCAAATTGCATCCAAACGATGAACAATACAACTGCAATAAGAATAACCAAAACAGCGATTACTTGAATCCACATACCTTGTTGTAAGTATGTGATGAATGCTGAGATACCTGATGGTAATCTTGAAATGATACCAGCGAAGAGCAACATTGAAATGCCGTTGCCGATACCTTTTTCGTCGATTCTCTCACCAAGCCACATCATCAAAGCTGAACCTGCTGTGAAGCAAAGTACAATAACGATTGCTGAGAAAACTTTCTCAAAACCTGTTTCAGCAATAATGTAACTTGTTGCGCTACCATCTTGTGGTGCTGAAGCGTAAAGCCACCACCAGAAAGCTGTACCTTGGATGAGACCAAGAATTACAGTTGCAAAACGAGTGTATTTTGCAATTTTCTTTTGACCTTCTTGACCTTCTTGAGCAATTCTCTCAAGAGCAGGAATAGCAACGGTCAAAAGTTGCATGATGATTGAAGCGTTGATGTATGGAGTGATAGACATTGAGAA
Source organism: Acutalibacteraceae bacterium (assembly GCA_045649405.1). Taxonomy (GTDB): domain Bacteria; phylum Bacillota; class Clostridia; order Oscillospirales; family Acutalibacteraceae; genus RUG11462. The sequence continues at coordinate 9,749 of JAZRPW010000005.1, forward strand.
CAATGCACCGTATTCCATAGCACCACCAGTAAGTACGTTGAGGTAGTTGAAAAATGCGCCACTACCGCTAATTGCACCTTTGAGTGCTTCAATATCAATAAAAGGAACAGGAAGGAATGAACCAATTCTAAACACCAACAAAATCATGATAGTGTAAAGAATTTTCATTCTGATTTCCTTAACTCTCCAGGCATTGCGAAGTGTTTCAAACATAGTTTAAACCTCCTCTGCCTTTCCTCCTGCTGCTTCAATAGCTGCTTTAGCTGAAGCAGAAAAAGCTGTTGCTTGAACGGTTACTTTTTTAGTAACTTTACCGTTACCTAAAACTTTAACACCGTCATAAGCTTTATTAATGATGCCTTTTTCGATTAAAGCATCTGCGTTTACTACTGCACCATCATCAAATTTATCGAGGGCAGATAAGTTAATAGCAATAATTTTTTTAGCAAAAATATTATTAAAACCTCTTTTTGGAACACGTCTAGCGAGTGGCATTTGACCACCTTCAAAACCTGGACGAACTCCGCCGCCTGAACGAGCTTTTTGGCCTTTATGACCTTTACCAGCTGTTTTACCTTGTCCAGAAGCAGCACCTCTACCAATTCTCTTTGATTCTTTTACAGAACCTTGAGCTGGAGCTAAATCATGAAGTTTCATTTTATTCGCACCTCCTTAGTTATTCAGTTACCTCTACGAGGTGGGATATTTTAGCGATCTTTCCTTTAGTTTGAGCATTGTCAGGTTGAACTGTAGAGTCACCTGGCTTTTTAAGACCTAAAGAAATTGCTGTTGCAATTTGTTTTTCTTTGCAACCGATCAAACTTTTTTTCAAAGTGATTGTAAGGCCTGCAGCCTTTGTCTTTGTTGTAGCCATTTTGCTGCCTCCTTATTAACCTAAAATTTCTTTAACGCTCTTGCCACGAATTGCTGCAACTTCTTCAGCGCTTCTAAGTGAAGCTAAACCTTGGATAGTTGCACGAACTACGTTGCAAGGGTTGTTTGAACGTAATGCTTTTGTACGGATGTCTTTGATACCTACTGTTTCAATAACAGCACGTGCAGGACCACCCGCAATAACACCAGTACCTTCTGCAGCTGGTTTCATAAGAACTCTACCAGCGCCATAAGCACCGATTACCTCGTGAGGAATTGTTGTGCCTTTCAAAGCTACTTTAATGAGGTTCTTTTTAGCGTCTTCAATACCTTTACGGATTGCTTCTGGAACCTCGGCAGCTTTACCGATACCGAAACCTACGATACCATTACCATCACCAACAACCACGAGGGCTGAAAATTTCATAATACGGCCACCTTTAACAGTTTTTGATACTCTGTTAATGGCAACTACTCTTTCCTGTAAATCAAGTACAGATGCGTCAATATTAGCCAAAGTTAATCTCCTCCTTATTAGAACTTGAGGCCGCCCTCACGAGCGCCTTCGGCCAATTCTTTAACACGGCCGTGATAGATATTTCCTCCGCGGTCAAATACGACCTCGGTAATTCCTGCTTTAACAGCACGCTCTGCAACAGTCTGACCAACTTTACGAGCTGCTTCTTTGTTACCACCGTTACCTTTGAAATCTTTTTCAATAGATGAAGCAGAAACAAGAGTTTTGCCGGTTGAATCATCAATCACCTGTGCATAAATGTTTGAGAGTGAACGGAATACGCTAAGACGTGGGCAACTAGCTGTGCCTGAAATCTTGCCACGAACTCTCTTATGTCTTCTTTGACGAGCTGCCTTGCTATCTGGTCTGTTAACCATAATTTCACTCCTCCCTTATTAACCTGCACCTTTGCCGGCTTTACCTTCCTTACGGCGGATAACTTCGTCGGCATATTTGATACCTTTGCCTTTATATGGCTCTGGTGGTCTTTTTTCTCTGATTTCAGCTGCGAACTGACCAACTTTTTGTTTGTCAGCACCGCTGATGATGATTTCGTTTGGACCAGGACACTCAATTGTGATACCATCGATTTCTTCAAACACTACTGGGTGTGAGAAACCAAGGTTCATAGTAAGTGTTTTACCTTGTTTTTGTACACGGTAACCAACACCGTTTACTTCTAATTTTTTAGAATAGCCGTTTGCAACGCCTTCTACCATGTTGAAAAGCAATGAACGTGTTAAGCCGTGAAGAGCACGGTTTTCTTTCTCATCATTTGGACGAGCAACTGTGATTACATTACCTTCAACTTTAATTTCCATATTAGGATTGAATTCTTGTGTAAGGGTACCTTTTGGTCCTTTTACAGTAACAGAATTGCCATCCATAGTAACTTCGACTCCTGCTGGAATCTCAATTGGTTTCTTACCAATACGTGACATATTCCATTACCTCCTTACCATACGAAAGCAAGAACTTCGCCACTGATGTTCTCTTTGCGAGCTTGCTTGTCTGTCATAATACCTTTTGAAGTAGAGAGAATTGCAAT
>JAZRPW010000006.1:0-13169 GCA_045649405.1 Acutalibacteraceae bacterium
AACTAATACTTTGTTACATACTGAACAGTGTTTACCTTCAGTAAGACCTGTTTTTTCACAAGTTGCTGCTACCGCTTGGTCAACTACTTCTGTGTGACCCTTTGCATTAACTGTTTGTTGTGCAACTAATACTTTATTACAAACTGAACAGTGTTTACCTTCGGTTAAACCTGTGTTTTCGCAAGTTGCCGCTACTGCTTTGTCAACAACTTCTGTGTGGCCTTTGGCTGGTACTGTTTCTTGTTTAACCAAAACTTCATTACATACTGAACAGTGTTTACCTTCAGTAAGACCTGTGTTTTCGCAAGTTGCCGCTACTGCTTTGTCAACTACTTCTGTGTGTGTATGTTTTGTGATTTTAATTGTTTGTCTTTCATACTCTGTGTAACCATCGTCTAAAAGATAAATAATATCATATTCGCCCGCTGGAAGACCTAAGATATTACTTTGTGAATAATCATAGTCATTTCTTCCGCCGGTTGCATCTTGAATTGCACAAGGCGAGCCGTTGCTTTTGCTTGTGTACATCCAATAAATAGAATTACATTCACTACTTGGAGTTGAACCTTTTTCAAAAATACCAATCCAGTCATTACCATTTGCAGCTGCTGTAATTAAAATTGGTTCACCTTCAACATATTCAGTCTTATTTGTTGTGAATTTAGAATCAATAATTGTAATATAAACTGTTTCGTGAACATAGTAATCATCGCTATAATTACCAAGCAAGCAAACCTTATATTCACCAGCAACTAATTCACCTTTACCAGGATTGCTTTGTTGGTTTTGAATAACATAAGAACTGCCTGAAATGTAGCCATCTTGTGCAACATAATACCAATAGTAAGAGCCACAGTTTGATGAAGGTGTGTCATTTGCATTGAAAAGACCAACCCACTCAACGCCTGAACCAACAGCGTTTACTACAATGTTTTCACCAACATTATATTGCTTTTTGTTGGTTGAAAGTGTTGCGTCTGGATTTGAAGGCACAAACGAATCTGGGTCATGAGTGTCAGAAGAACCCCAAATGTCTAACTCAAATGGGTCATTACCACCAGGAGAATATGTTTGACCAACCTCGTTTGAGAATTCGCCACCAACAAATTTACCTTTGTTTCTTGAAATAGCTTTTACCTTGTAAGCATCGGCAGATGTTGAACTTGTATCTGTATATGTACAAATTCCGGCACCACGGGTTGTTGCTATTTTTGTATAGGTTTGTGAACTAGCGCTGTATTTGTAAATTTCATAACCATAACAGTTTTTAACTCTGTCCCAAGTAAGCACATTTTGACTTGAGCCATTGGTTGAAAGTTTTAAGTTGCTAACTTTTGTTGGTGCTTTGAAATATCTAAAGTTACAGTCAATTCTGCCAGAAATTCCTGAAACGCTACCTGAACTTGTGTATTGCCAATATTCATAATCTTGTGGGAAATATGAACCGCCAAGAACTGTGCTTGTGTTGTATTGTGCAAGCCAAATAATATATTTGTTTGCAATTTCATCAGTATAAAGGTCTGTTCTGAACATTGAACGGTTTGCATAAACACAAGCAGTATAACCTGCTGCTTCTACTCTTTCGCAAAACGCCAAACAAATGTCAGTACGTTGTCTTGTTGACAAGTTTGCATTTGACAATCTACCACCTGAATAATATTCATAGTCAAAAACGAGTGGCAAAGTAATTTCATAACCTTTAACAATATTTACAATGTAATCTGCTTCGGCCCTAGCTTCTGCTACTGTAATTGCTTGAGAGTAGATGTAAGCACCAATGTCAATACCTGCAGCTACTGCACCTTTTGCATAGCTGTCAAACATTGTATCTTTGTTCAAACTGCCTGCGCTACCATAACCACGGTAACCTGCACGCAAAAACATATAATCCACACCAGCAGATTTTACTGTGTTAAAATTACTAATAGTTCCTTGGTGAACAGAAATGTCCAAACCATTAACAATTTCATATCCAGAAAATTTGTCGTCATGGGTATATTTGCTTCCTGTAAAAATGTTGTTTTTAGTATCAACAAAAGCAAATGCAGTTGTTGACATTTGCAAAATCATTATAAATGAAAGTGCAATAGATAAGATTTTCTTCATGACCAAAACTCCTTTAATACCATTTTCTGTAATTATAACACATTGTGACACTTTTTTCAAGTTTTGATTGACATTATAAATCACAAAATTTCACAAAAAAACAAAAAGCCAACTCAAAACGAGTTGGCTTTTTTAAAGTTATTATTTTACTTTAACTTTTTTGATTTTTGACCAAGCTGAGAATGCTTTTTGTTTACCAGCTTTAATCATTGCTCTAATTTGTACTTTATATGTACCTTTTTTGAGCTTTTTGATTGCTTTTGTAGCTGATTTTGTTGTTTTGAATGTCTTTGTTTTCCATTTACCTTTGAGTTTGTATTTTACTTGGAAACCAGTAGCATTTGCTACTTTTGTATATTTAACTTTGAATTGTTTTTTACCTTTAATAAGTTTAAATGCTGGAACTTTCAAAGTTAATTTTGGTATTGCTTTGCCTAATTCAACAATTACGCCACAAGCACAAACTTTGTTGCCAGTTTTACCAGCTGCAAAGTATGTTGCTGGTTTGTCTGCTTGAGCAACGCCAATATGACCTGTTGCTGCAACTGCTTGTTGTGCAACCAATACTGTGTTACATACTGAACAATGTTTACCTTCAGTAAGACCTGCACCAGTACATGTTGGAGCTATTGCACCGTCAACTACTTCTGTGTGACCTGTTGCTGCTACAACTTGTTGTGCAACCAATACTGTGTTACATACTGAACAATGTTTGCCTTCAGTAAGACCTGTTGCAGTACATGTTGCTGCTACTGCACTATCAACTACTTCTGTGTGAACATGAGCTGGTTGATCAGGAGTACTTGGCTGATCAGGAGTACTTGGTTCGTCAGGAATTGTTGGTTCACCTTCAATAATTACTGTAACTTCATTAGAAGTTGATCTAACATCTCCACAAACGAGAGTTACTCTATAAACATAAGTTCCTTCTACAACTGCTGTTGTATCAAGACAATATGGTTCTTGCAAATATTGGATTACTACGAAGCCATTGTTATCAAAATTACGCTCTAATTCATAGTACATGCCTTCGCCTTGATAAGCATCCCACTTAATTTCAATACCGTTTGAAACTTTTTCAGCGTTAAATGTTAATACAGGAATTTTTGTGTCTTTTTGTGTTGCATCACACTCTGAACAATGTTGAGATTTTAAACCTTCTTCTTGGAATGTTGCTGGTTTATCAACAACAAAGTCACTACCGAATGAGTGTGAATCAGCAATTTTACCAAAGTTATATTGTTCAGTTGTGCCACAATATTCACATGTATAAACATAAACTGTATCTGTTGCACAGTCACCTGCTAATTTCACGCCTTCATCCCAAATGTGTGCGTTATAGTTAATTGGTGTTTCTTCTTGTTCTTCTCTAACAGCGCCACAGTTGTCACATATTGTACCAGCTGTTAAACCATGCTCTTTACATGTTGCAGGTTTTGCTGGAAGTTCAACCCAATCATGACCGATTGCAGAACCGCTTGCTATTCTTGTAGCTGTTTTGCCACAACCATTGTCACAAAGAGCTGTTTCTGTACCATCAACTGTACATGAAGCATCTTCATTTGATTCATATCTTGTATATGAGTGACCAAGGGCTACGCCATATTCTTGACCACAGTCATCACAAATTGGTGCATCTTCACAAGTTGCTGTGCCACCAACGTGAGCTACAACTGAGCCTTCTTTAGCTTCGTCGCAGTCTTCTCTTGTACAGCAAATCCAGTGAGAATCTTCATCATAAGAGTAATCTTCTACTGCGTATTTGCCTTCAGCGTCTGGTTCTGGGAATGCGTGACCCAAAGAATCGCCGTAGTATTCTTGACAAGCTTCACATTCAGCAGGTTCTGTACATGTAGCAGCACCACCAAAGTGAGCTTGTGGTTCGTTGTCTTCTTCGTCTACTATTTTACATCTTGAACAAATTCTCCAGTGAGAATCTTCATCATAATCATAAGCTGAGAAATCGTGACCGAGTGGTTCGAAGTCCATTGCGCAGAAGTTACAAACGTGAGCTTGTGTACAAGTATCTGCTTTAGAAACTGATCTTTCCCAGTGACCACATTCGCCAACGTAAACCGCCATATCAGTTGTAGCGAGAGTAGAACCATCAGTTACTGTGTTAGCATTTTGTGTTGTTGAAGTAAATATTGCGCTACCAACTGCAAGGGAAGCTTTGAATTTTGCAAGGTCGTTAGTAAACATACCATTTTTGCCGTGAGTAGTATTTTTTATAAAACTTGCTTTCTTAATGATAATAGTTGGTGAACCCGAAGTTTTGAATACACAACTACTAGCATTAGCACCTTTGTTAGCATTAAGCACAGCATCATCTAATGTTACAGTGCCACCTGATACTGCTAATCCAGTGTTAGCATTACTGCTGGAAATTGTCGCACCACCAGTAAATGTTACAGTACCACCTGTAATTGTTGCGACTGTAACATCATAGGTTCCTGTTGAAATAGTACCGCCATCAAAAGTGATACCTTCTGGAGCAGTTTTTGAAATGTAAAGTACATTACCACCATTTTTAGAATTATTTACTTTTGTAAGTTTACCGAATACGCCAGCTGAAGCGATTTCAAAACCGTTACCAGTTGTTGAGTAAATTGTTGAGTTTTTAATATCAAGTTCAATTGCGTTTTCAGTAAATCTCAAAGGAGTAGCAGAACCTGATGCTGTGAATTGACAGTCTTTTGCAATAAATTTTGCAGCAGCTGCAACATCAGTAGCACCTGAAATAACAAATGTTGTTTGAGTTGTAGCAGTTGCTTTAATGTTGCTCATTGTAAACTCAGCGGTTGTTTTAATGAAAGGTTTTGCAAATGTTACATTACCTTTAATTGCAACCATATCAATTGATGGAACGAATTCGCCTGATTGCATCATAGCCATGATGTCAGTATTTTCATCGCCATTAATCCAGAAAGCAACACTGATGTAAGTAACGTTTTCATCAGTTGGTGTGTAAGTTACGCCGTTTGCTTTACCACCAATGCTCTTATAGAAATTACCTTTTTTGTTGTATTCACGAATAATGAATTCCATTTTAGAATTGCTTGAACCTGTGTTCAAAACATAACTTCTTGTTCTGTCAACTGCAATAAGTTTGTTAAGTGCAATTCTGTTTGTGTTTGCTTCAAGTTTACCGCTTGATGCGTTGTAGTGACCTGCAACATACAAATCTTTTACAGAAACGTCAGCAAGTGTACCGTAAGTGTCTGCTTCTGTTGATGGAGCAAATTCTACCATACCAGAATAAAGTTTGCCAAGACCGTTTACTGTACTTCTGAGTTCAACGTTTTTATCAGTTGTAATTGCGTTGCCGTCTGCTGTAACGTTAAGTGTATGACCAGCAACATCAAGAATGAATTCTTTATCAACTGTAAGTTTTGTGTCAAGAGCCGCATCTTTAACTAAGATTACAACTCCGCCTTCTTCAACGCCTTCGATAGCGTCTTTAACTGTTTTATATTCAACAGGGTTTACATAGTCACCGGTAATAGCAACTGTGCTACCTTTGAATTCTTTTACTGGAACAACGATGTTTTCTGTAAATTCACAAACTTGACATGTGTGTGAACCTTTACCAGTGTTCAAGTAGTCAGAATCATAGTCGCCTTCGCCGAATACCATTTCGCCAAAGTCGTGACCGAGCGCATCAATTTCTTCTGAAGGTTCGATTACTTTATCACAAGTTGTACAGCTCTTTTCAACTGTGCTACCTTTTTCTGTACAAGTTGGGTCAACTGGCTCTTTTGTAACTTTAAGGTTAACAAGCGCTGAATAGTCATAATCTTCATCACCACAACCGTTGTCACAAATTGCTTTTGTTACTGGGTTGTGTTCACAACCTGCAACGTCAGTTGAAACTGGTTGGTAATCTGTGAATGAGTGGCCAAGTTCTTCACCAAAGTGTTGTGCACAAGTGCCACAAACTGCTGGCTCTGTACATGTAGCGTCTTTACCTGTTTCGCCAACTTCGTGTTCAATTTGTTCTTGAACTTCATCACAAACTGAGCAAACGCCCCAGTGATGTGTTTCGTTATATTTAATTGTAGTGTATTCGTGGTTGATTTCTGTTTCTGATGAACAGTAATTACAAACATTGCTACCTTCTTGGCTTGATACACACAAGTGTAAACAATCACGAATGTAAAGTGAACCTAAAGCTGTTGTTACAGAATCTTTAGTAATGATTGATGTTTTAGAAGGAGTTGATGATTTGTAGCAAGCAGCGCCTTCTGCGATAGCAGCTTTAAGTTTTGTAAGGTCGTTTGTAAGCACACTTGCTGAACCTTTAATAATGTCAGCTTTTTTAATAATAAGTGTAGGTGTGCCAGAGATGTTGATAGGTTTTCTGCTTGAGTCAGAACCTTTATCACCTCTAATAATAGCACCGTCAAGTGTTAATTTACCACCTGAAACGTTAAGTGCAGTTGAAGCTCTGCTAGCACCATCAACAACAGTGTTACCTGTAAATGTTACAGTACCACCTGCAATTTGACATGCAGCAACTTGGTCATAAGCTGATTCAGTAATGTTACAACCATCAAATGTGATACCAGCAGCGCCAGTTTTTGTGATATAAACTGCGATACCAGTTGCCATTGAGAATTTAACATTTTTAAATGTACCAAATGAATCAGAATTAATTTCAAAACCAGCTTTGTTATTGTTGCTACCCAATGAAACAGTTGAGTTTTGCATATCAATTTCAGTTGCTTTGTAAGTAAATTTCAAAGGAGTGATAACTGAATCTGAAGCTTTTGTAAATGCACAGTCTTTTACTGTGAATTTGTGAGCTGCAGTTGCATCAGTTTGTTCATAGAATGAACCTGTTGAGCTTGCTTTTGCAGTAATGTTAGACATTGTAAAATCTGCGCTTGTTTTTACAAAAGCAGAACCAAAGTTGATTGCGCCTCTAACAGGAGCAAGTTCAAATTTAGGAACAAACTCTCCTCTTTGTAATGAACCTAAAATATCGTAAGAAGCATTACCTGAAATAAAGATTGAAATACCGATACATTCAACAGCTTCGCTTGATGGAGTGTATGTACCACCGTTAGCTAATTCGCCAACACTCTTAACAAATGAACCGTCTGCTTTGTATTCACGAATTACAAATTTAGCGCCAACGTTAGAATTTACATCAACGTTGTATTTTTTGCCATATTCAACTGCAACCAATTTGCCAACAGCAACTCTGTTTTCGTAAGCAGTTACTTTACCTGCGCCTGAAGATGGATAATGACCTTTTACATAAGCGCTACCGATTGAAACATCAGCAACTGTACCTAATTTATCAGCAGAAGTTGATGGCTCAATAATTTCAACGCCTGAATATTCTTCACCAAGACCGCCTTCTGTACTTGCAATTTCAAGGTCTGCTGAAGTTGTAATTGTAGCAGAAGATGTTTTGAGTGTGTAACCAGCAACGTCCAAGATGATTGCTTTGTCAAGTGTGAGAGAGTTTTTCAACTCAACATCTTTACAAAGAACAATTCTGTCGCCTTCAGCTGCTGCTGTGATAGCTTCTTCAAGTGATGAATAAACGTCATCGCCAATTTTAGCAATAGCAATCATTTCAAACTCTCTGCCGTATTTTTCAGCATAGGCTTGAGCTGTTGAGTTGTTGCCACCTGAAATTACAGCTGTGTCAGAAATTGTTTCTGCGCTGTCAAAAATATCACAAGCGCCATATTCAATCTTGATGTATTCAAGATTTGAACAACCTGAAAATGCGCTGTCGCCAATTTTCTCTACATTTGAAAGAGCAGTTACAGAAGTAATTGTTTCGTTGTCTTTAAATGCGTTTGCACCAATGCCAACTACTGTGTAACCATCAATTTTTTCAGGAATTGTGATTTCTGCATCTGAACCAATGTACTCTGTAAGAGTTGCTTTGTCACCATCAAGTGTATATTCATACTCGATTTTTTCAAAATGCATCTTTTGAATATACATTGTACCAGCAGATGTTGCTACTAATTCAATTGTAACAGGAGCAGTTTCTGCTTGAACATAATCTGTAAACAAAGTAACTTTTGTACCATTACCACCTTCGCCTGGTGTTACAAATTCGCCATAGTCTCTATCATTAATTTTAATGTTAAGATTAGCACGACCAGTATAAGCACGCATTTCAAAAACGACTTTGTATAAACCTTTTTCAACACTGTCTTTAGTTGTGTAAACGAGTTTATCGCCAACAACTAAATTTCTTGATGACATCATACATGAATTGTCATAGTCTTTTGTTGAAAGCGCTTCGCCAACAGGAGTAATAACTTCGTTAAAGTCATTAGCACCATCACTGCCACGGAGCCAATCAAAAGTGTAACCTGCTGCGGTAACTGTCGCAGCAGATGCCATCATTGTTAAAGGCATTGCAGAAAACACCATAAGCAATGAAAGCATTAAAGATAATAGTTTTTTCATAGGAAAAATCTCCTTTTAAATTTATTTGCACGTTTAGTGTACATTTAGTTGATTTTATGATACCACAAAACAGTAGTTTTTTCAAGAAAAAACATAACGCAAAAGACATTTTTGTCATCTTTAATATATATAGGCGCGCATTTTTGTGTAAATGGCATAAAAAAATTAAGATATTTAAGAAAACTGAAAAAAACATTGAAACTTTTATGGGTTTGTGATAGAATGATATGAATAGAAATTTTTGAAGGAAAGGGAGTTTTTTGGTGGACAATCGCCCAATTGGTATTTTTGACTCTGGACTTGGTGGTCTTTCAGCCGTTAAAGAGATTTTAGATGTTTTACCAAACGAGAGTATTGTTTATTTTGGTGACACTGGCAGAGTGCCTTATGGCACAAAGTCTAACAAGACTATCATTAAATACGCCACTCAAGATGAAGCGTTTTTGCTCTCACAAGGTGTTAAGATGATTATTGCCGCTTGTGGCACAGTTTCTTCGGTTGCAAAAGAAACCGGCAATAATTTACCGGTGCCATTTTTAGGGGTTGTTGAACCATCTGCTAAAGAGGCAGTGAAACTCTCTAAGAATAAGAAAATTGGTGTAATTGGCACATCTGCCACAGTTAAAAGTGGTGCTTATGAAGAGGCAGTTAAAGCGCTTGATGAAAGTTGTGAGGTTTATTCGGTTGCCTGCCCACTTTTTGTTGGGATTGTTGAGCAAGGTTGGATTAAAGATGATGATGAAATTGCACTTTTGACCGCTAAAAGATATTTGCAACCACTAATTGAAAAAGGGGTTGACACTCTTATTTTGGGTTGCACACACTTTCCGCTTATTTCTGGTACAATTGCAAAGGTTATGGGCGAAGGTGTTGCGCTTGTTAGCTCAGGTGGAGCAACTGCTAAATATGCTGCAAAAATTTTGGCTGACAAAAATATGTTGAATGATAGCACAATTGCTTTTAAAAAATATTTTGTTTCTGACAGTGTTGAAGGCTTTGCTTCAACTGCAAAACTCTTTTTGCAACAAGATGATGAAATGAATGTTGAACAAATTGGAATTGAGAACTATGGAAAAAAAGATTAAATTAAAACTTACCACAATTTCAACTGCAAACCCGGTTAACGTTATCAAAGGCGAGGGGTTTTTCAAAGAAAAAGACGGTAAAATTTTGATAACTCATACCGATGAAGAGCAAAACAAAACAGCAATTATGATTGTTGATGACAAAATTACTCTTTCACGAAAATCGCAGTTTTATGAGTTGAAAATGCCGGTCAAAGAAAACGAAACTTTGCTTGGAATTATGGGTGATGAAAACACTTTTTCGGTTGTCGGAAAGGTGGCAAAATATGAATTTGGCGACAGGTTTGGCAACGTTTATTTAGAGTACACTTTGCCTGATTTGTCAGAAGAATCTACTGATTTTAAAATTGATTTAGAATTTGAGTTTAAATAGAAAAAGGAGCAAAACACAAAAATGTCTTTAAAGGTTTTTGAAGTTGAACAACAAATTATTGAAGCAGTAAAACAAGCTATTAAAACTGCTCAAGAAAAAGAAGAATTAGCGCCAGGCGAAATTCCTGAATTTAAAATTGAAATTCCAAACGACCGCTCACACGGAGATTACGCAGTAAATGCAGCAATGGTTAGCGCTCGTGTTTTCAAAAAATCTCCAAGAGATATTGCAACTGCAATTTGTGATAACCTTGACACATCAAAAGGTTACATTAAATCGGTTGAAATTGCCGGTCCTGGTTTTATTAACCTTACACTTTCAGACCGTTATTATAGCGACATTTTGATGGATGTTAGAAGCAAAGGTGCAGACTTTGGTAAGTCAAATTATGGCGAGGGCAAATCTGTTTTGGTTGAGTTTGTAAGCGCAAACCCAACAGGTCCAATGCACATTGGTAACGCTCGTGGTGGCGCTTTGGGTGACTGCTTGGCAGCGGTACTTTCTGCAGCAGGTTATGACGCTAAAAGAGAGTTTTATGTTAATGATGCCGGCAACCAAATTGAAAAGTTTAAAACATCTTTAGAAACAAGATATTTGCAACTTTTTGATGACACAGTTGAAATGCCAGAAGATGCTTATTTAGGTGAAGATATTGTGAATCACGCAAAGGCATTTGCACAAATCCATGGCGATAAATATGTAAACGCTGATTCTGAGGAACGCAGAACTGCAATTTGTGATTTTGCGCTTCCTAAAAACATTCAAACTTTAAAAGATGACTTGGCAAAATATCGAATCACTTATGACAGATGGTATCACGAGTCTGAACTTCACAATTCAGGCGCAGTCAGTGAAGTTGTAACCAAACTTAAAGAAAGCGGTTACACCTATGAAAAAGACGGTGCGCTTTGGTTTAAAACAACCGAATTTGGCGATGAAAAAGACAGAGTTTTGATTAGAGATAACGGTATTCCAACATATTTCGTGCCTGACATTGCTTATCACTATGACAAATTGGTTAACAGAAAATTTGATGTTGCAATTGACGTTTTGGGTGCTGACCACCACGGTTATATCGCAAGAATGAAAGCCGCAATGAGTGCGCTCGGTGTTGACCCTGAAAGATTGCAAATTCTTATTATGCAAATGGTTAGACTTGTAAAAAACGGCGAAACTTATAAACTTTCAAAACGTTCTGGCAAGGCAATTACACTTGCAACACTTTTAGATGAAATGCCAATTGACGCGGCAAGATTTTTCTTTAATCTTCGTGAGCCAAACTCACACCTTGAAGTTGACCTTGACCTTGCAATTAGTGAGTCAAGCCAAAACCCAGTTTATTATGTTCAATATGCCCATGCTAGAATTTGCTCAATTTTGAGAAACTTGAAAGCGCAAGGTATTGAAGCGCCTGAACTTGAAGCCGAACAACTTGATTGTTTGAACAGTTCAGAAGAGCGTGAGCTTATTCGTCATATAGCTTCTTACACAGGAGATATTATTAACTCTGCAAAAGAGCAAAACCCTTCTGTTATTACTCGTTACGCAATCACTCTTGCAACACTTTTCCACAAATTCTACAACGCTTGCCCTGTAAAGAGCGCACAAGAAGATTTGAGAAATGCAAGAATTGAACTTTGCGTTGCAACAAAAACTGTTATTAAAAATGTGCTTGATTTGTTAAAAATTGACGCACCTGAACAAATGTAAAAAACAAAAGCAAAACCGCCCTGTTTTCAGGGCGGTTTTTAATTGTGTTTAATAAAATTTATGTTTAACTTTTACTCTAAAATTCTCTTTCATTCTTTTTACTTCTCTATGAGCCCAAGAATTTTTCTTGATTAAAACTGTAACATTCTTGCCAAATGTATCACTTGAGAACCAACAATCTTTTTTGTTTTCATAATCATAAACAAATTTAACTCTTCTTAGGTATTTACAGTTTTTGAAAACGCCACCATGAATGTGTCTTACACCTTTTGGAATAACAAAAGTTTTCTTCTTTGCAGCCTTAGCATAATAATACATTTCAACCTTGTTTTTGCTGTAAATTCCACTGTCTTCGCTCATAAATTTTTTATTGTCTTTTGAGAAAGTAATGCTTTCAAGATTAGGACATTTTTTTGCAAAGTAGGTAAAATAATCATCGTAATAAGTGTTGCCACCATTGTAGTTAAAGTTTTTGCCAAAATGAACTGTTTTAAGTTTTTTGCACTTTTCAAAAACAACGCCTTCAGTTGCAACAAGCGACTCTGGGAACGAAACAGATTTTAATTTTTTGCAGTTATAAAACATTGCCATATTTTGAAACTTTGGTTTTGAATAACGGCACCAACCATAGTAATAACTTACATAGTCCCAACCTAAATATTTAAGTTGAATTTTCTTTGCAAATTTAACTGATTTTAGGTTTTGTGCGTTATAGAAAACAGCACTACCCATACTTGTTACAGTTTTTGGAATGGTCACATTTTGCGCCTTTGTATCTTTAAAAGCAAAACTGTCAATGCCCTGTGTGCCTTTTTTGATTTTCACATTTTTTCTGCTACCAAAGAAGTAAAGAAGTACATTGCGCTCACGTCTTTTGCCATAAAACCCGCCTTTGTAAGTGAAAAAATCTTTGTTGTCTTTATGTACTTTGATTTTTGTCAACTTTGCGCTACCATAGAAATTGTCATAACCCCAGTTTTCAACGGCCTTGCCAACATACAAATATTCAAGTGAACTACATCCTCCCAACGCTCTGTTTCCAACAGTTTTAACACTGTTTGGAATAACGAGTTTTTTCAAGTTTACGCAGTCTTCAAAAGTGCCATAATATTCTTCTGCTTCATCGCCATATTGTGAATTTGTTGTGAGGATTTCTTTTACTTTGCTTTCGCCTTCAAAAGTGATTTCTTGGAGCGCAGATTTAAAAAACGCGCCAGCACCCAAAGTTTCAACAGATGAAGGAACTTTAATAGTTTTTACATTTGAAAGCGCAAATGAAAGTTGTGCAATTTCTTTTACAGTTGCTGGAATTTCGACAGTTTCTTGTTTTGGTGCAACTGCATAAAGTTTTGTCATTTCTTTATTATAAAGAACATTGTCAACTGCAACAAAATGCTCGTTTTCAGCGTCAACTGTCAAACCGCTTAAATTTGGTGTGTCAAAAATAAAATTGT
>JAZRPW010000007.1:0-105506 GCA_045649405.1 Acutalibacteraceae bacterium
TTTTATTTGTTGGGTTTATTGGAACACAACTCAACCAACTTTTAAAGGTTATTTTTAGAATTGAACGTCCTTGGATAATCGACAAGAATTTTAAGCCGGTTGAAGGGTCTATCGGCAGGGCTGATGGCTACTCTTTCCCAAGCGGACATACACAAAGCGCTGTTGGTACTTTTGGCGCTATTGCTCGTTGGACAAAAAATAATATTTTGCGCATTGTCTGTGTTATTCTATTTGCATTAGTTGGCTTTTCGAGAATGTATTTAGGCGTTCATACTCCTAAAGATGTTTTAACTTCACTTTTTATAGCGTTTATATTAGTTTTTGCGCTCTACCCTATTATGAAACGCGCGCAAAACAATCCTAAAATTATGTATGCTTTATTCGGCGTTGTTATCGCTTGGTCATTTGCGCAAGTTTTGTTTATGGAATTGTACCCATTCCCTGCTGATGCTAACGGCGAAGAGCTATTTTCTGGCGCTAAAAACGCTTACAAACTTTTAGGCGCTGTTGTTGGTATGCTTATTGCTTATATTGTTGATAAAAAATATATAAACTTTTCAACCAAAGCAGTTTGGTGGGCACAGATTATTAAGGTTGTTTTTGGTCTTGGCATTACAATCGGACTTCAAAAACTCGGTTACACAGTTTTTGGCCTTTTCTGCTCTGATATGATGGTAAGAGCTTTAACTTATTTTACAATGGTTATTTTTGCAGGTTGCATTTGGCCACTAACTTTTAAATGGTATAAAAAGAAATAGATTAAAAATAAAAAATCCGCTTCATAAGAAGCGGATTTTTTGCTATTAATAACATTTATAAATAATATTCTATTCAACCTTTTCGATTACATCAAAATACAATTTACCATCTGCTAAAACCATTGGATAATCTGTGCCTTTGCAATTAAGCCAAAGAATATCATCTTCTAATCGATATTCACCTTCACGTGTTTCTTCTTTTTCAATATCCAACCCAATATTGTGAGCAATCCAATAGTTTGTAGTATATGTACCATCTTCATTTAATTTCAAAGAAATTTGATATGTACGATTAATATCACCAAAGTTTCCTTCAAAAGATTGATTAGAACGACCGTTTTCATCAAAACTCGGTTCTAAACCATAGTCTTTATCTTCTTCAAAACAATCCATAAACCCTGTTTTATAGTAGATGTTATCTTTTTTAACAAAAGTAAGCTCTACTGAATCTTTTGGCTTTACAGTAAATCCGTTGTCGTTTATGGTATATGTTCCTTTTTCTCCTTGTTTTGTATCGAAAGTAGTGTTTTCATTAAGATAATATTCGTCTTCTAAGAATATACCAACTGTTCGATATGTTCCATATACTTGTTGTGGTTGAGTAGTTTCTTGTTGAACACTCTCTTTTTCAATATTGGTTTCGGCATCCTTTACTGAATTGCCACTACATGCACAAAAACTTAAAAAAATTGTTATTACTAACATCAATGAATATATTTTTCTCATTTTTAAAAATCCTTTCTAAATTAAATTTTGTTTAAAACTAAAATATATCTCCTTTCTAAAGTTTCGCGCAATAAAAAAATGCGCCCACCGAAGTAGACGCATAAAAAACGCAAACTCCGATAGTCGCCAAACTAATTATGCAAAATGGTATTAACCAAACCCATAATGGAATTTGCATTTTTATCAAATTCACCGAGTTTGGTAAGCAGTAACAAGAAGGTATAATACTCCTATAAACAAAAATACCACTTTGCATATTAAATTAGTTTGGCATATATATTATAACATACTTTTTCTAATTTTTCAAATCCTTTTTTCTTTTTTATTTAAAGCAGCAACAAATGAATCAAAATCAACTAAAAACTCCGCTTCATTTGAAGCGGAGTTTTTTTATTTTTCTTCATGATAATCTTTTTCGGTGTTTACATTCCAAATGTTTGATTTGTCAGCCACACCGTTAATTATATTTTCAACTGTGTTAAATGCAGTTGCCATTGAATGGTCCATATTATTGTATCTATGTTGGCCATTTCTGCCAACGCAATAAAGGTTGCTAAATTTATCAAGATATTCAGTTATATAATCAATATAAGCATAACCATCAAAATAAGCAGGATAAGCTTTTTTAACCTTTTCTCTATGAGCATCAAGCACATCATCTTGATAGATAACACCCATTGAAACTAGCTCATTTACGGCAAATTTAATGCACTCGCCATCTTCTAAATTCCAAAAGGCATCGCCCTCATCACAGAAGTATTCAAGCCCAATCCAAACAGTGTTTTCAGGAGATGCCACCATGTAAGGCGACCAGTTGTTGAAAATTTGAATTCTGCCCAATTTTACATTGGTATCTTGCACATAAATCCAACAGTCTGGAATGATGTTTGAAAGGGTTTTAAAGTTTGTTTTGTTTTCAAGATTTAACTTGTTAACAAGCAAACCAACTGTTACAAAATCACGGTAAGGCAATGTTTTTGCTGCATTTCTAACCTCTGGTGGAATGTTGCCACCTTCAATTCCTGCAACCAAATCTTTAACTGGCATTGAAGAAATGAAAATGTCTGCATCAATTTTCATTTTTTTGCCGTTTTGCTCAAACACAACAGATTTTACTTTGCCGGTTGTTTCATCAACAATCACTTTTTCAACCTTTGAACCAAAAAGAATTTTGCCACCCAAATCAGTAAAACGGTTTGCAACTGTTTCCCACAATTGACCCGGACCGAATTTTGGGTAGTGGAATTGTTCAATGAGTGAAGTTTCAACTGTTTTTGATTTTGAGCCAAAAATTTTGCCAAAAGCGTTTTTAATTACACCAGCAATTGACAAGCCTTTTACCCTTTGCGAGCCCCAGTCTGCCGAAATGACACTTGGGTGTCTGCCCCAAAGTTTTTCGGTGTAACCTTCAAAAAACATTGAATAAAGCACCTTGCCAAAACGATTGATATAAAAGTTTTCAAGCGAGGTTTCAGGCAATTTTACAAAGCAAGATTTGAGATAAGAAAAGCCGGCTTTAACAGTTGTTGCAAAGCCCATTCCTTTGAGTGTGTTCCACGAAAGTGAAATTGGGTAATCAAAAAATGTGTTTTTATAATAAATTCTTGAAACCCTATCACGAAGAAGCATTACTCTGTCAACTTCTTCTGGGTCTGGACCATTTTGCGCTAAATCTTTTCTTCTTTTTAACACCAAGTCATCAAAGGCAGGAGCGCCTTGAAGTGGCATTATTTCTTCCCAAAACGCATTTACACGCTCATCTTTTGAAAAGAATCTATGACCGCCAATATCCATTCGGTTGCCGTTGTAATAAACAGTTTTAGAAATGCCACCAATCTCATTAGATTCTTCCAAAATTACCACGTTATAATCTTTTGAATTTTTCAACAATTCATAACCTGCGGTAAGCCCTGCCGGACCTGCACCGATAATTACTACGTTTTTCAGTTTTATCTCTCCTTAATATTTATAAAGATTATTATACTATATTTTTTGATTTAAGTCAAACTCCGATTAATTCTTCGAAATTTGGAATGAACGATTCATCGGCAGTTTCGCCTTCTTGAATAAAGGCATTTTCAATGCCAAGTTCAAGGGCAAAGTCAATTATTTCATCATATTCTTCATTGGTTAATTTTTTGTTAAGTTCTTTGAATTCACACTCGCCCATTGGGGTGTATTGATTCATAATGCTAATAACTATTTCATCGCCATACTCACGATAAAGATACTCGATTATATCTTTTGAATCATCAGTTTGTTCAGGCAAACACAAATGGCGCACAATTACGCCTTTTTTCATTATTCCATCATCAAAATATTCTGGTTTGCCAGTTTGCAAAAACATTTGTTTAAGCGCTTTTTTTGCGATTTCTGGGTAGTTTTCGCAATGCGAATATTTTTTTGCAATTTCAGGCGAAAAATATTTAAAATCGGTTAAAAATATATCAACAACGCCTTGCAAACTTTTAATCATTTGACTATCACAATAGCCACTTGTGTTATAAACAATTGGAATGTTAAGCCCTTGTTGTTTTGCTTTTATTACAGCTTTCTTTATCAAATGGGCATAGTGGTCAGGGGTTACAAGATTAATGTTATTGGCACCTTGATTTTGCAGTTCTAAAAAGATACAACTAAGACGCTCTGATGTAATTTCTTTGCCAAAACCGTTTGCGACTTGTTTATTTTGGCAGTAAACACATTTTAAATTGCAACCTGAAAAGAAAACGGTGCCAGAGCCAGACTCTCCCGAAATGCAAGGCTCTTCGTAAAAATGCAATGCTGCACGAGAAATTTTCAAAGCTTCTCCCACGCCACAAACACCTTTTGTTTTGCTTCTTTCAATGCCACATTTTCTTGGACAAATATTACAAATCATTTTAAAACCTTTAAATAATCAATTAATTTTTGTTTTTCGTTTTCTACTTTTTCATCAATTACCGATAAAAGTAATTTATTCAAAATTACACCAATTTCTTTTGAAGGTTTGATGCCAAGTTCAATTAAATCATTGCCGTTAAGTTTCAAATCTTTCAAACTAAAGCATTGATTTTCACGCTCAATTTTTTCAAAAATTTGCAAAAGTGAAGAAATGTACTCTTCCCTATCTCTATACTCTTTTGCGTGCGAAGAAGCATCTGCACGCTTGATTTTCAAAAGGTCAAAAAACAACTCTTTTGAATATTTTGACAAAAATCGTTTCACGCTTTTTTCTGTTGTAGCCACTTCTCTGTCGTGAATGTAAACAAGAGTTGAAACATAATCTTTAGTGGCATTATCACATTTTAAACGAGTTAAAATCTCTTTTGTCATTTTTTCTGATACTTTGTTGTGTGTATAAAAATGCCCAACGCCATTTTCATCGGTAAAATACACCTTTGGTTTGCCTATATCGTGAAAAAATGCTGCAAGGCGCAGGTTTTCTTCAGCAGGGATTGCGCTGACAGTTTTAACAATATGAGTATAAACATCATAACAATGATATTTTGTGTTTTGGTCAAATTGGAAGCAGGGTTTGATTTCAGGAATAAACTGTGCTATTACATCTTTAAACTGAAGCAAAACACTTTCTACACCTTTGCCTAAAAGTGTCTTTTTAAACTCGACAAAAATGCGCTCAACCGAAATGTTTTTTAACAAATGTTTGTTTTTGTGAATGCTTTTTGCAGTTTTCTCATCAATTTCAAACCCTAATTTTGAAGCGAAACGAACTGCGCGAAGAATTCGAAGTCCATCTTCAAAAAATCGCTTATCAGGGTCGCCAACGCAACGAATTACACCTTTTTTTAGGTCATCAATGCCACCAAAAAGGTCAATAAGCCCACGTTCTTCATTATAAGCCATTGCGTTTACTGTGAAATCACGGCGGCTTAAATCATCTTCAATATTGCTTGTAAAACAAACATCGGTTGGGTGGCGGTTATCAACATATTCCCCATCAATTCGGTAGGTTGTTACTTCAATATTCTCACCATCAACCACAACTGTAACGGTGCCGTGCTCTGTGCCGGTTTTGAACACCTTAAAATCTTTGAAAACATCAATCATCTGTTCCGGTGTGGCGTTTGTTGTGATGTCGTAGTCATTAGGAACAACACCCATTAAACTATCTCTAACACAACCACCAACAAGAAAGCCCTCGAAACCTGAGGACTTTAATGCTTTAAGTATTTTGTTTGCGCTTTTTGGAATGATGATTTTATTCATAAAATTAGTTCTGCTTTCTTACAATTTTATACTCATCGCCATCACGAAAATAAGGGCATTTTTTGGTTTGAGTTATACGATAAACCTCATCTTCATCTAAAACAGCAGTACAAAAATATTCTTCATACTCTTCGTCATAGGCAAAATAAGCACAATTTTCGCAATCCATTTTTACAACCCTTTCATTGTGAGTGAAATACGCTTTTTAGCAACGTCAACAGACATTACTTTAACATTAACAATGTCGCCAACTTTTAATACTTCTGAAGGGTGTTTGATGTATTTGTCACAAATTTGAGAAATGTGAACAAGGCCGTCTTGATGCACACCGATATCAACAAACGCACCAAAGTCGATGATGTTTCTAACTGTGCCTTTAAGTTCCATTCCTTCTTTCAAACTTTCCATTGACATTACATCTGTTCTAAAGGTTGGTTTTGGCAAGTCGTCTCTTGGGTCTCTGCCTGGTTTTGCGAGTTCTTTTGCAATGTCATTAAGTGTTGGCACACCAACGCCTAATTTTTCAGCAACCGAAGAAACACCCATTTTTTCTAATTTTTCAGCAAGGTCAATGATTTTGCCTTGTTTTACGTCATCTTTTGTATAACCACAAAGTTCAATTAACTCGCCTGCGGCTTTGTAACTTTCAGGGTGAACGCCTGTGTTATCAAAAACATCTTTACCATCAACACGCAAGAAACCTGCGCATTGTTCGAATGCTTTTGGTCCGAGTTTTGGCACTTTTTTGAGCGCTGCTCTTGATTTGTAAGCACCGTTTTCTTCTCTGTAAGCAACAATGTTGCCTGCAACGGTTGCGTTAATGCCCGCAATTCTTGATAAAAGTGGTGCAGAAGCTGTGTTAAGGTCAACACCAACTTCGTTTACACAACTTTCAACAACGCCGTCGAGCGCATCAGAAAGTTGCGCTTGTGGCATATCATGTTGATATTGTCCAACACCAATTGCTTTTGGGTCAATTTTAACAAGTTCTGCGAGTGGGTCTTGCAATCTTCTTGCAATTGAAACTGCAGAACGAAGTGAAACATCATAATCAGGAAATTCTTTTGCTGCAAGTTTTGAAGCAGAGTAAACAGAAGCGCCTGCTTCAGAAACCACCATATAGCTTACACCACAATCAAGTTCACGAATTACATCTGCCGCAAACTCTTCTGTTTCGTGAGAAGCAGTACCGTTACCGATTGCAAAACAGTCAACATTATGCTTTTTAACAAAGTTTTTAATAATTGCTTTTGCTTCTTCAACCTTTGAGTGTGGTGGTACTGGGTAAATTACACCAGTATCAAGCACCTTGCCGGTACCATCAACAACTGCAACTTTACAACCAGTTCTATACCCTGGGTCAAGACCAATTGTTGTTTTGTTTTTTACTGGTGGTTGCAAGAGCAATTGGCGAAGGTTGAGTGAGAAGACTTTGATTGCAGAGTCAGATGCGCGCTCTGTTAACTCACTTCTAATTTCACGAGAAACTGATGGGAAAATGAGTCTGTCATAAGCATCTTCTGCTGCTTCTACAACTAACTTACCACAGTAACTATCATTTTTAACGTGGTTTGATTTAACAATTGAGAGTGCTTTGTCTAAATCAAAATCAATGTTAACTTTTAAAAATCCTTCTTTTTCGCCACGGTTGATTGCAAGAATTCTGTGGCCTGGAATTTTCTTAACACTTTCTGAAAATTCAGCGTAAATTTCATAAACCGAAAGGTCTTCACCTGAACCTTTTGAGCAGATGGTTGCGCTTTCGTTCATAACAACTCTAAGGCGTTTTCTAATGTTTGCATCATCTGAAATGTTTTCTGCAATAATATCTTTAGCGCCTAAAATAGCATCTTCAACTGTTTCAACACCTTTTTCGCTATCAACAAACTCCTCGGCCTTTGCTAAAACTGTAGTTTCATCACAGTCGCCGTCATAAATAAACTGTGCCAATGGCTCAAGACCTTTTTCTTTAGCAACAGACGCACGTGTTTTTCTTTTTGGTCTGTAAGGACGATAGATATCTTCAAGTTCAGTTAATGTTTCGGCATTTAAAATTGCTTCTTTGAGTTCATCTGTTAATTTGCCTTGCTCTTCAATTGTGTTAATGATTTTTTCTCTTTGTTCATCCATATTGCGAAGATAAACCAATCTATCATTAAGTTCACGAATTGTTTGGTCGTCAAGTGAGCCTGTCATCTCTTTACGATAACGAGCAATAAACGGAATTGTGTTGCCGTCATCAATTAATTTAACGGTATTTTCAACCTGAAAATCTCTTAATTTAAATTCTTCTTGTAGTTTTTTTAAAATGTCCATATTTTTCTCCAAAGTAAAATTATATTATATATATAATACTACTTTATATAGTAAATGTCAATTGTTCTTAAAAATAAAAGTTTTCTGTAAAAAAAGTGTTGACTTTTGGGAGCATTTGTGATAAAATAGTCAAGCCGCATATTAGGGGCATTGCGAAAAAAGAGGGTTTTTACCCCGCCCTATAGTAGCGAGTCTAATAAAAAGGAAGAAAGATTATGTACGCAATTTTTGAAACCGGTGGTAAACAGTACAAAGTTGAAAAAGGCGATGTAGTGTTTATCGAAAAAATCGATGCAGCTGAAGGCGAAAATGTAATTTTCGACAAAGTTTTGTACACAAGCAATGGCAAAACTACTAAAGTAGGTACTCCTTACTTAACTACAGTTGTTGGTGCTAAAGTGTTAAAACAAGGTAAAGATAAGAAAATCACTGTTTTCACTTACAAACCAAAGAAAAACGAAAAAAGAAAGCTTGGTCATAGACAACCATATACTAAGGTTGAAATCCTTGCTATCGGTACAAAAGCTACTGTTAACAAGACTCTTAATCCAGCTGAAAAAGAAGCTTAAGTATTATGACAAAGTTTGTTCTTTATACTGAAAAGGAACATTTCAAAGGTTTTGAAGCAACCGGTCATTCAACTAATAATGAGAATGACAATTTAGGCAAACTTGTTTGCTCGGCTGTTTCATCAGCAGTTATTATGGCTGCTAACACTATTACCGATGTGCTTAATTTAAAAGCTGATGTGAGTGTTGGCGATGGGTTTTTAAAAGTAATTATTGATAACCCAACCGAAAGTTCAGATTTAATTATCAAGGGCTTGCAACTTCATATGAATGAGCTTAAAAATGAGTATGTTGGAAAGATTGAAATTTATAACGGAGGTTTACACTAATGATTAGAGTTAATATTACATTATTCGCACACAAAAAAGGTGTTGGTTCTACTAAAAACGGTCGTGATTCTGAATCAAAAAGACTTGGTTTGAAAAGAGCTGATGGCCAATTTGTTTTAGCAGGTAACATTCTTGTTCGTCAAAGAGGTACTCACTTCCACCCAGGCACAAACGTTGGCAAGGGTAAAGATGATACTTTGTTTGCTAAAGTTGACGGTAAAGTTAAATTTGAAAACTTTGGCGCTGGCAGAAAGAAAGTTAGCGTTTACGCTGAAGCTGAATAATTTAAAGCAATTTAAAAACCACTTAAGCATTTGCTTAAGTGGTTTTTTGTTTTCGGCGACAAGCAAACTACTGCCCTACGAATACAAACAAAAAGAGGATTGATTAACAATCCTCTTTTTTAATTTTAAAAATCTTTCTTAAAATACCTTTTAGCAATTTTGGGCTTTTTAATACTACAACTTGCATAAACTTACCTCCAATTAGCACCTACAATAAGATAGGCCAAGGAGTATTAAAATTAAGCTTAATGCCAACATTATTGCTTTGTAAGGAAAAAATGTTGCAAAAATCACACCGGCTGTAAAACAAAATATGTAAGTAGATTTGGCTTTGTTTTTTCGCGGTCTGCAACGCATAACAACACCCCTTTGCCCTTTTGGTACTTTCTGCTATTATTATATTGCAAACTTTGAAAAGTGTGAATTTTTTAAAAAACTTTTATCAAAAGTGCATTGCCTTTTGAAACAGAAATTTCTGTATCAAAAGTTGGCTCATTGCTAATTCCAAATTGAAAACTTGAATTAATTTCTGCGTTTTCAAGTGGGTATTTTGCGCCGATAATATTAACTCCTTCTAATTTGTCAGAAAGTGAGATAAGTGAAAAATAAGAGCAACTTTTCCTTTCAATTTTCACTGTGTTTTCTATCAAAAACATTTCGGAATAATCATCAACAATTTTTGCTTTTGCGCCCTTTTCTTGCAAGTACAAAAGCGCAGAAACATTGCCAAATGTGTGGTCTAATCTGCCACCAATTGCACCTAAAATCAAAAAGTCATCAAAACCTTTTGAAAGCATTAATTTAACCGATGCAAATGTGTCAGTATCATCTTTCACGGTTGGTAAAACAAGCATATTTTCTGTCTGTTTTGGCTTGTCAGCAGAGTCAAAATCGCCAACAACAAAGTCAGGACTAACGCCTAATTTTTCGGCATGCAAAAGTCCACAGTCACAAAAAACAAAGTAATCATCAGGCAAAAGAAAAGATTTTATTTTTTGATAATCTTCTATTTTTGCGCCTGATACAATAACGCATCTTTTCATTTTTGCAACTCCCACTCTTTGTATTTTGACGCTTCTTCATAAAGGCGGCGGTAACTTTCAATTCTGCTTTGTGGGATTTTTCCTTCTTCAACCGCCTTTAAAATTGCGCAACCTTTTTCTTTTGTGTGAGAGCAAGATGTGAATTTACATTCGCCCAAATATTCTTCAAATTCCGAAAAACAATATTGCAAATCGTTTTTCATAATCACAGCGGTTTTTTCCATATCAATGCTTGAAAAACCTGGAGTGTCTGCTATGTAACCACCATTTACTTCATATAATTCGCTGTGTCTTGTTGTATGTCTTCCCCTGCCAAGTTTTTCGCTGATTTCGGCAGTTGAAATTTGAAATCTGTTGTCGATTGCGTTCAAAAGACTTGATTTGCCAACACCTGAGTTGCCACAAAAAACAGACAATTTATCTTTAAACAACGGCATTAATTCTTCAACGCCTTGCTCATTTGTTGCGCTAACAACAAACACTTTAAAACCGCATTTTTCATAGGTTTCTTTAATTTCTTGTGGACTATCTAAATCACTTTTATTAACAACAATTATTGGCTCAATTTCGTTTTGTGCCGCAAGCACTGTCATTTTGTCAATTACAAAGTTATTAGGCGCTGGTGAAGCTGTTGATACAACGATAAAAAGCCTGTCGATATTTGCGACAGGCGGTCTTATTAATTCATTTTTACGAGGTGCTATTTCTTCAATAACACCTCGCATTTTTTCTGGTTCGGTTATAGAAATTGTCACATAGTCGCCAACAAGTGGAGCAAACTCTTTCTTTCTAAAAGAGCCCCTTGCCTTGCATTCAACTATATTTTCTTCGGTTTTTATATAATAAAAACCTGACAACGCTTTTACTATAATTCCTTTTGTCATAATACCTCTTTATTCAGTAGCTTGTGTTGCAGCTTCGGTTGCTACAACTTCAGTTACAGCTTCGGTTGTGGCTTCGGTTGCAGCTGTTGTTTGTGTGGTGGTTGTTTCTTCTTCGCCTTTACTTACGTAAATAGTAACAACATCATCAAGCACTGCACTACTATATGCTCTTGGATATTGAGAAACTACAACACCTTCATCTGCAGTGTCATAAACCTGAATAACATCACCAATTTTAAGGCCACTATCAAGAATTTTTTGTTTTGCAGTTTCTGAGTAGTTGCCAACAACGTCAGGCACAATTACATCAATTTCTTCAGGTCCTAATGAAACATACAAAGTAATTTCATCGCCCGAAGAAGCCACTTCATTCGCCTCTGGATAAGATTTAATTACACAATCTTTTGCGATTTCATCATCATTTCTTGTTACTTTTTTAACAACAAAGCCATATTCTTCTAAAATTTCTTTTGCTTCGTTATATTCAAGCTTTTCACAATCAGGAATTTTGATTTTTTCTGCGCCTTTAGATACATAAAGAACAATTTTTGATTTTGATTTGATTTTTGTATCTGGTTCAGGTGATTGTTTATAAATCACACCTGCTTCAAACTCTGAATTGCTTGATTCTTCAATGGTAAAGTTGAATTTTTTGTATTTATCGTCAGATTCAACCTCTGTCAAGATTTTGCCAACAAAATCAGGACATTTCATTGTTTCATTGCTACCTAAACCAAATGCAAATATGAGCAAACTTGCAATTACAACAACAAATGCTGCTGCAATGATTGACAATGTTTGAATAAGTTTTGTTCCTTTATCTTTTGGTTGGTAATTATTATAACCATAATCATTATTTTTCACAGAATAATCATCTGCAACATTAACCTGTTGAACGGTTGAAACTGCGAAATCATGACTAAACTGAATGTAAGGGTCTCTTCTAATTTCTTCGATATCTCTTAACATATCAAAAGCAGTTGGATAACGATTACTTGGTTCTTTTTGCATTGCTGCTAAAATGATTTGCTCAAGACCTTTTGGAATTAAATTGTTAATTTCAGTTGGTCTTACCGCTTCATTTTGAAGTTGCATAATAGCAACTGAAACCGCAGAATCTGCTTGAAATGGCAATCTACCAGTTGTCATTTCATATAACAACACGCCAACAGAATAAATGTCAGACTTGCCATCTGTGTTAGAACCTCTTGCTTGTTCAGGGCTGATATAATGCACAGAGCCAATTGCTTTATCAGTAATTGTTCTTTGCTCGCTTTGAGAAAACCTTGCAATACCAAAGTCAGCCACTTTTAATGTGCCATCATTCATTAAAATAATGTTTTGTGGCTTAATATCTCTGTGAACAATGCCTTTTTCGTGAGCGTGTTGAAGCGCTTTCAAAATTTGTGCAGTAAAGAAAGCCGCCTCTTCCCAATCAATTACACCTTTTTGTTTAATGTAATCTTTCAAGGTAATGCCATCACAAAATTCCATTACGATATACTGCAACACATCGCCAAAGCTTACATCATAAACCTTAACAATGTTAGGGTGAGACAAAACAGCAATAGCTTTAGATTCATTTTTAAATCTTCTTCGAAATTCATCGTTAGCAACAAATTCTTCTTTCAAAATTTTAATTGCAACAATACGCTCGTCAATAACATCATAAGCTTTGTAAACACTTGCCATACCACCAGTGCCGACCAATTCATTAACTTCATATCTGCCATCAATTCGCTTGCCTATAAATCTGTCCATTACTTACCCCTCCTTTATTTTTCTTTTGCAACAACAACCGAAATGTTATCGCCACCACCGTTTTTGTTTGCAAGTTCAATTAATTTCTCGCAAACGTCAGGCGCATCATTCTCATTTACAATTTTTAAAATATCTTTTTCATCAACATAATTTGTCAAACCATCAGAACAAATAAGAACACAATAATCTTTTTGAAGACCTGTTACACTAAAATCGGTTTCTAAGCATTCATCAATACCAAGCGCACGAGTAATAACGTTGCGTTTTGGATGATGTTTTGCCTCTTCTTCGGTTATCATATTATTATTGATTAATTGCTGAACAATTGAATGGTCATTAGTAATACGTTTTATTCTATCAGGGTAAATAATATACGCACGTGAGTCGCCTGCATGGATTGTATAAGCATAACCCTGAGAGATAAACACAACAACTGCTGTGGTGCCCATTCCGTAATAATCATCGTTATTTTGTGCTAAATCAAAAACATCAAGATTTGCACAGTTAACTGCTGATGTCATTATTGTTTTTAACTCTTTGTCATTTTGCGAATAGTCAAACTTTTTGACAAAGGTTTCAAAAATTGAGTTTACTGCAACCTCACTTGCAACATTACCAGCACGAGCGCCACCCATACCGTCGCAAACAATTAAAATGGCAGTTTCATCATCGAATTTATGAAATTTTATAAAGTCTTGGTTCATATCACGAACTGAACCAACATCGGTTTTTCCTGCTACGTTCACAAAACTGCCTCCTTTTTAATTATTTTTTATGTTTTGCACGAAGTTGACCACAAGAAGCATCAATATCACTGCCAAGCGTTCTTCTAACAGTTGCATTGAGCCCTTTTTGATTAAGTTTTTCACAAAAAGCATAGACCGACTGTTTGTCTGGCTTTTCGAATTTGCCCTCATGAACAGGGTTTGCCGGAATCAAGTTAATATGCGCAATCATTCCGCCAAGCAATTTTTGAAGTTTTTCTGCGCATTCAAAAGTGTCATTAAACCCTTTAATGAGTGCGTATTCAAACGAAATTCTTCTGCCGGTTTTATCGGTATAATCTTTGCATGCTTTTATTAATTCATCAACACCATACCTATTATTAATAGGCATAATGCTACTTCTCATTTCATCAAACGGAGCGTGGAGTGAAATTGACAAAGTAATTTGTTTGTCAAGCTCCATTAACTCATAAATTTTTGGAACAATGCCACAGGTTGAAAGTGAAATGTGGCGCATTCCAATATTTAAACCACCTTCAATGCCGACAAGTTCTAAAAATTTTACAACCTCTTCAAAATTGTCAAGTGGTTCACCCATTCCCATCATTACAACATTAGAAATGCGCACACCCAAATCTTTTGAAGCGGTGTGAATTTGCGACAAAATTTCGCCTGCGGTTAAATTACGCTTTCTGCCATCAATGGTTGAGGCACAAAATTTGCACCCCATATTACAACCGACTTGTGAAGAAACACAAATGCTGTAACCGTGTTTGTATTTCATTACAACCGATTCAATTAACTCGCCATCATAAAGCGAAAACAAATATTTTACTGTTTCATCAAGTTTTGATTCAAACTTTTTTTCGATTTTGCAAAATGAAACAAAATGCTCTTTTTGTAATTCTTCTTGCAAAACTTTTGGTACATTTTTCATTTCTTCTAAAGAATCAACACCCTTTAAAAGCCATTCAAAAACCTGTTTTGCACGAAATTTTGGTTGTTTTAAATTCGAGATTACAGTTTCAATTTCGCTAAGATTCATTGATTTAAGGTCGAAAATAAAACTCACCTCACCTTTTTAAACGCTGATATGAAAAATCCGTCTGTTTTATGTATATGCGGATAAAGAGTTAAAGTATTAACAAGGTCATCTGGTTGCTTGTTAAACTCATTGCCTATTTCAAAAGGCTCGAATTCATCATTTTCAGCCAAAAAACGCTTTACAACCTCTAAATTCTCTTTCTTGTTTAATGTGCAAGTTGAGAAAAATAATAACCCATTTTGCTCTACATAAGCGGTAGAGGTGCATAGTAAATGATACTGTAACGCCGGAAAATTGTCAACAAAAGCAACATTTTTGTAACGAATTTCGGGCTTTTTGCCTAAAATTCCAAGCCCAGAACAAGGTAAATCGCACAAAACTTTGTTGAATTTGCCCAAATTAGAATTGAATTTTGAAGCATCATTAACAAACGCCTTAATACTTGTAATACCTAATCTTTTTGCGCCTTTTTTGATAAGTTCTACCTTGTGTTCATATAAGTCAAGCGAAACAACTTCGCCTGCGTCTTTCATATTTTCTGCCACCGAAAAGCTTTTGCCACCTGGCGCTGCGCAAACATCAAGCACACGTTCACCCGCTTTTGCGCCAACAATTTTTGCGCAAATTGCACTTGCGGCATCTTGCACGTGGAAGAGCCCCTCAGAAAAACCAAACAAATCTCTAACTGAACCTGCGTTTTTAAGCACCAAAACATCTTCAATTAACGGATGATTTTCAACTTCGCAAGTTTTTGAAAGTTCTGCTTTTAAGTTTTCTACTGAAATTTTCAAGGTGTTTACCTTTAAATTAACCCCTTCAAGCGAGAAAAACCCGTTTAAAATTTCTTCGGTTTGCTCGCCATATTGCTCTAAAAACAAATTCACAATATCTTCTGAAACAGAATATTTTACTGACAAATATTCTGCAAGAGGTTTTGGATATTCAATTTTCTTTTCATCACGCAAGAAAGAACGCAAAACAGCATTAACAAAACCACCAAGAGCAGAAAATTTTGATTTTCTTACAATTTTCACTGTTTCATTAACCGCCGCAGAGTCAGGGATTTTGTCCATAAACAAAATTTGATAAAGCGCAGTTAAAAGTGAAATTAAAATGAATGGTTTTATTTTTTTGATTGGAGTTTTTGAATATTTTGAAACAATGTATTGCAAAGTGATTTTGCGCTCTAATGTGCCATAAACAATGCTTGTTGCTAACGCTTTATCTTTTGGCTCAAGGCCTGCAGACTGTAGCATTTTATCAATGGCAATGTTTGAATAAGCGCCTTCTGTTTCAATTTTCAAAAGGGTTGAAATTGCTTTACTTCTTGCGTTTGACATAAATTCTAATCTCTTCTTCTACCTAAAATTCTTAATGCATAATAAAGGAATGTTAAAATTGACTGCATAAGCGCTGCAACATAGGTCATTGCGGCTGCAGACAAAACTTTTTTAGCACCTTTTACATCACCTTCGCTAAAACGAGGATTGCTCTCAATTGCAACAAGCGCTCTTTTTGATGCGTTAAATTCAACCGGCAAAGTTACAAGTTGAAAAATAACCGAAAGTGAAAAAACTGCGAGTGCTAAATATAACAAAGGGTAAAAACTAAGCAAATAACCTGCGATTAACAAAATTGGGCTGATGCCTGCACCGAAATTGCAGACCGGTACTAATGCTGAACGCATTTTCAACGGACCATAACCTTGCGCATGTTGAACAGCGTGGCCTGCTTCGTGAGCGGCAATGCCAACCGCTGCAACTGTGTTGCTTCCAAAAACGCCATCTGAAAGATAAATGGTTTTGTGTGTTGGATTGAAATTATCAGTCAAATTGCCGTTAATTCTTTTAACATCAACATCACAAATTCCGTTTGCGCGCAAAATTTCTTTTGCAATCATTTCGCCAGTGAACCCAGCAGAATTAAAAACTTTGCTATATTTTGAATAGTTTGACTTTACTTTCATTTGCGCATAAAGAGCAATAATTAACCCTGGAATTGCAAACAAAAAGTAGGTTGGGTCAAAATAATAATAAAAAGGCATTTTAGTCAACTCCTAAAAATTCTGAATCTATACTCTTACCTCTTAAAAAGTCCTCTGTTTTCATTCGTTTTGAGCCTTCAAGTTGAAGTTCGGTAATTTTAAGCGCATTTTCGCCACAAGCAACAATCAACTCTTTGTCACTTGTTAGCACCTTGCCTGCTTCAGCTTCACTTTCAAGAATTTCCGCTGAGAAAATTTTAAGCATTTTTCCGTTAACTTTAGTATATGCAACTGGCCAAGCGTGCAAACCTCTGATTTTGCAATCAATTTCTTTTGCGCTTAATTTCCAGTCAATTTCGCCGTCTGCTTTTGTAATGATTGGCGCATAAGTTGCAATTGACTCATCTTGTTTTTGTGGTGTAATGCTTCCATTCTCAAGCCCTTTAACAGTTTCTATTAAAAGGTCGCCACCCATTATCATAAGTCTGTCCCACAACTGCTCTGCAGTTTCACGCTCACCGATTTTTGTTTTTGCAGTTAACAAAACATCGCCAGTGTCCATTCCTTCATCTAAAAGCATTGTTGAGACACCGGTTTCGCTTTCGCCACAAACAATTGACCATTGAATTGGAGAAGCGCCACGATATTTTGGCAAAATTGAAGCGTGAACATTAATACAGCCGTATTTTGGCAAATCCAACACTCTTTTTGGCAAAAGTTTGCCGTAAGCCACAACCACAATTAAATCTGGTTTTAAATTTTTTAAAGTTTCGAAAACTTCATCATCTTTTAGTGTGTTTGGTTGAAAAACCGGCAAACCTAACTCTAAAGCTGCAACTTTAACTTCTGGTGGGGTTAAGATACGCTTTCTGCCAACCAAGCCGTCTGGTTTTGTGAAAACCGCTGACACATTGTAACCGTTTGCCACCAATTTTCTTAAAGATTCTTCGGCAAAATCAGGTGTGCCCATAAAAACTATATTCATAAATTACTCCTCAGTTTTTTCTACTTTGTCAACAAACAAAACGCCATCTAAATGGTCGATTTCGTGGCACAAAGCACGTGCTAAAAGTTCTGTGCCTTTTACTTTAAACTCATTGCCAAATCTGTCTTGCGCTTTTACTGTAACTTTCATTGGGCGTGTAACTTCTCCCCAAGTACCAGGACAAGAAAGGCAACCTTCTTCTCCAGTTTGCTCGCCTGAAGTTTTAACAACTTCTGGATTGATGAGTTCAATTTTGCCTTCGCCAACATCAATTACTGCAATTCTTCTCAAAATGCCAATTTGTGGTGCTGCAAGGCCAACGCCGTTTGCTTCAACCATTGTTTCGTACATATCATCTAATAATGCATGAAGTTTCTCATCAAACTTTTCTACTCTGTGGCATTTTTTTCTTAAAACTTCATCGCCTTGTTTTACAATTTCTCTTATCATTTTTACACCTCAGATAATGTTTTCAGGGTTGATGTCTGCAAAAAGGTTTACATATTTATATTTTGCTTTTGTTTGAACATCAACCAACAGTTTTAAAATTAATTCTCTAAATCTTTTGTTGTTTTTACATTTAATAATAAGTCTAAAACGGTATTTATTATTAATTTTTGGTATATTACAAGGCGAAGGACCAAGAATTATTACCTTTAAGTCTTGATAATCGCCTTCGATTTCTTTTTTAAACTTTTCAAAGAAAAGGTTTGCAATTTCTACCGTGTTTTCCCTTGATGTGCCAGAAAATCCAATTACGCACAAGTCACAAAACGGTGGGTATTTAAGCACCTTTCTTTGCAAGATTTCTGTTTCATAAAACTGCTCATAATCTTGCTCGGCAGAAAGTGAAATAATCTCATTATCAGGAGAGATTGTTTGCACAACTGCTGTACCTTCTTGACTTCTGCCAGAACGACCGATGACCTGGGTTAAAAGTGAGAATGTTTTTTCATAACCACGAAAGTCATTGCCGTATAGCAACTGGTCGGCATTGATTACACCAACAAGGGTTACATTAGGAAAATCAAGCCCTTTTGCAACCATTTGTGTGCCAATCATTACATCATATTCCCCGTTTTTGAAAGCGTTTAACTTTTCTTCGTGAGAATTGCGAGTCATTGTTGTGTCGGCATCCATTCGAAGAATTCGCATACTTGGAAAAATTGTTGATAATTCTTCTTGGGCTTTTTGTGTGCCAAAGCCAGAAAGACGCACATTGTCTTGACCACAGACTTTGCACTTGTCTGAATATTCTTCAGAATAGCCACAATAATGACACATCATTCTATTATTTGCAGTGTGGTAGGTCATTGAAATGCTACAGTTTGGGCATTGTTTAACCTCGCCACAGTTTGTACAAGAAACAACAACCTGATAACCCCTGCGATTAAGCAGAATGATTGACTGTTTTTTATTTTTAAAAGTTTCGCTCAAAGCTTCACACAAAGTGTCACTAAAAATGCCAAAGTTTCCGTTTTTGTATTGCTCTTTCATATTAGCAGTTTTAACGGTTGGAAGTGACACACTGCCATAACGATTTTTCAAAGTGTAAAGCGAGAAGAAACCTGATTTTGCAAGTGAATATGTTTCAACTGACGGAGTTGCAGATGCCATTAAAAACAAACAGTTGTGATATTTACTTCGACTTCTTGCAACATCACGCGCGTGAAAACGTGGAGAGCTTTCGGATTTATATGTATGTTCTTGCTCTTCATCCATAATAATAAGCCCAATGTTTTGCATTGGCGCAAAGACAGCAGAACGAGTGCCGATTGCAATTCTTGCTTCGCCTTTACTTACCCTTTTCCACTCATCTGTTCTAGCGCCAAGACTCATTGCAGAATGGAAAATGGCAATTTTTTTGCCGTATCTACGAGAGAAAATGTTCATTGTTTGTGGAGTCAAGGCGATTTCAGGCACCATTACAATTGCGTTTTTACCGTTGTTCAAGCATTCATCAATTGCTTTTAAAAATACCTGTGTTTTGCCAGAGCCAGTTACACCAAACAAAAGACCTGTTTTGCCACCTTTCGCTTCTGCCATATCTTTTTTAATGCTATCAAAGGCGATTTGTTGCTCGTTTGACAAGGTAATTTCGGTCATTTCGCCTGTTTCTTGAATTTCATAAGGCGAACGCAAAACTTCCCTTTCAAACTCAACTAATTTGCCCTTTTTAATCATTGTGTTAATGGTAGCAGCAGAAATGCCGGTAAAATAGGTTACTTCTTTTACTGAAGCAGTTTCACACTCATTCAAAAACTGCACAACTGCCTTTTGTTTTACTGTGTATTTAACCAAATCTTCTTCAGTTAAATCATCAGGCAGTCTTACCATTTTTACTGATGCATCGCCAACTCTTCTAACAGCATTTTCTTGAGTTTCAATTATGCCTTTTTCAATTAAATTGTCAAAAACTTTTTCGCTTTTTACACCCAAAATTTCAAGCAACTTTGTAAGCTTAACGCTAGTTCTTGCATTGTTAATGGTGTTAACAATTATTTTTTCATCTTCACTTAAAGTTTCAAAATCAATTTTGTCAAAGTCAGTTTTTAAAACAAATGATTTTACCACTTTTACATTAATGCCAAGTGGCAAAAGTGGTTTTAAAGCTTCAAAAAATGTGCAAAAATATCTGTCAGCCATAAATGATGCGAGTTTTACCATTTCATCGGTTATAATCGGCTCATCATCAACAAGTTCAAAAATTGGTTTTACCTTGTCGGTTGCAGAGTCATCTGCTTGATGAATATTGATTATAACCCCTTGTCTTTTACGGTTGCCTTTGCCAAAAGGCACTAAAACGCGCTGACCGACAAACACCTTTTCGCTCATATCAAAAGGAATGGAGTATGAAAAAGTTTTGTCGAAATAAATATTAGTTTTTTCAACATAAACATCTGCTAAAAATTTAGTTTTCATCTCTTATCACTCCTTTTTTGAAAAATTACAAAAAGTCAGGACAGTACGCCCTGACTTTTTAACTTTAATTTGGGCGTAAATAGTTTAATTTTAAATTTTAAAACTTTTACTCCTTATATTCTGTCTGCAATTTCGTTCATTGCAGTGTTAACAGCTTTTTCTGTAAGACGTTCGCCTTTTTCTTCGGCTTTTTCAGAAATGTGTCTTGCAAGTTTTGCAATGTCAGTTACTAACTGATATCTGCTTTCGTAGTTGTTAATAAGTTTACCAATTGATGGATTTAGCATCTTCAATCACCTTTCTCATATCATCATTCATATTTTCATTTAAAAGAGTTTCTGGTTGAACCCTTATAATTGACTTAAAATCACTTACTGCTTCTTCTAAAACATCGTTAAAGAACAAGTAGTCGTACTCTTTTGCAAAAGAAATTTCTTTTGCGGCTTGTTTTAATCTTTTTTGTATAACCTCTTCGTTTTCTGTGCCACGTTTTTCTAATCTGTGACGAAGCACATCAAAAGAAGTTGGAAGCATAAACACCATTATTGCTTCTGGCATTTTTTCTTTTACTTTGAACGCACCGTTAACATCAATTTCCAAAATTACATTAAAGCCTTCATCGAGCCATTTTAAAACCGGTGCTTTTGGTGTGCCATAAAAATTGCCAACATATTCATTATATTCAAGCAATTCATCATTTTTAATCAATTCTTGGAATTCTTCTTTAGAAATGAAATGATACTTTTCGCCTTCAACTTCGCCTTCACGCATATTTCTTGTGATTGATGAAATTGAAAGTTTAATATCATCGCAAGAATTAACTATTTCTTTCAAAACAGTGTCTTTTCCAATGCCTGACGGCCCTGAAAAAATAAATAATTTACCTTTGCTCATATTACTCCTTTGCCTGTCGTGTATAAATTTCATCGTTACTTAAATAACTCAAAATTATGTGGTCTGAGTCAGTAATAATAACCGACTCAGTTTTTCTGCCTTGTGTGGCATCAATAAGGCGTTGGGCTTTCTTCGCTTCTGCAACAATTCTTTTTGCAGGTGCAGAGTCAGGCGAAAGCACTGCCACTATTTTATCCAAATTAACAAGGTTTGAAAAACCAATGTTTATAAGTTTCATAAACTTCTACCCTATTCAATGTTTTGAATTTGTTCTCTGATTTTTTCAATTTGGGATTTAATTTCAACAACAATTTTTGTTATTTCAATGTCTGCACATTTTGAGCCGGTTGTGTTTGCTTCTCTATTCATTTCTTGAACTAAGAAGTCAATTTTTCTACCAACAGGTTCTGCAGATTCAAGCATTGTTTTAAGTTGGTCGATGTGGCTTCTTAAACGAACTGTTTCTTCATCAACAGCAACTTTGTCTGCAAAAATTGCAGTTTCTGTAAGCAAACGTTGCTCATCTACTTGAACATCACCCAAAAGGTCTTTCATTCGTTCTTCAAGTCTTTCACGATAAGCCTTTACAGACTCTTTAGACTTTGATTCAATTACTGAAACATAGTCCAAAATCAAGTCACATCTTGAAATTACATCTGCCTTTAATTTTTCGCCTTCGATTTCACGCATTTTGATAAATGCTTCAACCGCTTTTTCAAGAACAGATTTTACTGCTGCAAAAATTTCATCTTCATCTTGCTCTTCTTTGCGAATGGCAAGCACTTCAGGAAAACGAGCAATGTGGGTTGCTTTTACATCATTCTCAATGCCATATTCATTTGACAACTCTTGCAAAGCGTCAACATAAGCTTTTGCTAATGGCTTGTTAACCTCAACCAAAACTGCGTCATTTTCAAGCATATTAATTGAAATGTAAACTTCACACTTACCACGGTTTACCTGAGCTTTTACATATTGTTTGATTTTTTCATCAAGAAAACCGAACTGTCTTGGCACTCTTGAAGAAAACTCAAAATAACGATGATTAACTGCTTTGATTTCTGCAGTAATCTCCATGTTTTCGACAGTTTCACTGTGTCTGCCGTAACCGGTCATACTCTTAATCATTTTATAACCACTTTTCTTTTATATAATTATTCTAGTATTATATCATATATAAAGGCTTTTTGTCAATGAAATAACTGCATATTTTTATCGTACAATTTGCCCCTTGTAACACCAACAATTTCAAAGTCAACGCTTTGCCACATTTTTTCAAAAATTATTGTTGGGTTTATGTTTTCAATACTGCCACCCGGCAAAAGCATATAAACCGAAAGTCCATTTTCTTCGTCGTTTATTTCTAAACGTTTGATTTTTGGTTTTACATCAAAAGTTTGAAGTTTTTTGTGCTTTGTTGTTTTTTCAACAATTATTTCATCTGCCGACAAAATTTCTTTGATTTTTTGAGCGTTTTGCTCATCACAATCAATTTTAATTTTAAACTCTGCGTAGGTTAATTCTTTAACCTTCATAACTGGGTCAATTACATTAACCACTTCGATTGTGTTGCCAAACGCATCTTTTAAAACATCTTTTACCTTTTCGTTTGTTACAGAGTCATCATCAAGTCTAAAGTCACAAATGTCATACTCACTAACAAAACCGAGCGACAAAGGCAACGCAAATGTTACGAAAATGTGTGGATTAAACCCTTCGGTGTACCAAACCGGAAGGCCTGAACGTTTTAAAACTCTTGAGAAAAGGCGGTTCATATCAAGATGCGAAATATATCTTGCTCTGCCTTGCTTTTTATAAATTAACCTTACATTTCGCACACTCAACACCCCTTTTCAACATTTTGTTAGCACCACAACCTGCACATTTATCACGGCAGTTATCGGTAGTTTCAGCATTCAAAGCTTTTTTCATTTCACGCACCAAGAACTCTTTTGTAACGCCATAGTCCAAGTGTTCCCAAGGCAAAATTTCATCAAATTCTCTTTGGCGGTTTGCGTAAAATTCCATTGAAAGACCGTTGTTTTCAAACGCTTTTTCCCATTCTTCGTATTTTAAGAATTCATCCCAAGCGTCCAAGTTACAGTCTGCATTTGCTAAGTCTAAAAGCACTTTGTTAAGTTTTCTATCTCCCCTTGCAAGCACTGCTTCTAAAAGTGAAGTTTTGCTCTCATGCCATGAAACTTGAATTTTTCTTGAAGTGATATGCTCCATTAATTTTTGTTGCTTTTGGCGAACAAGTGACAATTCATCTTGACCACTCCATTGGAATGGTGTGTGTGGCTTTGGCACAAATGTTGCAAGTGAAACCGAAACCGCAACAGGTTTGCCCTTTGGTTTTACCGGCATATCGTAATAAAGGTCTACAATTTTTTGCGCCAAATCGCCAATTGCAGTAATATCTTCAATTGTTTCGGTTGGAAGACCCATCATAAAATAAAGTTTTACTGCGGTGTGGCCACCTTGGAATGCAGTTAAACAGGTTTTCAAAATGATTTCTTCATCTAAATTTTTGTTAATTACATTTCTCATTCTTTGCGAGCCGGCTTCCGGAGCAAATGTCAAGGTTGATTTACGCACCTTTGAGATTTTTTCCAAAAGTTCAGGTGAGAACGCATCAATTCTCATTGATGGCAAAGAAATGTTGATTTTTTCTTTTTCTGTCCAGTCAAGCAAATCATTAAGCAACTCTTCAATTTTTGTGTAGTCACTTGTTGAAAGTGAACAGAGTGAAAGTTCATCATAACCAGTTGTGTCACAAATTGATTTTGCTTGTGATGAAACGATTTGTGGCGACTTTTCTCTTACAGGACGGGTCATCATACCTGCTTGGCAGAAACGGCAACCACGAATGCAACCACGGAAAACTTCGGCAGTTGCACGGTCAAAAACTGTGTTTATGTAAGGCACAACAAAATTTTCAGGGTAATACATTTTGTCAAGGTCTTGCACGATTGATTTTTTAGGTTTTTCAGGTGCATTATCCTTTGCTCTTACTTGTTTTACAGTGCCATCTTCGTTATAAGTAACATCGTAAAGTGAAGGAATGTAAATGCCTTCAATTTTTGAAGCAGCGCGCAAAAACTCTTGTTTTGATTTGCCTGCCTTTTTATATTCGCGATAAAGTTTAATAAACTCAGGGTTTGTTTCTTCACCTTCGCCTAAAAACGCAACATCAATAAAGTCAGCAATTGGCTCACAGTTGCAAGTGCAAGGGCCACCAACAACCACCATATTTTTAAGGTCAGTACGGTCTTTTGCCAAAAGTGGAATGTTTGAAATTTTAAGCATATGCAACATTGTTGTGTAACACAATTCATATTGCAATGTAAAGCCGATTATATCAAACTCTTTTAATTCATCTAAACTTTCAAGGCAAAATACACCAATGCCTGCTTTTTTCATATTTTCTTCCATGTCAGGAAGTGGCGCAAAAGCACGTTCACACCAAACGCCTTCCATTTCGTTCATTAAAGAATAAAGAATTTTCATGCCAAGGTGTGACATTCCAATTTCATAAGTGTCAGGAAAACAAAAAGCAAATCTAACATCAACTGCAGATTTATCTTTTATAACACTATTTAATTCGCCACCAGTGTAACGGCCTGGTTTTTGCACGCCTTTTAGCAATATATCAAGTTGTTTTTCTGTCATGATAATTTCCTTTTCGGTTAATTTTGTATATTTATATTATTTTACTATACTTTGATAAGAATTTCAACCTTAACTGCAAAAAATATTTTAGCGTGGTATTGAAATGGTTTCTCTTTTTGTGTATAATTATTTTTGGTGATAAAAATGACTTACAAAGAAACAATGGATTACATTGATTCGTTTTTGCTTTTTGGCTCAAAATTGGGGCTTGTTAGAATTACAAAGCTACTTTCAGACCTTGGCAACCCACAAGACAAGTTAAAATTCATTCACATTGCAGGGACTAACGGAAAAGGCTCTGTTTCTTGTTATTGTGCAAACATTTTGCAAAATGCCGGTTACAAGGTTGGTATGTTCATTTCCCCTTATATTATTGATTTTAAAGAGCGTTTTCAAATTAATGGCGAGATGATTTCTAACGATGATTTAACAAAAATTGTTGAAAAAATTAAAGCGGTTGTTGATACCTACCCTCCTGACGAAATTCCAACTGAATTTGAAATTGTTACTGCTATTGGAATGCTTTATTTTTATGAACAAAATTGCGATGTTGTTGTTTTAGAAGTAGGGCTTGGCGGTAGGCTTGATTCTACTAACGTTATTAAAAATCCACTTTGCAGTGTTATTACTTCAATTTCACTTGACCACACCGAGTATTTGGGTAACACACTCTCTGAAATTGCTTTTGAAAAAGGTGGCATTATTAAAAACAATTGCCCTACTGTTTTGTACCCTATTCAAGATAGTCAAGTAGTTGAAAAAATCACAGAAATTTGTGATGAGCGAAATTCTGAATTAACCTTTTGTGACGAGAATGAAATCACACTTTTAAAAGAAGATATTTGTGGCGACAGTGTGAAATATAAAGACACCGAATTTACCCTTGCAATTCCTGGCAAGGTGCAAAAATATAACGCATTAACCGCCATTAAAGCGATTGAAAAAAGCGGGTTTGATGTTAGCGATGAACAGATAAAAAACGGTATTGAAAATGCCCATTTTCCTGCAAGATTGCAACTTTTTTCAAAAGAGCCTAAAATTCTTTTAGACGGTGCGCACAACCCAGACGGTGTGAAGTCACTTGTAATGTTTTTGCAAAAATATTTCAGCAAACCAATTGGTGTTATTGGCATGATGAAAGACAAAGATATTGACTCGGTTTTGTCACAAATTGCGCCAGAATTTTCAAAAATTTACACCGTTACTGTTAACAATCCACGAGCAATTAGTGCGCCTGAGTTAAAAGAAAAAGCGCAAAAATATTGCAGTGATGTTGAAGAAACCAAAAGTTTGAAAGATGTTTTGGCAAAGCTAAAAGATGAAAAATGTGACTTTGTTGTTTGTGGTTCTTTGTACCTTTGTTCTGAAAGTTTAAAAGAATTATAAAAAGGCAACAAATTTCGACTAAAAATTTAAAGAAAGACTTGTATCATTTTGGTACAAGTCTTTTTTGTTTTTTGGAGGTAAACAAAAATGGAATGTGAAATTAGTTTGACAGAAAACCTTTTAATTGCACGGCTTGACGGCGAAATTGACCATCACACTGCAAAAGATATTAGAGAAAAAATTGACAGCCAAATTGAAAATTCAGATTGCAAAACGCTTGTTATTGATTTTTCTGATGTTAGTTTTATGGACAGTTCTGGAATTGGACTTATTATGGGCAGATATAAACTTATGAAACAACGCCAAGGCGAGGTTAAAATTAAAAATCCTTCTCCTAACACAGTCAGGGTGTTAAAACTTGCGGGAATGGACCGACTTGCAAAAATTGAAAGGAATGATGAAAAATGAAAGTAGTTAATCAATTTAAAATGCAACTATCTGCAAAAAGTTTGAACGAGAGTTTTGCAAGGGTGGCAGTTGGCGCATTTATTTCTCAACTTGACCCACTTTTAGAAGAGATTTCTGACATTAAAACTGCCGTTTCAGAAGCTGTTACAAACTGCATTGTTCACGCTTATAAAGACACAAGTGGCGATATTTTTATTTCAGCAAAAATTTTAAACGACAACCGAGTTGTTATTAAAATCCGTGACAAAGGTTGTGGCATTGCCGATGTGCAAAAAGCAATGGAGCCACTTTTTACAACCGGTGGCAGTGAGCGTGCTGGACTGGGGTTTGCAGTTATGCAGTCTTTTACAGACAAGGTTAGGGTTAACTCTAAGTTAAACAAAGGCACAACCGTTACTTTTTATAAGAAAATTTGTGGCAAATGAGTTTTGAAAAATTAGTTAATGAAAACCTGAAATTAGTGCATCTTTGTTGCCACAAAATGAAAGACAAAGGTGTTGATTATGACGAACTTTATTCTGCCGGATGTTTAGGACTTGTTAAGGCGGCAAAA
This sequence comes from Acutalibacteraceae bacterium, assembly GCA_045649405.1. Lineage (GTDB taxonomy): Bacteria > Bacillota > Clostridia > Oscillospirales > Acutalibacteraceae > RUG11462. Next base: position 27,454 of record JAZRPW010000007.1, read on the forward strand.
AGGTTTGACAAAGACAAGGGGTTTCAGTTTTCTACATATGCCGTGCCGGTGATTTTGGGTGAAATTAAACAAATTTTCAGAGACAACAACCCTGTTAAAATTAGTCGGTCTTTAAAAGAATTGGCACTTAAAATCAACCGAGAAATTGAAGCAAAACAAAAGCAAAATGAAACTATAAGCATTAGCGAAATTGCCGAAAAATTCGGTTGCAGTGTTGAAGATGTTGTATTCGCACTAAACTCAAATAATTTTGTTTCTTCGCTTGAAAGTGATGAGGGTGTGGCAAACAAAATTTCACAAAATGACGAAGAAAAAACCATTAACAAAATTGCAGTTTTGCAGGCAATTGAAAAGTTGGATTTTGAGGATAAACAAATTGTAAATTTGCGGTTTTTTAAAGACAAAACCCAGAGTCAAACTGCTAAAATTTTAGGGCTTAATCAGGTGCAGGTGTCAAGAAAAGAAAAAAACATATTAAAAACACTAAAAAACCACCTTTATTATTGACATTTTGCACAAAAAATAGATTGTGTTTTTAAAACTATTATACAAATCGCAGAAATTGGTATTGACAATTGAGATACTAGGTAGTATTATATTAGTGTATAAAATTATATCTGTGAGAAAAATATTATTTTATGGTGAAAAAAATTCATTCATTAGATGATGAAAATCTTATTGCTCTTTGTAGAGTTGGCGATGATGAGGCTTATAGCGCTTTAGTCGCTCGCTACCTTTTCACTGTTAGAAACAGGGCTTCTGTTTACAACAACAGCGGCATTGATTTTGAAGATTTAGTTCAAGAAGGTTTGATTGGACTTCTTAATGCAGTGAAAAACTATGAGAGCAGTTTTGATACCTCGTTTTCAACATTCGCATATCTTTGCATTGATAGAAACATATTAACTGCAGTAAGAAAGTCACTTGCGAAAAAACAAATTCCAAAAGCGGCACTCAGTTTTATTGAAGACGAAGCGTTATTGCACGAAAGTGTTGAGCAAAGTCCCGAGGCAGTTTTAATTTCAAAAGAAAACATTTCTTTGATGAAACAAAAAATTGCCGAAAAATTATCTATCACCGAAAGACAGGTTTTAGACCTTTATTTATTGGGTTATTCTTACCAGAAAATCGCTGAGAAATTAGAAATTAGCGAAAAGTCGGTTGATAACGCAATTCAAAGAATGCGAAAAAAATTGAAGTAATTAAGACCGGTCGGTTTTAATATATGCCTGAATTCAAAGGGTAAATAAAATTAGAGAGGTATATCCAATGTTTGAAGACAAAACTTTAGTATGTAAAGAGTGCGGCCAAGAGTTCGTGTTTACTGCTGGTGAACAAGAATTTTACGAGGCAAAAGGCTTTGTTAATGAGCCTCAGCGTTGTAAAGAGTGCCGTGATGCTAGAAAGGCTGCTTCAAAAGCTGCAAGAGTAATGTACACTGCTGTATGTGCTGCTTGTGGTGGCGAAGCTAAAATTCCTTTTGAGCCACGTGAAGACCGCCCTGTTTATTGCAGCGAGTGTTTTGCTAAACAAAAAGAAGCTGAAGAAGCTACTGAATAATTATTAGCAAGACAATATCTTTACATATCACAATTATTTAAAGATAAAAAAGCTCTGTCAGTTTTGACAGAGCTTTTTGCTTTTTAATTAAACCTTATTCCCTTTTATTTTTGGGGTTGTTTTGCTAAGCGAAACCGAAATTGGTTTTGACTTGCACACTTTGATTGTGTTGTTTGAAATTTGTTTTATTTCACATTTTGCGCTTGAAATTTGAATTCCGTTTTTGCATTTTACTTTTAGTTTTTTGGATTTCTTTTTTGTTTTTGTGTTGATTTTGTTTTTGTTTATATTTTTTGCTGATGCTTTGTCGTTAATATGAATTGCGCTTTTTGTTGCAGAATTAACATCAACAACATTGCTGTTTATATTGGTAACCTTTGCGGTTGAATTCATATAAATGCCTGAAGTTTTAACATTGTAAATGTAATTTGAAGAAACATTTTTAAAGTTTGAATTGCCTTTTAAATAAATGCCGTAACCCTTTGTATTAGAAATGGTATTTCTTGAAATATCATAACCATTTGTTGCAGAGTTCGCCACAATGCCGTAACCTTTTGAATTTGAAATCTCATTATTTGTTACACTAAACTTTTTGCAACCTTCATTGACATAAAGTGCGTTGTTGCCTGTGTTTAAAATGGTGTTTTGGTCAATAAAACAGTCATTAACTTTATCAAACTTAGCGCCAAAACTTTCGGTGTTTTTAAAGTTGTTAAAACCAACCACAAGCCCATTTACATTGGTCGCATAAAGGCAAGAGTCATGCACTGCTTTGTTGTTTGTATCATAAACATTATTTGAGCCGATGTCTAAGCCATAAGAGTCTTCAATGCGAATTCCATAGGTTGTTTTGTTGTTCTTTGCGCCGGTATAAACAACATCATTGCAAACCACACGAGCGTCAAAACTTGCGCATTCTCTGTTGCCTTTTACACCCTGCAACCAGATGCCGTAGTAAGATTTTTTTGAAACCGAAGATGTGATTTTGTTGTTTGCAACACTAAACCAACCAATTCGATAATCCCCTGCTAAATCTTTTTTTGTTACTACCACGCCATAAATTTGAATTCCAAATGCGAGGGCGTTGTAAGTACTATCAACAACGCTGATGTCATTGTTTTCAATGGTAATGCCTGCGTTTGAATTGATTTTATCTGAAGATTTGAATGCTTTGTAGAAATTGCCACAGCCTTTATTGGTCATATTGCCAACAAAAATTCCGCTTCCGCAATTTATGATTTTGTTGTTTGAAATGATTGAATTTCTATAATTAACAGTTTTAATTGCGTAACCTTCAATATTTTCGAATGTGTTGTTTGAAAACTCAATATTTTCAAAATAGTGTCCTGAAACACCTGTGTGAGTGCCAATGCCTCTGCCAAGATTTTTGAATGTGCAGTTTGTTACTTTAACATTTTTTGTTGGAGTAAAGTCTTGCGCAGGGTAAGAAAAGTGGCCGTCGATTAACACATCTATTTGCACTGCTTCCCCATTTGCAGATGTATTAAGACCGGTTGTGTCCATATCATAAAACCCACAGTTATCTATAACGACGCCGTCGCAAGCGGCAAATGTGAGCATATGATAGGTGCCAAGTGTATTTCTAAAGTCAACATTTTGGAACAAAACATTTTTTGCATGGGCAAAACGTACCATTGAAACATTGTTGAGTCTGTTTGCATCAAAAGTGCCGTTTTTTACTGTTACATTTTCAAAGCCATCATAACCATAATGCACTTCACTGCCTGCGCCAAAACGCAAAAGCGAAGGGCAATTTTCTGTGCCACGGCAAATTGTTGAGCCGTTAAGGTCAAAAATTGTGTTGCTATGAATATCTAAAGAACCACCGATGTAATAAGTAGCTGTGTCAAGTTTTACTGTGTAAATTTTATCATCTTGCTGTTCTTTTACAAATTTAAAACATGCTTGAATTGGTTTTTTTGCATCAAGCAACTCAACCTCACGCTCGAAAACAACATTTCCTGTTTCATCAAAAACCCGTGAATAGTAGGTATTTGCCGACACGCTGACATTGACAAAAAGCGAAAAAAGCATTACAAAACTTAAAATTAATGCCGAAATTTTCTTCACAAAAGGCACCTCTTTTTATAAAATTCTTATATTTTCATTTTAACTTATTAAACCGACTTTGTCAATTTCAAATAAATATAATTATTTAATGCATTTTTTTGTGTTTTTATATTGATTTTTGTATTGTTTTTTGTTAGAATAAATTAAATAATTAAATGGGAGCATATTGGATTATGAAAGCATTAGAAGAAAAAATCCTTAAAGACGGCCATGTGGCACCTGGTGATATTCTTAAAGTTGACTCATTTGTTAACCATCAAATTGATGTTAAGTTTATGAATGAAATTGGTAAAGAGTTTAAAAGACTTTATGATGGTGTTCAAATTGACAAAATTTTGACCATTGAAGCATCTGGCATTGGTATTGCTTGCATTACTGCACAATATTTTGATGTGCCTGTTGTTTTTGCAAAGAAAAACAAAACCAAAAACATTCGTGGTGATGTTTATACTTCTCAAGTGGCTTCTTTTACACATGGTGTTACTTATGACATTATGCTTTCAAAAGAATTTTTGCACGAAGGCGAAAAAGTTTTGATTATTGATGACTTTTTGGCAAAAGGCAACGCTCTTATTGGTCTTATTAACCTTGTTAAAGCAGCCAAAGCAGAAATTGTTGGCGCTGGTATTGTTATTGAAAAGGCATTTCAAGAAGGCGGCAAAATTATTAGAGAAGATTACGGCATTCGTTGTGAATCTCTCGCTAGAATTAAATCTATGAGTTATGAAGACGGTATTGAATTTACCGATTAGAAAGGAATTTTATTATGAGCAAAATTGAAATGAAAACCCCTCTCGTTGAGATGGACGGAGACGAAATGACCAGAATTATCTGGCAAATGATTAAAGACATTCTTATTTTACCTTATGTTGACTTGAAATCTGAATATTATGATTTGGGTCTTCCTTACAGAAACGAAACTAACGACCAAGTTACTTTTGATTCTGCACAAGCTACTAAAAAATATGGCGTTGCTGTTAAATGTGCTACTATTACACCAAACGCAGCAAGAATGCCTGAATACAACTTGAAAGAAATGTGGAAATCTCCAAACGGTACAATTCGTGCAATTTTGGACGGTACTGTTTTTAGAACTCCTATTTTGGTTAAAGGTATTACTCCTTTTATTCCAACATGGACAAAACCAATTTGTATTGCTCGTCACGCTTATGGTGACGTTTATAAAAACACAGAAATGCAAGTGCCAGAAGGTGCTAAATGTGAAATCGTTTGCACAGATAAAGACGGCAACGAAACAAGACAATTAATTCACAATATGGAAGGTACTTCCGGTATTATTCAAGGTCTTCACAACACAGATAAATCAATTTCTTCATTTGCAAGAAGCTGCTTTAACTATGCGCTTGATATGAAACAAGACCTTTGGTTTGCTACTAAAGATACTATTTCTAAAAAATATGACCACAGATTCAAAGATATTTTTGCTGAAATTTTTGAAGCAGAGTATAAAGATAAATTTGATGAAGCAGGCATTGAATATTTCTACACACTTATTGATGATGCTGTTGCAAGAGTTGTTCGTTCAGAAGGCGGCTACATTTGGGCTTGTAAAAACTATGACGGTGACGTTATGAGTGATATGGTTGCAACTGCTTATGGCTCACTTGCAATGATGACTTCTGTGCTTGTTTCTCCAGATGGCGTTTATGAATATGAAGCTGCACACGGCACTGTTCAACGTCACTACTACAAACACTTAAAAGGCGAAGAAACTTCAACAAACTCTGTTGCAACACTTTTCGCTTGGACAGGTGCATTAAGAAAAAGAGGCGAACTTGACAACACTCCTGATTTGGTTAAATTCGCTGACAACCTTGAAAAAGCAACCATTCAAACAATCGAAGATGGTGTTATGACTGGTGACCTTTATCTCCTTTCAACTTTGGAAAACAAGAAAAAGGTTAACACAGAAGAATTCTTGGTTGAAGTTAACGAAAGACTTAAAAAGATGATGTAATTTTTCCTGATTTCTAAAAAAACACTTGTATTTTTTAGAAATCTGTGTTAGAATACTTTTGTTATTTACTAATTATGTACGAAAGGAACGAAAAAAATGGCTTGGTATGATTTTGTACTTGGCGGTGTTCTTATTGTTTTAGCTTTAATTATCATCGCAGTTGTTCTTTTGCAAGAAGGCAGAAGAAAAGGTATTTCTGGCGTTATTGCTGGTGGTGCTGACACATTCTTATCAAAAGGCAAAGCTAAAGCAGTTGACGCTGTACTTGCTAAATGGACTAAATACATTGCTGCTATCTTTATGGTAGTTGTTGTAGTTTGTTTCGCATTAAGTATTATTTTAAAATAATTAAACACTTAAAAATGACGGTTCAAAAGAACCGTCATTTTTTATTTCTCAAGTATTTTATATATTTCATTTAAACTATGTATTTCAAAGTCAACATTTGCATTTGTTTGATTTTGAATGTGTTTTGGATTAAACCAACAGGTTTTGATACCAGCGTTATTTCCCCCTTTGATATCAGAAGAAAGACTATCGCCGATTATAATTGCCGTTTGTTTATCAAAACTTTGAATTTTTGAAAATACTGCATCAAAAAATTCTTTTTGAGGTTTAACAAATCCTAACTTTTCAGAAATAAAAATATCTTTAAAAAATTTCTTTATTTTTGAACTATTAAGCCGTCCTTCTTGAACTACAAAGGTTCCGTTTGATACAAGATAAAGTTCATAATTTTTTGAAAGATTTTCAAGTAATTCAAAAGCGCCGTCAACAAAAAAATGCCCTTGGCTTAAATTTTTTTCATATTTCATTCTAGTGTCAAACGCATCAACATCTACACCTAGTTCTGAAAACAACTGTTCAAAACGCTTTACAAGAATTTCTTCTCGAGTCATCTCGCCTTTTTCAAGGCGTTTCCACATAGATGCATTTATTTCACTATAACGAGCAACTGTTTGTTCAGTTGGCTCAACTCCTTGCTCAAGAAGCGTTTTCGAAACTGCGACTGCTTCTGCTTTATGAAAATCAAGAATTGTATCATCAAGGTCAAAAAATATTGTTTTTATCATTTATTTTTCCTTTTTATTTTTTTAGAAATTGTAACATATTTTTCTAAAAAAATCAATTTTAATTTGCTTAATACTTGCAAAAAATAAACTATGTGATATAATAACTATGTATAAATTTATAAAGGAAGTATTTTCAATGAATATTATTGTTGCTGGTTGCGGTAAAATTGGCGAGTCTATCATTGGTAGTCTTGTGTCTGAAGATTTGAATATTACTGCAATTGACTCTGATATTGATGTAATTAATGAAATTACTAATATTTATGATGTTATTGGCGTTCATGGCAACACTGCCGACTGTGAAACACTTGAAGAAGCTGGTGTTGACAAGGCAGAATTGTTTGTTGCTGTTACTAATTCTGACGAACTTAATATGTTAAGTTGCTTTATTGCAAAAAGAATGGGCGCTAAGAAAACTATTGCGAGAATTAGAAACCCTGAATATAACGACAAGAGTTTGAGTTTTATGCGTAGTCAACTTGGGCTTTCAATGTCTATTAACCCTGAACTTTTGGCTGCACAAGAACTTTTTAACATTATTAAACTTCCAACCAATGCAAGAATTGAGTATTTTTCAAGAAGCAACTTGGAAATGGTTGAAATGAAGGTTAAAGAAAGTTCTGCACTAAACGGTATGAAACTTTCTGAACTTAGTGATTTTTGCAAAGCAAAGGTTTTGCTTTGTCTTGTTCAACGTGGCGAAGAAGTTTATGTTCCTGATGGTAACTTTGTGCTTGAAAAAGGCGATAAAATTCATATTACCGCCACACCAACTGAAATGGGCAAAATGCTTAAAAAGACCGACTCATTACAAAAGCAAGCTAAAAACGTTATGATTTTGGGCGGAAGTATGACCGCTTTGTATTTGGCAAAAATGCTTATGAATTCTGGAGCTTCTGTTAAGATTATTGAAACTGACAGAGAGCGTTGCAGAGAAATTTGCGAAGCACTTCCAAAATGCGTTGTAATTAACGGCGACGGTGCTGGTCAAGAATTGTTGCTTGAAGAAGGTCTTTCAAATGTTGACGCTTTTGTTGCACTCACTGGTATGGATGAAGAAAATATTTTGATTTCACTTTTTGCTTCTTCACAAAACATTCCAAAGGTTGTTTCAAAAGTAAACCGTAGAGAGCACGTTATTATGGCTGAAAAGTTAGGTCTTGACTGCGTTGTTTCTCCTAAAGATATGACTTCTAACATTATGATTAGATATGCAAGGGCGCTTAAAAATTCTGTTGGTAGCAATGTTGAAACATTGTACAAACTTGCTGACGGGAAAGCCGAAGCACTTGAATTTAAGGTTGCTGAAGATTCTCCCGTTATTAACATTACACTCAAAGAATTAGAGCTCAAAACCAACACTCTTATTGCCGGCATTATTAGAGGTAGAAAAACAATTATTCCTTCTGGTGATGACACAATTATTCCGGGTGACAGAGTTATTGTTATTGCAAAAAATCAAAAACTTCAAGATTTATCTGATATTTTAAAATAATTAGAGGTTAAATAATGAATCGTAGAATGGTTTTTTACCTTACTGGTAAAATTGTTTTAATTGAAGCGTTTTTAATGCTTCTTCCTTTATCGGTTAGTTTGTTTTACAAAGAGGCAGTGGCAACTTCTTTTATGATAACAATTGCTATTGCTATTGCCATTGCAGCTTTGTTGATGCTTATTTTCAAACCTTCTAACCGCACAATTTATGCTAAAGAGGGATTTGTTATTGTTGCAATCGTTTGGATTGCAATGGCTATTATTGGCGCTTTGCCATTTTACTTGAGCCGTGAAATTCCAAACTTTATGGATGCTTTTTTTGAAACGGTAAGTGGTTTTACAACAACCGGTGCTTCGATTTTGAAAGATGTTACTGTTTTGAGTAAAGGCATTTTGTTCTGGCGAAGCTTTACTCACTGGATTGGTGGTATGGGTGTTCTTGTTTTTGTTATGGCAATTATACCTGCTTCTGACCGTTCAATTCATCTTCTTCGCGCAGAGGTGCCGGGCCCTATTGTTGGCAAACTTGTTCCTAAAATTAAAGAAACTGCCAAAATTCTTTATTTGATTTATATTGCAATGACAGTTTTGGAAATTATTTTATTAAAGCTTGGCAATATGCCTTGGTTTGATAGTTGTGTGCACGCATTTGGTACTGCTGGTACTGGTGGTTTTGGTATTAAAGCCGACAGTATTGCAAGTTACAGCAACTATTTGCAATGGGTTATTACAGTGTTTATGTTGTTATTCTCACTTAACTTTAACCTTTATTATTTGGCACTTATCAAGCATTTTAAATCAGTTTTTAAAAGCCGTGAATTGTGGTGCTTTTTGGCGATTGTTGCAATTTCTATTACTGCAATTACAATTAACATTTACCCAATGTATCAAAACTTTGAAGAGGCGTTTAGATTGTCTGCTTTTCAAACATCTTCGCTTGTTTCAACAACTGGTTATTCCACTGCAGACTTTAACTTGTGGCCTGGGCTTTCAAAGGCGATTTTGTTTGTGTTAATGTTCTTTGGTGGTTGTGCAGGCTCTACTGCAGGTGGTTTGAAATTTGCAAGGGTTATGTTACTTTTCAAAATGATTAAACTTGAATTTTTGCACATGTTACACCCACGCTCAGTTTCGGTTGTAAAGTTTGAAGGCAAAAAGGTTGAAACAAACACTTTAAGAAGTGCTTCAAACTATTTTGCGCTTTATGTTGTTATTTTTGTTTTAGTATTTTTAACACTTTCATTTGAAAGTTTTGACTTTGAAACAAATATTACTGCAACTGCGGCTTGTTTTAACAACATTGGTCCTGGTTTTGGCGCAGTTGGTCCTGCTTCAAGTTTTGCAGATTATTCGATTGTTTCAAAATTTGTTTTATCAATTGCAATGTTGTTGGGCCGACTTGAAATTTATCCAATTTTAATTGCACTTTCCCCTTCAACTTGGGCAAAAAAATTATAATAAAAACAAAAAGAGTTGTCGTTTAAGACAACTCTTTTTTATTTGGTAATTGTGAAATTATTATTGCTGTGAACATTATTACGCAACCAATTGCTTCACGCACAGTTGGAATGTTGCCAAGAATTACAATGCCTGTTAACACGCCAAAAACCGATTCAAAACTCATTAAAATTGAAGCAACGGTTGGGTTGGTGTTTTGTTGGCCGAGAATTTGGAATGTGTAAGCAATGCCACAAGAAAATACGCCTGCATACATTATTGGTCCCCAGCAAGCAACGATGTCTGCAATGGCTGGTTTTTCAATTAATACCGTTGGAATGAGTGCCAAAATGCCACAAACAAAAAACTGAATTGATGAAAGTTTAATGCCGTCTACCTTTGGTGCAAAATAGTCAACGGCTAAAATATGAAATGAAAAACCAATTGCACAAAGCATTCCCAAAACATCGCCATAAGTTACTGATGAAAATCCGTTTGTTACACTCAAAAAATAAAGACCAACGGCGCCCATAAGCGCTGCAATGATAACTCGCAAACTAACCTTTTTGCCAAAAAAGAAATAAATGATTGGCACAATCAAAATATACATTGCAGTGATAAAAGCAATTTTACCTGAGTTGGTGTTAGGGTCTTCAATTGCAAATTGTTGCAAACAAGCCGCAACACAAAGTATTACACCACAAACAACACCTGCAATGATTAGCGTTTTGTTATCTTGTTTTGTTGGCTTTTTATATGTACCGTTTTTCTTTGACATATAATTCATAAAAAGAATGAGTGGAATTAACACAAATGAGCCGACCAACATTCTTGTTGACTGATATGAAAAAGCGCCTAAATGATAGGTTTTTGCGGCAATTTCTTGAGCAACAAAGGTGCTACCCCAAAAGAGTGACGCCGTGAACAAAAATATATTTCCTTTTAATCTTCTTGACATTTTATTTCTCCCCAAATTTCTCATCATCTGAATAAAAAACCATGTTTTCTTTAAAATATATATAATCTTCTTTTGGACTTATATTAAAGAATTTGCTATAAGCCCTATAAAAAGAAGTATAGTTTGCAAATCCACAAAGAGTTGCAACCTCAGAAAGCGGAATTTTTTGTTTCATAATAGTTTTTGCATGCCACAATCTTAATGCATTTATTGTTTTTTTAAATGGCTTTCCATAAAATTTATTTGTAACCTTATCTAAATACCATTTTGAAACACTAAACTCTTTTTCTACCATTTCTGCGGTGATTTTGCTAAGACAATTATTTAAAATATAATCCCATATCTTAACATCATATTCTTCAGAATTTGCAGGTATTATATTACCATACTTTTCATCAAAAACAAAATCAAGAGTGGTTATTAAGGCGGCTACTAATGATTTAAAATGCACAAAACTTAGGTTTTTATCAGTACATAATTTTAAAAAATTAAAAATCTCAATCGGTTGAATACAATTTTTAAAATCTTCTTGCTTATAATAACAGTTTTCGCCCTTTTTTCTATTATTAAAAGCGCGCAAATAGCTTTCATCATCAGCATCATCAAAAGCATTCGAAGCAAATTGCACTCTTTTTATAATCGGTCTTTTATCATCTTTAATTTTATTATCATCAACATAAACAATATTAAAATTTTCAAAAGGCATTGCAATAAAAATATCTCCCGGCTCTAAATTAAAAGATTTGCCAGAACAAAACACTCTAAAATTGCTATTTATGGAGCAAAAAATGTTATAAGCATGTTGGTTTTCGATTCTTATAACTTCCGTTGTTTTTTGAAAATTTACTCTCATTGAATCTACTAAAATTTCTTGATTATCAAAAACCCCAAAGCAAGTTACTAATTCAGCCAATTGTTATCTCCTTTCATTGATATTTTTTACAATAATAACACAACAACTTTAAAAATGCAATAAAAAAACTTCAAAAATGTAATTTATTCATTGTTTTTCTTGTTATATAATGAATATGTAGAAAATATAATTAAAAATTCAAGGAGATTTTAACTATGAAAAAGATAATTTCTATTTTATTATCAGCGCTTCTTATTATTGGTTGCGTAGCAATTAGCGCTGCTGCTAACACAAACATTTACACAATTGATGATGTTGCAGTAATTGATAATTATGTTGCTGGTAGCTGGGAAAAAGGCGTGTTTGAATCACACGAAAGAAGAATTGCTACAAACGGTTATGTTGCAGTTGATGCTTCACAAAACTACACATTGGTTGGTACTAAAGACAACCACTCAAACCTTCAATTCTATTTAGCAGAATTTGATGCTGACAAGAATTGTGTTGGTAGAATCGGCAGAACTGTAATTGCTAAAGGCACATATTCTTATGTTCCAAGCAGTGCAGATGTAGCTTACATTGCTCTTACTATTACAATTCAGCAAGATGCGGTTAAAGCTGTTGATACAAACGGTATCTTCAACAGATTTATCAACAAAGGTTATGGCATTTCTATGGTTGCTGATGGTGAATCAGGTGGCGAAGAGCCAGAACCAGAATCTTCAACAGTAACTACTACAACAACTACTACAACTACTACAACAACTTCAACTCCAGTTGATACTGAAGGCGAATATACTATTGATGATGTTGCAAATCCAGAAAACTGGACAGAAGGTCAATACAACTCACTTGGTAAATTTGCTTCATCAACAACTCGTGCATGCGTTAAAAAGTTGATTAAGGTTGACCCAGAAAAAACTTATGTTCTTAATGCTAAAAACGCAGGTAGCAAAAAATATGTTGTTCGTGAATACGATGCAAACAGAACACTCCTTAGAAGTGTTAGCAACATTTCATTTGGTAGCAAATACAAACCAACTGATGCAACAGTAGCATACATCGCTCTTACAATGTATGAAGGCGCTCCTTACGCTGATATCGCAGCAGGTGTTATACTTACATCAATGGTAGAGTATGTTGAACCAACAACAACTACTACAACTACAACAACTGTTCCTGCAGAACAAGATGGTACTACATCAAGCGCTGTTGTAACTGAAGATAAAGCTGCTATCAGACTTGATACAGAAATTCAAGGTATCCGTTTCTACTCAACAATTGATACAACAGGTCTTGATGTTGTTGAAGCAGGTACACTTATTGGTCCAGCTAACTTAGTTGGCAAATACTTAACAATGGAAGATACAGAATCAATCGATGGTTCAATTCCTAATGCATTAAAAGTTGTATATGAACTTAAAAACGGTTTATATGATGATAAATACATTGTTGGTTCTATCGTAGGTATTAAAGAACATAACTATGCAAGAGATTTCGTTGCTCGTGCTTATGTAAAACTCGCTGATGGTACAGTAATGTACTCAAAAACAACATCAACAAGAAATATGGCTTCTATTGCAGATGCTTACATTGCAGATGCAAATGGTGGTTATGATAATTTAGATGCAGAACTCAAAGCAAAAGTTGAGCTTTGGGCTTCAGCAAATGACTAATCAGGAGGTAAATTGAAATGAAATTTGAAAAAATTACAGTAGAATTAGAAAAATATGAATCTCTTGATATCATTGCTTCTTCACCTGAAGAAGATGTAACAGACCCAACTGTTAAACCAACAGAACCAACAAAATACGATCCATATGAAAATGATAAATGGTAAAAAGATAGATTGCTGATATTTTTTTCATACGACTTATCCTTATAAAAAGCCAACTCTCAAATGAGAGTTGGCTTTTTACTTTTATAATTCAACTATATTTGTGACTATTTGATTTCCAACAATATCTATAAAACCATAAGTGGCTTTTGTTTGTTTTGGCATTGCGCAAGAGCCAGGATTCATAACATATAAGCCATTATGATATTCGTTAACTGGAATATGAGTATGACCGAAAAGCACCACATCAACTCCCCTGATTTTCGCAGAATTTATAATTTCATCATATGAATATTTGACATTGTAATTATGCCCGTGGGTTATAAAAAACCTTTTTGAGCCGATTTTTTCTTCTAATTCATAAGGAAAATTCGAAGAATCACAATTGCCTTTGACAATGTAAAACTTGATTTCAGGGTAAAGATAACTTATATCTTCAACACGTGAAGCGCCGTCGCCACAAAAAATCACAACATCTGGGTTTGACTTTTCTATTGCGGTTTCAACCGGTGCAACAAAGCCGTGTGCGTCTGACAAAACTACTATTCTCATTAAAAACCTCTTCTATATTTTTAATACTCATCATATTATATACTAAAAGGAGTGGTTTTTCAATGATTGATAAAAATAAAATTGAAGAAATGTTGAAAATTGCTGACAAAGACACAGTTAACAACATTTTTAATAATCTTTCTAATGAGAACAAGCAAAAGGTTAACAGCATTTTAAACGACAAAGAAAAGCTGAATAAGATTTTATCTGACAAGTCGGTGCAAGAGTTAATCAAGAAATTTGGCGGTAAAAATGGATGATATTGCAAGCAAGATTACCGAACTTTTAAATGATAAAGATGCAACCGAGAAAATCACTCAACTTGCATCTTCTTTTATGTCGCAAGAAAGTTCCAATTCCAAACCGCAAAATGACCTTCAATTTGACCCTGTGCAAATGGGCAAAATTATGAATGTGATGAGTGTTTTAAAGTCAAACAACAAAGATGATAAAAACACAAAATTGCTGTTAGCACTAAAGCCGCATTTGTCACAGACACGTGCGAAACGGGTTGATAAAGCGATTTCAATTTTAAAAATCATTAAAGTGTTGCCACTTTTGCAAGAAAGTGGCTTAAATTCGCTTTTCGAGGGCTAAAAATGGAAAACTACTATTCTACTAACCAAATTAAAAGAATGGAGCAAGAGGCCACACGCAAAGCGTTAGAGGCAAGGCAAAAAGCCAAGCCACAAGCAGTTCAAGAGCCAGTTAGCAAACACCAAGGTGTTTTTAGTTTTTTGAATGCGCTTGACATAAAGAAATTAATTGGCGAAAACAGTGAGCAGGCAATGCTATTGCTTCTTACACTTGTTCTCGCCAATGAAAATACTTGTGATGAATTTTTGCTTTATGCTTTGATTTTTATTATGCTTTAAAAAGGTTTTTAAATGATTCAAACCACTCGACAACCTTGAATTTAACAATGTATTTTTGTTTGTTTTCTACCACATTGACCTGCTTGTTTTCAAGGGCATCATCAATTTTGCTGTTTGATGCAGGCAGACAAAGTGATGGGTAGATTACACACCACCAGTTTTTGCCTTTAGCTTTGCCGATTTTAATTTGCAAGGCGTTGTAAACACCTGCAGGCAAAGTGACATTTTCATAGGTTCGTGTGTTAAAATAGCAAGGGGTTACTTTTGCCGTTACTTTGTAATCGCAACCGTTTTTGTTAAGTTCATCTTGCGCAATTTTACAAAAGGTTTCTAAATTTTGTTTGGCGCATTCTTCTACATTTTCAATTGTTTGGGTGTTTTCAAAAAGTTCATCTGCTTGCAAAATTATTCTATCTCTTACTTTTAGTTTCAAATTTTGGTCAAAGCAAGAATCAGAGTTTGCAAGAATATGTAACCTGAAAACTTTGCTTCTTATCTTGTTGCATTCGAGAGAAAAGTCAAAACAACTCAAAGCTATTGTAAAAACAAGCGCTAACAAAATGCTTAATTCTATTTTTTTGTAATACATAAAAAACTCCTTGTCACTGTTTGTAATCAGTATTGACAAGGAGTTTTTATTTTATTCATTTTTCCAAATATCCGTATTTTGTTGGCTCGCACAAAATAACTGTTTCGTAATCTTTTTCTAAAACCTCTGTGGCATCACGAGCGGTTTCATAATCTGAAAAAACGCCAAAAACACTTGGTCCACTGCCAGAAAGCACAGCGCACAAAGCACCATTTTCAACAAGTTTTGATTTGATAACCTGAACGCCTTCATCATAAAGCGGTTCAAAAACATTTTGCATATTTTCACTCATCTGTGCTAAGTTGCCTTCACAAATAGCATCAACAAGCGCGTGTGTGTCAGGGTGGTCAACTTCTACTAAACTGTCAAAACGAGAATACATA
This sequence comes from Acutalibacteraceae bacterium, assembly GCA_045649405.1. GTDB lineage: Bacteria > Bacillota > Clostridia > Oscillospirales > Acutalibacteraceae > RUG11462. The sequence goes on from JAZRPW010000007.1 coordinate 43,134, forward strand.
TCCCCTGTTGACATTTTAAAACCATCTTTAACAATTACAAAAGCACACTCAGGAATTTCAGGAAGCGGGCTCAAAATTGTGCCTCTGCCCTCTGCGAGTTGTGTGCCACCGTCAATGAAAAACGGAACATCAGAACCAATTTTTTCTGCAATTGCTTCTAACTCACTTGTTTCAAGATTTGTTTCATAAAGCATATTGAGTGCAACGATTACTGCTGCGGCGTCAGAAGAGCCACCGCCAAGGCCAGCCGCTGACGGAATTCGCTTTTTGATTTTTATGTAAGCACCACCTGAAATTTCTGTTTCTTCAAAAAACGCTGTTGCCGCTTTGTAAGCAATATTGTCTTCATTTTCAGGTAAGTCGGCATTGCATTTTACTGAAATTTCATCATCAACACTTACAGTAATTGTGTCATAAACATCAACCGACTGCAAAACCATTTCTACAGTGTGATATTTTTTGTCAGATGAAACACCGGTAATATCAAGATTTAAATTGATTTTTGCAAACGCCTTTAAACTGACAGAATCAGCCATTTTTAATCTCTCCTAAAAACTCTTTAATTCGCTCTACTGCGATTTTGAGATTTTTCAACGAGTTGCAATAAGAAACTCTAATAAAGCCTTCGCCACTTTCGCCGAAAGCGTTGCCAGGAACTGCTGCAACGCGCTTTGAAGTCAAAAGTTTTTCACAAAATTCTTCACTTGAAAGGCCGGTTGATTTGATGCAAGGGAAAACATAAAACGCACCCTTTGGCTCAAATGTTTCAAGCCCCATTTTGCGAAACTCATTTACAACAAAAGTTCTGCGAACATCATATTCAGAAAGCATATTAACAATGTCTTCATCGCCATGCTTTAGCGCTTCGATAGCTGCGTATTGTGATGTTGTTGGCGAACTCATAATACAATATTGATGGATTTTGGTCATTTGTTTTAAAACCGGTGCTGGACCACAAGCGTAACCCAAACGCCAACCAGTCATTGAATATGCCTTTGAAAAGCCAGAGATTAAAATTGTGCGCTCATGCATTCCATCAATTTGTGCAATTGATGTGTGTGAAATGCCACCGTATGTAAGCTCTGCATAAATTTCATCAGACAAAATCATAACACTGGTGTCTTTTAAAACTTCTGCAATTTGCTCTAAATGTTCTCTTTCCATTACAGCGCCTGTTGGGTTGTTTGGAAATGGTAAAATGAGCAATTTTGTTTTGTCACTCAATGCGCCTTTAAGTTCATCGGCAGTAAGGCGGAATTCATTTTCAACCTTTGTGTCAATGATAACCGGTGTGCCGCCTGACATTGTTACAATTGGCTCATAACACACAAATGAAGGCGCAGGAATGATTACTTCGTCGCCGGGATTAACCAAAGCACGAATAGCAACATCGATAGCTTCAGAGCCACCAACTGTTACTAACACTTCGGTTTCTGGTGCGTATTTTAAAGAGTATTTTCTATTTAAATACTTTGCAATTTCTTTTCTAAGCTCTAACAAACCCCAGTTGCTTGTATAACGAGTATGGGATTTTTCAAGTGAGCTAATACCAGCCTGTCTAATATGCCAAGGGGTTTTGAAATCTGGCTCGCCAACACCGAGTGAGATTACCCCTTCCATGCTTTCAGCAATGTCAAAAAACTTTCTAATGCCAGACGGCTTAATATTAACCACCGATGAGCTTAAAACTTCATCATAGTTAATCAAAATGAGTAAGCCCCCCTGTCATCAGATTCGTTTTCAGCCATTTTTACGCCGATTTCTTTATATCTGCGAAGAACGAAAGATGTTTCGGTTGATTCAATGTTTTCCATTACTGCAAGGCGTTTTGCAACGAAAAGCGCAACCTCTTTGAATGAACGGCCTTTAACAGTAACAGATAAGTCATAACTACCCGACATTAAGTAAACCGACTCAACTTCGCTCATTTGCATAATTGTTTCAGCAATTTCTTCAAATCCAGCATTTTTTTGTGGTTTTACTTGAAGTTCGATAAGTGCAGTTACGTGAACATCACTAACCTTGTCCCAGTCAATAATTGTTTTGTAACCACAAATGATTTTTTCTTTTTCAAGCTTTTCAATTGTTTTTTCAATTGTTTCTTGAGATTCGCCAAGCATTGACGCCAATTCTGCAGGTGTGTATCTTGAATCTTTCTCAAGAATTTTCAATAATTTTTCTGTAAATTTCTCCATTGTCTTTCTCCTTATATAAATTATATAACTTTAACTTTTTGTGTTTTACTCCAAGCAGAATATGCTTTTTGTTTGCCTTGTTTGACAAATGCTCTAACTTGAACTTGATAGTTACCTTTTTTAAGCTTTTTAATTACTTTTGTTACAGTTTTCTTTGTGGTAAAGGTTTTGGTTTTCCATTTGCCTTTGATTTTATATCTAACTTGGAAACCAGTAGCTCCTGCAACAGATGTATACTTAACTTTGAATTGTTTTTTACCTTTTGTTAATTTAAACTTAGGAGTTTTTAAAGTTAATTTAGAAATTGATTTACCTTTTTCAATTGTTACGCCACAAACCGAACAAACTTTATCACCAGTATAACCAGTTGTAAAGTAAGTTGCGTTAACAACGCCACTAACAACAGATGCGTGTCCAAGCGCTGCAACTGTTTCTTGTTTAACCAAAACTTCGTTACATACAGAGCAATGCTTACCTTCAGTTAAACCTGTTTCTGTACATGTAGGAGCTACTGCTTCATCGATAACTTCTGTATGAGCTAAGGTTTCTACTAACTCTTGGCCTATTAAAACTTTATTACATGCAGAACAGTGTGCACCTTGAGTTAAACCTGTCTCTGTACAATCAGGCGCGACAGCTTTATCGATTACTTCTGTATGGCCGAGAGCTGGGATACTACTTGTATAACTATGTCCACAAGCACATGTATTTAACTGGATACCTTCTTCGGTACAAGTTGGCTTTACAGTAATTTCTGATGTATAAGAATGCACATGATTGTATTCAATAAACGCTGTGGTCAAATAATCATTACCGCCGTCGATAGAAATTCTTTCCCACAAAACTGTGTTTCCATCATAATAAACATAAGCAATCCATCTACAGCCCCCAAATGCTGAAGAACCAATTGATATTGTAGTTCTTGGTATTGTTATGCTTGTTAATGACAAACTATTATAAAACGCATAACTTTCAATTTCTTCAACAGTATTTGGAATAATGTAATTAATTCTTTCGCTTTTAGCAGGGTATTGAATAAGAATTGTCTTATCTTTGTTAAATAACACACCATTTTCTGAACAATAATTTTTATTATTGCTATCAACTGTGATACTTATTAATGATGTGCAATAATTAAATGCACCATAACCAATGCTTCTTACACAGTCAGGTATTGTTACGCTTGTTAATGATGTGCAACCATAAAACGCAGAAGAACCAATGCTTGTTACACTATTAGGTATTGTTACACTTGTTAATTTTGAGCAACCTTTAAACGCAGAATCACCAATAGTTGTTACACCATCACCAATTGTTACACTTGTTAATGATGTGCAATAATTAAATGCACCATAACCAATGCTTGTTACACTGTCTGGGATTGTTACGCTTGTTAATGATGTGCAACCATAAAACGCAGAAGAACCAATGCTTGTTACATTATTTGGGATTGTGATACTTGTTAATTTTGAGCAATCTTTAAACGCATATATACCGATTTTTGTTGTGCTGTCAGGAATTACTAAATCTCCTTCGACTAATTCGCCGTTTAAATATAAATTTTTAGCGTAATATAACGGATTAGAATAAGAGTTATTAAAATCTATTTCGCACCATGCTTTTAAATCTGTTATATTTACACCTGTTAATGATGTGCAATTATAAAACGCAGAATCACCAATAGTTGTTACACTATTTGGAATTGTTACTTTTTTGATTGTTGACTTGCAAACAATCATTGTTGAAGTGATCGTTTCAGAACCATCTGCTATTATTAATTCTTCAACAGAGCAATTATAAAACGCTTCATAACCAATGCTTGTTACACCATCACTAATTGTTACACTTGTTAATTTTGAGCAACCATAAAACGCATCGTTACCAATAGTTGTTACACTATCAGGTATTGTTACACTTGTTAATTTTGAGCAACAAAAAAACGCAGAAGAACCAATGCTTGTTACATTATTTGGGATTGTGATACTTGTTAATGATGTGCAATAATAAAACGCATCATCACCAATACTTGTTACACTGTCTGGGATTGTTATAGTTTTGATATAAGACCTATACGAATACCAAGGGGTATCATAATATCTTTCAAAATCGGGCATTGCTCCTGAACCGGTTATTTCAAGAACACCAGTTGAAGTGTCTAATGACCAAGTTAAATCATCGCCACAAGTACCTGAATAAGAAGCGGCGCTTGCTGGGATTGAAACAAAAGTGAGTGTTGAAACAATCAACACAAGACACATTATGATTGATAAAAGTTTTTTCATAACAATACTCCTTTTTGATTGTTGGGTGGATTGTAAATAGATTTACAACCCCTCCACCGCTTACGCGGTCCCCCTCCCCCTTAACAAGGGAGGCAATAATTACATTCTTTTGATTTTTCTTACTCGTTTTAGTCTTGCGCGTTTGCGTTTGTTTGAAATTACATTGAGTGTTATTAACACGGTCAAGACAATTACAAACATCAATGCAATTACTATAAACCAAGTTGATGTTACGATGCCTTTGAAAATTTCAATAATGAAAAGGCCGAAGTTTCTTTTAACATCATAATTGCTAACCAAATTTACTTTTGCGATTTCGTTGCCGGCGCATTTTATACTAACATAGCCAAATACTTGACCTTGTTTTACCGGTGCCCAAACCGAACTTTGTTTTACAACCGGGTCATAGATTATGCTTTCATTTGTAATTTCTTTTGGAATGATTGCGGTTACATTTTTCTCTGGGTAAAGTTGAACAAAATCTGTTTGGCTTGAAAGTTCAACATCAATTTCTGCAAGCATCGTTTCGGTCTCAGCAAGTGTTCGATATTCAAAATTTTCAAACGCCCACTTGTAAAGATTTTTTGAATCTGAAAACTCAGTACGAGTTAGGTTGTCGCCACCCATTACAATGCAAAGGTAGTTGTAACCATCTTTTGACGCAGTTGAAGCAACACATCTGCCAGCTGGAGTGGTAAAGCCAGTTTTGATACCCCTTGCGTAAGGATAATACATTGTTGTGGCAATGTTTATAAGAAAGTTGGTTGTTACAACCATTCTTTTTTCGTGTTTATTAGTTGCTGGAATATAGTAAACATCTTGCGAAGCGATGTCTAAAAAGTTTGGAAGTTCAATTGCGTATTTACAAAGTTTAACAAGGTCAGAAATTGTTGTGTAATGATTTTCGTGATGAAGGCCAGTTGGGTTCATATAATTGGTATTTTTCATTCCCAATTTTTTGGCTTTTTCATTCATCATTTCAATAAAGTTTTTGCCTGTTACACTTTCAACATAGTCAACAATTACATTAGCCGAGTCTGCTGAAGAGTTAACCATTAAAGTGTTAAGGCAAATTTCAAGTGTTACCTTTTCATCTGGCAAGAAGCCCGCAACCGTCAAGTCAGAGCCAAAAAGACTTTCAACATTTTCTTTTGTAACGGTCACTTGTGTGCTAAGGTCGTCACAGTTTTCCATTAACAACACGGCAGTCATTACTTTTGTGATTGATGCAGGAAAACGCTTTTCATTAATATTCTTTTCAAAAAGCACATCACCAGTGTCTAAACTTACTAAAATTGCCGCTTCTGACTTTACTTCAAAGCCAGATGTTTTGTATGCCGCGGTTGCTGTTATACAACAACTGCTAATAATTATTACAAAGATAATTAAAAAACTAATTACTTTTTTCATTTTTTACCTCGAAATTAGAAAATATTTTTAAAAAATTAGTAGAAATATTTAAAATAATATTATATAATATACCTATACAGATTAATTATAACACAATTTTTCAAAAATTCAAATAGTAAATTTTATTTTTTAAGGAGTTTTTTATGGTTTATATTACCGGCGATATGCACGGCGACCAAAACAGATTTAACACAAAAGAAATTAAACAATTGCAACCAGGCGATACTTTGATTATTTGTGGCGATTTCGGCTTTGTTTGGGAAGATAACCAGCGCGAAAAAGAATTTTTAAAGTGGCTCGGCTCAAGAAAGTTTAATGTTTGTTTTTTAGATGGTCCGCACGACAATTTCGACAGAATTTATGCTTGTAGAAAAACCGTTTTTAAAGGCGGTTTGGTGCATAGAATTTCTGGTACTCTTTTTCATATGTGCAGAGGTCAAATTTTTAATATTGAAGGCCACAAGATTTTTACTTTTGGTGGTGGCGAAAGTTCAGACAGAGATATGCGAAACGACTCTAAACGTTGGTTTAAAGAAGAGTTGCCTTCACCTGAAGAAATGCGTGTTGGGGGTGAAAACTTGGAAGAAAACGAGTTGAAAGTTGATTATATTATCACTCACGAGCCACCTTCTGTTATTAAAAAAGCACTTCAATTGCGTTCAGGCAAAAATGCTTATGTTAATTTGCTTAACGGTTATTTGGAAGAGGTTAACCGTGGTGTTGAGTTTAAAAAATGGTTTTTCGGCTCGGTGCATGAAGATAAGCAGGTTACCAAAAAACACGTTGCAGTTTTTGAAAAAGTTTTGCCAATTGATTACCAAGGCGAATTTTAAATTTAAAATATATAAAAAAAGCGTTCGTTTTCACGAACGCTTTTTTGTTTGAAAAGGTTATTTTACAATTTTACCATCAGGACCAGATTTATATTCTCTGTTTATTGGGAGTACACAATTAGTTTTTTTAGCGGTAAATGATTTATTAACAGCAATTTTGCCACCAGATTCTGCATAGTAAAAGTTGCCTTCAAATTCAATTAATCCCGCATAAACTCGTTTTCCTGATTCATAATAGAAAACTCCATCTGTTTCAGTATAAACGCCTTCTTTGAATGTACCATCAGTATCAAAATAATAGTATTCTTTTGCTGGCAAATCACAATTTGTTTTTGAAGCATAATACTTTCTGTCAGTTATTATTTTACCTGCTTCAACATAGTAATATTCATTGCCTACTTTTGTAAGTCCGGTTGCGCTGTATTGACCATTTGTATAGCAATAGCCATCAACCACGCCGTTAAGTATTTTACCATCTTCGCCGAAATAATAATATTTTCCTGCTGGTAAATCGCAATTAGTTTTTGATGCGTAGTATTTTCCAACTGCGATTTTGCCCGACTCGATATAATAATAATCATTATCTATCTTGGTAAGACCGCTTGGAATGTATTGCCCGTTTTCGTAATAATAGCCATTAACCACTCCGTTGAGCATTTTGCTATCAGCACCAAAATAATAAAACGCTTTTGCTGGCAAATCACAGTTCGTTTTTGACACATAATACTTGCCTGTTACCGCTTTGCCAGACTCACTATAATAATAGTCTTCGCCATATTTTGTAAGACCGGTTGGCGCTAACTGACCATCAATATAAAGGTTTCCATTTACAACGCCTTTTAACATTTTAGCATCTGCGCCAAAGTAGTAATAAATCCCTGCAGTTAGTTCGCAATTTGTTTTAGCTGCATAATATCTTTTGTCAACAATCACATTTCCTGATTCGCTATAGTAATAGTCTTCGCCATACTTTGTAAGGCCTGTTTTAGCAATTTGACCCTTGATATAAAGTTTACCGTCAACTACACCTTGAAGCATTTTACCGTCTGCGCCAAAGAAATAATAATCTTTAGCAGAAAGTTCGCAATTAGTTTTTGCAGCATAATATCTTTTTCCAGCAATTACTTTACCTGATTCGCTGTAATAATAATCCTCGCCATACTTTGTAAGACCTGTTGGTGCAATTTGACCCTTAATATAAAGCTTGCCATCAATAACACCTTGGAGCATTTTGCCGTCTGCACCGAAGAAATAGTAATCTTTTGCTCTTAGTTCACAGTTTGAAATTGCTGCATAATATCTTTTATTAACGATTACTGTGCCAGATTCACTATAGTAATAGTCGCCTTTGTATTCAACAAGACCACGTTTAGCAAGTTGACCATAAATATAAAGTTTGCCATCAACCACGCCTTGAAGCATTTTGCCATCTGCACCAAATGTATAATAATCTTTGGCTGCTAGTTCACAGTTTGATTTTGCTGCGTAGTATCTTCTATTCACGATCACTTTGCCAGATTCACTATAGTAGTAATCTTCGCCATACTTTGTAAGGCCGGTTGGTGCTAATTCGCCGTTAACATAAAGTTTGCCGTCAATTACACCTTTTAACGCTTTGCCGTCTACACCAAAGTAATAATAAGTTTTTGCAGGCAACTCACAACTTGATTTTGCCGCATAATATCTTTTATCTTTTATTGGTTGACCGTCTGTGCCAAAGTAATAATAATCTTCGCCCACTTTTGCAAGACAGTTTTTCATTTTAACATTATTCACATAATAATAACTAACGCCATTTTCAATATAATAGCCATTTTTAGTTACAATAATACCATTTTCATCAAATTCATAAGTGCCGGCTGTGAATTCATAACCATTTAATTTTGTGACGTTATAAGTACGATAAACATAAGCGTAACCAAAGCTTGTGTTAAAGTAATAGTAGTTGCCATCAATCAAATGTAGTCCGGTTTGAATCACACCATTTTTTAGATAATATTTACCTTCGGTAGCAGTTATCAAGCCAGTGCCACCGAATTCACCGATTAACGCGCCGTTTTCGCCAAATTCATAACAAACAATGTCATTATTAGTAGCACCACTAAAGCAGTGATAACCTTCTTCTAAACGATATTCGCCAGAAAAATAATATGTTTTTCCTTCAATTGTTCTAAAACAATCTTTAAAATTACTTGGGCCGTAATAATACTTATAGCCAAAATTCCCTTTTACCCAAACACCTGAAGATAACCGACCGGTTTGTTCAAAATTATATTTAATTCCGCTTAAAATTTCTCGCTCACCAGTTGCGGCGTTATAAGTAGTTTCATCAAAATAATACCACTCATTATTAATAAGATTCCAACCACTTCTAAATTCGCCTAAATAAAGATATTTATAAACATCTCCGTCTTTATAAAGCCCAGTATATTTTGACTTGTTTTTACAAACACCATTTTCCCCAAAGTCATAATAATAGCCATCAATCTTATTTATGCCAGTATATTTAACGCCGTTTTTGTAATAAAGTTCGCCTACCCAACCATTAAGGTTTGCAGTTGATTTTGGCACTACATAAACTGATTTTTGTGCAATAACTTTTGTTTTATAAACAAGTTGAATTTTTGCAGTACCAGTTGTATTATTCGCAGTGAATTTGCCCGACTTTGTTATTCTTCCCATTTTACCGTCTACAAGTTTCCAAGTAACATCATTAGGAATATTTACAAGAGCACCAGCAATATCATAACCTGTTGCAGAAAGTGTAACAGAACTGCCGGCAGTTACAAATTCATTGCAATTAATAGTTGCATTATTTAAAACACCGTCTGACTCAACTTCAGTTGAAGCAATAATAAAACTTGTAAGAGTTTGACGCTCTGCGCCATCCGAAGGGGTATTTCTTAACTTAATTTCACTGTCTGTTTCACGCTTGGTGTAAAATGTTGAAGTACCACCGCCATCACAGTTTACCGCTTCAACACAACCCAACTTAATCATAATTTCAGCCATTTCGTGATTTGTAAAACCTGCTGAATATGGCTCAAGTCGGCCATCGTTTTCCATGAAAACAAGTGTACCATCTGCTTTTATGCCAAGAACCGAACGAGGTGCTCTCCGACTTGAATGGTCTTCGCCATCTTCAATCATACTTTTGCCATCTTTGACCAACCAATATTTACAAATGGTTAGTGCCATCCACTCGTCGCCTTTTAAATCTTCATAGGCATTTCTAAATTCTGCTTTGCCATCTTTTTTAATAACAAGGTAACTTTCTCCCTTTACTTCTTCTCTTCCGTCATAGAGCAATTTGCCATTGTAAACTAACAAACCATAAGGATGATTAAAATCCCAAGTAAGAGAAGCATTCATTGCGCCAATTACATTAAGACCTAAATTTTCTTGGGCGTACTGAATGTGTTTTTTTACGGTTTGAGTACCCCAGTTGCTTTTGTCGGTATAATCAACTGTTTCAGAAATGTTTTTATAACATGGCACCAAAGAAATGTTAGGGCTTTGTGTGTTAATTTCCATTACACGAACAACATTTCTGTTTTCGCCTGTTTTATCGTTAATAACGATTTCAGACTCAACTGCGCCAGGTGCTAATTTATAATCAGTTTTTTCAATAAGATTATAATAACTACACTCTGGGTCTTTTGAAAGGTCAAATTCAACTTCAGCTAATGAAACTATTGGAAATGCGCTAAAAACAAGTAACAAAACCAAAGTTAACGCTAATATTTTTTTCATTGTATTCTCCCCTTTAAAACTATTTTTTCATCAACTTTATTTTAACATTTTTCAAAACTCAAGTCAACAAAAAATGCTCACTCCACAGCATGTGGAATGAGCATTTTTGTTAAATTTTATTTAACAATTTTACCATCTTCACCGAATGTGTATTCTCTTCCTTCAGGAAGTACACAATTTGATTTTAAGCAAAGTTGTTTTGTGCTTGTTAAACATTTACCACCTGTACCTGCATAGTAGAATGAACCATCTACTTCTACAAGACCTGCAAACACACGTTTACCTGATTCATAGTAGTAAACGCCATCTTCTTCTGCATATACACCATTACAGAATTTACCATCAGCATCAAAATAATAGTATTTACCTGCTTCTAAATCGCAGTTTGATACTTTAGCATAACATTTACCTGTTGCTAACTTACCTGATTCACTATAGTAGTAATCATCACCATATTTTGTAAGACCTGTTGGTGCTCTTTGACCATCAATATAGAGACAGCCATCTACAACGCCTTCGAGCATTTTACCATCTTTTCCAAAGTAATAGTAAACTTTTGCAGCAAATTCACAATTTGATTTTGCAGCATAATATTTTCTATCAACAATGATTTTACCTGATTCGCTATAGTAGTAATCTTCACCGTATTTTGTAAGACCTGTTGGTGCTAATTGACCACCAATGTAAAGATAGCCATTTGCAACGCCTTCGAGCATTTTACCATCTTCGCCGAAGTAGTAATATGTTTCTGGTGCTAATTCACAGTTTGAAACTTTAGCATAGTATTTTCCAGTTACAACTTTACCTGATTCACTATAATAGTAATCATCACCGTATTTTGTGAGACCTGTTGGTGCAATTTGACCATCGATATAAAGTTTACCATCAGCTACGCCTTGAAGCATTTTACCATCTATACCGAAGTTGTAATAATCTTTTGCAGGTAATTCACAATTTGTTTTTGCTGCATAGTATCTTCTATCAACAATAACTTTACCTGATTCACTATAATAGTAGTCTTCTCCGTATTTTGTGAGACCTGTTGGTGCAATTTGACCATTGATATAAAGTTTACCATCAACTACGCCTTGAAGCATTTTGCCATCAGGACCAAAGAAGTAGTAGTCTTTTGCAGGAAGATCACAGTTAGTCATAGCAGCATAGTATCTTCTATCAACGATAACTTTGCCTGATTCACTATAATAGTAATCATCACCGAATTTTACAAGACCGCGTTTTGCAGGTTGTCCGTTGATATAAAGTTTACCATCAACTACACCTTGAAGCATTTTGCCATCTGCACCGAAGTTATAATAATCTTTTGCAGGAAGATCGCAGTTTGAAACTTTTGCATAATATCTTCTATCAACGATAACTTTACCAGATTCACTATAATAGTAATCTTCGCCATACTTAGTCAAACCTGTTGGTGCTAATTCACCATTGATATAAAGTTTACCATCAACTACACCTTTAAGAGCCTTACCTTCTGCATCGAAGTTATAATATACTTTTGCTGGAAGTTCACAATTTGATTTTGCTGCATAGTATTTTCTATCAACAATGATTTTACCTGATTCGCTATAATAGTAATCTTCGCCATATTTAGTTAAACCTGTTGGTGCTAATTGACCATTAATATAAATCTTACCATCAATTACGCCTTGAAGTGCTTTACCATCTACGCCAAAATGATAGTTAGCTTTTGCAGGTAAATCACAAACTGATGAATATACATACACTTTACCATCTTTGAAGATTTGTCCATCTGCATCAAAATAGTAATAATCTTCATCAATTTTTACAAGTTTGTTTTTAGCTTTTACATTATTTACATAATAGTATTTAACGCCTTTTTCTTCGTAGTAACCATTTTTATCAATGATTTTACCTTCTTCATCAAACTCGTATGTGCCCGCTGTAAAGTCGTAACCATTTGTTTGAGCTACCTCATATTTACGATATACATATGCATAGCCGTAAATTGTATGGAAGTAGTAGTAATCACCATCGATAAGGTGTAAACCTCTTTGTGCAATACCATCTTCAAGATAGAACTTACCTTCTGCTGTTGTAATTAATCCATTGCCTTTATATTCGCCGATAATAGCGCCGTTTTCGCCCATTTCATAAGCAACAACATCTGAGTTACCAGCTGAAAGTCTAAGACAGTGAATACCCTCTCCGTAAAGATAACCATTTGAGAAATAGTATTGTTCGCCATCGATTGTTGCAAGGATAGTTTTGTAACAATCTGGACCATAGTAGTATTTTGTACCAATTTCATCTTCGTACCAAACACCGCTTGTTAAGCGACCATCTTCAAATGTATATGTTACTTTATCAAAGAATTTCATTTCGCCTGAAATGCCTGCGAATGTTGTTTCATCGAAATAGTACCACTCATCATTGATTGTAAACCAACCGCCTACGAGTGCACCAAGTTTTGCATAGTAATGTTTGCCATCTTCACCAGTGAAGTCACCTGTGAAAGCGCCTTTTGAACTACCATCTTTACCAAAGTCATAGTAAACGCCATCAACTGCTTTTACGCCTGTGAACATAGCGCCGTCTTTGTAGTACTTATCGCCTACCCAGCCATCAAGAGCAATACCATCTACATATGTTTTGCCATCAAGTTCGCCGTTAAAGAGTTTGTCGCAATCTTTACATTTAAGAACGCCATCTTTTACTTCATATGTATGACCTGTTGCAGGGATTACTGTGCCCCAATCAACTACTGAGCCACAACCTTCTACTACATCACATTGACCTGTTACGTAATCATTACATTTACAACCAGCACAAACTGTTCTGCCTGTGTAACCTGCAGTTGTACAAGTAGCTGCTTTATCTGCAACTGCTACTGCTTTATGCTCATGGAACGCATATTTTGCTGCAATAATAGGTTTGTTAACTGCTAATTGAGTTTCATCTCTATGAAATTTCAACTCTGTAGTAATTTCTCTTTCTTTTGAAGCGAATGTACTTGTTGTGCCATCTGTAAATTCAACTTTACCAGCATCAACTTTAATAATCATAGAAATTCTACGAATAGCATCAGTTTTCCAAATTGCATGTGGTGTGTTTGCAGCGATTGAGTCACCAGTATCAGTACCATTATAAATATTATCAGGATAATCTAAATGGTTTCTATAAACCCATGTTCTAACTGGGATTGAAGCAACAACTTGTTCACCAGTTAATTCAACATCGCCTGTTTTTGTAAGAGTGATAGTTGCATCATTTGTGAATTTATCAACAGAATATTCTGCTTCAAAACCGTATGCAACTTCCATACCTTCAAGTGCCCAATTGCTTGTACCATCAAGATTAATTGTAGTTGTGATTTTCTCTGTTTTTTCAATATCAGTTGCAACTAAATCGAACCATTGAACTGAACCGATAGGAATTTCTTTTGCATTAGGATTTTGAGGAACAAATTTCACCGTTGAAAGGTCAGAACCTGTGTCAACAGTGAAACTGCGAGTAGCAGTTGCTTTGTTGCCTTCTAAATCTCTTATTACATATGTTACATCATGAGGTCCATCAGCAAATGTAATATTTTCAGATGTTGAAATAAATCCTGCATTTGAGCAAGAAACCATATCATCTGGTAATTTATTACCATCGATATACATTTCAACAGATGATGCATCAATAGCAGTATCATCACTAACTCTACCGATTAGTAAAAGTTCGTTTTCAGTAACGGTTTGACCATTGATAGCAACAGCATCACTCAAACCATCATATGACATTCTTGTGCTAACAAATGTAGGAATTTTTCTATCTGAAACTGCATCAGAATAGTCAACAGTGATGTCATCAATGAATACAGTAAATTCTGAAGCATAGTTTGTATATTTCTCTAAGCCTGAATCAACCCAATAGAAGTACAATGAATCTAACTTTCCGCCTAATTTTGAAGCTGGACATGAAACATAGAACCATTGACCATCATATCCATCTGAAAGAACTGTTGAATAGAAATCATCTACAACAATACTGTTATTGAAGTCAACTTCACACATACCAATAGCTTCTTTTGGAACATACATCCAGAAACCAACTCTAACAGCATCAGTTAAGTCGATGTTAAGACCTTTAAGAGCAAGACTCTTCCAACCCATGTTACCGGTTCTTGAATAATCATTTACCAAAGCTAAAGATTTTTCGCCGTTTTTAACTCTGCCTGTTTCTTTACCTTCAACAGATACTTCACCGAATGCCCAACGACCATATTTAGGGTCTTTATGGAAATAACCAGATTTGAATTCAAAACCGCTAATATCATCATTTTCAAAATCATAAGCGATTTCAGAACCTCTACCGAATGTTAAAGTAGCAGTATCAGTTTTTGTTTCATCATATTTAAATTTTGCAGTTACAGAACCAGTTGTAAGACCAGTTGAAGCACTGCAAGCAGTAAATTTATTGCCATTAACTGTACCTAATGCAGCATTAGATAAAGCAAACTCAATATCGCCGTCTTTTAATTTAACATCGTTAACACCACCGTTAACAGTTGCGCTAACTGTAAACTCAAGAGTTTTATCATAAGGAACAACGATATTATCATAAGCAAATGAAATTTCTTCAGGAATTACAACCTTGATTGTTGTTTCGCCAACAACATTGCCATTGTAAACCATTTGAACAACTGCATCGCCAACTTTGCCGTTAGATGTGAACACGCCATCTTCAACAGTACCCATTGATGCATCTTTAAGTTGCCAAGAAACATCTTCAGGGATATCAGCAGCGCCACCTGCAGCATCAGCACCTACAGCCGAAACTTTAACAGTAGATTCAGGAGTTACATAAGTTTCTTCTGCTTCAAGTGCAGCGTGGTCAAATGCGCCATCTGCAACTGCAGTTGAAACAATCATCAAAGAGCTTGAAACAGTTCTCATAGCACCATCACAAGGGTTGTTCAAAACTGAAAGTTCATCTTCGCCTTCTGCTTTTGTAGCCATTGTAGCTGAACCACCGCCATCAAGTTCGATAGCATAAGTACAGCCCATTTTTTGCATTTGAAGAGCTACATCATAGTAAGACATACCATAAGATACAGGTGGTTGAGAACCATCTGCTACCAAAAGAACAATTTTGCCTTCTGGAGTGTAACCTGCGATTGAACGAGGATACATAGCATTAGTTGAGGTACGGTCATTGTTTACTAAAACTTGACCATCGTAAAGCATTACTACACCGCCACCAACTGCTTCTTGAAGTTCGCCTGCAACTGAAGCGTATGTACCAGCTTTACCAACAATAGGAGTACCATCTTTCTTAATACCGAAGAAAGAACGAGAAGTACCCATACCACTAATTGCTGTACCTTCCATAACAAGAACACCGATAGGTTTACCAGTTGACATATTATAAAAGTCTGCATTTGTAGTAGCTACAACTTTGTAGTTAGGAACATCAGCATGATTTTTCTCTGCTGCGTGAGCTTGGTCAATAACAGTTTGCATACCAAGTTCTTCTAATTGGTTGTTGTAGTAGTTTGCATAAATATCAACATCATCTCTTGTGATATCTGCAGTTACTGTGTAGAAAGCAACACGGTTACCTTCTGTATTGTACGCTACATTTTCTGTTTGTGTAACGCCTTTCGCGATAGTTGATTCTTTGGTAGAAGCAACTGTCCACGAATAATTTGTGCCTGCCAAAGCAGACATTGGAATAATGCTAACAACCATTAAAAGTGCAAGCATTATTGCTGTGATTTTTTTCAAAATCATCCACTCCTTGGAAAATATTTTTGTAAACCAATAAAGTGTAATCATTCAAAGACATAACTACACTAATTTACACCTTGATTATACCATTTTCAAAGCGTTTTTTCAAGAGAAGTTTTGCCTTTTACAAACTTAAAACTGCACAATTTATTCATCTGTTTTTTGTGCAGTTTTACTTTTGATTATATTATTATATTCGTTTGTTTAAAAGGCAATTATTTAATACAAACCAAAACAATTTCATATAAAAAAAGCGTTCGTTTAAAACGAACGCTTTTTTGATTTAAGAATTATTGGTTATTTAACAATTTTACCATCTGCACCAAATGTGAATTCACGGTTTACAGGAAGTACACAACTTGATTTTCTACAAAGAACTTTCTTGTTAGTTACACACTTACCGCCTTCAGCAGCATAGTAGAAATCATCGCCATCTTTTACAAGACCTGCAAATACTCGTTTACCACTTTCATAGTAGTAAATGCCATCTTCTTCAGTGTATACACCATTTTTGAAAGTACCGTCAGTATCAAAGTAATAATACTTGCCTGCTGGCAAATCGCAGTTAGAAACTTTTGCGTAATACTTACGGTCTGTTACAACTTTACCACTTTCTACATAGTAGTAATCTTCTCCAATTTGGATAAGACCAGTTGGAGCATATCTACCTTCTAAATAGCAGTAGCCATTTACAACACCGTTTAGCATTTTACCATCTTCACCGAAGTAGTAATATTCACCTGCATCCAAATCACAATTTGTTTTCGAAGCATAATATTTGCCTGTTATAGCTTTACCTGATTCGATGTAATAATAGTCTTCACCGATTTTTGTAAGACCTGTTGGGAGACGTTTGCCTTGGTAGTAATAATAACCATCAACTACGCCTTCAAGCATTTTACCATCATCACCGAAATAGTAATAATCGCCTGCTTCTAATTCACAGTTTGTTGATTTAGCATAATATTTACCAGTTACAACTTCACCTGATTCACTATAGTAATAGTCTTCACCATATTTAGTTAAACCTGTTGGTGCTAATTTACCTGAAACATATAATTTGCCATCGATTACACCTTGAAGCATTTTACCATCTACACCGAAGTAATAGTAATCTTTTTCTGGCAATTCACAGTTAGTTTTTGCTGCATAGTATCTTCTATCAACAATAACTTTACCTGATTCACTGTAATAGTAGTCTTCACCAAATTTAGTTAAACCAGTTGTAGCCATTTGACCGTTGATGTAAAGATAACCATCAACAACACCTTGCAATGCTTTACCATCTGCACCAAAGTGGTAATATTCTTTTTCAGCAAGTTCACAATTAGAAATTGTAGCATAATATCTTCTATCTGTGATTACTGTTCCTGATTCACTGTAATAGTAGTCACCTTTATATTCAGTAAGACCACGTTTTGCAATTTGACCATTGATGTAAAGTTTACCATCAACAACACCTTGAAGTGCTTTACCATCTGCGCCAAAGAAATAATATTCTTTTTCAGGAAGGTCACAATTTGAAATTGTTGCATAATATCTTCTATCTGTGATTACTGTACCAGATTCACTATAATAGTAGTCTTCTCCAATCTTTGTAAGACCACGTTTTACAGGCTGACCATTCACATAAAGTTTGCCATTGACTACGCCTTGCAATGCTTTACCATCTGCGCCGAAGTGATAGTAATCAGCTGCAGCTAATTCACAGTTTGAAACTTTTGCGTAGTATCTTCTAGCTGTGATAACTTTACCAGATTCGCTATAATAGAAGTCTTCACCTACTTTGTGAATACCGGTTGGCGCTAACTGTCCATTGATGTAAAGTTTGCCATTAACAATACCTTGCAATGCTTTACCATCTTCACCGAAATAGTAATATTGTTTTGCAGGAAGGTTACATCTTGAAGTTGCAACATAATATCTTGTGTTTTTAATTGGTTGACCATCTGAACCGAAGAAGTAGTAGTCTTCACCAACTTGAGCGAGAGCGTTTTTAACTCTTACGCTGTTTACATAGTAGTAAGTTACACCGTTTTCTTCAATGTAGCCATTCTTTGAAATGATTTTACCATTTTCATCGAATTTGTATGTACCTGGTGTGAAGTCACAACCATTAAGAATTGTTACATTGTATGAACAGTATGTATAAGCATAACCGTAACTTGTGTTGAAATAATAGAAGTCGCCGTTAACATTGTAAAGACCTGTTTGAGCAACACCATCTTTAAGGTAGAATTTACCTTCAGTTGTATCAATCAAACCGTTACCTTTGTATTCACCGATATAAACGCCATCTTCACCGAATACATATGCCATTGGATCGTTACCTACAGCACCTCTGATTACATGGATACCTTGTTCATAACGGAATGAATCATAGAAATAGTATGTTTTAGCATTGATTGTTGCAAATGTATCTCTGTAGCAATCAGGACCATAGTAATATCTATAACCATAATCTGTTTTTGACCATTCGCCACTTACTAATTTACCAGTTTTCTCGAATTTGAAAGTTACAGCACCATGGAACTCTCTGTCAGTTGTTTGAGCTGCAAGAGTTGTTTCATCGAAGTAGTACCACTCGCCTTTAATCATTTGCCAGCCAGCAGCATATCTACCAAGATATGAATATCTATATGTGCCTTCATCATTGTAAAGACCTGTATGTGTACCGGCGATTTTACCATCTTGAATTTTGTAGCAAAGTTCTTCTGTTGGGTTTTCTACGCCAACTTCTGGCAAACGATATACACCAGTTGCTAATTCACCATCAACATAGTAAAATCCATTTTCAAACAAGAGAGCAACAGGGACAGGAACACCATCTACAACATCACACATCTTGTCGTCATGTTCAAGTCTGCCATTATAAAGTGTAGCGTTACCGTTTTCATCAAAACTGTAGTAGTAATATGCGTTCGAACCATCTTTTGCTACTGCATATCTAATATCATTAGTGAAAACTTTATTGTTTACATAGTAGTAGTCGCCTACCCAAACATCAGTTTTCCAAGTAGTATCTAAAGTGTATTTGTCTTTAAATGTAACTACCTTTGCTTTATCCATATAAATGCCTTGTGAAGCATTTTGACCACTTTGTGCTTCTGGTGATTTTTCATAAGCGCCACCGCCGTATAAAGCAAGCATAGCACCATATTTATAACCTGTAGATGTAAGCATACAAATGTGGTAGTCTAATTGGCCTGAAACATCAAATGAATAATTTTGATTTCTTTCAAGACCAGGAGCGCTTGCCTTAACGCCACCACAAACTATTACTGGATTTTCAGTAGCAGGGTCAAAAGCTGAATATTGAACTTTCCATCTAACATTAACAGTAAGAACATTATCTGAATCAACAGTTGCTGAAGCAATTTCAAACCAGTCAGAAACAACAAAGATTTCTCTTGGGTCTACTTTGAGTTTCTTATCAAAAGGAACTTTGAAGGTAATTAAAGTATCAGTTGTAATACGAGGAGCCAAACTACACATAGTTTCCCAAGCGTTTGCATATTTACCTTCTGAATCTACCATATTAAGAATAGAATCAACACCGTTTGGAAGCGGAATTTTTGTTGTATCAATACCAAATGTATATTCAAGTGTGAAATCATTTTTCTTAGGGTCAGCAGTTACAACGTATGAAGAATTAACTGTATCTTCAGTTGCATCTTCCATATCTCTATTCCAAGCAAGTGATTTTGCAACACCTTCTTGAATTACTTTTGTTTCGGTTTTCTCGGTAGTTCTATTTTCAAGACTGCTTCTGTGAAGAAGTTTACAAATAGTACCTGCTTCTTTGTTACATTTTGTACACCAAGAAATTGTTGTAGTAGTAGTGGTAGTTTCTGTAATTCTTTCTTGATAGTTTGAACATTGAGCATTATCAAAGTCAAAATCAATTTCAGAAATGCTATAAACTTGAAGTTTAACTGTAGCTTTAACAGATGGGTCTGCATTCAAAGTAGCAGTAACAGTCATTTCTTTACCGCCTGCATAAGTTGAGTTAGGAATTACTTCAAAACCTTCAACTGTACCGTCTTCTGCATTACAAGAAAGTGTAACATCATCTGTTGAAACTTCAATTGGTTTGTTACCAATGTAACCCATTACAGGGAGTTCAACTCTTCGACCTGCAGTTGCATTTTTAACAGTATATTCAACTGCATCATCTTCAAATCTAATTCTTTCAGGAGCTTGAATATTAATTGTGATTGAACCATAAATTTTGCCATCAATTACTGCATTGATAACTGCGTTACCAAATTTACCGCTTGAGATAAATTTACCATCAACAATTGAGCCAAATTCTTCATCTTCAACAACGAATTCGAGGTTTTCTGGCAATTCTGCAGGACCACCTGCTGCATCAATACCTGAAGCGTTAAGGGTTACTTTACCACCAGGAGCGATTGATGTTTTCTTTGCAGTTACAACAACTGAGCTTAAAACACCATCAGAAACTGCGTTTGAAATAACTGCAATACCATGAAGAGTTGCACGTTCTGCACCATCTGAAGGTCTTGATTTCATTGTAAGTTCATTTGTACCTGCACGTTTTGAGAGGAATGTTGAAGTACCACCACCATCACAGTTAACAGCGGTTACACAACCAAATGACTTCATCATTTCAGCCATTTCATAAGATGTGAAACCTGATGAATATGGTGCTTGACGTCCGTCGTTTTGCATCAACACAACTGAGCCATCGGCTTTGATACCGATAACTGAACGTGGTGCTTGTCCTGAAGTATGATTTTCTGTTTTATAAAGATTTTTACCATCTTTAACTAACCAACCCATACAAACATCTTGAGCCATCCACTCGTCGCCGGTTAATTTAGCATGGAAATCACGAAATTCGGCTGTACCATCTTTTTTGATAACAAAAATAGCGTTTTGAGGAAGACCGTCTGAATTTTTTTCTATATATAATGGGCCACCACTTGCATTCAAAGCAGTTCTGTCATCATAAAGAACTTTGCCCTTATAGATAAGAAGAGCAAACGGATGGTCAAATCCCCAACTAAGTGAAACATTCATACCTGCAACTACGTTAAGACCCAAGTTGTTTTCAATGTGAGCCAATTGCTCAGACATAACTTGTGTGCCCCAGTTGCTTTCATCATAAAGGTCGATATCATCAGAAATACCTTTATATGTAGGCATTAACGAAATGTTTTCGTTTTTAAGGTCAACCTCAACCGCGTGAATAACGTTTCTGTGGTTACCTGCCTTGTTGTTAACAACGAGTTCTGTTTCAGTAGCACCTGGTGCTAAAACATAGTCGCTTTTTTCAACAATACTGTAATAATTTGTGTTGGATTTTGATAAATCAAAATCAACTGTTGCTGCCATTGCAGACATTGGAATAATGCTAATAATCATTAACATTGCCAACACTGCAGCTAAAATTTTCTTCATTGGTACCATCTCCTGTTTTTTAAAATTTGCACGCACAATAATCCATTGTACATACTATTAAGTAAATTATACAATATAATCCAATAATAATCAAGGGTATATTTGGTAATCGCTCGTAAAATTTTCATTGGTTTTTGTGTTTTTTTCACTTTGGTTTTTACAAGATTACACCATAACATAAAACTAACTTATTTGTTTAAAAAAGTTACAAAAAAAGCGTTCGTTTAAAACGAACGCTTTTTTGTTTCATTTGCTTTTTTGATCGGTTTTTTCAAAACTTTTTACAGATAATCCTTCTTCTTTACCAACATACATTGCAATCAACCCTACCACAACAGCAATTGAAGCAAGAGCAAACACATAAAGATAAAATACATCTGAAAAGAAAACTGCAATAGACTCACCTATGGTACCACCAATAATCATAGCAATAATATATGCTACAAGCGGAATTGCACCGCCAAAGAAGGATATAGTCATAAGAATACCATAAAGTTTATTAAGAAATTTATATATCTTTTCTCTCATATCTATTTCCTCCTATTATATTAGTCCGTAAACCGGCAACCAACCCATTATCATTACAACAGAAAGAATATAATGAATAAAAATCCAAACAAAACAATTCTTTAATGTAGGGCCAAGTTCTGAATTAGCAATACCCATTCCCGTATAAACACAAGCACAATATGGTGGTGTTACACCATGCATTGCACCGCAAATGCACGGAAGCATTGCTGCTGCCATCATTGGATTGCCACCTGCCGCAGCAACAACCGAAATTATAATTCCACCAAAAATTTTAATTTGAGTAGAACCAGGAATAAGCATACCTAAAATCGCTGTAAACAAAGGCAAAATCAATGCAACAGCAATCAAAGGAAGATTAAAACTGCTAATATAGTCGCCAATCGCTGTACCAACATCAATATCTTCAAGTAAATTGCTTACGAAATAAGCAAATAACACAAGACATGAAGTTGGAACAACGCTTTTCATATCTTTGCAAATAGAGATGTAATCAAATTTAATTGTCATTTTTTTAATTGTTGCTTTATCAGACAACAACACGCCACAAAGAACAATCAACGAAGGAATAAATGATAATATACTTCCTGAAAACGCTTTTGCTCCTGCTTCACCAAGTCTTGAAACAAAAAAGTCATTAAAACTATTTGTTAAATAAAACGGTAAAAATACAATTACAGGCAAAAAGATTGCTTTCCAACCTTTTTTTAATGATTGTTTCACACCAGGAATTTCTTCCTTTTTCATTGGTTCCACTTTGTAATAACGACACATAAAATATAATGTCAAAATTCTCTGTGCAATAAACCAAATCGCTATTCCCCACAAAAGCATCCAATACTGCGACATTGTGTAAGTGTTTGGATACAAAAGGTCAAGCGCAGCAAAAGCAATTGCAATCATACCCGCAGGTGGAATCATATTTCCCATTGTACTTGCGTGTGCTTCAACGTTTGCAGCAAGATGCGGTGGAAATCCTGAATGTTTCATTGCAGGAATTGTAAACACACCTGTTGTCGCAACGTTACCAGGACCAGAACCTGAAAGCGAACCCATATAAGTACTACCGATAATTGCAACAAAACCGGCGCCTCCTCTAAAACGACCAAAAATAGAAAGAATTATTGCAATGCAATCATCCATTATTGTCGTTTTTGCTAGCAAAGCAGCTGAAACAACAAACACTATAATTACATACAAACTTGATTCAATCATTGCTTCCCAAATATAAGTTCCAATATTTGACCAAGTACCTGTAACAGCTACTAATGCCACAAAAGCCGCAATCATACACTCATACAAAGGTCTTTTAATAATTGAAAAACCAATAATTGCGACAACAAAAACTATCAAAAGATAACCTAATTCTACTGGCATATTTTTTCTCCTTATTTATTAAAATTGCGATTTATATAATACTCTGGATTGATTTTTGAAACTATCATATCATCGCCATTTTCGTCTGTAATTTTTAATGTTTGGTAAATCCATTTTACGATTTCAGCCATTTTCTCATCGTTTTCGCATACAATATCAATTTCAGCAAAACGTTGGTTAACATTATGCGTTGGTAAAATTTCATCACCCACACAAAATCTATCAAAAACAGAAACAACATTTTTATGATTTTTAATTTCTTCTAATCCAATAATTTGTGCTATTTTCCCTACTTTTAAAGTTGGTAATACTTGCGCTACACTCTTACCGTTTAAAAAGACATCGTTTTTATTCATCAAATTGTTATATTTTAACACTTCACCTGTCAACGCAAACTCTATTAGCGGATACAACAAGTTTTTATTGAAAACGCTTTCAAACATTCTTTCATATTCTCCACCAGGGAGTCGAAGGCCAGGGTCATAAAATCTAACTTTATCACCATCTACAAATCCTTGCATAAAAAATGGTGCATTTTCAAGACCTATAGCGCTAATTAACTTTTCAACTTTTTTATGTGCTTTTTCCATATAAACTTCTGTGAAGATCGATGGCGAAGCAGAGCCAACTGCCAATTTATCAAGTCCATCTTCATAATTTCCTAAAATTCTATCAACAGTTCTAAAAGGATATGCTTTACCATTAATCACGAGAATAGTCATCGAAAAATCATTTGCTTGTCCCATATATTTTTCAATAACTACTTTGCCACTTGCACTTTCACTCATAGCAAAATCTATTGCTTTTTTTGCCTCATCATATGAATTACATATAGATTGGCCTCGTGACCCACGAGAATCACAAGGTTTTATAAGTATTGGGAAAACAACTTTGCTGTTGCAAATATCTTCACTTTCAAAATCAGAAACTTGATATTCAGGAATGACATCAACACCATTTTCTACACAACACTTTTTAAACGCTGTTTTGTCTGTCAAAATATGAAACTGCTCTTTAGTACCAAAACAAGGCACATTTAATTTATTGCAAACCTCATAATAAGGAATCTGACAAGCATCTAAGGAAGTTGAAATAACACCATCTATTCCTTCTTTCTTACACATATCAACAATGTCGTCAATATCTGCAATATTATGCATAAAATACTTGTCGGCTAATTGTTTTGCTGGCGCCTTTTCAACCGGCAAATAGTCTGTTACATAAGTAATTACACCTAATTCTTTTGCAGCTTCAACTAATTTACAATGTTGAAAAGCACCGCCAATTATAAGCAGTTTTTTTCCTTTTAAATTCAACAAAGGTCACCCTTTCTCTGTTAACAGATTTCTCTTTAGTTATAACCTTCATTACTTATAGGTTATATTATATGCTTTATTTCTAAAAATGTCAAGAAAATTTTTTGCTTGCATTTATTAAGTATAAATGTTATTCTTAATATAGAATATTTTTATAGATTGGATAAAAAATATGAATTCTCGTCAATTGCAATATGCTATTCTTTTATCAGAAATCGGTAGTTTTTCATTAGTTGCTGAAAAGCTTAATATAACTCAACCTGCACTCAGCAAACAAATATTAAGTTTAGAAAAAGAAATTGGAACTTCCCTTTTCAACAGAAACAATTCTTCAACCACTTTAACCGCTGCAGGTGAATATTTCATTAGATATGCAAAAGATATCATTTATAACGAAAAGCAATTGCTTCGTTCTATGGAGCAATTTAAAAATGGTAATCTCGGAAATCTTGTTATAGGAATGAGTTCTTTTAGAAGTTCTTATCTTCTTCCACCCGTTATTAAAAAAGTAAGAGATAAATATCCTGGAATTCGAGTTAAACTTCACGAGGCGAGCGTTGAAACGCTCAAAAAAGAAGCGACCGATGGAAACTTTGATTTTGCTATGGTCAACCTTCCAGTAGACGAATCTCTGTTTGATGTTACACCTATTGAGAGTGACAATTTGGTTTTGGTTGTTCATAACGATATTGTTGAAAACACACCATTAAAGGAAAAAACAGAAATCACTTTCGCAGAAACAAAAGATTTGCCTTTTGTTGTTATTGGTCCTAATCAAGAAACAAGAAAATTGTTTGAAAATCTTTGTGTTACAGCAAATATAACTCCTAATATTGTAGCAGAAGTTGTAACACTTACAACTTCTTGGGAGATGGCTTGTCAAGGTGTTGGAGCAACTCTTTTGCCGTTACAATTTATAAAAAACAAAACTTTGAACCAAAACCTTAAAATTATAAAAATCAAAGATTCAACATTACTTAGACAACCTGTTATAATAACTATAAAAGGTCAGTATATTTCCGAATGTGCTAGGTACACTATTGATTTACTAACAAATAAATAATTTTTTAAAAAACAGGAGTTTTAAACTCCTGTTTTTTTTGCTTTTTCAATCCCTAGAAAACAGATCTCTAGTATAAACTTTTTCTTTAACATCTGCTAAAGATTCATCATTTCTATTTGCAACGATTACGTTACTGCGAGATTTGAACTCTTCCAAATCTCTTACAACTTCGCTACCATAGAATTCTGCATCTTTAAGTGTTGGCTCGTAAACTAACACTGTAACGCCTTTTGCGTTAATGCGTTTCATTACGCCTTGGATTGATGATTGACGGAAGTTATCAGAGCCTGATTTCATTGTAAGGCGGTAGATACCAACTGTATATTTAGAAGCATTTGCAAAGTCTGACACGCCGTTTTCATCATAAAAACCACATTTTCTTAACACTTGGTCTGCAACAAAATCTTTACGAGTTCTGTTAGACTCAACAATTGCGCCGATGATGTCATTTGGAACATCTCTAAAGTTTGCAAGCAATTGTTTTGTATCTTTTGGCAAACAGTAGCCACCATAACCAAAAGATGGGTTATTATAATGCCCACCAATTCTTGGGTCTAAACTTACGCCTTCAATAATTTGTTTTGTATCAAGACCACGAACTTCAGCATAAGTATCAAGCTCATTAAAGAATGATACTCGAAGGGCGAGATATGTATTAGCGAAAAGCTTGATTGCCTCTGCTTCGGTTGTATAAGTAATAAGAATGTCAATATCTTTCTTTACTGCACCCTCTTTTAAAAGTGCTGCGAATTCTTCTGCTTTTGGCTTGAGTTCAGTATAAATTTTTGGCACACCAACAACAATTCTTGAAGGGTTAAGATTGTCAAAAAGTGCTTTGCCTTCACGCAAGAATTCCGGGCTGAAAAGTATATTTTTAACGCCATATTTTTCAATCATATTTTCAACAAAACCAACTGGCACTGTTGATTTGATAACAAGCATTGCTTCAGGGCTAACTTTCATAACCTTTTGAATTACATATTCAACAGATGATGTATCAAAAAAGTTTTTCTCAACATCATAGTTAGTTGGTGTTGAAACAATTATATATTCTGCATCCTTGTACGCTTCTTCATCATCGACTGTTGCAGTAAGATTCAACTCTTTTGTTGCTAAATATTCTTCGATTTCTTTATCAACAATTGGTGAGATTTTATTGTTAATCATATCAACTTTTTCAGGAATGATATCAACTGCCCAAACCTCATGATTTTGTGCTAAAAGCACCGCATTTGAAAGGCCTACATAACCTGTGCCTGCTACTGCAATTTTCATAAACTTTTCTCCTTGAAATTAATTTTGCAATTTAAATATTTTATTCAAAAACTTTAGTGCTCGTGGTTCTACCAAATAAACATAAACAGCCGATAAAACTAAAGAGCCACCAATAACAAATAATAACGAGACGATTGTATTTTCAAATTTTAAATGCACTGCAATATTAATAAAAATATAATGGAACAAATAAATAGGATAAGAAAAATCCACTTTCCATCTTTTTGTTTTTATCTTAAAAGCGGTTGCTATTATCAATAAAATATACACTATTTCAGTAATCGTAATAGTATTGGAAAACACTGTTATAGTTTTACCTGAAAAACCAAAGAACTTTATAGAAGTAGTTTGTTGTAAAACTAAACACACAACATACAAACCAAAAACTACCCAATAATATTTAACTAAAGCAGGAATTATTTTGTCTCTTTCTTTGTAAATAAACATTACTAAAACAAAAATCCACATATATGGTAGCAATAATTGCCCATAAAATTTCCCAGCTACTTCTGGTATTATATTTCTCATTGAATAAGGTAAAACATTTAACAAACAAGAAACTAAAACAGCAATTAACCAATATGAGTTCTTTTTATTTTTCATAAATGGGTAAAATAGACAAACAAAAATATAATATTGAAATTCGACAAACAATGTCCAAAGTGCACCATTTGGGCACCCAACTCCGTAACCTCTTAGCCAGTCTATTGTATAAAACCTTAAAAACGTAAACTGTGTTACAAAATATGCAATTCCATCTTTAATAGCCGGAACACCATATAAAATAAAAATTATTATTGTACTAACAATAACAGCAAACCATAACCCAGGATAAATTCTAACAATTCTTTTCTTAAGAAACTTTTTTGCATTATCTGTTCTTTCAAAAGAGTAAGGTATTAAAATACCACTTATAACAAAGAATATTGTAACTCCATTAAAATATGTATACGGCGAAAGATAACTAGGCAATCCTTGGACTATATTGCTTGTAAAATGCAAAAACAATACAGACATTGCCGCTATGATTCTCAACCAGTCAAATGAATTTTTATTTATATTAAATTCACTCATATAAATCTCCTTAATATTTATTTCTGCTATTTTTCATAAATTTATAATATTTGAAAATCAAATAAACTAATATACCTACTATTCCACCAAATAAATCAAGCCAAATGTCTGACACTAATGACTGCCTTTTTGATATTAATTGAATTGTTTCATCAATAAATGCTATTGACAAAACAATATACACAGAATTTATCAATCTCAAAACACTTCTTTTTTTAAACAAATAATATTTTGAAACTAAAATTCCAAAAATCATATATTCCAGAAAATGCGCAAATTTTCTTATATGGTTTATCAAAAAATCATCAATAAGCGGGAATTTTCCATAAGGGATAACACTTTGGTATAGCGTTTGAGGAATCTTTGAAATCCAAAAAGAAATATCTCCATTAAGCATTGAATTAACAAGAATAAATCCCAAAACTAATCCGATGGATATATACATTTTCTGTTTTGGTGTTAAATTCTTTATGAATTCTTTGATTTTTTCAAACCATTCTTTAAAATTAAATTTCATAATATTCTTTATACCACTGCGCGAATTTTCTAAGTCCCTCGCGAAGAGATGTTGATGGTTTAAATCCAAAATCAGCTTCGAGTGCTGATGTATCAGCAAATGTTATAGGTACATCACCTGGTTGCATTGGCACGAGTTCCTTGTGTGCTTCAAAGTCATAATCTTGTGGCAAAACGCCTGCTCTAATCAACTCTTGTTGCAAAATGTCAACAAAATCAAGAAGGTTTTCAGGGTTGTTGTTACCGATGTTATAAACCTTGTAAGGTGGAATTGGCAAACCGTCTTCCCCGTTTTGTTTTTCAGGTGCTTTAAACATAACGCGTTTTACACCTTCAACAATATCATCAACAAAGGTAAAGTCACGTTTGCAATTACCAAAGTTGAAAATTTTGATTGTTTCGCCCTTTAAAAGTTTGTTTGTAAAGCCGAAATAAGCCATATCAGGACGACCTGCCGGGCCGTAAACTGTAAAGAATCGAAGACCGGTTGATGGAATGTTGTAAAGTTTTGAATAAGCATGAGCCATTAACTCATTGCTCTTTTTGGTTGCAGCATAAAGTGAAACTGGGTTGTCAACCTTATCATCTGTTGAATAAGGCACTTTTTTATTTGAGCCGTAAACACTTGAAGATGATGCGTAAACCAAATGTTCAACCGGGTTGTTTCTACAAGCTTCTAAAATGTTATAAAAACCAATTAAGTTTGATTCAATATAAACATCTGGATTTTCAATTGAATAACGCACGCCTGCTTGTGCTGCAAAATTTACAACAATGTCTGGTTTGTGCTCTTCAAAAATGCTATCTATAAGTGCTTTATCAGCAATGCTACCCCTAACAAATTCCCATTTGTCATTTGTTGTGCAAACCAATTCTTCAATTTTTTGCAAACGATGTTCTTTTAATGAAACATCGTAATAATCATTCATATTATCAATGCCGATGATGTCAAAGGTTTCATCTGAGCGAAGAAGTTCAAGCACTAAATTTGCGCCGATAAAACCTGCTGCGCCTGTTACAAAAATTTTCTTCATAAACTTAATCTCCTAAAATAATACCGCAGATTTTATCTACTTCTTCTATCGTTAAACCTGCATACATAGGTACTGTTAAAACCTTTTTAGAAATGTCAAGCGCTACTGGTGTTTTAGCCGCATCATAGTCATAACAATCAAAAGTATTTGTGATTGGGTAAAAATATTTTCTTGCGATTATGTCATTTTCACGAAGTTTTTCATCAATTTCATCACGATTGTATTTAAAGCCGTCAAACACAATTGGAAAATATGCATAATTTGGTTTTGTGTTTTCTTTAACCTTTAAAAGTTTAATGCCTTTTACACCGTCAAGACGCTCAATATATCTATCATAAACAACTTTACGCTTTGCAATTTCTTCATCAATATGTCTTAAATTGCAAAGCCCCATTGCTGCTGAAAACTCGTTCATTTTTGCATTGCCACCAACTGCTTCAACTGACTCTGCATTTTTAATACCAAAGTTTTTAAGGTTATTAAGTTTTGTCTTTAAACTTTCATCTTTATATGTAACCGCGCCACCTTCAATTGTGTTAAACACCTTTGTTGCGTGGAAACTGAACATTGAAGCGTCACCTAAATCGCCAGCGCCGATGCCGTCAATTTGAACACCGAAAGCGTGAGCCGCATCATAAATAACTTTAAGATTATGTTTTTTTGCTATTTGCTCAATTTTCTTGTAATCACAAATTGTGCCATAAACATGAACAGGAATAATTGCAGATGTTTTATCTGTAATCAACGCTTCAATTTTTTCTGCATCAATTGTGTAATCATCAGGATTAATATCACAAAAAACAGGTGTTAAACCGTTTCTGACAATTGCGTGGGTTGTTGAAGCAAATGTAAATGGAGTTGTAATTACTTCGCCTTCTAAATCCATTGCATCAATAACCATTTCAAGTGCTAAATGGCCATTAACAAAGAGCGTTGTGTTATCAACTTTAAAATAATCACAAAGTTTTTCTTCTAACTCTCTGTGTTTTACACCGTTATTAGTAAGCCATTTTGACTCCCAAATATCTTTAATTTCTTCACAATACTCAGAAAATTCTGGCATTGAAGAACGAGTTACATTAATCATTTTAATATCCTTTCAAAATAGTTTTGTTTATCTATTTTTCTCTAAATATTCTTTATAACACATATCTGGTTCAAAGTGAGCACCACTGTGCCATGTGCCTCTTTCTTCCTTGCTAGGCAATATTTCATAATCACCATACATAACAGTCAAAAGGCGTTTGTAACCAATTGGAATTGGAAATTCGAAATCTTCAAATTTCCACATTATTTTTTCACTGAAATCTTCACGCTTAAACACGCTGTTTTTAAGCGGATATAAAGTAAGCGGTGCTACCGTTACCTTTTCGGTGTTTATATCTTCAAACTGCGAAGAAATTTTTTCGACAGTTTCAAAAATCTCACTAGGTGTTTTGCCCGAATAATTTTTAACCCTTAACTGATTCTTTTCATCAAGATTTGGGTGTTTCATTCTCATATAAGTTGAAGCGTCAATATTCAAACTATTAATGGTTTGATAACGCTCTTGAGCGCCTTCATCAACAAAATTGTCAAGTGGCAAAATGTCAATGTGAATGCCAAAATTCATATCTTGATATTTAAACAATTCATTAACACAAGTGGTGTTTGAATTTTTAAACTTTGCTATTGAAAAGCCTGATTCTTTATCAGTAATTGGTGTTTGCAAAAAGTAAGGTTCTTGTAATTTATCACAAAGAGATAAAAACTTGTTGTAATCTTTTCTTGGCATTACGACATCAATATCATCATCCCAAGGAATAAATCCACCATGTCGCACAGCACCCAAAAGAGTACCATGCATTAAAAAGTATGTTAAATTGTGCTCTTTGCAAAGTTTGTCAAACTCTAAAAGCAAATCAAGTTCGACAATCCAAATTTTCTTGCGTTTTTCATCAACAAGAAAATCTTCTCTTGTTTCGCTTTTCAAAAAGTCTTCACTTATTACACCTTTTGAAATAATTCTTTGATACTCTTTCATTCTAATCCTTTAAATCTTTTTTCATATAAATACTATTTCTATCAGTATCGCTTTCATAAACGAAGCCGATTTTTTCATTTAACTTAATTGCAATCGGATTATCGCAATCAACTTCAAGACGGGCTGTTTCCATTCCGTCTTTTTTCATTGTTTCAAATCCGTAATTATACAACGCCTTGCCAAGACCTTGACCTTGAAATTCTGGCTTTGTTGCAAGCAATGTAAAGTAACCGCATTTTGTTTCTTTATCATTTGAGTAAAACACAACAAACGAAGCGTAAACTCCGTCTTTTT
This sequence comes from Acutalibacteraceae bacterium, assembly GCA_045649405.1. Lineage (GTDB taxonomy): Bacteria > Bacillota > Clostridia > Oscillospirales > Acutalibacteraceae > RUG11462. Next base: position 75,284 of record JAZRPW010000007.1, read on the forward strand.
TTGCAGCAACTACAACCGCAAACTTTGACAACTTTTCAGAAAAAGCAAAAAGGTCTGATTGCTTTTCTTTCAGATGAGGCAAAAGCGGTAAAAATTCTGTTATTAAATTATGTATTTCTTGTGCCGATGTAATTCTAACAAAATCTATCATTTAACTATAACCTTATAATAATCATTAATATTTTCTACTATTTTTTTCATTTCATCTTCATTTTCTGCTTTGAAAACGATTGTGCCTAATGAATGAGTTGTGTTTTTGTAAGCAAAAACTTTGTCCCCTTCTTTGTGTGTGCAATAAACATCTAAAAGATTGTTCTTTTTAAATTCTTCATCAAACCAAAGTTCTTTGAATTCTCCGTCAACTTCACTTAAAATCATATAATTGCTAAAACATCCCTTTGTTTCAGCCATTTCAAGACCACTACAATCTTCGCCGAAAGCTGCACGCAAGGTGTAATCAATCATATCAACGCCGGTAGCGTATTGTATAAGTTGTGGAATGTAACTGCCACCATTTCTAGGGCCTAATTCCAACACATAAACATCATCATTTTCATCAATGATTACTTCAATATTATAAGCGCAGGTTTTCATATTAAGCGCCGTAATTAATCTTTGAAGTTCATCATCAACGCGTTTTTTCTCATCTTCTGTTAATTTTGAAGGCCAAAATTCGCCAAGCGCAACATAATCACGAGTGCAGTTACAATTAGTTGAATACAACTCGTTGCCGTAACTTGTGAAAACCAATTTTCCATCAACCGAAAAGCCGTCACCTGAAATTTGGTAACCTTTTTTAACAATAAACTCTTCAACAATGAATCTGCCGTTTCTTGAATAAACAAGTGCTTCTTCAACTGCCGCTTTCAATTCAGCTTTGTCACAAACTTTAACAACGCCCTTGCTTCCTGATGAGTCAACCGGTTTTACCATTACAGGAAGTTTGAATTCATCAATTTCTGCATTTGCTTCTTCAAATGAAGTATAGCCGTTTGCTTTTGGAGTGTTAAAGCCGTTTTTCAAAAGAAAATCTCTAAACAAATCTTTTTGTGTTAAGATTTTCACAGATTCAAAAGGGTTGCCTGGTAAATTCAATTTTTCTGCAACATAAGCAGCAGTTGGTGCAGACGGGTCTGAAGCATAAGCAACAATACCATCAATTTTTTCTTCTTTAGCAACGGCCAAAACACCATCTAAATCGGTTGTGCTTACATTATAATATTTATCTGCAAATTTATGCCCTGGATTTTCTTCTAAATAGTCACAGGTTATCACATAAATTCCTTGCTCTTTTGCGTGCTTTATGGCAGGAATTTGTTGCATTGTGCCACCTAAAAATAATAACTTTTTCATAAAACTCTCTTTATATATAAACCTAAATATTTTTCATAAACTCAGCAATTTTTAAAACTGCTTCTTCTAACTTCTCTTTTTCTAATGTAAATGCAATTCTAATATAATCATCATAATTTTCGCCGTAAGTTTTGCCTGGGGCTACCGCAACGTGTTGCTCTTTTAACAACCTTTCGGCAAACTCAAGCGATGTAAGACCTGACTCTTTGATATTAACAAAAAGATAGAATGTTGAATCTGGCTTTTTGCAAGAAAGACCTTCAATTTTATTAATTGCATTTGCAATGTAATTTCTTCTATCTTCAAAAACTTCAAGCATTGACTTGTCAGTTACGCATTCTTCATAAGCAGTGATACTAGCATATTGTGAAGGAAGTGGTGTGCAAGCAGAAATGTTTTCTTGCATTTTTGTCATACAGTCAATAAACTCGGCAGGTGCTACCGCATAACCCGCTCTATACCCTGTCATTGAAAAGCGTTTTGACAAACTATCAATCAAAACTGTACGCTCGCGCATTCCATTTCTTGTAAAAATGCTGCTGTGTTTTTTGTTTTCATAAATCAAATAACTATAAACTTCATCAGAAATTACAGTTAAATCATTTTTAATTGCAATGTCGGCAATATCATCTAAAATCTCATCATTTAAAACAACGCCAGTTGGGTTGCAAGGTGTGTTTAAAATAATACCAACTGTTTTATCAGTAATTGCATTTTCAATTTGCTCTTTTGTTGGAATAAATCCGTTTTCTTCCGAAGTGTTTACAACAACTGGCACGCCACCTGCTAATTTAATCATTTGAATATAATTAACATAGTAAGGCGCTAAAACGATTACCTCATCGCCCTCGTCAACAAGGCAAGCAACCGAAATATATAACGCACCCATTCCACCAACCGAAACCATTATTTCGCTTTCAGGGTCGACAGTTTGGTTGTATTCATTTTTAATGTGTTTTGACAAAACTTTGCGCAAATCAGCAATGCCTGCATTTGATGAATAATGGGTATTGCCCTGCATTATTGCATCACAAGCGGCTTGTCTTATTTTAATATTCGGCATAACATCAGGGTCACCCAATGTTAAGTCTATTACATCATCAAACTGCTTTGCGATGTCAAAAAACTGTCGTGTAAGCGAAGTTTCAATTTGACTCGCTTTTTTAGAAATTTTCAACTTAAATTCCCTTTCTTTTAATTTTCGCCTTTTCTACTTTTCAAAAATTTGATTAAAAACTTTTTAACCATTTCAAAAACATACATAAATGCTTCTAACTTAAATATGTAAGAAATGCCAACATAAACAACAGCACCTACAATTACTTGAAGGCCGAGCAACACTATTGTAGGAAGCGAAATAAATTGCATAACATAAACAATAGCCGCCATAAATACGGACGCTGCCATGCTTGGCAAAATATCTCTTATTTGCTCAAGATATGAATAGTTAAGCAATTTTTTATTAGGAAACGCATTGATAATGCCACTCGCAATATTACCTAACAACATACCAATTGCAATTGCCTGAACATTTATAAAGAAAGTAACTGACAAAATTGACAAGCCAACTACCTTTTTAGCTATTTCAAGTTTTAAGAAAATATCACTTCTGCCAACTGCTTTGATTGCATTAAGATTCGCAGTATGAATAGGGTAAAAAGCATATGTGATGCAGAAAATTCTCATATAAAAAGCAACTGCGCTTATATCCCACTTTTCGCCCAAAAGCAACTGCAACAATGGAAATGATACTGCCGCCAAACCCATCATCATAGGCCACAAAATACATGAACTTGTTTTGATTGAACGGCGAGTCATTGATTTTACTTTTTCACGGTTATCTTGCTCCCTACTCATTGCCGGAAACAAAACGCCATCAATAGAAGCATTTAAATTCGAAGCAATGATTTTAGGTATTCTTTGACCTTGGTCATACTGTCCTAAATCGGCCTTTTGATATTTTAAACCTATAAGAATTGTTCTGCATTCATTATAAAGCCTATCAATCAACGATGAGCAGAACAACTTCCAACCATAAGAAAACAAGCTCTTGAGTCTTTTAAAAGAGAACACCCATTTTGGTTTCCATTTCACAGTAAACCACATAATCATTGTACTAAAAAATGTGTTTAAAAGACGTTGAGCAACAAGTGCCCAAATGCCAAATCCCATATATGCCATTGCAACACCAACTGCACCTGAAATCAAAACCGCAGGCATTGTTGAATAGAAAAACTTTTTAAATTGCAATTTTTTTGATATATAAGCAATTTGAATATTCTTGAGCCCCGAAACAACAAGCGTTAAACCAAGAACTCGTATATAAGCAGATAGACCTTCATATTTGCCTTGCAAATAAGGAGCAACAAAGAATAAACCTGCATACAAAACAATACAAACAACCAAATTAAAATAAAATACTGTTGAAAAATCTATATCATCAGAATTTTTCTTTTGTATAAGTGCATTGCCCATACCACTATCAATAAACACCTGAAGTATTTCTGTAAAAGCAAGAATAAGTGCAACTGTACCTAATGCATCTTCGCCTAATTCTCGCGCTAAAATGATATTTACAATAAACGAAACCGCTTGAAGTCCAAATCTTTCAGCAAGACGCCAGAAAAATCCGGCAAGCGTTTTTTGTTTTAAATTACTTTCCGCCATTTAATAACCTCGTAATCTTATTTTAAAAATGTTTTTTGATTTTTTAATACTTTTATAAGTTTTACTCCACCGATTTTATAAAGCAAAGACATTAATTTATCTTTTTTTGATAACATAACATTATCAAATTTATAAAACTCAATATTTTCACAAGAATTTTTGATAAACTCAAAATGCTTTTTATACTCTTCTTTATAATCTGTTGTTTCTATAATTTCACAACTATTTTTTTCTAAAAAATCGCCATATAAAATGTTTTCTAAATAGTCTACAACTTTGACATTATTATTTTCTTCTCTTTTTAATTTTACAGTTGTATCAAACCCATAAACACCAATTGCTTCATTATCATAAACATCAAGCGAAATTGTTGGAATTCCTATTATATATGGTGGCTTTACGCAACCAGCACCAGCAATTGCGATATTCATAAGTTTTAGCATCTTTTCAGGAATTGGAAATAGTTTTCCTGCAAAAATCAAACTAACATTGCTATAATTTTTCGCAATTTTTCTTATGCTTTTTTGCAAAGCTTTATCAATTCCACCAACAAACAAAATAGCAAATTGTTCATCAAGATGATTTTGAGAAAACTCAAAAACTTTTTTCGCAGATTCAAAAACATAAGGTTTTTTTCCTCTGCCAATTATACCAATTACTATCTTTCCTTCTGTTTTTTCAAAATAGCAATCAGAAATTTCTATATCTTCAACAGGATTACCTAAAGCAGCATTTAAACTATAAAAACTATTACAGTCTTCAAAAAGTTTTTTCATAACTTCTTCGGTGATACATGCTAATTCTTTTCGATTATATTTAAACCTTAAAAATTCAACAACATATTTTTCTATTCCTGCAAAATCTTCGCCCAATAAATAAACAATATGTTTTGCATTTATTCTCTTTGAAAGCACTTCACCCCATATTGCAAGAAAAGGTGTATGGCTTTCAATTATGATTTCATCGTCTAATTTATAATCAATTTTTTCACAAAACCAATCTATAATAGATTCTACTTTTTTATTTGACAAGCAATAAGGATTTAAAGATAATTCTTCACAAATTAAATCTGCATATTTTTTTAGCGCTTCAATTTCGATTTTTCCGTATTTAGTTGAAAACACATAAGTTTCATACCCTGCACTCTGGCAAAATTCAGATTTGTTTTTACAATAAATCTGACCACCACCAATGGAAAAAACGAAACTTGATAACAAAATATACTTTTTACTCATTGCTTCCCTTTCTATATTTTTGATTTTAATTTTTTTAATAATCTAATCAGTTTTACGCCACCGATTTTATAAAGAATAGAAAATATTTTATCTTTTTTAGTTGCGCTCATATTTGAAAAATCATAGTATTCTTTTTTATCACAAGAATTGTTAATAAAATCAAAATGTTTTTCATAAGCCGCATTAAAATCAATCGGTTCTGGCGCTGTATATTCATTTTCTTTTATGAAATTACCATAAATAATTTCTTCAAGATAATAATCTGCATTATTTTTCGATTTTTGTTCTTTAGACACCGTTACGAGAGTATCATAACCCATAACACCAATAGGTTTATTATTATAAACATTCATTACGATAGTAGGGATTTCTTCATAATAAGGTGGCGCTACACAGCCCGCTGCTGCAAAAGCAACGTTCATAAGATGTAGTAATTTCTTCGGTATTGGAAATTGATCACCTATAAGCATTAAATCTACATTTTGATAAGATTCTACATAACTTTTAATTTCTTCAGAAATACCTGGTACGATACTTCCTACGACTAATAAAACAAATTTTTCTTCTGTATGTTTTTCGGCGAATTCACAAACAATTTTTACAGACTCGAAAACATAATTTTTATCGCCCCTGCCAATAACTCCAATTACTTTTTTATCTTTACACTTTTCTACCAATTCACTTGAAATTTCAATATCTTCAACTGGCACACCAAGTCTTGCTTGTAAAAAGAAACAATCTTCTTCAGATAAGTTTTTATATGGGGCAAACATTCTTTGCATAGCCACTTTATTTATATTTGCAAGTTCTTTGCGACCATATTTAAAATCTAAAAACTTAAATACATAATCAGACAATCCATCAAAATGTTCACCTAAAAGATATATTATATGTTTAGCATTTAATCTTTTGGCTAAAAGTTCTCCCCAAACCGCAAGATACTCAGTATGGCTTTCAATTACAATTTCATCGCCTTCGATATAATCAATTTTTTTGCAGATTTTATTAAGAATTTTTTGAGTTGTTATTTTGTTAAAAGTTATAGGATAAAAATCTAATTCATCTATAATAAGTGGCAAAAATTTTTCTAAATTTTTAACAAACAATTCTCCACCGTGAGTTGAAAAAATAAATGTTTCAAAACCTATTGAGTTTAAATATTTATATTTATTGTTGCAATAAATCTGACCACCACCGAGATTTACAATTGCATTTGTCAACATAATATATTTCTTGCTCATTTTCATCCTCTAACCACTTATAATTCTATCAAATTACCAAATTTCAAGTCCCACTCTTCTGGAATAAACTTTCTAAAACCAGAAGCAGGAAAAAACGATATTTCGCCAAATAAAAGTTTTCCTTCTATTTCATAAAAATCTACTCTTGTAAATTTGATTCCTTGAGATAAGATTTCGGAAATTTCTTTCATTTTATCTAAATGCACAGGTTTTTTTGGCAAAACGTAAGATGTTTTACAATTGTCTCTTTTTATATCTAAATGATTCCAATCAAAATCAAAAAAATCAATTTTCAAATCATTTATCTCTCTATCAACACATGTATGCAAAACTTCTGCTTTTCCGCCAAAACAAAAAACTTTATAATCTATAATATTTTTACTTAAAAACTCTTCAGCAATAATTCTTGGCTTAACATTTTTATAAGGCCATTCTCTGCCGTTATGATAATAATTTCGTTTTAAAGATTTATTAATTTTATTTTTAGCTTGCTTTAAATTTAATTTCGTTTTATCACTACACACAACAACGCCACCGCTGTTATGGGTGCATTTTAAAACAAACTTATCTGGCAACTTATCAAAATCAATATCATCAAAGTTTTCCCAAACACCAAGAGTTTTTACAATATACTCTTCGCCAATTTTATTTGATACATAATTTTTTGCTTGATATTTATCAACCATTATTGTATAAACATCTTTTTTATCATTCAGCTTTAGCCACTGAAGTTTTTCATTAAAAGTTTTTGGTTTTTCTAAATCTAACTCTTTGCCTAAATTGAGCTTATAAAAAAACTTTATGTAACTCTCATCAGAAAGGAAATTAAAAAAGCCTTTACTTTCTATGTAAAATAAAATCTTTTTTGGATTTTTTAATACACTCAATAATCTTTTCATTATTTATAATACAATTCCTTATTTCACGTATTTACTTATATTTCAACCATTTTACCTAATTTTTCATCCCATTCTTTTGGTGAAAAAGGCATATAACCACTACAAGGAGAAAAAGTAAACTCTGAAAAATAAACTTTTCCAGCTACTTCATATAGATCTACACGCAAAAATTTATACCCTTTTGAAAGTTTTTCAGAAATCTCGAGCATTTCTTCATACTTTTCAGGTTTTTCAGGTAGCTTTTCAAATGGTTTAAAATCTTCACGTTTAAACTCAGAAAAAGTCCAATCTTTATTTAAAAAACTAATACTTGCTGTTGAATGGTCTTCTAACCCTTCTGAAACATACAAACACAAAACTTTACCATCAGCACAATAAAATTTGTAATCACGAAGGCCTTGGTCTTTTTTGTTTTCCAAATATTTTTCAGCAATAATTCTTGGCTTAACATTTTTATATGGCCATTCCCTGCCGTTATAATAATAGTTTCTATTTAACGATTTGTTTATTTTAGCTTTTGCTTTTTCTAAATCTAACTTTGATTTATCTCTGCAAATTACTAATCCACCACTATCATGAGTACATTTTAACACAAACTGATCTGGTAAAGATTCAAAATCAATTTCATCAAAGTTATCCCAAATACCAAGGTTTTTCACAACATACTCTTCGCCGATTAAACTTGCTACATAATTTTTAACTTCATATTTATCAACCATTGTTGTATAAATATCTTTTCTATCATAAAGTTTTAACCATTGAAGCTTTTCATTAAAAGTTTTTGGATTATCAAGGTTAAGCTTTTTACCCATATTTAATTTATAAAAAAACTTTAAATATTTCTCATCAGAAAGAAAGTTGAAAAAACCTTTACTTTCTAAATAAAACAATATTTTTTTTGGCTCTTTAATTACTTTGAATATTCTGTTCATCTTTTAAATCCTTAACATGTAGTTTAACATTCATATACATCAAAATATAAATGATAATATAATACTCATTTTGATAGTTAACGCACCAAAACGATACAAAAATAACAATAATTAACATTAAAAACAATAAAGCATCTCTATTAAAATTCAATTTTTCTTTTACCATGAATCTAACACTTTGAGTTAATAAATAAACAAACATAGAATAATATATTGAAAATCCTACTATACCCAATGTTGAAAGGATTTCAAGATAGTTATTATGGCTATATGCTTTGTGAGAATAGTTAATTTCACCCATAAAAGTTTTAAAGTTATTCATACCATAACCGATAATAGGATTTTCTTTAAACAGATATATCGCTTTTTCTGTAAAAAATATTCGCTCTTCAATACTTGCATCTGCAGAAGTATCACCTAAAAATGCATCTACCATAGCTTCAAGACGAAAACCTACAACATCATAGAAAACATCAACCGATATTATAATCCTATAAAGAACAAACAAGGCGGCAACTGCAAAAATTATCTGAAATAAAAGTTTTGCAAAGTCATTACCTGTTTTACTTTTCATATAAGTTAAAAGAGGATAAGCAACAATACCGATAATACACATCAAGGTACCTTTTCTCGACCCTGAGAACAGCGAAATCGTAGTAAACGCAACCACAAACACATAGTTAAAATATTTTTTCTTAGAAAAAGCTAAATACATAGCAATGATTACGCCGATAGCAAAACGAACGCCAATATCATTAGAATGAAGGCCTAATGCGCTACCAATACGCTCTGTTCCCCAGTCTCTAAAAGGTGTTCTAATCAAAAGAACAATTGCAGAATAAACCATTGAATAAACAATCAATTTAAGGCACTTATCTATATCTTCGCGAACTTTTATTCGGTTACAAAGACATATAATACAACCAACCATTTGAACAAAGGTGTTGTTATAGAAAAACACAGAACTAACCGAACTTGCCCACAAACACGACAGATAACCAAACCCTAAAAATGACAAAAACCAGGCAGAAATTCCTGTCCATTGAAAATAGTTTGTTACAAGCATTTGTACAACGCTGACACCCAAAAACAAAACAAATGTTAATCTTATAAATAAAGCATCAAAACCTTCACCTGTTTGGTGAGCTGTTGTTGCTATCAAATATAAAAAGAAACAAAAGTCTTGCAATGTTTCTATACCTATTGCACCTTTTTTCTTTTCAGTCAAATCGGTACTCTTTGTAATAATCTTACCCACATTAACCTCCAACTTTTTTAATCAATTGTTTTACAATTTTTTCTGCTGAATAATTTTCAATTACAAATTCTCTTCCATTTTCAGCAATTTTTTCTTTATCTAATTCAAAAAGCATTTTTTCAATAGCTTTTGACATTTCTTCTGCATTGTTAACCGGTACTAAAAGTCCATTTTCGCCATCTGTAATAATATCAGCCGGCCCTGTTGGACAATCAGTTGACACGCAAGGCACGCCTGCTGCCATTGCTTCCATCAATGAATTCGGCATACCCTCAAAATCTGATGATAAAACATACAAATCAATACTTTCAAGCATTGATTTCATATCATTTGTTCTACCCATTAACAAAACGCTTTCACTCAAACCTTTTTTATCAATATAATCTTGCAAATCTTGTTTTAACTCGCCATCACCAAAAAGCTGAAGTTGCAATTCTTTATGATTTTCATAAACCTTTTGGAATGCATCAATAAGCATAAAAAAGTTTTTTTGCGAATTAAGTCTGCCTGCTGAAGCGATAGTTGTTTTTTCACCTGTTTTGTTATGCTTGCAGTCAAACAAATCTCCTCTAACCGGGTTTGCCAACACAAAAATTTTCTTTTTTGTTTTCTCATCGAAATACGCTTTTTGGTCATTGTTTTGCACATAAGTTTTGAAAGAAAACTTTATAAACAAATCGCGCAAAAATCTATGTACTTTTCCTGTTGGAAATGTTTTTGGGTCATTTCTAACTGTTTGAACTATTTTTTGTCCTGCGCAAGCACAAGCAACACAGGTTTGAATACAAACATGTGATAAAAACGGAATTACAAAATCTGCTTTTTCAGCCTTTACAATTTTTCTCAAAGTAAAAAGCCTTTGAAAATAATTCATTTTATCATAAGCCTCTTCAAAGCCACCTGACAAATAAACCTTTTTAACTTTGTTTGAAGTTTCATACTCTTCTTCAGTTTTAAAATAAATCAAAACAGTTGCTTCGTGACCTTGATTTGTTAATTCACTTGCAAGAATTGAAACAACTCTTTCTGCACCGCCTTTTGAAAGTGACGGTATTACAAACAAAAATTTCATTAATTACCCTTCTGTCACAATATCGTATATCTCTGTGTATTGTTTTAAAACAATTTTGTCAAGATAAGTATCTTTAACCTTTTGAACGTTGTAATCAGACATTTTTTGTCTTGTTCCTTTACTATCTAGTTCTTTCAATGCTGCTACGAGTTCATTTGGACTTTGTTGTGAAATTACCTTTCCACCTTCTGTGTAATCAATCATATCAGCATTTGCTGCCCAGTCAGTAACAACGCAAGGAAGACCTGCTGCCATTGCTTCTGTTAATGCGCAAGAAAAACCTTCGCCAAAATATCTTGATAAGAACATAAACACATCATTATTATCAAGTTGCTCTTTAACATAATCAGCATTTTGCACACCATGGAGTTTAACATTTTTAGGAATTTCAAGATTTTTTATTTCTTCACCAATTGCCCCTACTAAATTAAACTCTATATTTGGCATTTTGCTTGCTGCTTGAATGATAGTATCACAACCTTTTTCAGGAGTAACGCCACCAACGAACACTGCTTTTGTTATATTCTCGCTAATTGCTTTCTTTTTATCAAAATTAAGTTCAGATTCCATTACAAAATTAGGAATAATTTGAACCTGCGCCTTTTTGTTTAAAGTTTTAACAAAGTCAAAAGACTTTTTGTTTAAAACAATAATCCCGTCGCAAAGACGTGAAAAAAGTTTGAAAACTAATTTTTTATAGCCTTTGTTAACAACGTTTGGCACTGTGCAATGACAATGAAGAACAAATTTCTTTTTATACCATTTTGCAATCAAACCAGTCACTGTTTCACGAAGCATTCCAAAAACCGTGCAAGGAATGTTCGTGTGAACAACAGTAATTTCTTTATCTTCTTTAAGCGCGCTTGTTTCTTGTTTGTAAATTGACATTGAACGAACATATTCGTCTTTGAAATGACGCTTTGTATTTTCAAATGGGTCTCTGCCATTGATTGTATTAGAATTGATATGCACTACATTCCAACCACTTGGTAAACCCTTTTCAAGAAGGCGCTTTGTCCAGGTTGCAATGCCACCTGCTGGTGGTGGATAGTGTGATATAAGCAATACTTTTTTCATAAACTCTCCTAAAATTTAAAAGTTTCTGCAAAGCTTGACCATTTTTGGTCTTTTTCTGAAATGGTTAACTCCATTCCTTCTTCAATTGGCCATTCGATGCCGATTTCAGGGTCATTCCACATCATACCGCCTTCATCATCAGGGCGATAAAAATCTGTGCATTTATAGCAAAACTCTGCAGTTTCAGAAAGCACCAAAAAACCGTGAGCAAATCCAGGAGAAATATAAAACTGTTTCATATTCTCTGCTGATAAAATCTCACCATGCCATTTACCATAAGTTTCTGAATCTTTACGCAAGTCAACCGCAACGTCAAAAACCTCGCCTTTGATTACACGAACAAGTTTGCCTTGTGGAAATTGTTTTTGGAAATGAAGACCACGCAAAACACCACGTTTTGACATTGATTGGTTGTCTTGAACAAACACCATATTAAGGCCTGCATCAATCATATCTTTTTGATTATATGTTTCAACAAAGTAGCCACGCTCATCACCAAAAACTGTTGGCTCGATAGTATAAAGCCCTTTTATTGAACATTCTTTAACAGTAATTTTACCCATTATTGTTCCTTCGCTTTTAATATTTTTTCTATTTTTTCGCTATTTCCCCAAACTGCGTCAGAATCATAAGCTCTGTCTGGGAAAGCGCCATAAATCAATTTGATATTATAATCATTCTCTTTGATGAATTGCTCAACCCTGTCAGCAAGGCTTACTGGTTTGCCCGAGCAAATGTTGATTATGCCATTGATTTTATTTTGCATAACAGCCGCCGACACCTGAACGCCAAATTCATCATAATCGATAAAGTCATATTTGTTTTTACCAGTTGTAAATGGAAATTCTGTTTTGCCTTCGTTCACAGCGGTTGTGATTTTTGAGAAAATTGAATTGCCGAATTTTGAATTGCCGACGATGTAATAACCTCTGAGCCATTGGAAAACCGTGTCATTTGCTTTGCACAAAAGTTCAACAGCATCTCTCAACGCATTTTTTGCAACGCCATACAAGTTAAGTGGTTTGCAAGGAGTGTTTTCATCAATCTCGCCTTCGAAAAAGCCGATTTCATGCATTGTGCCTAAAACAGCAACCTGTTTTAATCCACCTTTAATCATACTCTCAATGAAAGCATAATGTTTTGGCAAGTCGCCCAAATGGTTCTCGGAATTGTGAACAAATCCATCACGCCAAGCCAAATGAAGCAACACATCAGGACTTTCAAAATATTCAAACGGATTTTCAACACTAAACAAATCAACCGAAAGGCATTTTGCTCTACTGTCAACAAAATCAGTATTAAAATCTACTGCTAATACATCAGCACCATCATCAAGAAGTGATTTTACAATGCCTTGGCCTAAATAACCGTTTGCACCGGTAACTAAAACTTTCATCAAATTATCTGTCCTTATACATTTTTTCGTAAAAATGGTTGTAGATTGTCGAAGCAATTTTGCTTCGACAGCCGAATGGCTTTGCAAAACTAATTATAGTTTTGCACGACAACCATTCCAATAATTGTGTTGCAAATTTCTAATGAAATTTGCTTCCAAATGATACATTTGGAGTCTAAACAACAACCTTATTGTTGTTTAGACAAAACACTGTTATTATAGTCTTGATAGTCGCCTTCTAAGATGTCTTTCCACCATTGCTCGTTATCAAGGTACCACTGAATTGTTTTCTTAATACCATCATCAAACTTAGTTGCTGGCAACCAACCCAAATCATTGTGGATTTTTGTTGGGTCAATTGCATATCTCAAGTCGTGACCTGGTCTGTCAGTAACATAAGTGATTAAACTTTCCGGTTTGCCGAGTGCTTTGAGAATTGTTTTAACAACTTCCAAATTGCTCTTTTCGTTGTGGCCACCAATGTTATAAATTTCGCCCTCTTTACCATTTCTGATGATAAGGTCAATAGCAGAACAATGGTCTTCAACATAAAGCCAGTCACGAACATTCTCGCCTTTGCCGTAAACTGGCAAGCTTTCATCAGCAAGTGCACGAGAAATCATAAGTGGAATTAACTTTTCTGGGAAGTGGTAAGGACCATAGTTATTTGAACAACGTGAAATTGTTACAGGAAGACCATAAGTTCTTTGATAAGCACCAACCAACAAATCTGCAGCTGCTTTTGAAGATGAGTAAGGTGAAGATGTGTGAATTGGTGTTTCTTCTGTGAAGAACAAGTCAGGTCTATCAAGTGGCAAGTCACCATAAACTTCGTCAGTTGAAACTTGGTGATAGCGTTTTACACCATATTTTCTTGAAGCATCCATAAGCACTGATGTGCCGATAATGTTAGTTCTAAGGAAAATTTCAGGATTTTCAACACTTCTGTCAACATGGCTTTCAGCCGCAAAGTTAACAACAATGTCAAACTTTTCTTCTGCGAATAATTTATCAACTGCTTCTCTATCAGCAATGTCGCCTTTTACAAAGCGGAAGTTTTCACATTTCATTGCTTCATCGAGAGTTTTCAAATTGCCTGCATATGTAAGCGCATCAAGACAAACAATTCTGTCTTCTGGATGATTTTTAAGTTGGAAGTAAACAAAGTTGCTTCCAATAAAGCCGGCACCACCGGTAACTAAAATATTCATAAAACTAACCTCTCTTAATAAAATAATTTGCCTTCAGCCACATTTTTCAAATGCTGGCCATATGGGCTTTTGCCGTAAGCGTCTGCTGACAAAAGCAATGTTTCTTTATCAATCCAACCGTTGTTGTAAGCAATTTCTTCGAGTGATGAAATTACAACGCCACATTGTTGAATTGTTTTTACAAAGTCGCCTGCTTCTACTAAACTATCAACTGTGCCGGTATCAAGCCAAGCAAAGCCACGACCTAAAACTTCTAATTTCAACGAATTGTCTTCAAGGTACATTTTGTTCAAATCAGTAATTTCTAATTCGCCACGAGCTGAAGGTTTAACACGTTTTGCGAAATTTACAACTCGGTTGTCGTAAAAGTAAAGACCTGTTACTGCGTAATTTGATTTTGGATTTTCAGGTTTTTCTTCCAAAGACAAAACGTTCAAATCTTTATCAAACTCTGCAATGCCGAAACGCTCAGGGTCATTAACGTAATAACCAAAGAGCGTGCACAAACCTTGCTCACTGTTTTGGACTGCATTTTTGAGAAGCTTTGTGAAACCGTGACCATAGAAAATGTTGTCACCCAAGCACAAAGCACAAGAGTCATCTCCAATAAAATCTTCACCGATTAAGAATGCTTGCGCAAGACCGTCTGGAGAAGGTTGAACCTTGTATGTAAGTTTAATGCCGAACTGGCTGCCATCACCCAAAAGATTTTGGAAACTTTGGCTATCTTCAGGTGTTGTGATAATCAAAATATCACGAATGCCTGCAAGCATAAGAGTAGAAATTGGGTAAAAAACCATTGGTTTATCATAAACTGGCAATAACTGTTTTGAAGTTACCTTTGTAAGTGGGTAAAGGCGTGTGCCTGAACCACCTGCAAGAACTATACCTTTCATATTTTCTTTCCTCTCTTTTACATTTCAAAAATTTGTTTTAAGAATCCTCTTAAAGAATATTTTTCATAAATTTCCTTGCTCACATCTTCATAAGGCTGTTTGAAAAATTCATTTTCAAAATCAAACTCGCCGTCATAGATGTAAATGTTTTTTGGGTTGTAAAAATCGTAATTCACAAGGTCTTTGTTTGTGGTTATGAGTTTTACTTTTGCCGCTAAACTTTCAATGCATCTAATTGTTGCGCCATCTTGATTGTCTTGTGGAGAATCAAGCACGCATTTTGAATGTTTTACAATTTGCATTGTTTTTTCCTTTGACAAGGTGTCTTGTTCAAAGTCACAAAGTTTTGCGTTTTTATACTCAACATCTTTTAACTTGTGGTAAAAGAATTTGAGTTTCGAAGGCATATAGTGATAGATGAATTGGTTTGAATAAGCACCTTTCAACTTTTCAGACATTTCGTTAATGAGTTTGAATTTTTTAGGATGAGCTGTGCCAACATAACAACAGTCATACAAAAATTCATCAACTGGTTGTTTGCCTAACTCTTCATAATCTCTGTCGTAAAAGAGCGGTAAAAACTCTAACTTTTCGTGTTTTAGAGTATCAACTCTGTCAAATGAAAAACATCTGTCAAAATATTTCCAAAAACTTTCAATGTCTTTTAGGTTGATAATTGAGTCCCACTGGTAAGACAAAAATTTTGCGTTGCTATGAGTTTCTTTTAATTTTCTCATCATCTCATCACTAAAGCAGTAAGACATTCCTCTTACAAAGAAAACATAATCATATTTCGTGTTTTTTGTTTTTTCAATGATGCTTTCAAAATACTGGTTAACCTTTTTTCTAACCAATTTAGGATTAATTCTTGAAACTGCTCTAAAAAGACTATTTTGAGTTGGTCTATCAGAAAATGCTTCAACCTCAAAGCCCAATAATTTTAACTCTTCTTCAATTTTTTGATAATAACCAAAATATTGCGAAGCAATCATCAACACTTTTTTCTCTTTCATACTACCTCTTGAAAATACTTAAATCGTTATAAAGCGAATAAACCTCGTTATTAGATTTCAAAACTTTTTTATAATCTACTTTTTGCTTTTTAAAAACAACTCTAAAAACATGTCTAATCGGCAAATAAATAAAACCGAGATTACATAGCCAAGGATATTTTTTTGCAAGTGGCCAATTATATTTAGCGCGTTTTTTAAAATATTTAAAATAATTTACAAAAGCAAATTTACTTTTATTTTCAACATCAAAGTTTGAATAAGTTTCTTCTTTGCTGCGCTTTACACCAAAGTTTCCTTTTTTAAGCGATAACTCAAGAAGCTCGTTAGCAGTTTTACACTCAATTTGCTTATCAAAGAAAAACTTGTCAATAACATCAACACAAGCAACTGCAAGTTTATAAAGACCAAACCTTTTCAAAAAATCAATGTTTTCTTCATCACTTAAAAACCCTGGATTTTCTTTAACAAAAACACCGAAATCAAGCAATTGGCGAAGACCGATACCATCAGCAATTAAATGCCTTTCGATATGCAAAAGAAGAGATACTGCCTGATAAAGATTATCAAGTGAATAAAACTCAACACCAGCACTCGTTGTTTTCACAATGCTATCTGTTGCATTTTCAAGCGTTTGTTTAAGTTTATCTCCTACTTCTGTTTCAGGAAAACTGCTCATAGAAAAATGAAGTTCAAGTGTAACATCGTTTTTTCTAAAAGCGCAATGATAATTATTTTCTTCCTCTGTAAGAGTATAAACATTTTCTAAAAACACAGACTTTGCTTTCTCAAACTCATCTTTGCTAACTAAAATATCAACATCGCCTAATGTTCTAAGTTCTGGCTTGTTATAATATCTCGCAACTGACAGGCCCTTTAAAATGCAATAGCTAATTTTGTTATCTTCTAAAAGTTTACAAATCTCGCTTTGAGCCTTTACAACCTTGTCGTTGTTAAACATAATTGCAATGGTGTTGCTCTTAAATTGTTTTAAAACTTCAGTTGGTATTCCTTCGATACCACTTGTTGCATCATACACAAAAGGGATTACTGACTGAAATTTTGCTTCTTCAAAAACTTCTTGCCAATCAACATTGTTTGGAAGTTGTGCCTCAAAATTAAAGAGGCTTTTTTTCAACAAACTGATTAGCACTTGCTGTGATTGTGTCAAACAAAAACCTCCTTTTAAAAATTTTATTTTTTCTTAGTTACCGGTCTTTTTGAAAACCGAGATAAATGTCATAAAGAAAATCTTAACATCCAGTAAGAAGCTTCTGTTGTCAACGTAGTAAAGTTCCATTTTTTGACGTTCGCCTGTTGCATAAACTGCATCGTTTCTAGCGTACGCTTGCCAGTACCCTGTAAGCCCTGGGGTGATGCTTAAAAGTTTATCAACATCGTCACCGTAATTTTCTAATTCTTCTTCAACGATTGGTCGAGGGCCAATCAAAGTTAAATCGCCTTTGAGAATGTTAAGAAGTTGTGGCAACTCATCAAGACTTGTTTTTCTCAAGAAGTTACCAACCTTTGTAATTCTTGGGTCGTTCTCAAGTTTAAACTCTGACATAAAAATTTCTAACTCTTCAGGACTTAACATCTCTTCAAGATTGTCTGCGTTTGTCTTCATACTTCTAAACTTGAATATGTAAAGTTCTTTACCAAACTGACCTACTCTTTTGTGTTTATAAAAAACTGCACCTTTCGAATCAACCTTAATCGCAATGGCGATAAATAAAAAAAGTGGCGATAAAACAATCAGTCCTAAAGCCGAACCAACGATATCAACCACACGTTTAACAAAGAGATAAAAAGAAAACTTTTCTCCCTTGTTTGTAACATATTTATTTTTCGGTGCACTTGCACTAATTTTTTCATCAACTTTTTTACTCATAACTTCCCTCAATCTATTTTCAATACAACTTCGCTTAGATATAAAAATATTATTATATTATAAATATAATAAATTATAATATATAACAAGCAAAAAGTCAACAAAATTGTGCGTAAATAAAGGCACATTTCGCTGACTTTTTCTCTAAAATTTATTGTTTTTTCTAATATTTGGTTAATTAGTCGCTTGAATCATTGAATTAACGATATTTGAAGCGTAAATTTCACATTTTGCTCGGTCAAAAATTTTCATATCTTGACCGTTGTCATTCCAGAAAGAAACCATGTAGTTATTATAAGCCGCATTGACAAAATAACCAGCATATGCACCCCTTGCACTCAAGTTGCCTTTATCAACTGCGCCAAACTCGCCAATTATTACTGGAATTTTCAGTTTTTCAAACCTTTGTTTTACAGCATCAAACACACTCAAAAGATAGATTTTATCGTCATTAGAACCCCACATATTATCGGTGCTTTCATCAAGACAAAAACTGCTTGGAATGTAGATGTTTACCTTTGCAATCAACTTGTTTTTTGCACTGTCTGTTGGGGCAACAAAACCTTCTAATGATGCGGAATCCACGAACGCACCATATGTTGAAACAACCAAGTGGCGTTTTGCATTATTTCCACCTGTTGCTCGCACAGAATCTACAAAAGTTTGATTCAATTTATTAGCATTTTTATAGTCACTTTTTTCAGGTGCAGATTTATCATTTTCTGCCTTCAAAATTTCAGCAAAACCTTCAAAAATCAAGTGGTCATCATAAGAAATAAATCTAGTTGCAATATCTGTCCACATTTGTGAAAATCTTGCCTTTGTTGACTCAAAATTCTCGGCATTAGTTGTTAACCAATTTTGGTCATTTTGTGAGTTGATTATGCAGTACAAATCATTTGTCATACAGTAATCTACAACCTTTTGAATTCTATCAAGCCAAACCGTATCAACAACGCCATTTTCATCGATATGGTCACTCCAACAAACAGGTATTCTGACAATGTCAAAACCTGCTGTTTTGTATGCATTTATTAACTCATATTTAACTGTTGTTTTTGTAAAAAACGTTTCATAATCATGAACTTGACTTCCCTCTTCAAGCCCTTTTGCAGTGAAAGAATTGCCCAAGGTAATTCCATTGCCGAGTTGCGAAAGCAACTGTTTTGAAGAGATTTTTCTCATGTCCGTTACCTGCTCAAAAACAGGTCTATCTCCACCTCTGCCTTTGGTTTGAGTAACTTCAACCTCATCTACAATCTCTTCGGCTTCAGTTTCTTCGACAGTAGTAGCAACATCGGTTGTTGAATTTGGTTCAACCGTTGTTGGTGCTTTGAAGACAGTATTATACACTTTTTGGGTAGTTTTTTGCTCGGTTTCTGCTTCGTCGCCAGAGCAAGAAACACAGCTTAAAATCAAGCATAAACAAATCAAAAATACCATTAATTTAAAAAGTTTTTTCATAGAAAATTCACCTTTCAAATTTTAAAAATCTAAACAATCGTAAACCAAATCTCTAATTTTAACATGGTTAGCGTAGCCCTCGCCCCAGCCGAGAGTATGGCAACCAATAAATACGCCGATGTTGTTGTGGACATCAACAAGACAAAATGCACAAGCAGCACTGTCCCAACCAAATTCCCCAAGTGGTGCTTTGGTTTTGCTGTTGTCAATTAAGGTTCTAACTCCAAGGCCGTAACCGTAGCCGTCACCTTTTTTGTAAAAATCTCTCATTTGAGTTTCTGTTATTAAATGGTTGGTTTTCATTTGGTCAATTGAGTCTTTTTGAAGAAGCACATAACCATCATCAGTTACGCCATAATTCGCCAAAACACGAACAAATTTTGCATAGTCATTAACGGTACAAACAAGTCCTGCACCGCCGCTTTCAAATTTATCTGTCAAAGTAAATGAGTTTTTCTTTTCAGCAAGAACAAACTTATTTTCTGCTTCATTGTACCAATATTGTGGCAACATTTTTGAAAGTACACTTTCATCAATTTTGAATGTTGTATTTTCCATATGGAGTGGCTCAAAAATGTTCTTTTTAAGGTATTCTCCAAACTTCATTCCAGACGTTACTTCAATAACTGCACCCAAAACATCAAGCCCCAAACCATAGGTAAAACAGTCGCCTGGGTAGCACTCAATATGGTCTTTTGCAATGGCTTTTACAACCTTTAAAGTTGAGGCATTTTTGTCCTTTATCGCTTCCTTGATATTCTCTTTTTCTAAATTATAATTAAAGCCGCTTGTCATTGTCAAAAGATGACGAATTGTAAGTACTCTTTCAACCGGCATTTTTGATTCCCAAGCAACAAGATTTTGAAATTCTGGTATGTATTTGCTAACAGGGTCATCAAGAGAAAATTTGCCTTTTTCAATCATTTGCATTGCTGCAACGGCTGTGATAACCTTTGAGCAAGAGTAAAGAAAAAACATATCATCATAATCTGCTGGTGAGTTGTCTTCACGCTTACCGAAAATGTTTTTGTAAACCTCTTCGCCTTTATAAAAAACCTTAATGCCTAAAAAAGGGCAACCTTTTTCTTCGACATTTTTTAAAAACAAATCTAACTTTGTAAAATCCATTATAAAACTCCTAAATTAAAAATGGTATAATAACCTACCCAGTTATTATACCACCAATTTTCGATATTAACAAGTACTTTAATGGATTTTATTCAACAATCTTATAAAGAGTAGAAGCATCATCTTTTTTAACAACTTCTTTAACCTCTAAAACCTTTGCTTTAAAGGGTTTTGAGCCAAAATTAATCTCAATTAAATCTCCAATTTTCACGTCATAAGAAGCTCTTTGTGGCTTGCCGTTTACAACAACTCTGCCGGCGTCACAAGCTTCATTTGCAACGGTTCTGCGCTTGATTATTCTTGAAACTTTTAAATATTTATCTAATCTCATTACTCATCTTCCTCACAAAATTCATCACAAGTACCATCAAGACAAATTTTTTCTCTATAAACTTCTCTTTTGCTACTCAAACATTCTCCTCTGTCTTCGCAAGAAGCACAAAGGTTGTTTTTAATGTTTTCAAGCATTTTTTCATACTGTTCTCTATCTAAAACAACCACTTCTTGCTCGAAAAATTCATCGATATGAGCAACCGAAACAAACACCTCTTTTATCTCTTCAAGAATGTAATAAGGGCTTACGCAATTTTTCTCAAAAAGACGGCGAAGTGACAAAAATTTACCATTATAATTTTCTAAAAACGCTTTAAATTCTTCAACTGAATTTACCCCATTTGGGTATAAATAATTCTCACCAAATGCACTTATATGTAAGACTTTCATAACTTTTCCTCTGCTAATTAAATTAAGAAAAAACGAAGGCGACTCGAATTTTCAAGTCGCCTACGATAAATAATTTTAATAATTATTTTACAGCATCTTTGAATGCTTTTGCAGCTTTGAAAGCAGGTGCTTTTGAAGCAGCGATTGAGATTTTTTCTTTAGTTTTTGGATTGATACCTGTTCTAGCAGCTCTTGTTTTAACTTCGAAGCTACCGAAACCAGCTAAAGCAACTTTGTCGCCAGCTTTAACAGCGTCAACAACTGTGTCAACGAATGCTTTGTAAGCAGCGTCTGCATCTTTCTTTGAGAGTCCAGTTTTTGCAGCGATAGCTGCAACGAATTCTGTCTTGTTCATTTTAAATTCCTCCAAAATAAATTTATTTTTAGTTTTATTTAAAGACTAAAGAGTCTATAAATTCTTATTCTTTACTTCTTCCCAAATTTCATCAAGCTCTTCTAAAGAAGTATTTTTCATATCAATATTTCGCTCATTGCAAAGGCGTTCAACCTTTTCAAATCTGCTAATAAACTTGTCAGTAGCACGATTTAAAGTTTCTTCAGCATCAACCTTTATGAAACGAGAAACATTGACAACTGCAAAAAGCAAATCACCAAATTCTTCGCTGATGCTCATTGGACAACCGTTTTCAATTGCCTCTTCAAGTTCTGAAAGTTCTTCACCAACCTTGAAAAGTGGTTCAAAAACATCTTCCCAATCAAAATTTGCTTTTGCTGCGCGCTTTTGCACTTTTGCCGCACGCATTAATGCAGGAAAGGCAGTTGGAACACTTTTCAAAGTGTCGGTATAACTTTCTTGGCCTTTTTCTTGCATTTTAATTTTATCCCAATTGTCAAGCACCTTTTCACTTGTTTCGGCAACAACTTCGCCAAAAATGTGTGGGTGTCTTAAAATGAGTTTTTTACAAACGCC
This sequence comes from Acutalibacteraceae bacterium, assembly GCA_045649405.1. Classification (GTDB taxonomy): domain Bacteria; phylum Bacillota; class Clostridia; order Oscillospirales; family Acutalibacteraceae; genus RUG11462. The sequence goes on from JAZRPW010000007.1 coordinate 97,668, forward strand.
ATCAGCAACATCTGACAAGTCAAAACCGTTTTGCTCTTTCTCCATTTGTGTGTGAAAAATTACCTGCAAAAGAACGTCACCAAGTTCTTCTTTAAGGTCGGTTTTGTCATCTCTATCAATTGCGTCAACAACCTCATAAACCTCTTCTAAAAAGTTATTACGAATAGAATCATGAGTTTGCTCTTTATCCCAAGGGCAACCATTTTCTGAACGTAAAATCTCCATAATTCTTACAAGGTCTTCAACGTTGTAATTGTCTTTAAACTGAAAATCCACTGCCATTAAACTTCTCCTAACGGATTTTTCATATAATATATAATAACCTAAAATCACCTATTTTGCAAGTGATTTTTAGATATTTTTATCTAAAAACTTAAAAAATTTGTGTTTTTAATGCCATTTTAGAAAATTGCACCTGTTATGTTAACCAAAGAGCGAAAGAATCATATTAATAAGCACATCTTCTTTAAGGTTATTTGACTCGCGATAGGTGTCTGCAGCGTTGTCATCAGCGTCGTCTGAAAGCTTTCTTAAAGACACAAATGGCACCTCCATTTTAAAGCAAACAGAAGCAACTGCGGCAGATTCCATATCACAGCAACCACCGTTGAATTTGTCAATAATGTAATCTTTTTTCTCTTTTGAAGAAACAAACATATCCCCTGTTACAAAAACGCAAGGTTTGAGCGCAGAAAATTTGTTAACAAACTTATCAAACAAGTCTTTATCTGGCTCGTAAATGTATGTTTTTTGTGGTTTTACACCCAACTCATAACCAAGCGGTGTTAAGTCAAAATCATGTTCTAACAATTTTTCGCAAATTACAAGGTCATTTTTGTAAACCCCTTTGATTGCGCCTGAAAGACCGATGTTCAAAATGCAGTCAGGACGCTCTTTGCAAATGAGTGCGGCGGTAGCGCCTGCGGCGTTAACCTTGCCTGTGCCACACAAAACCGCAACAATAATGTTGCCACAAACTGTTTCAAATTTTACTGCTTTGTCACCACAAAGATTAAATGTTTCACCGTTGTAAAGTTTTGATTTTTCTACAACCGGTGCAAACTCCATATCGTCTGCTATTACAAGACCTAATTTCATAATTAATCCTTTCTAAAAAACAAAACGGCTAAATTCAAAGCCGTTTTGGTTGTTCTTTATAACTTTTCTCCACAATTGTTGCAATAAACTGCAGCGTCAGAATTTTTTACGCCACAATTTGGGCAAAACTGAGTTTTCTTTTGCTCATTAATTTCATTTTCAATTTGGTCTAACTCTTCAAACTTTGAGTCAATTGAACTAATAATATCGCTAAAATCAGCATCTTCTACTGGTTGTTTTACATTTTCATAATAAAATCTACCAAGTGTTTCAAAATCTTTTGATAATTTTGAGTTAACTTGGCTTGCTTTGAATTTTAATTTTTGAATAGAAACAACTTCGCCTGTTTTTTTAGCGGCAACATCATAATATTCTTTAGCTTTTACTACTGCATCTTCAAAAAATCCCATAGTCAAAACCCCTTTTGTTTATTTGTATTGTAATTATATAACAAAGCAGTCAAAAAATCAACTTTTAATTGTAAAATTCATTGATTTTTTGCTTTCTATTTAACATTTCTTCAAACCCTCTGATGTACTCATAAGGGTATTTGTAATTGAAAATTCGCTCGATATTTTTATCTTTCACAAGTTTGGTTGAAGCACCTGCGCCGAGAGCCAAAATTGTTTGAATTTCTTCCATTATGAACATATTGTAAAACGACTCAAACCCCGGTTTTGCCCAGCCAATGTTTTCGTTGTTGCCCGCCATTTTACTTTGGCGATACATATAGTACGGATTGTAGCCATTTTGTGACAAAACTTCTCCTGAATATTCAAGCATTTTTGACACAACATCGCCTTCTGGGTTGTAAACGGCCTCATCTTTGTAAACAAGTGTTGACGAGCGTTTTACCGACAAACAATGCACAGTAACGCACTCTGGCGAAAGTTTTACAATTTCATCAATTGTCTTTTTAAAAGACTCATATGTATCGGACGGCAAGCCAGCAATTAAGTCTGTATTGATATTGTCAAAACCAACTTCTCTTGCAATGGCGTATGCATCATAAAACTCTTTTACTGTATGGCGCCTTTTAATTGTTTTTAAAACATCATCATTTAGCGTTTGTGGGTTGATTGAAATTCTTGTTGCGCCGTTTTGTTTGATTACTTCTAATTTTTCACGAGTTATGGTGTCTGCTCTGCCTGCTTCAACTGTGAATTCAAGCAACTTTGACACATCGAAATTAGTGTTAACTGCCTGCATTATTCTGCCAATGTCTTGGGCAGAAATTGCAGTTGGAGTGCCACCACCAATGTAAACAGTTTGAAGGTTTAACCCCAAATCTTTTGATAAATTTGCTGTGTATTCAATTTCTTTTAAAAGGCAGTCAATGTAAGCCGGAATTAGTTTTTTTGACTGCTCAACATCATGCGAAATAAATGAGCAATAAGAACAACGAGATGCGCAAAAAGGAATTGAAATGTAAAGACTGAAAGAGTTTTTTTCGCACTTATAAAGCAAAACATTTTGCAAATCAACAATTCTTTTTGCCAAATCAAACTTTTCATCTGAAATTAAAAGGTTTTGTTGCATAAACTCTTTTGCGTGCACTTCACTGCCCTTTTCAGTCAAGTTTCTTAAAAGTTTTGTTGGTCTAACACCGGTTTGAATACCCCATTTTGGTTTAAGCCCAGTGTGATTAGACAAAATTTCAAAAAGCATTTTACAAAGCAGTCTTTCACAGTCACTTTCTAGTGGTGCGACGGTGCTTTTTTCGTAAAACTCGCCATCAAGTCTAACCGTTACAGAAAGATTGAGGTTGTATTTAAAAACTGAAATTTTAGCAAAGTCGCCCTCTAATGGTGAAGTTTTTTGCTCTGGAAAAAATAGTTGTATTATATTTTCAATTTCATATTTAAAATCATTTCCTACAAGTTCAAGTTTTACCATAGATACCTCGAAAGTGGATTAAACTGACGCTCATTTTCCAAAGTTGTTGAGTCTTGATGACCAGGAAGCAACATAAAGTCGCCTTCTAATGAGCAAAGTTTATAATAAGAGTCAATAAGCGCTGACAAATTCCCTGATGGGAAGTCAGTTCGACCATATGACCCTTTGAAAAGTGTGTCGCCACAAAAAATAACATCATTACACACAAAACACAAAGAACCATCAGTATGGCCTGGTGTGTGAAGCACCGTTATTTGCTTTTCGCCGAATTCTAACACATCGCCATCATTTACAGCAATGTCAATGGTTTCTGGCACATAATCTTCTAAATAACACCCAATTGCACTATGAAGGTTTGCTTTTGCGCTTGATAATCTTTCTGACTCATTCAAATGCGCAACAATTTTAGCGCCTGTTAGTTGCTTTATTGCGTGCACAGCCATAATATGGTCGGCGTGGGCGTGAGTTAAAAGAATATATTTTAAATTTGTTTTTTCAATTTCGCTTATAAGTTTCTCGCTACAAAAAGCAGGGTCAACCACTACCGACTCATTTGTTTTTTCATCGGTAAAAAGATAGCAATTTGTAGACAACGGCCCTATTTCAAACCTTTTTATAGACATAAACACACCTATTTTCTTAAAACGAACATCGCTTTTTCATAATCTTTTTTGCGAACATAAATTTTATACTCATACATATTTTGTTGATGAACAAAAGAATTTACTGGCACACGAACACCATTATGCAAAACAATGTTTTTTACTCTCACAATATAATCAATATTATTTGCAGCAAGCGTTTCTCTTGCTCTTGTCTGCTCACCTATATCATAAGTTATTAAAACTTCTTCTCTGTTAAAGATAGTAATCATTTTACATACCTGTTCTTTCAATTGAGAATACGCCGTTAATTTTTGAAAGTTTATTTATAATACTTTTCAAATGTTCAACCGATTCAATACTAATTGTAATGATAACAATGCAGTTGCCGTCTTTTACTTCTCTTGCGCTTATTGAGTGAAGAGCCAAACGCATATTAGCAATTTCCATTGTAATATCAGCAACAATTTGTGGACGGTCAATTGCGTGAATTGTTAATGTTGACTGGAAGTTTTCTTTAACATTTCCTGTCCATTTAACGCCAATCCAACGCTCTGGGTCTTCGCATTTTGTCATATCTCTTGGCACGTTTGCGCAATCTCTTTTATGCACAGAGATGCCATGACCACGGGTTACAAAGCCAATGATTGAGTCGCCAGGCAATGGGTTGCAACATTTTGAAAGTTTTATTAAACAGTTGTCTGTGCCATCAACAACCACCGAACCGTCATGAGTGTTAGATTTGATTTTAACAACCTTTTCTTCTGTTGAAGATGTTGGTTTTTTTGGTTTATATTTTTCTTTAATTCTTGGAATGAATTTTGAGAAAGAAAGTCCACCATAACCAATTGCAGCGTAAAAGTCATCAACCGTTTTGTGACCTTGGCGTTCAGAAAGTTTTTGCACAAGCGCTTCAAGTTCTTCTTCGGTTAAAGTAATGTAATTTTTCTTTAATTCTTTTTCAATTTCTAACTTACCACGCTCAATGTTTTCTGGGCGTTTTTCTTTCTTAAACCAAGTTTTAATCTTTGATTTTGCTTCACTTGTTCTAACAATGTTAAGCCAGTCTCTGCTAGGGCCGTGTGGTTGGCTTGTGGTCAAAATTTCAATTACATCACCCGTTTGGATTTTGTAATCAATTGGCACAATTCTGCCGTCAACCTTAGCGCCGACCATTCTGTTACCAACTGCTGTGTGAATGGCATAAGCAAAGTCGATTACGCAAGAGCCAGCAGGCAACGAAATTACATCGCCCTTTGGGGTTACTGCAAAAACATCATCTTGAGTCAAGTCACTCTTGATGTTTGCAACAATGTCTTGTGGGTTGTCGCTTTCTTTTTGGTTTTCAAGCAAGTGGCGCACCCAATTCAAGCGTTCATCTGACTTTTGGTCAGATTTTGAAACACCGCTTTTATATTTCCAGTGCGCAGCAATACCGAGTTCTGCAGTTTGATGCATTTCCCAAGTTCTGATTTGAACTTCAAACGGAATTGCTTCTCTTGGCAAAACTGTTGAGTGAAGTGACTGGTACATATTTGGTTTTGGTGTTGAAATGTAATCTTTAAATCTACCTGGAATAGGTCTAAACATATCGTGAATATAACCGAGAATGTTGTAACAGTCTGCTACTGTGTCGGTTATAATTCTAATTGCGTAAATGTCATAAATTTCTTCGAAACTTTTGCCTTGCATATACATTTTACGGTAAATTCCGTGAATTGATTTAACACGGCCGTCAATGCGAATGTTTGGAATAACGCTTCCAAGACGTTTTTCAATGCGCAAAATGATTGAGCGCAAGTAACTTTCTCTTTTATCTTCTTGAGCAGCCAAAGAGTCTTCAATGTCTTTATAAGCAATTGGGTCAAGCACTCGAATTGCTAAATCTTCAAGCTCTTCTTTAATGGCTCTAATACCAAGGCGGTGAGCAATTGGAGCGTAAATTTCCAAGGTTTCACGCGCAATATCTCTTTTCTTGGTTTCAGATTTATGCCCTTCAATTGTGCGCATATTATGAAGGCGGTCAGCAAGTTTGATGATGATTACTCTGATGTCTTCAGACATAGCAAGCAGCATTTTTCTGATGTTTTCTGCCTGCACATCTTCTCTTGCAACAAAAGGAATGTTTGAAAGTTTTGTGAGCGCCTCAACAAGCATACAAACATCTGCGCCAAACTCTTTTCTTACCACTTCACAAGAAATGTCGGTATCTTCCACAACATCGTGCAAAAGTGCTGCAATGACAGACTCATTATCCATTCCAAGGTTAATGATTGTGAGTGCAACGGCGATTGGGTGGCTAAAATAGCTCTCGCCTGATTTGCGGAATTGACCTTCATGGGCTTTTTTACCGAACAAAAAAGCTTTTTCAATTCTTTTTAAATCATATTCTTTTTTTGCTTTTTTAGTTTCATTAACAATATCTTCAAAAGTATATTCTCTAAAAGCCATTTTGTTCTCCTAACTAAAATAATTAAAAAGTTTTGACTCAATCAAGTCACGGTGACCTGCGTTTTCCACCAAATCAATTATATATTTTCCATCAAACCCAAGTTTTACAAAATTGAGTTCAAAAAGTATTTCTAAAATCACAAGAATTTTGAACATATCATCACTTTTAAAAATATGTAAAAGTGTGGATACATCTGCACAAATTGATGGGAATAATTTTATTGTTTTATAAACAGAAGCAATATCATCTCTTGTGATGACAATGTTTTTTTCACATTCACCAAAGTGTTTGAAGTTTTGGTAAACCCTGATATCTTTTAAAACCTGTTGTTGGTCAAAGCCAAATTTTCTAATGTCTTTTAAAATCATTGACAAATTTTCAACGCCATTGAAAGCATTAATATCAATGGTTACAACAACATCAATTTTGTCGCCTTTTTTAAACTCAAACTCTTGTGGGGTTTTGTTAAAATACATTACTTCAATTGTTTTGTCAAACCCGCCTGAGCGTGACAAAACAAGTTTTAAATGTTTGCCGTTTGAAAGTGGAATAATATTAACAATACTCATATTCAAAAAGGCAAAGTTTGGCTTTTCGTTACCTTCGCCAAACGGCTCTAGTTGTCTTTGCGCATAAGCCGAATTAATATCAACCGAATTTGGATTTAATTTGCAAGCAATTTTAAGTTTGTCAAAAGGCATTTCGCCATATAATCTTTTTGCATTAATTTGAATTTTTGATTTTACTTTTTCAAAATTTTCTCGTTTAATAGTAATGCCGGCAGCAGAAGTATGACCACCAAAACTTTCGGCAAATTCTGAAACTGTTGACAAAATTTCGTGAATTGAAGCGCCTTCATAACTTCTTGCAGAGCCAACTGCTTGGGTTTCATCAAGCGAGAAAACAACTGCAGGACGAGAAAAAATGCTGCAAAGTTTTGCGGCAACAATGCCAATTACACCGTGGTGCCAATTTTCGCCACCAACCACAATAACAGGAGCAGAAAGTGACTTGTCATCATTTTGCAATTTATCAAGCGCTTGGTTTAAAATTTCGGTTTCTAACTCACGGCGTTTTGCGTTAAAACCACACAAAACATCTGCTAACTCTGAGGACCTTGTCACATCTTCACAAAGCAAAAGTTCAATTGCTTTTTCAGGGTGAAAAACTCTGCCAGTTGCATTAATTCTTGGGGCAATGGCAAAAGCAACGTTAGAAGAATTGATTTTTTGAAGTGTTACGCCTGATGCCTCAATCAAAGCGTTAAGACCAACTCTTTTTGCACGTTTTATGCAGTTTAAACCTTCTTTAACAATCGAACGGTTATCAGAAACAAGTGGCATTACATCTGCAATTGTGCCGACTGTTACCAAGTCGCCATAAACCTTTAAAAGTTCTTCTGGACTTTCGCCACAGATTGCGCAACAAAGCATAAAAGCAACGCCAACGCCTGCGTAATCTTTAAATTCAGATGGGCAGTCTGCCCTTTTTGGGTCAACAACTGCAACTGCGTTTGGTAAAGTATCACTTGGCAAGTGGTGGTCGGTTACCACAACATCAATGTTTTGAGAATTTGCATAATCAATTGCGCCAAAAGCAGAAACACCATTGTCAACGGTGATTATTAATTTAACGCCTTTTTGTTTTAATTCTTCGACAGCGGTTTCACTCATTCCGTAGCCCTCATCTCGTGAAGGCACACGCCAACAACAGTCTGCACCGAGTTCTTTTAGCACGCTGTAAAGCAAGGTTGTTGATGTTACACCGTCGCAATCATAGTCACCAAAAACT
>JAZRPW010000008.1:0-10973 GCA_045649405.1 Acutalibacteraceae bacterium
GCCTGAATTTTCAACAGGGGTATGAGGACAGGTGTCAAGTGGTGCTGTATTTGTATAATCGCAATCTTTACAATCATAAATGATTACGCCTGCCTCATAATCAACAGTTTCTGTGCAATCGTGGTCGCTTGAGTGTTTTAAATTTGTTTTATATGCGCTGCCACAGTCGAGACAATAGTTTTGTGTGTATCCACCCATTGTACAAGTTGGCTCTTTTACTGTTGTTCTTGAAGTATCAGGATTATGAGGGAGTTTTATAACTGCGCCATCACCGTTATATGAGCGTTGTTGTTTCATTCCACAGTGAGAACAAGCCCATAAATGATAACCTGCCATTTTACAAGATGGCTCAAAAGTTTCAACAAGTTCATAATTATGCTCTGTTACTGGCAAAACTTTCTCGCTAAAAACAGTTGAACATTTATCGCAATATGTCTTTACACTTCCTGCATATAAACAATCTCCAGTCGTAACTGTAATGATATTATGACTAAGCGCTTCGCCTTCTTCTTTAAAACAATATTCACAATGTTTTGGTAACAAGCAAGTAGCATCAACGAAACTATGGTTACATTCCATTGTGAAGTTACCTGTCATATCGGCAGAAATGCTAACTACTTCACCGTTTTGTTTAAGAACGCTATTATCAGCAACGCTTATATATGCCGCATTGTCTGCGAAGTTTGAAAGAGCGTTTAAATTGTTAATAGTTGTATTATTAAGCACAATATTTCCATTTGTGAGCGCACTATCAGAACAAACAAGATATTGAGCGTCATTAACAACACAACTGTTTAGATGAACTTTTGAGTTATTTGAAGCCCATAACAATTTTGTGCCATTCATATTAAAGATACAGTTATTATAAACTGCGTCATTCTTTGTGATTTTATATGTGCTTGACGCTGACATATTACTGCCACAAACAAAAGTACAACCATTAAATTCAGAATAAACATGGCTATAACTATGATTAATAAGTTGACCATTGTTTGATGTGTTTATATCAAAATTAACATCTTCAAAAACAATGCGAACATTATAGTTGTTCTCTTTTGTTGAAGTAAGTCCAGAAGCTCCATTAGGAACAACCAAATTACCATTTTTTATTATATTTGGTTTTTTACCTTCACCAATAGAAAAATAACCACCGTTAACAGTTAAAGTTTTGTCGTTCAAATCGATTGTGCAAGTGTTACATGTGAAAGCGTTTTTAGTTAAAGTTATATCTTGCAAAAGTTTAATTGTGCCGTTTTCCTTTATGTGCTTTGTAGCTTCTAATAATTCATCTTCAGTTGAAACTTCGATATAGTCTGAGACTTGAAAACAAGAATTTTTATTAGCAACAATAGGATTTGTTTTTGTTTCATTTGTTTTTACAAACAATAACTTTTTAACCGATGTAGATGAGTTGTTTTTACCTTTAAATGTAAAATCCAAAGAACAATCTTCTTGTAAATCAATTGAGCCAATGTAAGCTTGATTACCAACTTCCTTGCCGTGGTCAACATAAGCAATATCGTAGGTTTTTTGGCCATTTATAAAAGTTTCAGTACCATTTGAATTGTTGCCAACTTCAGCATAAACATCATATTTACCTGGACTTAGTTTGCCTTTTTCTATTGCCAAGTTAAGAGTTCTATTGCTATTCGTTGGAGAAATATTTTCATATAGTTCGTAACCGTTGTGAATAAGTTCTTTAGCGCTTAAAGCTATATACTTATCATAATCTTCATCTTTTTTAAGCTGATAAACACGAACATAATCTATATACATTTTCCAATCTTCTTCTTCGGCATCGTTAACAGGACTTGCGAACATACCCATTGCTACGTTTAAAATAAGCCAATGCTCAAATGTTCTAAAAGATTGCGCAAGGTCGGGTTTTGTAATGTCAACAATAGTGTGCATTGAATCATCAACGCCGATAACTAAAAACTTATCTGTCCAAAAAAGCCAATAGTTATGAAATTCTTCATTTATTTTGTGGTCATAGCTTTGATTGCCCACGCCAGTTGCTTTGTGATTTTTCTGCCCATAAGCGCCACCGTGATGAAGAGTTGATTCGGTTGCCTTATCGTTATTTAAGCGCTCCATAATATCAATCTCGCCTGAATAAGGCCAGTCGCAAGTGCCGGATGGATAGTCATAACCCATCGTCCAAATAGCCGGAACAATGTTTTTACCAATAGATGCTTTAGCCCTTACTTCAAAATAACCGTATTTCCAATGTTGTTTACCAGCAGTTGAAATTTCAGCGGATGTGTATTTATATTTTCTGCCATCTAGAGATACTCGTGATTCAATCTTTGGAACAATAATAGCACTCTGCCCATCAAACTGCAAGTTGCCATCTTCCATAGAATCGGCATAAATTTGAAGTTCAGAGTTTCTTCGAGTCATTTGACCATCAAACTGCCACTTTGTTGTATCAAGAGTATCGCCATTAAATTCATCAGACCAAACAAGGTCGAAGTCAGACTTTACTCTGTCTAAAAAATTTTCAGATGTTGCTTTTTCTTCGGCCAAAACAGGAAGAACGCCAATTGCAGAAATAACAATTAACATTGATAAAATAATACTTACAAGTCTTTTCATTTAAAAATTCTCCTTTATAATATATTATAATTATACATTACATAGAAAACAAATTCAAGTGATTTTCACACCTAAAATAATTGACATTCGAACCATTTGATGATAAAATAATCATACAAATTTTATAACTAAGGAGAAATATTAATGGCTGAAAATTTTTATCAACCAGATTTGCTAGTATTACATCAAAATTCAAACGATATATCACCATACACTTTATACACTCACGAAATCCGTTATAACATAATTTATGTTTTTGACGGTAGTTTGAGCGTTACGTATGATAAACAAAACTTTTTACTCAAAAAAAACAACGCTCTGCTGATTTCACCGATTAGTAATATTGATATTTCATATCCAGATAATAAATTTGATGCTTTAGTTATTCAAATAGACCCTATTCTTTTTAAAAACACGCAAGATGAAACAGATATTTTTAGGAGTTTTGAAAATAAGGTTACACAAATCAATATTAATTCATTTTCAACCCCTCTTGCGCAAAATCTTTTTAATTCTATCAAAACCTGTATTTTAGATTTAAAGGGAAGATATCATGTTGCTTCGCGAGTTATAGCTTTGGTTTGTGAGCTTGCTTGCGAGTATGATAGAAAAAAAGGCATACAAAAACTGCCTCAAACTAACATTGCATTAAAAACAATAAATTATATTGAAAAACATTTTACCGAGAATATCACACTTGAAAGTTCAAGCCAAGCGCTTGGTATTTCTAAAAATTCAATAAGCAGAATTTGCAGAGCGTTTAAGGGCAATTCTTTTTTAGAATATGTTACTAAATTGCGACTTAAAAAGGCACAAACCTTGCTACAGAACGAAAATTACTCTATTAAAAATATTGCAATTTTAAGTGGTTTTAAATCTTACAACTCATTTTATAAGACATATTTAAAATTTTATGGCGAAAAGCCATCGTTAAAATCAAAAAAGATTCAAGAAAAATTATATTGGCCTTTTGAATCAGCAAACCAACCATTTTTAAATCAATAATTAACAGCAAAAACACGGTATAAACAAAAAAGCTAACAGATTTAATCAAAATCTGTTAGCTCTTTTTTGTTTGATTTTTACCAAATGTCGCTTCCGCCTGGGTCGCGAGATATTTCATATTTTTTAGCCCAAGCTACTACTCTGTCTGCATAAGAAGCGTAAATATCTTTTGAAAATTCTGCGGTGTCGTTTTTAAGCATATAAGAAACATAGCCTAATGAACGGCCTTCATGCTTTTCATAATCTGCATAGTAAATTTTTGAGTCACCGTTAGCATCAATAACCTTTGCATAACCACGGGCAACAAAGTTTCTAACGATATTGCCGCTATTAGGATTAGCAGTTGTTGACTCTTTGATATTAACAATTGAACCAACGATTCCAGTAAAGTCTGTGCCTTCTGTATAATATTCTGTTGACTGATACTTAACATCAACAAAATAGCCTTCATCTAAATCAAATGTTAAATCTTGTCTGCGAATGATATCATAAGGTGCTATAAGAGTACCTAACTCTACTGTATAGCCTTCATCTCGCAACTCGGCTATTTTTTGCCTATCAACCTCTGTGTAAAAACGCAAACCTGTCTTATCGTTAAGACGAATTGAAGCACCTTCGAGCGTAGTCATATCAATAGATATATCGCTTCCTGTTGCAGGAATAATATCTGTTTTAAACTTCTCACCACAGAATTTGCAAGTATGCTCTGTATAACCATCGTTTTTGAATGTTGGTGGCACAACTACATCAAGTGAAGTGTCAGCAACACAAGAAGTTAATACATCAACGAAGTCCACTTTATAAACATCACCACAAAGGCTACAAGTATATTCTGTATATCCCTTTTCTGTACAGGTTGGCTCATGTACCACGAATGAATTTTCAACAGGAATATGAGCACATGATGCTGTTGTAAGTGTTATATCCTTGTCAGTTTGAATTAACTCATCACTACCATATGTGTTACCCTCTTCATCAACATAATATAAGAAATCTTCACTATATTGATAAGGAGTGAAATAATCGCCATCAGTTGTAAAGTATTTCACATCATCAACAGTTACAATATGTTCACCAGCTTTGATTGTTCTGGTTTTAGAAAAATCACAATCATTACATTTGTAAGTTACTTTACCAGTATCACTTTCGGTTGGCGCTGTAAAATTAGTGCTATAAATATCATGAGTACCACTATGCTCAATATATTTACAATTTTCTTCGCCACAAGTTTTACAAGTGTAATAGTAACCAACGTGGTTTACACAACTATTAAATTCAACTTTTGTATCTTCATCAACTACATGACCTTTAAAAGTGTAAGCACCTGAAATATCAGTATCAGCGCCTTTTTGATAAAAATAATCGCAATCTACACAAGTATATTTATAATAGCGCATTGTTGTGCAAGTGATTTCACCTAAAAGTTCAGATTTGAAATTATGCCCTTTAATTGGTGCAGTTTCTTTTTCTTCTAAAACTTCGCCACACTCTGTGCAACTGTATGTTGTAATCTCACTGTAATAACAATCTGCTTCTCTTGTTACAACACCATCATCAGATTTATGACCGCTTGGAGTTTCGCCAACAGTATTTTTACAATACTGACAAGTTTCAGGGTCAGTACAAGTAGCAGCTGCATAGTTGTGGTTACAAACAGTTTTAAATGATTTTAAATCATAAGAAATATCAATATTATTTCCGCTTAAATCTTGTACTGTGCTATTTGAATCAACATAAACAAGCGGCATTAAATTTTCAGAAGTTAAAGAACCTATATTTTCAAATTTACTACCGAAAATCTGCAATTTTTCTGTGCCGTTGTTTCCCCCTCTTGTATTAAAAATTGATTTACAATTTTTAAATTCACTATTATAAAGTTTAATATTTGAACTACCCATATAAGTATTGCCAAGTTCAAAAACGGTATTGTTATTGTTACCGATTACAGTTGATGAAATGAAGTTAACGCGTGAATAAGAACTACCATATGTATTAGGGACAGAAACAAGCGCTAAAGTTGTTGTTCCATCATTTGCAGATGAAGAAAAGTCAATAGTACAATCTTTAATGTTAAAAGTACAGGCAGTATAATGCTCGTTGAAGAAACTATTAACTGTTTTTGCGCTAATAGTAAAGTCAACATTTTCAATATTAACAACATGTGTGCCACCTTCGGCTACTTGTATAAAATGACCAAAGCTTCCATTGTTACCAGGAGTTAAAACTTTACCATTTTTGATTGTAACAGTTGAACCCGTAGGCATATTAAATGCGTTACCCAAATTACCTGTTGAAAGGGTGTAACCATTCAAATCAATAGTATAATCTCTGGTTGATTTAATTAAACTTGTCATTGTAATATCATCTGTAAGTTTAATTGTAGCTTTTTCTTTAACTCTTTCAATTGCACTTTCAAGTTCTGCGAAAGTATCAACTTCAAAATAATCAGAGGTAACCAATGTATTTGATTTGTTTATTACAACATCGGCTTGGCTATCTGTTTTAACAAGTAAAACCTTATCAATCATCAATAAATTGCCAGAAATATAATCAAATTTCAACTGAAATCCGCATTTTTCTTCCAAATCAACTGTACCAAGATGACTATATTTTACAAGACTTCCATTTTCAGATGTTAATGAAATATCGCTTGTTTTTTCTCCGTTAAAATAAACATCATATTTACCATTAGCAGTATAATAATTGACATAAACATCATAATTGCCTGCTTCAATATCTTCTAAATAAAAAGAAACATCACTTGAAGGTGCAGAAAAAACGCAACCTGTTGTAGTAGCAGAATAATTATTGTCAGAGTAACCACCTTCAAATTCAAGTTTTTCAGCTTCAAAAAACTTGAAATTTTTATAGTCATTAAGGTTTTCAAGCCTATAAACTCTTACATAATCAATAAGCATTTCCCAAACAGAGAAGCTTGTTCTCTCAGGGTATGGTGCTAAACTGCCGCCCATCTGTAAATTTAAAACGAGCCATTGTTCCCAAAATTTAAAAGAATCTAAATTAGGGTCTTTTGTTAAATCTTTTATGGTGAACATATATTCATCAACACCAGCTAATAAATAAGAACCGTCTCTATAGCACCAAAATGTATGAAATTCATCATTAAGTGCGCCCCAGTTAGGTGTGTGATATTCACCCATACCAGTAGAAGCCCAAGCAGCGGTGTTGTTTGGATTATTCATAGAATAAGGTATTGATGAATGTAAAGTTTGCCAAGTTTTATTGTTTTGGTCATCTGAGTTAGCATAGCCGATTGCTTCCATAATGTCAATTTCGCCAGCCCAAGGCCACAAAGTAAAATCGTCATCAGTAGGGTCATAATTTGCGCCTAATGTCCAGATTGCAGGGAAAACGCCTTTTCCTTTAGGAAGTTTTGCGCGAACTTCAATAAGACCATCACCCCAAGCGGCTTTTGAATGAACCGAACCGCTTTGAATTTGTCTCTTCGCCAAGCCATTAGCTCCACTTACCGCTTTTTCATAAGCACGAATTTTTAAACAACCATCAGATACAGTAACATTGCCGTCTTCTTCAGTGCCGTTTATTTCGTCGCAACTTCCTTCATCTACAGCAATTTTCCATTTTGTTCTATCAACTTTGTCGCCTTCGAATTCATCGTACCAAGCTAAAGTTGAATTAGCTTTAAAAACATCTAAGAAGTTTGCGCTTGTTTCAGATTCTTCTGCATTTGCAGAGGTAATATTCAATGCAAATGCGGAAAAAACAATTGCTAAAGTTAAAATAATAGAAATTATTCTTTTCATTTTTGTGTCTCCGTTTCAAATAAGGGTTTATAAAAGCAGCTGCTACTATTTTAAAGCAGCCGCTTTTTAAAATTGTATGAAAAAATTAACAATCAATTCTTACCATTTATCTGCCGCATATGGGTCGTGTTGTGTAGTAGGCTCTGTTGGAGCATCTGTTGTATCTTCAGGTGATGAAGCAATAATATCAAGAGTTTCGTATTTTGAAAACTCTAATTCGATTTTCTCAAATTTCATTTTAAAATACCCCCTTGATTAGTCATTAGCTTTAGCCCAAGTATCAACTAAAGCTTTAGTTTCTGCATCTAACTCTGCATAACCGCCGTCTGCATCTGCAATAAAGCTATCTGCAACGCCTGCTAAATTACGAGTTGTTGTATTTTTTGAATAATATGTTACACCATCAATTACAACATAAGCACGAGCGATAAAATCTCTACTTAAGTTATCATCTTTAATATTTACGATAGAACCAACAAATTTGTTGCCTTCCCAAAGTTCAAAATTCCAATGGTCATATTTAACTTTAATATGGTCATCATCCATTGTGAAATATTCGCCTTCAACAACATCTTTAGGAGCAATAATAAAGCCCATTTCATCAAAATCTGGTGCTTCGCCTGTTAATGTAGCGTAGAATCTCATACCATTAACTTCGTTAAGACGGATTGAAGCGCCATCTTCTATTGAAATAACATCAGTTGTTTTGCCATCTCTCTCGATGTTTGCAATTGTACCATAAACTTCAAACTCATAGAAAGAGTTACCATAATAACTTGCTCTCTTTACACCTTGGAAACAAACATATCTTGCAGTGTTTTCTTCTTCAATTACAAGTTCTTGCAAGCCAATTTTTGTAGCGCCACCAGTGTAAATAGTAGTCCAATATGTTTCATCTTTAGCACTTGTTGTTAAGTTTTTAGAAGAAACATCTGTCCAAGCAGCTTCATCAGTTGCAACTTGGATTTTATACTCTTGTGAGAAAGCGCCTTCCCAATAAATTTTAATAGTATCTACATCATAAACATCACCTAAATCAACAACCCACCAAGCATCGTCTATCGAAGCGCTTGACCATCTGTTGTCATGGTCTGCAGCATTTTTGCCGTCAACTGCTTCTGAAGCTAAATAGTTATCTGATTCAAGTTGACAAGAAACTACTGGTTTACCTAAAGCAAGGTTTGAAGAAGTTTCACTTGGAGTTGTTGTAGTAGTTGTTGTAGTTGTAGTAGTTGTAGTAGTTGTTGTAGTTGAAGAAGTTTCTTCTTCAGAAGGTTCTTCAGGTTCAACCGATGGAACTGTTGTATCTTCTTCTGCAGATGCAGGATAAATCATTTGAAGATTATCAAAATAATAAACCTGTGGATCTTTATTAGCATTTACAACTGAAAAACAGTCAACTGATAATGAAGAAAGAGATTGCATAAATTCTAAAGATTGAACTTCATTTGCCCATTTAGAGGATCCGTCGTGATACCAACTAAGACCTCTAGCATCAACATTGCCCCACATAACTGTCAACCAATGACCATTACTTGTAGGAACGCTACCACCTTGGGTTTTATAATTTTCTTGTTTACCGCTAACAGTAACGGCATATTTGAGACCAACTTTTGCATAAGCAGACCCATCAGAAGAAACCCAAATTCTAAAACCTAAAGAATTTGAAAGTTCTTCTTTAGAGAAAGTAAGCTTAAGGAAATCAGCGCCACCATTATTGTAATCAAGTGATTTGTTAATTGCCTTAACCATACCATCTTTATATGATACAGTACCATTCCATTGCTGACTTGCGTGTGAATTTGCAGAACCATTATCCCAGTCTGCAAGTGTTACATAAGAATAGTCGGTTGTGTCTGCAGAACCAAATGCCATTGGCACGATTGCACACACCATTAAAATTGAAAGTAAAATTGCTAATAGTTTTCTCATAATAATATCCTCCTTAAAATTTTAATAAATTAAATTTGAATTATGAGATTTTACCATCTTTATCTTATCACACATTAATTTTAAAGTACATTGCAAAATCCGTTTAAAAACCTTGCATTTTCCGTAATGTTGTTGTATAATAAATTTAGGTGATGAATTTATGGAAAGTTTTGCTTATGCATTTAACAATTTAAACATTTATTATCATAACAAAAAGCGCGAAGAACATGAAGAAATTAAGGCAATTGACCAAAAAGAAGGCCATTTTTCTCAAAGTACAAATATTGAAATTATATTTTTAAAAAAAGGGATTTGGAAGTTGTCTTATAAAGGAAAATCTTTTGATGCTTTTGATGGGTGTATTTTTTGTGCTGATGTAGGTACTGGCTTTGGCGTGAAACCCAACGATAATTATGATAACGAAATATTTATTATAAAATTTTTGCCAAAGCTTTTTATTGACCAAGGCAAAAAGGAGTTGTATGATTTTTTAAAAAATGGCAACATTTTTTTAACCCCATCTAACTATTCAAACACAACTTTACCTTCGATTTTTAAAGATTTAAAAACTTATTTGAGTGAAGGACGCACTTTCTCATTTATGGAAACTGCAGTTTCGCATATTCTTTGTGAATTAAATAGGGTAAAAAATTCTAATGCAGAAAATTTAGTATCTAAAGCGCCTCAAATTAGTATTGTGAATTTCATTAAAAAGAACTATCAAAGTGAAATTACTATGAATACCTTAACTAATGAGTTTAATATTAGCGAGAGTACAATAAATTCGGTTTTAAAACTAATGACAGGCAAATCTTTTAAACAATATTTAAACGAAGTTCGGCTTAAAAGTGCAAAAACATTACTTGCAAAAGGAAATGATGCAAATGATGTTTATACGCTTTGTGGGTTTAAAGACTACTCTGTTTTTTATAAAGCATACAGAAAACATTTTGGCAAATCACCTAAACAAGACAAATTAAAACACGAACATTGGCCACTAACTTGATAAATTATAACAAAATTTAAAAAAAGAGCTAACTGACTAAAAAATCAGTTAGCTCTTTATTTATAATGTTATTATTCCCACTCGCTCCTGAAAATCATAATCTAAACAATTTTGTGTGGGTATTATTATTCATATTATCAGGAGTGTTCAGATTATCCATAACTTATGGACAGTCAAGATTTTTGTTGTCATTATGTTGTCACGCTTGACAAAGATATTATACTCAACAGCTCCTTGTTTTTCAATAGTTTTGAAGAAAATTATTGATTGCGTTTTCAATCTGCTTAATGACTCCAATAAACGCTTCGTCATCCTGTCCCGTAGGATCAGGCAAGCCCCAATTATCGTCAAATGCTCTGCCGATAAAAGGACATCCAACATCACACCCCATAGAGATAGCAATATCGGGGGACGGGATTTTATCAAAGGTCTTGCTGTATTGTGTCTGCTCCATATCAATGCCGTAGAGCTGCTTCATCAACCGTACTGCATCTTGGTTGATCTGCGGTTTCGTTTCTGTTCCTGCTGAGTAAAAATCAAACTCATCCCCACGTAGATGTTTTCCGAGTGCCTCGGCAATTTGGCTACGGCAAGAATTGTGTACGCAGATAAATGCTACCTTCTTTTTCATATCAATAACCCAATTT
>JAZRPW010000009.1:0-76405 GCA_045649405.1 Acutalibacteraceae bacterium
CGAAGAATTAAAGGATTATGTTGTTGAGTATATGATTCTTGAAGAAGGCGAATATACAAAAGCAAAATGGAGCGGTAGCGCAGTACAAATTCTTGAAACTCCTACCATTGACCTTGATGGATATATTGCAAACAATGGCAACACTCCTAACGTTCTTTACATTCGTTATCAACAAATTGCAAAAGACCCAGGTCCTGGCGAGATGGCAGAAGTTGTTATTCCTGACAGACCTGCAACACCTACTATGTCTGTTAATTATGAGACAGAAAAAACTAATGAAGTGGCTTCTTATCCAATGGTTTATGGTGTGCTTCATGATAATTTAACAGAGAGTGCAAAGGATGAAGAAGTTGCTCTCAATCCTGGAATTGATATGTACTTTAAGTTGGCAGCAACTGACAGTTCTTTTGCAAGTTTCACACAAGAACTTAGAGTTAAACCAAGACCTGCAGCGCCAGAAGGTATTGGCATTAACTATAATGAAGAGGTAACAAACAAAGCAATCGGCGAAGATATGCAATATGGTTCTTCTGAAGAAATTCTTCTTGCAAGAGAAACAATAGGCGAAGGCAAAACAGTAGCGCTTACACCTGGCGTTAATATGTATTTTGCATATAAATCAACCGAAGAAGATTTTAGAAGTGAAATCTTTACATTAGGAGTGACAAATCGCCCTGAAAAAACTGCATTTACAGTAGATTACAAAGCAGAAAAAACAGCAGAAACTATTCCTGCAAATGTGTTGTATGGCACAAGCGAAACTGCAATGGAAACTGCAGGCACAGACACTCAATTGACACTTTCACCTGGCACTGATGTGTATTTCTACAAACCATCAACTGCAAGTTCATTCAAGAGTGAAACTCAACACCTTGTTGTAAAGGGCAGACGCTCTGCTCCTGATGTTAAAGGTGTTAATGAAGACATTTGGTGCAAAGGCGACGGAAAAATTACTGGTTTTGATGCTAACAATGAATACCGTGTAATGCAGTCAAACGGTCAATGGGGCGACTGGATAAACAATGGCGATAATAAGAACATTAAAGATTTAACAACCGGTAGTTACGAAGTAAGATATTCTGCTACATCAAGCGATTTCTTATCATATTCAAAAACTATTGAAATTGGTTATGACAGAACCATTACTGTTAAATTTGATAGCAACAAAGGTACCGATATTGAAAAACAAACGGGCCTTAAATATGGTGATAAAATAAATAAACCTGCCGACCCTGAAAAAACCAACTGTGAATTTGTAGAATGGTGCGAAGATTTGTTGTTGCTCAACGGTTGGAACTTTGATAAAGACACAGTTAAAGATGATATGACTCTTCATGCAAAGTGGAAGAGAAATAAAATGGACACGCCAAAGCACTTGAAATGGAATGAACAAAAAGCAAACTGGGCTTCTGTTGATGATGAAGATAGTTACACCGTTAAACTTTATAAAAATGGCACTCATGTTGAAACACTTACTACAAACAAATCATCAATTGATATGAGTGATTATTTGTACGAACACGGCAGTGGTGACTACAAATATACTGTTATTGCTACAAGTAGTGATAAAGATATTAAAGACAGTGATGTGGCTTCATCAGACGAAATGACCTATTACAAACCACCTGTAATTACCGTTCAACCAGAAGACTGGGAAACAACCGAGGGTGGTGAAATTCGTTTTGAAGTTGGTGCCGAAGTTGATAGAAATGAAGAACTTTCTTACACATGGCAAAGACAAGAAGTTGGACATCTCACTATAGAATGGACAGACAAGTTAGGTCCAGTGTATTACACTGAAAAAACAACGACTAAAGTAGGTCAGTATTACTATCGTTGCTGTGTTTCTGATGAACAAGGCAACACAGTTAATACAAACTGGGTAATACTTACTGTTAACAAAAAGCCAGAAGTATATATTTCTGCTTCAGCTACTTCTATTTTCACAAATGACGAAGTAACATTAACTGCAAATGTAAGTGGTGGTACAGGCACGTTAAAATATGAGTGGACAGATGAAGATAACTCAACATCACAGTCAATTACAATTAGACTTCAAAAGACTACTAAGCTCAAAGTAACTGTTACTGATGAACGTGGAATTAGTGCTACTAACACAATTACAATTACAGTTAGCAAGAGCCCTGCAGAACTTGTTTATGAACAATTTGTTTCATTAGACAAACTTCTTGAAAGCGTTACCGAAGAAGATTTGACTTCAGGTCACGTTTATTATCTTATGAAGTCAGCGATTGATGGTTATGAAGCATTAACCAAGGCAGAGTTAGATGCATTTGATGTGCTTGTTTCAGATAATGAAATGAAATCAATGTACAATAAATATGTTGACTTGATAAAACAAGCAGATGACTTTACCGAAAGAGTTCAAGCGGTGTTGCTTGACTTTAAACCAGCAACAAAAGCAGAAATTGATGCGCTTGATAAAGAAATGAAAGAACTTCTTAACAGTGGCGTTCCAATTTCTACAAGCATTTCAGACAAAGAAATTGGCTTAATGGCTGCGCTTAAAGCCAAAGTTGAAGACACAAGAACCGTTCAAAAACAAGTTTTGGCATTGGTTAGAAACATTCTTTCACAAATGAGCGATGATGAATTGCTTGAATACAAAGCCCAAATGAAAGAATACATGGGTGAACTTCCAGAACCTGCAAAACTTCCTGGTTTCTTTACTTATCTCAAACAACTCTTTAGCGGTGAAGCAGAACTTGACTTCTGGACATATATTAAACGAGCATTCGAAAGCAAAACTGCTGCAGAACTTCGTGAGTTTAAAGATGCGTTGCTTAACTTCTTGCAAAAACACGAAAACAAAGAAGAAATGATAAGCTACACATGTGAAACTCTTAAAAAAGCATATAAAGAAAGCAACAACCACGATGTTAGAAATGCAACTTGGGCTTATAACGCGCTTGATGCAGATGAAAAGAATATGGTTGCTCCTGCAATTAAGAGTTTGTTAAACGCTTTGTTCGTTAAATTAACTGCAAATGTAAGTGAAGATGAATTCAAAGCAGTTGTGTTTGAAGAAAAGGTTGAAGATGCGCAAAGTTCTCCTACAATTGAAGGCATTGCAGCATTAGAAACAGAGTACAACGCCCTTTCAGATGCACAAAAAGGTTATGTTCAAAAAGAAACTCTTGAAAGATATGAAGCGTTGGTTGCTGACAAAACAGAAGCACAAAGAATTGCAACAAAATTAAGTTCAGTTGATGGCAATTCTTTGAAAGAAATGTTCTCAGGAGACAAAGATAAATTAAGTGTTGTTGAAAAATTCAACGCTCTTACAGACAGACAAAAAACACTCATCAAAGAAGCGTTGGGCAGAAAAGCCGACAACGTTATCAGAAGTGTTAGAATTATTAAAACAGCAAGAGCATTAGACAAAAACACAATGTCTGATGAAGTGTATGCAAACAATGTTTTACAAATCATAAAAGATATGAGCACACTTTCAGACAACGCTCGACAAGTAATGACAAATGCGTTTAGCGACAAACCTGTCTTTACTGAAATTAACGATTGGATTAAAGAGCATAACTTTGTATGTTCTGCTTCAACAAGCAACACAGATGTCACAGTTTCTGGTCTTACAAAAGAAGCAGTTGCTGAAATTGTACAAGAACATAACATTTCAGGCATTACACTTCAAGTAGACGACTCATCTACCTACAGTGCACCTGACAGTGATTATGGCAAAAAGAATGTGTTCTCAGTTAACACAAGTCTCATGCTCACAGTACCTGGCGAGAATGAGGGCTACGAAATTAAAGACATAAAGTTGAAGAAAAATGTTCAAATTAAAATGAGAATTCCAAACAATTATCAGTTAGATAGTTTGGAACTCTGGCAGGTTACTGCTGACAACCAAATTAATCTTATTGATACTGAATTCATTTGGAACGGCACAGAGCTTTACGCAGTATTCTTAACCAAAACATTTGGTCAATTTATCTTGTACGCAAGAGATATTACAACCACAGCAGACATCTTTATCGGCGACACTAATGTAACCGGAGTTATTGGTGACATTGCAATAGATACTTATTACAACAAACCACAATCTGCAACAATCAAGGTTAACGATAAAGGTCTTAAAGCTGTTAGCGTTCAATATTACGTAACAACAAGTATTTATAACCTTGCAAGCATTAAAACAATTTCTAAATGGGTTGATTACAACGGTAAATTCTCATTAGAAACCAATTTCCAAAATGTAATTTATGTAAAAATTACAGATGAGTTGGGTAATGTTACATATGCTGCATCAAGAGGTATTGTTGTTGATACCATTGCACCAACTATTACAGGTGTAACAACAAGAAATTATTGTACATCGCCTACTATGACTGTTAAGGATACTAACCTTAAATCAGTTACTTTGAACGGCAAGGCAGTAATCTTGTCTAACGGAAAATATACCATTCCTGTAGGAACTTATGAAATCGTAGCAACCGATATGGCTGGTTATACTGCCAAAGTAAATGTAACTGTTTTTGATGGACACCACCCAAGTGCATGGCAAGATATTGATGAAGACACTCACAGAAAATATTGTGAAGGTTGCGGTGCGCAGGTTAATAAAGAAGACCACAAATTCAACAAAGAAGTTGTTGCGAGCAAGCATTTGAAAAAAGCGGCTACATACAACGAAGAAGGAACATATTACAAGTCTTGTGTTTGTGGTAGAACCGATAACACTCTTGTCAAAGGCACATTCAAAGGTGGCGGATTGAAATATGACGGCGTTCCACCAAGAGTAAGTATTTATGTGAAGAAAGAAACCAGTAAAAAAATTAAGTACCATGTAGATATGTCAGACGGAGAATCCGGAATGTACAGAAGATATCACTATGATGCGGGTGCTCCAATGGACCTTAATGGAATTCTCAAGATTACAGGTTGGGAAAGACTTGTATTAGGTATTGAAACCTTCACCATTAAGAAAGCCAATACAAAAGCGGTATATATAAAGGCGGTTGATGAACAAGGAAACTATACTATTACCGATTCATCAGGCAAAGTATTATATCAGTATGTTCATCCAAAATAAAAAACATTTAAACAAAAAGGAGAAACAAAAATGAAAGTTTTCGCAATTATCACAGGTATTTTAACAGCAATTCTTGGTTGCTTTGCAATCGGAATGCCACTTCGCGTATTTCTTGGAATCGGTTGGTTGCTCGGCGCACTCGTTCTTGTAAACGGTATTTCAGGCGCTATTACAGCTTTTTCTAAAAAGCAAGATGTTTGGCAAGGTATTTTTAACATTCTCATAGCAATCGGTGGTGGTGTTATTCTTTTCAACACCTTCTCACGTGTTATGACAGATATGTTCTTGGCTTATCTTGTTGGTTTTGTAATCATTGTTTACGGTGTTAACAGCTTCATCTCTGCTATTAAAAACTTTAAAGAATCAACTGCAGCGGGCGTTTTGGGTATCATCTGCGCTGTGCTTTCAGTTGTTGCAGGGGTGTTCTCAATTATGCACCCAGTATTCACAATGATTTCAGTTGGTTACCTCATCGGATTTTCAATTATCATGCAAGGCGTTAATATGATTGTTCTTGCTTGCGCAATTAAAAAAGCTTAAAACAACAAAAAAGGCGGTAGCGTTTTGCTACCGCCTTTAACCGAAAGGCGAAATTTTATGATGAAAAGATTTAAGCGTTTTGTGTCGGTTTTAAAACACACAGGCGCAATTCATATTTTTTGGAGTTATGTGGTGGTTTTGTGCATTGCAGCGGTTGTGCTAACCCTTTGCGAGCCAAACATTTCTCGTGTTACTGATGGTTTGTGGTATTGTTTCATCGCATCAACAACAGTAGGTTTTGGCGATTTAGTAGCCGTTACACTCATCGGCAGAATTTTAACAGTGGTGGTTGTGTTGTACGGCATTGTGACAGCGGCAATGGTGCCAGGTGTTGCGCTTACATATTATCTTGAGTTTGTAAAAGCAAAAGAGAAAGAAACAACTTCCCTTTTTCTTGAAAAACTTGAAAACCTGCCTAATTTATCTCGTGAAGAACTACAACAAATCTCAAAAAAAGTAAAAGAACTCAAAAAATAAAAGAACCATCTAAAAGATGGTTCTTTTTTGGTCGAGGCGACAGGACGCGTCTGCGGTGCTTTGCACACGCATACTATTCGCTCGGCGACCCAATGCTTCGCATTCGGTACCCGCCTTCACGCTCTTTCGCTAAAAACAGTCCGCTGGACTGTTTTCTTAACGCTACAGACCTTCTTAAGGTTCAAGTCCTACCTGCCTAACACAAAAATAAAAGTGGTCCGCTAATGCGAACCACCTTCATTTTTTGGTCGAGGCGACCATACATAATCCTTTAAAAGCCCTTTAAAACAGGGCTTTTTTAAATGTTAGGTATGACTTTGGTATGACTTTAACTCCAAAAAGATATTTTTGAAAGATTTCAAATGTTTAATTTTCTTTATACTCGTGTGGTCTTTCTTTATAGTCTTTAACTTTATATTCGCCGATAGTATCGTATTTACTTGCTTTGGTTTCGGATGGAGTATCGGTTTCGATATCTTCACCGAGGATTGCATCAAAGAAGATGCGCTCTAAAAATTCGTATTTTGAATAAATACCCTGTGATGCCCAAACGAGAGCATTACGTACGTATGCAGAATTTGTTTTAAAAAGTTCATGTTCAATCTCAAAACCCAAAGATTTTGCAAGTAAAACTGCAAAAACTATAATTGTTCTTGTGTTACCTTCGCGGAATGGGTGTGTTTGCCAGATACTTGCGATAATGCGTACAAGTTTAAAAACAATTTCTTTATCATTTTCTCCAGTTCTTTTTAATTTTGAAATTTCTTTTGCAGTTTCGTCAAGTTGTTTTTTGATTTCATCAGGATAAGCATAACGAACAGTATCGCCACCAAGAATATCTTCGTATTTGACTATGTGAATTGTACGAAATTCACCGGCCCAATCAAATATTTGCCCAAAGATATTACGATGAATATCTTGCAATGTTTCGGTATTGAATTTGTCATATTTGTAATCATAAATCGCTGCCATAGCAAGGCCGGTTATGTCTGCTTCTGCTTTTCGTAATAGTTCGCTATCTTTTATGTCTGCTAAATTTTTAAGGGTATTAACATCATCATATAAATAAGGGTCACGCATAGTTTATACCTCCGTTACAAAACCGTATCTTTTAAGTGTTTGTTCAAAAATAGACACATATGTTATTTTACCGTTTTTCCAATTGTTAAGGTCGTTTTTAACCATTTCGCTTACAGGAATGCCTTCAATAGATGTCATTGCATCAGAAAAGGAAATTCGTTTTTCTTTTTCAGTAGCAGAAATGTTGTCCATACCAATTGTTAGTTTTAACATTTTAAGTTTGCGAAGCAATGATTTATCTAATAATTCTGCGGCAGTTTCAATATCTGCAAGTCGTGATAGAATTTTAGGCAATTCTGTTTCGTACTCTTTTCTTAAAGAAAGTTGTTTTGTTAGTTCTTCTACTTCGTCTGCTTTAATATATTTGCTCTCAATAGTGTTGCCATTGCGGATTTGCAAGTATAAATATTGCTTACCACCAATAGTCTTTTTTGATATATAACCTTTTGGTAAAACATTAAGTTTTTGTTCGATTTCAAACTTTAAAGCAAGTAATTTTTTGTATTCAAAAACAATATCTTTCATGCTTTTTCCCTCCCGACTACTAATAGTATATCACAAATTAACCTGCAAATCAATAAAATATTTAAACAATGTAGGTTAATTTAAAATTCATCTAAATTCAGTCCTAAATTTTGCATATAGTTATCAACTTTCGAAATGTTTTCTGACTGAAATTGGTCAAACGCATTGCAATATGTGTTTAATGTAACTCGAACATCTGTGTGTCCGAGAAGTGTTTGAAGTACTTTTGCCGACATTCCCGCTTCAATACATCTTGTTGCATAGGTGTGTCTTAAAGAGTGAGCGGTGATTTTGCCTGAAACAGTTTTGTCTACTATATCGTGCTTTTTTAAAAGTCGAGAGAGCTCCATATTGACCTGATTAGTCGTTATTAGTCCACCTTTTTCAGTTGTGAACAAATACCCGTCATCAACAACTCGCAAGTAGTCTTGTAATAGTGTTCTAACATTATCAGACATCAGTATAGTTCGTTTTCCTGCATCAGTTTTTGGCGTGTTATCAACATAAGCCTCGCCCTTTGGTCCTCGCGATATTGTTTTGTTTATGCTTATTGTATTAGAATTTAGATTTGTATCTTTAACGGTTAAGGCATTAATTTCGCCAATGCGCATACCAGTGAGCATTGACAATAACATTTGCAAGCTATATTTAATGTCTTCGTTTTGCAAGAGTTTCATCAACTTTGCTTGTTCATCAATCGTTAATGCCCTAACTGCTTCAGTGCGTTTCTTGGATTTTGGTTTTCGCACTTCAGCCATAGGATTTTCATTTATGATTTTGCGTTTTACAGCTTCTTTAAACACCATAGAAAGCATAATATATATCTTGTTTAAAGATGATTGTGAATAATTTGTCTTGCTCAATAAAAAGCGTTTAAGATGAAATTCGTCTACTTTTTGAATAGGTGTCATATAAATGTCTGACAGCATTTTAATTGTCTCGGAGTTTCTATGATAAGTTGAAGACTTGATATCTCCGTAGTCAAGTTTATCTTGTTGGATTTGTAAAGCGAGGTCTTTAATTGTTATAGAACTTTCTTCAACATAAGTACCTGTATAAATTCCAATTTCAATTTGACGTAGTTTTTGCTTTACTTCCTTTTCTGTCGTCCCGTATACAGTCTTGCGTTTTATACGACCATTTTCATAATACCCAACAGCTATTTGCGCTTTGAAACGGTTTTTATTTTGGTCAAAACTAATATTGAGTTCGCTAATATCCTTTTTGTTCATTACTGACACCTCTCATCTGTAAATTTTTGCACGAAAAAACCCAACAAAGGATTTTCCTTGTTGGGTTTTATTTCATTTTACAGATAGATTCGGAAACAAAACCCAACAAAGCGTGAATAAATTCACACTTGTTTAGCATATGTTTCCGAGCGAACAGTCAGGAAAACTCAGAGTTTTTCAGTACACTTTTACACTGTTTACTATAAGGTAGTTCGGCATACCCACAATTCCTTGCACCTCTTACACGGTTTGCCGAGAAGAGAATTGTGACTTTTCCGAAGTCCTTTATATTGCACAGGCTCAGGTCGTTACCACAACTCATCCTGTTAACGGTGTTCAAATGGTGCTCCACTCTTGTTAACAGACTCGCATGATTCTGCGAGAACATGCCATATTCCAACTTGCGTTGCTACACCTGCGTGTTCACAAACAAAATATGTTTGCTTATTAATTGTATTATATCACAATGTTGATTTTTGTCAAGGATTTGAGAACTTTTATAAAAAATTAAAAGAACATAAATAAATAGAACTTGCGGAAAAAGAACGGATGAAAAAACATCAAAAAGAAATAAAGCGGAAGGCTAAAATTAATAAATAAAACAAAAATTATGCCGTCAAATATGTGTAAAATTATATGTTTGTATGTTTGTATACTTGTATGTCAGTATGTTTACATATAATGGAAAAATAACGCTTGACAAAGACTTTTATTAATAGTATAATATGAGTGCTAATGAGAGCGTTACGAATTCTTTGAATATTTTTTGCATGATACAGTAAATGGATATGAAAAAATTTGTATCATGTTACAACTTAATAGGCGTTTTACTTGTAATAGGCTAGCTTTATGTCTTTAGATATGGAGCTGGCCTTTTATTGTTGTTTTTAAAAGTTTTAAAAAGATTTATGTTTATAAAAAGAATTAAATTTTGGAGGTTATTTATTATGATTGAATTACTAGGTGTAAAAGATGTGGCAAAAATTTTAAAATCTTCTTTGCCTACTGCACGTGCTTTCTTGCACAGACCCGACTGCCCAACTATAAAAGTAGGACGACGGCTTTGTATCTCAAAAGAAGCTTTAGAAGAGTATTTGAAACACCGTCATGTGGATTAATTTAGGAGGTTTTTTAATATGAATAATATTAATTCAAAAAGAAATAAAGAAATTAGATTAATGCTGAGCGAGGAGGAATACCAAATCGCTCAGGAAAACGCAAAAAAATTAGGCATGAAAGTTGCCCCATATATAAGGAAGTCGGCTTTAAATCCCACTATAGTGGAATATAACTATGCGATAGTTAAATATCATACCGAGTATTTAAAGAAAGTTAGAAACAGATTTTTTGAAGTTGCTAAAAGCATTTTCTTTAGCGAAGACTATAAAGATGCAGATGTAGAACATGCCTGGGAAATAATGCAGCAAGCATTAAAATCAGAGAAAGTATTTTTAAGTGGTATTAAAAGCAGCTTACGAAAACACAGACGCAAAAAACGATTGGAGGCAAACAAATATGAAAAATAATAATTATTTAACTAATGAAAAACACAAATTCAATGTAGATGTCTTAATGATTGAAAAGGCTAATAAAAAGTTAAAAAATATTAGAAAACAACTCGAAAAAATTAATGATAGGATTTCAAAAAACAAAGAATATACGAAGGAAGATATAAAAGAAATTGAAACGTTGTTGGAAGATGTTCTAAAGACAGAGCAAGACATCGTTCAAAAGTTATAAAAATGAAAAGGAGTAAAAAATATGTATGATAAAAATGTGAATTATACAAAAACACAAGAGCGCTCAATATATGTTTTAATATCTAAAACCAAAAAATGCTTTTTGGTTTACCATTGTCGAACTTCAAGTTTAAGAGAAACGTACAGACATATTTTAGCAGGCGAACGATGTTTTTCAAAAAAGTTTTTTGAGAAAATCGGCAATGAAAGACCGTGCATTTTCGAACTAGAAAGGTTAAATACTACAGTAAGCAAAGCATATAACCACATTCTTGTTTGGATTAAAATATTTATTGAAAATGGTTTTGAAAGTTGTAATTATGATACAACTATAGAATATTCCGATTATTTATATACCAAAAACAAGAATATTTATGAGAATTTTAAAGGCACGGATATTGAACAACTGTTAAGTTGTAAAAACTGCAATGTTCCTACGTATAAAAACAAAACTTGTGAGTGTTATGATGAATTGAACGCAAATAAAGAGAGTATTTTAACACAAAAAGTTAAAAGAAAACGAAGCAAAGAAGTAAGAATCAAAGTGAACGAATATGAATATCAAAGTATAGTTAATAATGCGAAAAAATTAAAAATGCAGACAAATAATTATATAAGAAAGGCATTAAAAGGCAATAAGATTTTTATTTATAACGAAGAAATTGTTGCAAAACATTCTGCGGAAATTATTTGTTTAAGAAGATTAATTAACGACATAATATTTATTATTGACGCAAGCAATAACTATATACCAAAGGTTATCGGATACTGCGCAGACGCAATTCAAGAATTGTTTTCGTTAGAAAAAAAGCTACTCAGACTTTTACTAAAACTAAAGAAAAACGAAGATGAAATATATAAGTTTTTGTTGTAAAATCACTTTGAAAGTCAGAAAATAATATTGAATTTTTAAAAATGAAAAAGGTGAAAACACTTTTTAAAAAGTAGTTTTCACCTTTTTGTTTTTGTTTTTTAAAGACTAAAATAATATTTTAAAGTTTTAAAAATTTCTTTTTTAAACATAAAAATGTCTTTGAAAAAAGCAAGATTAAGTTTTATTTCTTTGTGTTTTAAAAAAGAAATCAGTGAATTTTAATACAAAAACAGCTTCTGAAAAAATTATTTTTATTTTTTAAAATTTGAAATTTAGAAAATGAATTTTACAAATTCTATTTTTAAAATCGACACAAAATTTTTTTGAAATCGTTATTTAAAAGTTAATAACTGTAAATAAATTGTCTTGAAAAAGACTTAGCAAGCATTGGCTACGATGGAGTCTTGCACTCACCTTGCCGTTTTCAGTGGAACATCCCCTATGACCCCTCTTGCCTCAAAAATGACAAAAAGAGAAATGTAGCCACATTTCTCTTTTTACATTTATTGAGTTGTCCAAGCCCACGCTTTAACAAAAACGCTTCGCATTTAAAGGTTGCCTTGTGGCAAAGAATAGTAGCAATCCTTTAAATTATGTTTAAAAATTAAACAATGAACCTTGAGTTGTTTAAGTTTCTTATTTTTTATAACACTCGATCCTTTTAAACTCGTCAGTGTTATCCGAAACTTCATTAATCAATTCTTGTTTTTTAAACGAGACAAAAATCATAGCTGTAGATTTCCCTCTTTTGTGCATAGCACCACAGGCTGCTATAAAGGAAATGAAGTAATCGGAAAAATCCGAGCATTTCAGTTCCAACTCAATCGGGAAAATGCTGAAGATTTCATCAAAGCATTCCGCCCAAACCAGCGACTCCATTTCTTCGATGATATAACCGTTGAAGTGTGGATTTAACTAATAAAATCAAGCATTTAGCCCACTACCCTAGAAATTCGGTAGTGGGCTTTTTTGTATGTTCGCACATTTGTTATAGCTCAAATTTTCTGCTGAAATGTACCCGTAAATAGATACAGAAAGCGAGGTGCAAAAATACCGCAAAATCGGGATAGCTTTGAGTGTAGTTTTCAAAAATTATACCGATTGCGTATAGTGAATTTATGAATAAGATAGCCGAATTTATCAAAATGGAGCGCAAAGCTGCCAATCTAACCCAAGAACAGTTCACAGAACTCTCAGGGATCGGTCTACACGCCCACCGTGATCTCGAACAAGGCAAAGATAACATCACACTCCATAAAATCAACCAAGCCCTTGCAATGTTCGGTATGGAAGCCGTACCGGGCAGGAAGTGGAATGATTAAAACCTCTTTATTTAATATAAGAATTATGTTATAATATGTAAAAATATAGTTATCGGTCATGTTAGAGGTTAAATATATGGAAAAAGAATTGAATGAAAAAATCCAGAAGGAATTAAATAAGGACGAAAAAAACGAGTATAGCATATATGATTATTTGAAAAACACGCCTTCCGTTTTTATTGCTGCTGTTTCTGCGATTATAGCAGTTGTATCATTTTTTGCTAGACTTATGATGAATATTTCCTTAAGGCAAGAATTGGTTTTTTGGGATATAAATCCAGATCATTTGGCACAAGGAAATGAGTCTATAATTTATAACGCTGTCGTATCCATAATATACGCTTTTTTGACAATGATGTTAGCAATGTGGTTTTCTGCCACTTGTGAAGCGTATGCATCATATAAACAGCGTGATCTCACGATGCATTATTTTAAAAAACTACAAAAGAAAGATATTAATAAACTCAAGTTGAAAATTCGTAAAGATAAGGCAACAGAAGAGGAAAAAGATTTTATAAATAATTTTAATGAAATATGTTTGGCTTCTCAAAGTTTCAAAAAAGATGGAAAGAAAGAGTTTTTCTTTAATGTACTTCCAATAATTATCCTTAGTTTTCTTGTCACGTTATTTTTCACCGTTGTAACTATAAACGATGAAAACGTATTGAGCATAGCATTTGTTTGTTTTGCAATTCAACTTATAACATTATTTGTTATTTCCAAAATACATAATCGAAAAATAATAAACAAAAAAGAAATTAAGAAAAATTGTTTAAAAACAGACTATATAAAAAGACAATTAGTCAAAGACGATCCAGAACGCTTCCCTATTGGCAAGGTATCAAGAAAAGGAATTCGCATGTATATGAACAATATAAACATTGTGATGATAGTGGTTTTATTGTTTATTAATTGTATCTCTATGTGCGTTACAGCTGCACTTTCAGAAAAAAATCCGACTAAAAATATAAGTAGTTTTCAAACAATAACTTTAGATGATACTATGTATGCTTTGGTTTATCAAAATGGAAATCAGTATTTTTTAGAGGAAGCCAAGAGCACAACAAAAGAAATCGAGAACGCTGAGCCTAAGGAAATCCTCGCAATTTATACGAATAGGCAAAGGATTATAACTTGTGATGACATCGAAATTGAAGTTAAGAAATACGATGACATTATAAAGGAACACAAGCCTGACACTCCTCAAGAAAACTCAAATAACGAATAAATATAAAGCGAATGTACGATTTTATTTTTCGTATGTTCGCTTTTCTTTTTGTTTTGAAATACAATGTCGGCATAAGGAGGTGTTGACTATGGCACGGTTTATAGAAGAATTTTATTACGGAAATATTGATCCGCAAGCACGAAGTACGAAGCAAAATAAAACGGTGCAAAAGCAAATGGAAGTGTTGATGAAGACCGAGGACTTGCTAACAAACGCCTTAACTGACGAGCCGAAGAAATGGTTTCTTGACTTTGCAAATGCGTGGAGTGTTGTTAACGGCGAATCAAATCTTGACAGTTTTATTATGGGTTTTCGCCTCGGCGCCAACTTCGCTTACGATGCTTTCATCTCAACCGAAACGCCCTTTGAGGACTTGTTAAAGGAATAAAAACAATTACAAAGCACAGCAGATAGAACGAAAGCCTTGTCCGCTGTGCTTCTTTTTTGTTTGGGCGAAAATATCTGTATCATCTTAGCGAGCAGACTGTTTATGGATACACTTACGTAAAACGCTCGCTCGCCAAATGATTTCATCATCTTAGCGAGCAGACCGTTTGTACTCCTGTAGTCGCAAAACAGTACTCGTTAGGGACACCCTAATACCCGTCTGCAATTTTTAAAATCGCACATTCGCAAAAACAAACCTCCTTTGATACAATCAAAGCATCAAAGGAGGTTTTGCTATATGAATACATTATTCGAACAACACGGCGGCACTTACACAATGCAAGGAGATTACCGCTTGCCGAACCTAACCGTAGAAGAAACAGACACCCGACCGATTGGCGTGTGGGGGCATCGCCGCCTGCACTACCTGAAGCACCACCGCAAAGTCTTATATTATAACCTACTCACTTCCGGTAAGCTCCATTCCCACCTCGCAGACAATGAAGAACAAACACAAGAATTGTTCAATCGTCTCATAACCAACCTCACCACCAAGGAAGGCATCACAGAACAGCTCAAATCTACCGACCAGATGAAATGGGTGCAGAAGATGAACAACATCCGTGAGCGTGTAACTGAAGCTGTATACAAAGACGTGGTGTACGTATGAGAAAACGAAAATATTACCTTCGCTTAACCGATGCAGAACACTGCCTCATCTTTCAATGCTTGCTTGAGTATCGTAACAAACTAATATCCAAAGGCAAGTACACCGACGGCGTCGATGAGCTTATAATCAAATACACAAAATGATAACAGGCACGGGAGTCAACCTCTCGTGCCTGTTATAGTAGTTTTATTGAAGTGCCTTATTAACTTTTTCAATAAGTTTTTCTGCCTGTGCTATTTCATCAGCTTGCAAATCAGCCATACTATGATCTCTTGACCAACGTATAAATGCTTTCGCCAATTTATACTTTGAAAAATCAGTTTTTGCCACACTCTTTATAACATCAACAACAGGGCGTTTAGGTTGAGCTTGAGCAACAGCAATTGCATCCCAACCACAGTCGTTTTTAGCGATATCTAAAAGTGTGTCACGGAGAATGTCTTCAATTTCCGGATTCGGTACTTGACCAGAATATGCATCTTTTGTTCTTAAAATTCTTTTAGTTCCTACAGCATTAACCAAAGTATCTTGTTTGGCTGCTGTATCGCCTTCAGCATCCGAATCCAAAAGTGCCGCAAGCTTAAGATTTTGAGCGTGTAGTATTGTTGCGAAATAAACGACTTTACTTGCGCTATTAGCTGGAATCAAAGCAATCTGATCGTTAATTCCTGTCTTTCCATCAGCTTTTAACAAATCGGATAAACTTTCTAAATACCACATATCTGTTAAGCCTTCAAGAACGAGGTTCTTTTTATGGAAAAATAAACTTTGCGCTAAATCATAGCCTAATGCTTCTTGAAGCGGTAACATTGCGCCACTATCACTAGCAGTCAACGAAACATTTACCTTTGTACCAATGGTTCTATCAGGCATTTCTACAACACGAACCTTATCTAATTCATTAGGACCAACAAGGAACGGAGAGTGTGTTGTATATAAAGTTTGATTGTTTTCACTTAATTTTGTTAAAGTTTCAATGAACTCTGCCTGTTTCAATGCATGCAAACTCTGACCAGGTTCATCAAGTAATAAAATCGCATTTTTGTGCTTGTCGGAGGCTTCTGCGAAGAATACCGCATAAAAAGAAACCATCCACTGAAAACCTTCTGAGCGTTGATCGAGTTCTACTTCAACACCTAAATCATCTTCAACAACAACTTTAAGATACTGACCATCAACTTTAATACGCAATTTATTAGCGTCACGACCATCCTTTTTAGGATTCCATATCTCACAGATTGCGTTTGTCAAACGTATAGTAGCAGCGTTAAGTTGATAATCTCTTTTATCAAGTTGAGCTCGATATTGCTCATATTGATCAGGCTTGTTCAAATCAAATTTTGAAGTATCTCCAGCATCAGCAAGTTCTTTAGGTGTAAATCCCAAAAATTTAAGCAAACAAATATTTCCATAATCGTACTGTTCATCATCCAGCATTTTTTTATCAACACGCTCAGCAAGTTTTCTTAAATGCAGTACAGGTCGAATCCTAAAATAATTACTAAACAGTATGAACGTGGGTAATCTCTTGTTGCAAGTTTTAAGGACTTCATCTCTCTCGATAGGTTTTTCTAACGCCTCAATAAGTTTGTCATATCTTTTCTCTTCTGCAGCATTGTCATCAGCGAGATACGACACATTGTTTTTTACCCAGTTTGTAATCTTTTTTGCTTTTTCAGCAGAAATAGTACTTGTTCTTTGAAGTCCGGTTATTACCAAATCGTAGCCGCTTTGTATGGCTGTTTGTTTTGCCTCGGGCTCTGATTTTGCTTGGCTCGTGTTTTTATAATGCTGACATAGCTTCAATAAATCTTTTTCGATATCAGAAAACAAAAGCTGTTCTGGCGCATTATCAAGTCTATGCCATGCTGTATTATCCAATCGACGGCCAAAAACATACACAGCATTTTGATAGTCTTCGGGGATATCCTCTTTATCTTCATCTTCTAATGTAAAATGCCCTTCAACAACAGTAAATTTGCTTGGATCCACCTTTCCGTTTTTTATATCTTCATCATATTTAGAACGAGGATAGTCTCTTAAAGGGTTGAAAGAGGCTGTACCTTCGGGCACATTAAGCTTTTGCAATGCTTGTAAAATAGCTGTTTTGCCCGCTTCATTGGGGCCAACAAATATTGTCTTGTCATTTTCTACATCAAAATAGCTTGTATCAATTATGCTACGATAGCCTTGTACTCTTGCTTTAGTTAATCGCATATTTTAATTCTCCTTTATTTTTTAGATTTAAATTTCTGAATTTCGGCCAAACAATCATCTAAACTGTCATTCCAAATCTTATTTGCTTCTGCAATTTTACGATTTCTAACGGTGGTTTGCTCATTTACTTTTTGTGCAATAACAATTTGATTGGGTTCATCTGGCAAAGGAATTATCGTTTTTTCTACATCACAATCAAGAATGGCTGGGTAACTTGAGCCTGTACTAAATTTACGAAACTGTTCTTTCACCAAAGCACTTCTTAATATGAAATGTAAATATTGGTTGTTAACGCCTTCCTTGGCTCTAATAACACAAAATCCCGTTGAACAAATTTGGTTATCTAATTCTTCTGGTACTATAGCTATTGCTCCTCTTGTTGGTCTGCAAGTGGATATTATAATATCGCCAGATTTAACAACCTTTCTTGCTCTAGAAGGCGCCTCTTCACCTAATAGTTCTTGTGGATTTGTTATTATCCCTGTTGTTACATCTACTGATGAAATATCGATATATATAAATTCTTTTTCTGGTTCTAAAGTTGGATTACGTTTTTCGGTTATGACATCAGCACAAGATTTGACTTCGGTTAAAATATCTGAATTGTATTTTTTGATTTCAATTGGTGGTAAATGATAATCAATATCCCATCTTTGCTCTTTGATTAACTCGCTGTGTTTAATTTTAATTGATTTCATAACCACTGCACCTCTTTATCGAACAATTCCACCACTGAATCTATTTCAGAACCGCTTTTGCTTCTTCCGGTTGCATCATAACCTACATTTTCGATTTCAATCAAAAGAGCATCTTTTTCTTTATTTAACGTAGTTCCTTGGGGCAATTTTTGAAAAATACATAGTGATGTTTTTACCATTGCGCCAAATGATTGAAAGGCTTCTTCTGGTAAACTGATTACAGCTTTTATCTCTGCAACATTTTCCACCCACTTACGTACATATTTGGAATTTTTGTTTTTAAGTAATCCATCGGGTAAGACAATAGCGAGTTTGCCACCTGGTTTTAAAAATTGGAAACAACGTTCTAACCCTATATATTCCATCGGGAGCGTTTTCTTGCCTTTTCCCAATTCAAAACGCCCAACCATTTCCATAACTTCTTGAGTCAATAAACTTCCAAAAGGAGGATTTGTGAGAATAATATCAAAAACAGCAGGATTTGTATTTTCATCATCTTCTAATTGTAGAATATCAGGATAATTCTCAAAACTAAGAAGCGAATCGGTATTTCTTATATTTGTATGTCCGTCATCGTGAAGCATCATATCAGTCATAGCGATGCGAACCATTCTATCCGATTTTTCTATGCCATGCAAATGAAAGAATTTAAATTGATGCAGGGTATATTCATCAACAGCTGCTGCGTAGTTTTTGATAACATAATCCAAACTCTTGCTTAGAAAGTGACCAGAACCACAGAAAGGGTCAAGTATAACGTCAGAGGGTTTAGGTTTTACAATTTTTACCGCCAAATCTACAATGGGATCGGGTGTGAAATATTGCCCCATACCAGCTCGTATTGCGGAACTTAAAACTCCTTGAAACGCTCTTCCTTTGATATCTGTTTTGCTATCTATAAACGAATACGCTTGAAGCTTCTCAACTACTTTATATAGAGCAATATCACTTAAACGTATATTTGTTTTAAAAACTCCTCTAGAACGCTCGTAATTTGGAATCCTTTTCGAGTAAATTTCTATATCCCTGTTTCTAGCTTCTTCATATAGTTCTCTGATGTTTGCTGCAACTTCAGCTGTATTACTTGCACCATAGATTTGAAATTTAAACTCAGTGTCTTCAGTTTTCTCAATAACAGTTCGTTCATCGTAGATTTTACAATAAACAGCTTTACACAATTCATCTAATGCTTCGTCTGCGTGAAGTCCATCGGTATCTCTTATTATACTGTGGCATTCAAATAATAGCTTTTCATAATTTTCAGATAATGGCGTTAATCCTGTCTTGGAAGATGGGGTGACTTTGGGAATTTCTCTAACCAACTTAGCTTTAGATGCAATTCCTTCTTTCGAATAACTTGGAATATCAGCTATTATATCAAAATCATTTGGATCAATCTTTTTTCTTACACATCTGACCTTTGTACCATTTGTAACTAACCCAATGGTAGCGGTATGAGTTGCGGCAAGATATGTTTCAAGTTGTTTTTGTGCCTCTTCAAATTCTACATCGCTTATATTACCTTTCTTTGTTTCTACATAAAGGAAAACTCTATGATTATCATTTATGATGGCAATATCGCACTCTTTTTCGGTCGACCCCATTTTTACGAGTTTTTCTATTTGTATCTTTTCGCCTAACCATTCTTTTGGATAGTGATATATGTCAATCAATTGTTTAAGTGCCCACTGTCTTACAAATTCCTCAATATCCTGTTCTGCTCCCTCATACGTGTTATGAGTATCAAACCAAAGTTGAGCACGTCTTTTCGCTTCGACAACATCTCCGTGAGAGGGGAACAACCAATCTTTGGGTTCAATAGTATAATAAGTCCCTATAAGTGCCATTTTTATTTCTCCTTGTTAGTTTTCGAGTTTAAAATCTTTCACTCTTTTTTTACATTCACATACTCGCTTGGGTTTCTCATGATTAATCAAACGGTATTTGTCTTGAGGAAAGATACTTTAGGAATAATAATTTGCTATCGATTAACTTTATTCCTCCGGGTTATAGAACTCATCTAACACATAAGTCTTTACCGGAGTTATATACAGTTCGTATCTTATGACCAGTCTCACTAATTCGTTGCCGTCAATCAAGGTGATTGGTGAGCCTTCTCTTGCAGCAGTTTTAGCAGCATTTGTGAATCTGCCGTTGGTGATGAACACGCCGTAATCAGCTTGATACTTATTCATTGCACCCAAGAACTGATTGATTTCAGGCTCGGATACGGGAGCGACGTTGTATCTCTTACACTGAATAACAACTCTTGTTGTTCTAAAATCGTTGGCATCAATATGATAACCGTATCCATCGATTCCGCCATCATTACTGATTTGAACACCTTTTTCGGTAAATTCAACGCCCATACGGTTTAACAAAGCTCTTGAAAACGCTTCAAACTTTTTAGGGGACATTTTAGCAATAGCGGCAAGCAAATTTTCCTTAAAATCATCTTTGATTTTTTCTTCTGCTTGAGTTTCTTCCTCGTTATCGCTAACATCTACGGCTTTGTTCTTTTTATTCTTTTGACTGAGTTCTTCCCAATGTTTCTTAGAGGGTTCAATAATCTCTTTTTGAACATCCAGCTCGTCAACATCAAGATATAAGCCCTTCTCAGTTAGAGTAACAGGAGAAGAATCTGTAAATGTCAATAAACCATTAAAGAACAGATCTTTAATAGCAAAGTTGAATTTGAAATTAAACTCTTTATAGGTGTTTCCGGTTTGCTTGGATTTCTTTTCGAGCACAGAATATTCGGCGATTTGATCATCCATATCAGCAATGCGTTCTTTGATTTCCGAACGTTCTAATTGACCGCCTGCTTCTTGCAATACTTTCAAAATGGGTTTAATCAAATATGCAATTTTACCTTCTGAAGATAATGTTTTTAAGTTCATAATAATACCTCTTTTTATTTTCCTGAATCTCAATAGTTCGGTATGGATATATCAGCTATGAAGTAATATCTCCATAATGTCCATTACTTTATTGTAAACCCTCAGTTTCTTTGCGTAGTCGGAAAGGGCGATGAGATTTTTGCTTGTATCGTTTGCATAGGCGTGTACGGCCTTGCTGAACATTTCATTATCCACCTTGCCACGATGCTTGAACATATCGCAAATGGTGCGCTCACGGTCGTAAATGGCAAAGGTAACACCGTTTTCGCTGATTGTGGTTTTGCCGAGGTTGTAAATATCGTCTTTAACGTAATAGACCTTTATCGGCACGGAGGTATTAAGCCTGCGTGATGCACTACGAGGCACGGTAACAGACCAAACCCTAGGCATAAAATCGCTGTAGCCATAGCGAAACAAAGCTGATTCCATACTGATGATCGCTTCGGGAATGGTAGAAGCGATTACCTGCTCATCGGAGAGGATCAGTTCATCTGCAAGCTGATAATAGCCTTGGCGGACACGCTGAAGGAAGCCGTCTGCACAAAGCTTATATATTTTCTCTTTTGGCACACCAGCGGATGTGAGATCAGACAGCTTTGCAATGCCGCTGTTGGTACTAATTACATTCTTTATAAATTCTTTATGTTCCAATGTCCTACCTCCAATAAACGATAACACATTGTGTTTAATGTTTTCTTTTGTATTATAACATAAGTATGTAAATATAGCAATAAAAAATCGAAACAAAAATTAATTTGTGTTATCATTTTTGAATTTAACAGATCATTTGGCGCTTATCGAAAGATAGGCGTCTTTTTTATGCCTTTTTTGAAAGAAAAGTGTCTAAACGCTGAAAAAATTTAGCAATTAAAGGTGTAGCCGAAAAAAGATTTTCCGTTTTTAGAAAAAAGTCAGCAATTAAAAGTGAAAAGAAAATTTAGCAGAGGGGGTTAGTAAATTGCCTCGCTCGGTGGGAATAAGTGAAAGAATTTTTTCAAACACCCTTGTGGTTTGGCATTTCCCAGTGCGAATTAGTGAAAGGTTCTCTCAAATGTACCTTGACAACTGAATAGAGCCGAACCAACAGGAGCATTTGCGATTTCGCAGAGAGGATTTTAACGGATATTTCCCGAAATCCTACACCGAACAGCAGATCAAAAATGATATCCTGAAAGGTTTAGAGCTTTTACACCGACACCGACAGCGAAATCGTGATGCGAGATAAAAATCGCACATTTGTAAAGGAGGAGTACTATGATTACAATTATAAAGGATAACAATCCCAACCATATTTTCGCCGCCTTAAAGCTTTGCGAACAGCTTTATCACGACGGTAAGATTCCGTTATATATGTTTCGGAATATGGTAAATCAGCACGCTGACGTGGTGGATGCCTCAAAATTCAATTTCGCCCCAGCACATAATTCCCCCTGCAAACTTTAGCGACTCAGGTTGCTATAAAGGAAATGAAGTAATTGGAAAACACGAGCGTTTCAGTTCTCCTTATATCAGAAAAATGCAAGCGATTATCTCAAAGCATTTCACCCGAATCAGCGAATTCATTTCTTTAATGATATAACCGTTGAAGTGTGGATTTAACCAGTAAATACAAGCATTTAGCCCACTATCGAAGAACAAGCATAAGAATTATTTAAACTGACTCACCACCGATCTTGCCGTCAGGGAAGGCATTACTGAACAACTCAAAGTCACCAACCAAATGAAGTGGGTTAAAAAGATGAACAATAACCGAGATAGTGTAATTGAAATTGTAAATAAGCAAATTATATTTGTGTAAAAACAAAAGGCACCCCTTTTGAAATTCAATTGGGATGCCTTTCTGATTTGATTAACGATTACACCTCAATAGTTCCGTTGTCTCGTTGCAATATGTTCTTAATAGTAATTGCAACAACGCAAGGGTATAAAAGCATAGTGTCCTTTGTTATTGTCCACATTTGCCCACCTTCATCAGAATCAGCTCCATGATTAGCGGCATTGCGAATTTGTCCTATGTAATCTATCATGCCTCGATGTTTTTTAGATAAGCAAGAAGATAAGGCACCTCTCTTTTGAAGTATGCCATTCTTCCCTGATAACGATATACTGTGGCTTGTAGCATACCTATCCAGAAAGGATTCAAAAGCGTTGGCTGCATATACTATTACGGCACGCATATCTGGTGTTTGTGCTTTGGATTTTTGAAATGCCTCCGAAAGGGGTTCCACAATTGTAGTGTTATCAACTGTGTTATAGATTGTTTCGCCCCAAAAATCTCTCAAGGACTTTTCAGAAACAGCGCTTTCTAAGAGGTTGGATTCTACAAGCGGATATATGTTCTCCTCCTCGACAAAGCTATATAAATTTGCGCCTTCGCTTTTTAAAGCTTTTGCATATGTTGCAATGCTGATCAATGTGTTTTTTATATCTCTTTCGTTCGATGATAGAGAACATAATATTTTGGTTTGTTTACATGCCTGTTCGATGGATTTTGTAAAGTCATATCGAATCTTAAAGACTTTGTACGGTTGGTACTGTTCTAATATCAGCCTCATTATAACCGCTTTTTGATTATCAGATGTTGCTGTTACGAGCTTTTTTGCAAGAAATGAATTTACGGAATAGCAGTTTGAAGATGCATCAAATGAAGCCATTCCCAATTCTATGGCCATTTCAAGTGCTTTGTTTACCTGATCATCTGTTGCTATCCCAGTAAATTCGGTAACAAAACTTTTATCAACATCATGTCCTTTAGCAACAATAGCATCGACAACAGCAATAATATCTTCGGCAGTAGTTAAAACTATATTGTATGCCATCCTATTACTCCCTTAGTATTATTCCGACAATCCTTTTATGAGTTTCTGAATTTTGTCGGCAAGCTCGTCTATTTCTGCAACAGAACAATCAATATTGATATTAATGGTTATTGCACCTTTTGTTTGAATTGTTGTTACAGGAACAGGATTAGAATGAGTTACTTGCGTTGTATCTATTTGTTCATTAGTTGCGGTTTGCTCTACTTTCTCTACTTCTGTAATTTCTGCAACAGTTAGTTTGCCATCGGCTTCGTTAAGAACATTAACTGATTTTAAAATTTCAATAACCGCATTTGCACCTGTGCGGTTTTGTTTCGTATCTTTTTGTCCCGAAGAGTATATGATATGGTTGAGAAAACTTGTTCGATCCATACCATTTCTGATTCTAACAGCAGAAATCATTCTGTTAAGAAAATCATTTTCTGCTACGATTTCTCTCCATATTCTTTCGATTTCATCGTCGATTTTTGAAATATAGGCTCTGCCAAGCAATCTTCCAACATCTGTTGATGATTTTTTGTTTCCTTCTGTAATTAAGCCAATTTGAACAAGAAAGCCGTTGTTTGCGCTTACTGCTGTACGGGGAACACCCGTAGCTTGGGTAATGTCATCTAATGCTAATACTTGTCCTTCTTTTTCATTCGCATATGCTTGAATGATTTTTACAATCTCCTCCAACGAGGATGCGGGAAGTTTGAAAGTTTCTGCCATAATAATTATCTCCTTTAAATTTATTTTTTGTTTAAAAAAGTTACGGGCAAATTGCGATATATTCCTTCATTAATTGATGTTGAATTTCTTTAATATCTACATCTTCTGTTGCTTCTTTTTTGCTAACATTACTATCTTTTTTGTGGTGCTTATTGGCTTTATTGAATTTTGGAATATAAATGTTTACTTTGTTCAAACTATGACCATTCGATTTAAAAGAACTATGTATATATTGCTGAACAATTTCGCTGTTAATAATTCCGCAAATAAAA
Organism: Acutalibacteraceae bacterium; assembly: GCA_045649405.1. GTDB lineage: Bacteria > Bacillota > Clostridia > Oscillospirales > Acutalibacteraceae > RUG11462. The sequence goes on from JAZRPW010000009.1 coordinate 24,763, forward strand.
TGAGCTTCATCTTCACCAATAAAATTGCCTTGCTTATCTTGTCTGATAATAATGGTGTGTTTCACGCATATAGTAGGTTTCTTTCCACCGTCAGCATTATTAGGGTGTAAAACTCTACCTGTTCCACTTTGCGAAAAGTCAAAACAAACAATATACGAACCGTTATCAGTTAGATACTGCAATAATGCTTTTATTACTTGTTCTTCGGTCATTATGCATCCCTCCAAAGCGATCCATCAGTGAACAAGATTGCGTCTGCAAAGTAAGAGAACACCCGTATATGCTTGACTTTTGAATAAGTAGAACCATATCTTACTTGCATCAAATATCTTGGGATATCCTTGCTTTCTAATTCATTATAATCTCTGGTCAACAAGCTGTGTCGCTCGCTATTTTTGACGTCATTTAAGAAATCATTAATAGAAGAATTGTTTTCATTAATGATATTTAAAGTTTGATTTTTAGTATCAACTTCTACCTTACCAAACATCAAAATTAAATTATTTCTCCTATCTTCAAACGTTTTTCCCTCTCTGCACTTCAAGTAATCAATAGCAGCTAAAGCTCCAGGGTATGGATCTCCACGGAAGTGTGCATTGCCTTGATAAATAACAGTATTTTCTCTTGAACGCAATAACTATTCAATCGAATAACGAGCATCCTCTCTTCTCACTTTGAATTTATAAGTTATTATTTTAGTATTTAAAATATGCAATAAGTACTTTTAAGTAACTTACAATAACTATTTATTATTGTGAGATAATTATTTGCGTATAACAGAGGGATTTCAATGTACAACTTTTTCTTTAGTTATTCTAGAAAAATCAATAAAGATATAATTGAGCAATACATTACTAGTTTGGAAGAGTATGGATTTAAATTTTGGTATGATAAAGTAGATGTAGTGCTTGGCAAAAACATTAATGATGAGTTATATAACGTACTGGCCGCATGCGAACATTGGAGCGGTATAGTTCTTTTTATGGACGATAGCTACTTTAATAAGGAGTGGTGCACAAAGGAACTCGAATATGCCTTAGGTAACAACATAACTGTATATCCAATACTGATAGGCATTTCAAAGCAGGATATACCAGATAAATACGAAGTATTAAAAAATCATAATTTGTGCACAATACGAGTTAAAGACGATATTCAATATGCAGTACAAAAGACATTATTCCTTTTTTTAAGTACCGTAAATGTACCCGCAGAAAAACCTTTAGATGCGAAACAACATCAAACGTTAAATCGATTAGTTACTGATTTCAAGAATGCAAACTGGCAAACACCACATATATTGTTTATTTGCGATAATATTGCATTATGTTTGAGATATATACTGCTAGAAAACGATTTAATAATAGATGAGACTATTAAAATTCTGTATAGCGTTATACATCTAACAACTAAAAAATATTATATTGACAGCGAAGTATCTAGATTTCAAATTAGAATAGTTGTGAAGGCAACCAATTTGCTGTTAAAAATCTGTAATTAATTATTGTTATTCTTTATTGCATCTAAAATTTGGAAGATGACTTTTACTAGAACATCAGGATCTGTGCTGTTTTTCAATATCTGTATGTGATTTTTTAGATATGGATAATGACTAATGTTTTTTTCAATATCCTTTAATATCTCCATGGAAGCACCCTCGGTAGATCCTACGGGAATAAGATACATATTCTGAGCTTTAGCTCGCTCATAATCGTGTAAGACACCTTTCGAAGGCAAATTGATCCCATCATAATACTGGTTGCCAAACAAAAAGATAGTTACCCCATTATTACAATATATATCGTTTCGCATAACCTCTTTGCTTTCGTTGTTCATATGGTCAAGATTCCCGTTAATTAATGGTAATCTTTTTATATCTAGAGAATTGTTTAGGTTCAAATTGTTATCAACAACAGAGTTTAAGACACCGTTTTCAATTTGAGGGCCTACTCCCTCAATGCACCCCGTGCAAATTTTATAGTTTTCTTTTGCCAAATCATATCCCAATTTGTACAAAAACATATCTGCATTTTTTTGTGTCCAATTGGCTGGCAGTTTTCTACAACTACCAGCAATATAGATGCTATTTAATAAATATTTTCTTTTTATAATTTCAAAAATTTGCGCGATTTCGTTGTATGCGTCTATTTCAATTGTTTCTATGCCATATCTTTTTAAATCTGCAATTTTTAAGTTTTGTCTAACAACAGCGTATTCGAAGTCTTCTTCATTATCAAAGTCAATATGTGATGGTCTTTTAAAAACCGCATAATGAGTTCTTTTATTCTTATCAAATGTTAGTCTAATGCTTTTCAAAATATTAAATAAATCAGGATCATTAAAACTATAGCCGAGAAATACAAATGTTTTATTAATTAAATCTCCATTTAATGCATTTATAAACTGGATATGGTTCCTTTCAAAAGCTTCATAGTCGCTCTTAGTTATCACCAATGATGATAAATCATCTATATCTCCGTGAAATTTATAAACTGTAGCATCTCGATTTCGTAAATTACATGTTAAATTCTTTGTAGACTTTTTGACATCGACTAATTTTTGGAAATCATTTCGCAATGCATCTTCTATAAAGTGGTCATAATTTGTTGTCCAAAAAGTCTTTATTGGTAAAATTCCAACAGCTTTGGCCAATGTGTAATTATTCTTATACTGGGAGAAACGATCAAGAATAGTATTGCAAAGAGCATTATACCCATTTGCATTTTCATAGTATTGAGCCAAAGAAATATAATCTGTTTCTTTATCTATGTCTAATTCTATATCTTGTGCGACATCGCGCAATAAATCTTTCCAGTCGCAAAATCCAGCTTCTCTAGAATATCCAGCACCGGCAAAGACAGCTGCTTCATCTCTTATTATTGCTTCTGTAAATTTCTTTATAAATAATGCCTTTGAAATACTCATAATCATCTCCACCATACGCAAATAATTATCTTACAATAATAAATAGTTATTGTAAGGTTTGTGTTATAATCTTACCAAAATCATTGAAATAACAATACGAGGTAAAATTATGAAAAATATATCAATAAACTCAATTAATGAATTTATATCAACCAATAAATCAACTAAAAATCTTTCTGACAAAACAACATTAGCGTATTTGTCTGATTTAAAAAGCTTTGCGACATTTGTTGAAAATGAAACTTTTGACGAAAATATCATTCTAAAATATATCAATTATCTTACACAAGAGAAACAATTAAAAGATACTACAATAAAAAGGAAATTAATTGTTCTTAAAATGTATTTTGCTTTTTTAATGGATAAAGATTATATAAACAAAAATTATTTCAACAACCATAAATTTAAATTTAGGCAAGAAAAACGATTGCCTAAAACATTAACAATTTTAGAAGCGAAAAAGATTCTTAATTTACTTAACAAGCAAGTTGAAATGTCGAAAACAGCATCACAAATTTTTTTATCAATAAGAAATTTAGCGTTGATAGATACTTTAATAAGTACGGGGATTCGAATATCCGAATTATCTAATATATCTTTAAGCGATATTGTTTTCTCTGAACACGTGATTCTTATCAAGGGAAAAGGCAGAAAACAACGTTTAATTTATATTTCCTGTCAACAAACCTGGGCCAACTTGGTTAATTGGATAAAATGTCGTGAAAAAAGTAATCCACAAACCGATATATTGTTTATAAACAAATATGGTAATCAGTTAGGAATACATGGTATTGAATACATATATAACGAGATTAAAACAAAAGCAAAAATAAATCCAAAATCAACGCCACATTATTTGCGACATACATTTGCTACAAACTTACTTTCTAACGGAGCGGATTTGCGCTCTGTTCAGGAATTGCTTGGCCATTCAAGTATTGCTACAACAGAAATTTATACTGCTGTAACAACTAAAAGAAAAAAGCAAGTTTTGAACAAATATAATTATCGTAATAAGCTTATTTGATTGCTTTTTCGACAAAAATCTTATGTATTTATGTTAGTATATATTTATATATTTTTCAATTCTATTCAAGTTGAAAACATAAAGAAAAAAGCCGTTTTCACGGCTTTTTATTTAAATGTTTTATTAATGCATCCCATTCTTCATTGGTATAGTTTAAATTGCTTGCTAATCGAATAACGTTAATTAGCGAATTATTATTTTCGATATATTCAGCAATATCATCAGGAATGTTATTAATCCTTGTATGGTCAATCGCCGCCAGGTCGAACATTTTCAGTTTTTCTTTTTCGTTTAGTTTAAGACATTCTGAAAGTTTGTTAATAATTTCTTTATTTGGACTTCTTCGCCCGTTTTCTATATTACTTATATGAGAATAAGATATGTCCGTTAGTTTTGAAAGTTGTCGTTCAGAAAGCCCTCTTTCTGTTCTCAGCTTAGTTAAATATTTACCAAATTGATTATTCATATATACTCCTTGCAGCAGTAGATATGCATACTACTGCATTTTAATAATCTATTTCAAAATTCTTTGTTAGTTATTTATTCTTCTAGTTTTGTGAACAATTCGTCTTCAATTACATCCATTATATGATGAACTGAAACATTATATTTAGTTAATTTATGTATTATGTTTTCGACAAACTGTTTGTCTGGCGATATATCATCAATATCAAAAACTACTTTGTCAATTTTGTAAGCTTTAATGCCGAAAACCTCAACATTTTCAAATTCTTCGATGTTTGCTGTTTTACTTTTTAATGTGTATTTAATCATTTTATCATCCTTCTCTAAAAATTTAGAATTATGATACTAAGTATTATTTAACACAATAGCATACACATTACTACTATAATAAGCGACGTAATATCACTAATTATATAAAGCTACAAGTTTCTGTGTTTTTAAATATTTTCCATGATAATACTACAATAATTACTAAAAAAGTTTTGCTTTTTAGGTACAATTAACGAGTTTTTTTGATAATTAACATCTTGTTTAATAAATGTTTGCCTGTTTTGTAATAGAAAAACGGTTGAGAGTTTTAAACTCTCAACCGTTTGCTTTTTATTTCACTAAAGGTATAAGTATTTGTATACAAAACTTTTTATTTTCTTCATACACTTCAACATATCCTTGGTTTCTTTCGGCAATGTCTTTAATAGACCTTATACCATATCCGTGTATGCTTTTGTTAGATTTAGTGGTATGCAACTCTGGATTATTTTTTAAAACCGAATCAATTATTGAATTTTTACAAATTATACTTTGATAATCGTTTTTAACCATAAAACATAATTCAATTTCTGGTTCTTTAATATCTTTTATAGCTTCAATCGCATTATCAAGAAGATTTCCAAGCAAAATGGAAAGGTCTAAATCGCTTATGTTATTAGTTTTTGAAGCATCTCCATATACTAAAATTTTTGAATTTTTGATATTACTAAGTTTTAAATTTACTATATAATCAATTATTCTGTTTCCGCAATTAATAATCTTTCCTGTTGAATCTACTTTTGCTAATATATTGTCAAGATTATTTTTTGCAGATTCAAAGTCATTGTCTGATATTTTTGATTCAACTGATAATAATTGATTCTTAATATCGTGTTTAATATGTCTTATTTGTGCATAGCTATCTGTCATATCTTGATATCTTTTATTTTCAAGAGCAAGCATTTGTTTGTACAATTCTTTTTCGGATTTTAGTTTGTTGTTCTTGCTAATTTTATACACTAAATAATATATAGAAATGTTGGATATAACAATTAAAAAACAAGCTATTAACAAATAACCATAAAGTTTAGAAATGTCATATGCAATAGCAATTTTCAAAAAGAATGCAAGTTCAAAAAATGCGGTTATAGGAAATAAAATTAACAAAAAATAATCTTGAAATTTCATTGTATTATCTTGAACAACTTTTAAAATTAGTGATAATACAATCCATAATATAATTTTACTCATTGAAATGGCTAAAATTCTTCCTATGCCTACTTCACCAAAAACTAAAGCGACTGGTATCTTTAATACCATACTTATAAACACTGTAACTAATGAATTAACTATTATTAGTGCACCTTCAAATGCAAAAGGTGCAACTATTCGTCTAAAAGTTGGTGATTGTTTATTAAAAATAGAATAAACAACAAGCATAAGAATGTTTATAATAGTAGCATTTGTTGAAAAACTTGTAAAAAATGCAACAGACGTATTAAAAGCAGCATGAATAAAAACAAACAACCAGAATAAATAATTATGTTTTATGCAGTTTTTGTTGAATGCAGTAATAAACCACATTGCTAAAAATGCATCTACAACGCAAGCTGATATTTCTATAAAATAATCCATTATTTTAAAATCCTTTTCATTATTCTCTTATGTATTTTGCATATTCGTTTCTAACATTATTTAAATAAGTTCTTGAAATATTAAGTTCAGTTTCATTTTCTAATAGAACAGTGTTTTTATATATGCGCTTTATATATTTCATATTTACAATAAATCCGGAATGAATTCTTATAAATTTATATTCTGAATAAAGATTTTCTAAATTCTTAATACTTTCTCTATATAAGTATTTTTCTCCATCAACGCATACTATTTCTGCATAATTTCTGTTGCTTTCAAAATACATGATATTCGAAAGAAAAACCTTTTTATTATAATATTTGTTTCCTAACACTAAAAATTTGTTGTTATAAAAAATTTCCTTCAGAGCAGAATATAGCGCTTCGCTAAGCTCTTTTTCTAAGTATGATTTTCTTATAAATCTAAACGGTCTAAATTTAAGAGAAGTATACACATAATTGTCATGGTTAGATATGAATATTATAATTATATCTTTATTATTTTTCTTTAGAATTTCGGCAACATCGAAGCCGTTCATACCGGGCATATCAATGTCCAAAAATATAATACCTATTTCGTTTGAAGTACAATATTTTAATGCCTGAGATGAGTTGCTAAAAGTTTCTATTGTGTAATTAAAATCACAATACAAACTTTTTGAAAGCAAGTTTTTAACGTTGTTATTTATAACAGATAATAATTGTTGGTCATCATCACAAATTACTATGTTCATAAAAATCTCCTTGTTATTTTAAAATATTTTATCATAATTACGTTTTATATTCAAGATGAAAATCATCTCAAACTCACAAAAACAAACGATATCTGTATTTGTTGCCTGAATATAACAAACACTACTTCTGTAAAATGAGAGATATTGTATTAAAATATAAGTAATACTTGTGAGGTTGTGTTTATTATGAAAAACAAAAAATTAACAAATAATACCCTTGGAAGCAAAATAGTATTTTTAAGAAATCAAAAGAAAATGTCGCAAATTCAATTGGCAACAAAAATAGGAATCACTCAAGAAAGCATAAGTTCCGTTGAGTGTGGAAAATCATATCCTAAAACAGAAACATTAATTAAGATTGCTGAAACTTTAGGATGCAGTTTGGACTATCTGACAGGGATATCAGAAGTAAAGATGCCCGCAGTTTCTGCTGATTTATTGGATTCTCACCAAAAGCATTTGATAAACAATTATAAAAAGTGCAACAGAAAGAGTAAAGAGTTAATGATTCTATTTTCTGATATTTTATCAAATAATGACATTCAAATTGAATTTTCTGATGGAAATACTATAATAAAAAACTTTATGTCTGATTATGAAAAATAAAGCGCATGCATTTTTAGTGCATACGCTTTATTTTTATTTTGAAAGCATCTTTTTCAAGTTTTTTGGTTCTTTTGTTTGATGCAAGCCCCAATCTGATGCTTTGCTTGCTGCTTTTTTTGCTGAATTATAAGCAATTTTAGCAACTACTTTTGACATAGTTTTTTTCATTTTTGTTTTCCTCCTTCCTTTTTATTGATATTAAAATAAGAACATCAACAAAAAATAATGAAATAAAAATAATGCTATAAAACGAAATGTTTAAACGATATAGCATATAGCCAATAATGAATTGTAATAATAAAGCAATGATTGCATTTGTTTTACATTTGTGTTTTTGTGAATCATCTAATTTTTTGTTTTCGTTTTCGATAGGCACAAAAACTATAAATAGTATTAATGAAATAATGCTGATAAAAATACACATATTAAAAGAAATACAAATGTATTTCTGCATTAATATAGATAAAAGCATTACGCAAGATGTTAAAAAGGAGCATCTTGCAAAAGTTTTAGCGTGGTAACCACCGGTAAATCGACGAGTTATAATAAATGAACACAAAAGAATTAAAATTTCAACAACAGATGAAAAAATTACACCAATTAAAACAGCCAAAAAGATTTCAGTTATATTTGATAAAAATATCTGGATACCATATTTATATAGATCTTGCTTTTCTTTATCAATAACTTGCTCAACATTGAAGAATTTATAAATACTATTTGATATTTTTTCTAACATTTTTAATCTCCATTTTCTTTGAACAAATTATAATGTAATTCTTTAAAAGAAACAAAAAAGTGTTATTATTTACAATATTTTAGGATATTTAACAATATTTTTGCGTTTTTTTGTTCAAAAACAATTAATATTTGTATTTTTTGCTCAAATTTATTTTTAATATTTATAATTAGTTTTCTGATATTTTTTGTTTATAATATTTTTGAATTTTAAAAACTGATATAGAGATGTGTTTTGCGCAAAATGAAAGCCAGCTGATTTCAGCTGGCTTTCTTGTGGTTAATGTATTGAATTTTTATTTTGAAACAGTAGAACTGTCCCCGTGGCTCCCACAATGTTTTTATGATAGAAATTTTAATTTGGTAAATCATAAGGTAATATTTCATTTACACAGCTTTCCAATGAAATACCATTAAAATATTTTTCTTTAATGTAATAATCATCGCCGTTTTTAAAATACTCAAATATTACTTGTGAGCCATCAGGTAAAACATGTAAGCTAATAAAAGAATTTGCTTCATGTTTAGAAATAATAGCAGAAGAATCAATTTGGCAGACATCTCGAAACTTTTGACCTGTTTTTAAAAGTCTTAATTCTTCATTATTAGATAAAAAAAACGATGAATTCATTGACAAAGTTTTTTTATCAAAAAAAATATAAAATACACTTTTTTCACTTTCAAAAACAGCATAATAAAAATTCTTAGTCTCCCTTAAAAAAGATATTTTTTCTTTATAGTCATCTAATGTTTCTTTATAACTACTTAAAATGGTTATAGGTTTAACACCTATATCGTCCTTGATTTCAGAAAGAGTTAAATATCCTTTAGTTAAATGTTTTTTATTGGAAACCAACACATCTTTATAATGATAACAAATGTTTTGAGAACTATTAATATAAAAACAGGCAACAAATAAAATTACAAAAAAAATTATAACTAAAAAGAAAAAATTTTTTTTATACAAACTCCTCATTTTTATACAAATTCCTCATTTATAATAAACTAAATATTTTATTTTAGAATCATATGAATAAGTATTCCTACTCCATGTTTTGCCTTCGTCATAAGTTCCTTCGCAAATCCAATTACCGATTTGCCAAGGTTTTTTCTTATCTGCAAGTTTGAGCACATCTGATCTTCCAGGTTTATGTAACCAGCCAACACCCTTTTTATAACGCATTAAATGATAGTCTCCGTTAGGAGCAGAAGTTTTTCTTAAACAAATCTTAGTTTCATTTTTTTTAGGAGTATATTCCTTTTTGATATTGTCTTTATATTTATATCCAAGTTTTGTTAAATCAGATTTAACATATTCAAATGTTTTATTCAATGTTGTATTAGCTGTGTAATTTATGCCACTTTTATAACCAGGGCTTTTATCTGTTTTCTTGTCTAAAGCAAAACCATAACAATTTTGTTTGGCACTTCCGTCTGCATAAAAATCACTTTGCCCACTTGGGTTATATCGGCTTTCAGCGGGAATTTCATAGTAGTTGTTGTCTGAGCAACTTGTTGTTGTTAACATTATTGTTCCAGCTAATATAATAAGACCACCAATCACTAACAAACTTTGCCCACTTGGGTCAACATATAAAACTGGATTGCCACTACAATAACCATATAAGTTATATTGTAAGTTGTCATCTTGTACTATATCTTCTTGTGTGAACTGACCTGTTGAAGAATCATAATATCTTGCTTTTAGGTAATAAAGACCAGTTTCAGAATCATAATAGTAATTTCTATAACCAATAGGATTATTTGTGTTTGCTGATACTAACTTCTCGCCATAGGCGTTATATTTATAATCAACATTACTGCTGCCTGCAGTAGAAGCAAGGTCGCCTTTGCTGTTTACAATATTATAAGTAAATACTCCGTTTTCGCAATATACAGAGTTATCTGCTGTAAATACCTTAACAGTATTACCAACCAAATCAGCAGAAATATTACCATTATCTAAAATAGATTCAGTTGCTTTTGTTCCTGTTGTTTTTACAACTCTATCATCATCACAATCGTAAACAAAAGATGTTTCTGCGTTATCAATTTCAATAGAAGATGTTCTATCAAAAGCATCATAATCAAAATCAGTTGAAGAAGTAAATTCACCTGTTACAGATGATTTAGTAGCCATATTACCATTATCATCATAGGTATAAGTGATTTGATTATTAATAGAGCCAGCTTTTTCTTGAGAAACAAGTCTTGTTTTATTATATGCGCTTGTTTGGGTATAGTTGTTACCATCTTCTGTATGTGATTTTAATGTTATATTATTAAAATCATCAAAAGCATAAGTGTCTTTAAAATCGCTTGTTAAAATAGCATTTTTACCACTTGCACTTTTTTGCTCTTCAGAAGTTAATCTGTTAAGATTGTCATAAGTGTAAATAGTTTCTAATACATCTTCATATCTGGTAAATCTTGATTTAGTCATATTACCGTCTGGGGTATAAGTATAACTATAATCAAAGCTATAACCACTACCGTTATTATGACTTTCAGTTACACAAATATTGCTCAAATTGTATGTATATGTGCTTGAAACTTTAGCGGTAGAACTATCAGCTGTTACTTCGCTTGAAGCTTTAGTTAAAACATTACCATTTGCATCGTAAGTATAACTAATTTTTGCTTTAGCTGAATTACCTGCAACAGTTACAATTTCATCTTTTACATTATCATCTTCAAAATAAGTATAATCATATTGATAAAGCAAAGATGATTCATTGTTTTGAACCTTTGAAACGGTTAATTTTGTTACATTAGATTTATCATCATATTCGTATGCTTTATTAACGATATTATTAGTAAGGTTATTAGTTGTTCTTTCGTTATAAATATTACCGTTCATATCATAGTGGTATGTGGTTATATATTCTACTACATATTCGTTTTCACCAACTGCTTTTCTACTTGTAGTTGCAGTTTTAACCATATTCTCACTATTATAAGTATATGTTTTCTTTATAGAATCTTTAACATTGTTCTCGGCAATAGTTGAAAGAACATTACCATTTACATCATAGGTATAAGTAACCTGTGTTCCATCTCTTTTGGTTACTTTATCAAGGAAACCAGAATATAAGTTATATTCATAATATTCGGTTTTTCCAAATTGGTCGGTATAACTTGTTTTGTTACCATAGAAGTCATAAGTATAACCAATTACAGCATAATCTTCATCACCATTGGTTTCGATGTTGTCTTCGCTAATAATAGACAAAGATTTTGAAAGACCAGAATAAATGCGAATTACTCTGTTATTATCATCATAGAGATACTGTGTATATTGACTTGTGCTTCCGTTTTTCTGTTGTACCATAATAAGATTATTTTCAGCATCATAAGAGTTAATCTTATCATAGTAAGTGTTACCATCTTTTCTTGTTCTTTCTCTAATTACATTGCCATTGGCATCGTAGTCAGTTTTTACAACAGAATAAACAATTTCATCGCCATTTTTAGAGAAAGGAGTTTGAGTTTCAATAACTCGACCAGCAGCATCATATTTTGTAATAACACCTGATTCTTCATCAAGGTCATTAGGGTCTAATTCTTTGCCCTCGTTAGTATTAGCATCAGACTCGCTAATTGTTTGACCAAAACCATCTGTTACAGTTGATTCAACAGTTTGATTTTCTGTGCCATAAGCAGTTATAACGGTTTCGCCAGTGCTGTCTTGAACATATTGCTCGGTTTGAGTTTCATCACCGGAGTTTTGCAATAATTCACCAAAACTACCATAAATATTATATTCTTCGGTTGTTTTGCTGTCAAGAGCAGAGAGCTCATCAGTTAATTCTGCAACTTTTACAGTTTTAATATTGTTGCCAGATGCATCAGCATAACTTGTTGTGGTGGTAGTTCTTGTTTCACCTGATTTTGATGTTGTGACAATATCGGTTGAAATGTTATATAATTTACTTTCGTGTAAATCAACATCATTACTATATGTAGAAGTGCTTAAAACTTCACCATTTTGGTCTTTTACAACTGTTTGAATTGTTTCGCCTTTTGCATTATATGTATAATCGGTTGTTGTATATAATTCTTTGCCCGCCTGTGATGATACATAGTTCTTTGTAGAAACGGTTTGGAACGAGTTGTTGTATGTGGTTTCGCTAACTTTTTTATAGTTACCATTAGGCAATTTTTCATAACTTTCAATTACATTGCCAAAGTTGTCAGTAATAGTTTTTGAGCCAGTACCATCTTTGTTAGATGTTATAGTTGTGTTAGTTTGGTAATTAACTTCGGTTGATGAAATTGTTTCAATTTCAGTTCCAGATGTATTTTTGATAACTTGAATATCATCAAGATATGCAACTTCGCCAGGAGCCATTTCCTTAAAAGCAATCCATAAATGTCTTGTTGATTGTAATTCTGTGTCTGTTCCGTTTACATATCCGTAAGTATCAGGCCCATTTTTATACATTCTACCATTCCAATAAACAGTAATCCAACTACCTTGTTTATGAGAACTTGAATGAACATCATAATACATTGATGTAGAAAGGTTTTTAAAGCTAAGTTTAATGCCACCGTAATTTTTAGGTGTTGCAACAAACATTCTTATGCCCAATGAATTTTCCATCAATGCAGATGTAACACTAAGAGCAACCCTACATTCGGTTGTATAGTTTACCTTTTGAGTTATTTTTATACCTTGGTTTGAACCAGATGCAAGATGACTTGTATCTGATGTGATTTCAAAGTTTGCAGACCACTTAGAAGTGTCTGAATTCAGTCCACTAATGTTAGGGTGTGAAGTGCCAACAGGTTGTCCTTCCCAGTCAAAAATAGTTTGATAAGGTGTAGAATATTGACCTGTGCGAATGAGATTATCTACATCATCATAATCCTTAAAAGTTTTATTGCCGTAAGTATCATAAGAAACTGTTTCTCTACCAAACATATCATATTCAGACCTACTAACAATGTCTGCACTTCCGTTAACATTGCCTGTTGAAATGCCATCAGAGTTTACGATTCCAGATTGGTTTGTCTGCGCAATATAAGCATTGTAGCGAGTTTCATAAGTATATGAAGTTGTTTGTTTTTTACCAGTAGGATTTTCTTCATCAACTAAAGTTAAATCTTCTTGAACTTCTTTAGTTAAGTTTCCTGAAGTTGCATAAGTGTATGTTGTTTTATTTATCTTTTTTACAGGAGTAGCACTTGTTAACTCACTTAAACTATTAATATTAGTCATATCATAAGTTTTTGTAACAGTGCTTGTTATTTTACCTGTTTTATCTGAAATAGTGTTAAATGTAGCAGTAGCAAAAACCGCATTATTTTCTGCTTTCGTAAATTCTACAGAAATGATAGGAATTGTTTTTGATAAATTATAATTATAACTATTACTGCTTTTTGAATCAAAAGTAGAATAATCTTCTTCAGAAGTTGCACTACCTTCGCCAGAAACAGTTTTAGAATCCAAAACGCTACCGTAACCATTATAAGTATTTGTTGTTCGTGTGAAAAGATATGCACCATCTTTGCCCATCGTTTTTGCAGTAATAACGGTAGGTTGATTACGAACGGTAAAGTTACTATATTCTGTTATATTTTCATCAGTTTGAACATTTTCATTGCTACATAAATACTGACGCTCTTTTATAACACGAGAATACTTGTCGATGGTAGTTTCATCTTTTGAAACTTCTGTTTGAGTTGATTCACAAGTATTTTCGTAACAAGTTACAGTTATTGCAGAAGAATTGTTTCTCCAGTTTACCGCATTATTAAAAGAATAATCATAAACAGTTGATAGTTTATAGATATCTGATGTTTTTGTATCTTTTTTAAAACATCTTGAAACAACTTTATAATCTTTAACACCGTTTGATTCATAAGATGTTTGTTTTGTTTGATATTCAATGCCTGTATAAGCGCCGTTATAGTTTTCAATACCACAAAGGTTAATTGATTTTTCTAAAACAGTTTGTCCATCATTTGTGATGTTATTGTTAAATTCTAAATAATCAAATGAAACAACTCTATTTATTGCATCTTTAATTGATGTTAAAGAATAATATCCGTTTGTGTATGTTTGATTTAAAGTATAAAGAGTTTTAGAGGAAGGATTTGTACCTTTGTCAAAAAGTTTCACGATAACCTGTCTGCCTGTTTCCGTTGTTTTGTAAATAAAACCAAAATATCTTCCAGCAGGGTCAATAATTTTTTGAATAAGACCTTCAGAGTTATATGCAACTTTGATTTTATTACCCAAAAAGTCTTGAGTGCCTAAATATTTACCATCTGCTGCGAAATAATCGCTTGTATTGTTAATGTCAGTTAATTTATACACTGCAGCAACAGAGTTATAGGTGAATTCGTTTTCTTTAGCAGTTGAAAAAGTAACATCATTAAGCAAATGACCTTCTAATTTGTTTTCAGATGAAATTTTAAATTTTTCGCCTGAAGCAGTATGAAGATATTTTGTGTTGTTTACAATCTCGATTGCTGGTAAAGATAAAGACCAACCAACACCAAGATTATATTTTGAGTCATAAAAGTTATAGGTTTCGTTTTCTTCGTTATTAGCATCGTTATTGTAAATACTTGAATCTGAATCAAAATGAAGACCAAGGGATGTGGTTAAACCATTAACTCCATCTAAAGAAAATAACTCTTTAGAATATGACATTGTACCATATTCTTTGCTAATTAAGATATCATCATAGTTCCAATAACCTGCATTACTAACATAATACTTGTTATTAAGTGGAATATTTGGCAATGTTTCCTCTGTAGCAATTGAAACGGAAGCATTATCACTAAAGTTTTTGTTAATCGCATTTTTAACATTGGTTGACAGATTAAGTGCATTAGCAACTACGTCAATTTTTTGAGTAGTTTCTGTTTGTGTTGTGTTTTCTGTTGCCAGTGCCGAGGTGGACATTGCCGAAAAGAGTATTGCAATTGACAACATAATAGATACGAGTTTTAAATAAGTGTTTCTCATTGTTTTTTCTCCTTTTTATAATTTATTTGTGAAACAATAATATGATTTAAAATCGTCACAAACAACAGTTTAGATTTGTTTGTAAAAATTGTCAATTCTATTCATTTTGAAAATTTTTATAGCATGAGTATTCTAAATAGCACTGTTAAGAGCTCTATACAAATAAAAATTCAAAAAAATATTGTGAGGTTTAAATTCTAAGTTTTAAAGTTTTCGTTTTGAATAGAATTGAATTTGTTTTAAATGCTTTTTATAATATTCGGTGATAATACTCGTATTATCTAACGAATCAATAAAAAGGAGAAAAACAAATGAAAAAGAAAAATGTGATTAAACTAATCGCGCTATTGCTAACATTTGCTATTGTGTTTATTACAATACCTATTGTAGCAATGGCGAAACAAACAAGCGTTGATGGAGAAAAACCAGCATATATTGTTGGTGAAATTGAATCAATGCGTACTGAAACCGAAAAAGTTTTCAAAATGTCGGATGGTAAAATGCAAATGGCAGTATACAATGCCCCTATTCACTTTGAAAATGAAGATGGTGAATGGGAACAAATAAACAATAAATTAAAATCTCAAGACAGTGATACATATACAACTAAAAATACTGCTCAAGATATTTCATTATCAAAGAAATATAAAGATGGTAAAACAGTAGAAATCACTACTAATGATACAAATATTTCTTGGGGTTTTGTAGGCGCTAATAAAGCATCAGCAGAAATCGTTGAACAAGAAACAGAAAAACTTGAAGGCGATGAAAAGTTTACTACTATTCCTAATGCGGTTAGTACAACTGTTTATGAAGATATTTATGATAATATTGATGCTGAATATATTATCACAGGTGGACAAGTTAAAGAAAACTTGATTTTAAACAAAGAAACTAACCAAAATGAATTTGAAATTGAGTATAGATATAAGAAGTTAACTCCTGTTAAAAAAGATGATAAAACTATTGAACTTCAAAATTCAAAAGGCAAAACCGTATATACAATAACAGCACCAATCATGACAGATGATAATGGTGCTTTTAGTGATGATTTAAAACTTGAAATTGTTTCAGATAAAAACAATAAATTAACAGTTAATCTTATTGCGGATAAAGATTGGTTACAAGATAAAGAAAGGGATTACCCTGTAACAATTGACCCACAATTAAATCTTTCTGATTTAGAAACAACAAACACCTTCGTTTCAACATCTTCAGCACCAATTAATGATACGAATAATGTTTGTAACTATAATTCTGCTGTAAAAGTAGATATTTATAATATCCCTATATTAGCTCCAGGAACTTATATAACAAATGTTGAGCTTGGACTGAATTTTAACAATTTACATGATGAAGATTTGCCTATATATTTTCTTGGTGATACAAATGCATCTTCAACAAATATTTTAAGCACAATTGTTAACAATTATGCTGAAGATTATTGTAATCCATCAATTTATGCACCTAATAATATGGCTGTGTGGAATATCACCAAAAGTTTACAACAAATCTATACAACAAGAGAAGCAACAAATAATACTTCGCTTAGTTATGCTATTGTGAGTACATCTAATGACTTGTTTATGGATTTAGGATATAATGCAATTTCTCAAGAATGTAATTTATATCCTTCTTTACAAATAACATATATCAACCAATCTGGCATAAATGAAAAATATTCATACCATGAATTTGATATGCAAGAGGCAGGTACACTTTATTATAATGATTTAACTGTTTCTCCAATTGTAAAAAGAGATGATTTTTCTGTAGAAAATTCAGTGGGCACTGTTGATATAGGTATGACATATACAACAGACTTTAATCAGAACATTGGCGCAAGTGCAAATTATTACTGGAAACCATATTATTCTGAAAGTGTCTCGTATTATCCTGACAATAGCAGTTATAAATATGTTTGGAATACTGACGATGGAGAAGTAATTTATTTTAATAGTGATGATAATGGTAATTATGTAGACGAAAATGGTGATTGCTATACTCTAACCACAACCGCAGACTCATACATAATTACAACTTCAGACTCTAAAGTTTTTGAATTCGGTCAAGATGGTACAAATCAAACAAGCCAAAACGAAAAGTATTTAACAAAGATATATGAAGAGGGACTCAGCGATTCTGCCTTAAATATTGAATATGCTGCAGATTTAAGAATATCTAAACTTGTTGACCCAGACGGAAATGAATATGTTTATACATACGATGAAAATAGTTCTAATATTTTGCTTTCTGTTGAATGTGAAGCACAAGATAAATTAGTAGAATATTCTTATACAAATGAAAATCTTACTGAAGTTACTTGTGGAGATAATACCGTTAATTACGAATATCATTCTTCATCAAATGAGGATTATAGTCTTAAAGCAATTGTTTTACCAGAAGATTATAAGCTTACTTTAATAAACGAAACAACAGGATTCGGTCAAGAAATAACAGAATATGGCTATGATTCTGATTCAAACGAATGGATACAAGGTAGCAGATTAGGTATTACTCGTTACCCTGCTAAAACAGTGTACTCGCAATTAGATTCTAATGATAATCCAACATATTCTGAAAGCTATCGTTTTGATAAAAACGGTTATTTAGCATCCGTATTTAATGGTGACGGTTATGCTATTAACCAAAACGCAGACCAAGAAGGCAATGTTTTTGCTAATACAGAAATCACTATTCCTGTCGTTAATTTAGCAAACGATAGTAGTTTTGAAAAATCCACATCTGGTTGGGATTTGACAAATGCTTCTGTTCAAACTAAGTCAGAAACAGCAAATAATGCATACTTCGGAAACAACTGGCTTGAGATTAACAATACATCATTTGTAACTGCAAAAGCAAATCAAACAGTTACAGGTCTTTCTGCAGGTACTTATACATTCTCTGCTTATGTAAAAACCGCAGAAAATAGTAAAATTGAACTTGACGAAAACAACACTATCTATGATGGTGTATCTATTCGCGCAACTGTAGGTGAAACTACTAAAAAAGCAACAGGCATTTCAGGTGAATATGGCGATTGGACTCGTGTTTATGTAACTTTTGATGTTGCAGAAAACAATTCGTCTGCAAATATTGAATTAGGTCTTTATAATGCTAAAGGTAATATTTATGTTGATGCAGTTCAGTTAGAAAAACATAAAAGAGCATATGATTACAATGCAGTTGAAAATGCAGATTTTTCAAACAATACTGTTTGGGATATAGAAGACACTGTTAGTTTTGTAGAAAATACATCAAAAAGAGGCTCGTTGGATAATAAGGCATTAAAAATTACAAACGGAAGCGCAGAACAAGAGATATATCTATCAAATGTTTCTGATGCATCAATTTCTGCATGGGTTTCTACAGTTGGTATGACTGCAACAGATGAAAATTGCAAAATCTCTGTTGTTGGATATAATAATGGTCAAGCACCAACAATTTTAGCAGAAAAAGATATTGATTTTTGTTTAAGTGCAAGTGCTGACAACGAAATCTCTTTCTACAAAGTTATGATGCCTATAGACACAAAAACAAACTACGATAATTATAAAATCAAAATTGAATACAATAGCCCTTATGGTTATATGTTAGTTGATGGTGTAGAGGTTATGAGTGGTGTGATGAATATCACTGAAACCGAAGATGATACCACAACTGACACAGAAACTGAAACAGAAGAAACTGACGATTATCAAATTGAAGACGGTTACACAATTGTATCAACTATCAATTCATTTGATACTTATACTGGCAATGCAGATTGTAGCTATCTTGTAAATGGTACTGTTGTAAACACAACTAATGAAGACGGCGAAACAGTAAAAGATGAAACTGCTTCAACTGCTTATCTTGGTAACTCTTGGGGTGTAACTCAAAATAAAGACAAATATGAATTTACAGATTCTACAGGAGCAACCAAAACTACTGGAGGTATTTGGATTGGCGGAAAACTTGATAAAACTACTCAAAGTGGTATTCGTTTCTGGTATAAATCAACTGCATCTTGTGTAGTTCAACTTCGTAGTGCAACTTATGGCAAAGGCGGAACTTACGACTATATCAAGACTCTCCCTGCCGCACCAAAAGGCGCTTGGGTTACTTTGTTATACAAAGATATTGAAACAACAAAAAGAAAAATTGCAGATTTTAAATATCTCTTTGTAAAAGCTTCAACCGCACCTGTTTATGTAGATGAAGTTCAAACAGTTTTACAAGATACAATTATTTATGATGATGTAGAATATAACATCGCAGATATAACACAAGAAGAAAACAACAACTATCCTGTAATTGATGAATATATTTACGATAGCACTATCAATAACTTTAATTCGTATACAGGCGAGTTTGGTTATCTTGTAAATGGTAGCACAACAAACAGCACAGCATATTCAGGCAACTCTTGGGGCGTTACTAAAAACATAGACAAATATGAATATGTAGATGAAGATACTAATGAAACATACTTATCTTATGGTATCGTTGTCGGCTCTTTTGACGATTCAAAAGATGGTATTCGTTTCTGGTATAAATCATCAAAAGAGTGTTATGTAAGTCTTAGAGAGCAATTTTATGGAATTTCTGAAACTGACTATAAAGTAACACTTCCAGCAGCACCAAATGGAGATTGGTACACAATTCTCTTTGATGATGTTGCAAATGCAAATAAAGACCTTTCTGATTTTTACTGCATTTTTGTTAAAACAGGTAGTTCACCATCAGTTTATATTGATGAATTGCACTATGTTGTTTTAGATGAAGAACATTATTCTGTAACAGAAAGTTATGAAACTTCTCGTGATGGTCAGGTTATGAAAACTGAAAGTGCTTCAAAATCCTTGACTTTAAACAATAAATTGTGTACAATAAACAAAGAAATCAACTCTCTTGGCATTGATACTTTTACCACTACCGAAGATGAAACAGGAAATCAAATTTCTGCTACTGATGGTAATGGTAACACAATCAACTATTCTTATGATGATTTGAATAATCTCATAGAAATGTCACAAGAAGTTGATAATAGCAATTTAGAAGTTGAATATACTTATAATAGTAAAGGCAACATTTCTACTATTACAAACGGTAATGTTACCTATACTTACAAATACACTCCTTTTGGAGACCTCAAATCTATCTCAGTAGGCAATACCCCTCTTTTAACCTACACTTATGAATCTAACCAAAACAGAGTTGTTACAAAAATCACTTATGCTAATGGGCAAACCATCAATTATTCTTATAACGATGATGGAATGTTAACCCAAGCAGTTAGTAAAGATAGTAGCAATAATGTTACTAATACTCTAACTTATGTTAATGATGAAACAGGTGAAACAATTAAGACGATTGATTCAGAAAACGAAACCGTTACATTAACATATCTTGAACAAACTCAAATTTGGAATTTAACAGAAACTGAAATTTTGTATTTATATTCATCAGATGATGAAAGTTTTAGCGAATTTGTAAACGGTACAAAGTTTACAACAACATATTCTGAAACAGATGATACAGATACAAAAACTTCTTTAACCACAACTGAAACAACTGCTTTTGGCGATATGACTAAAACAGTATATTCAGATGCTTTTGGTAGAGTTACAAAAGAAGAAACTAAAAATGGCAACACAGTTGTTCTAACCAAAGAATATACATACAATAGTAATGGTGACTATGTAACCGACCAAGTTAAGTCAGTTACTACAACCGTAGGTAGTAATAGCCCTGTTGTTTCAAGTTATACTTATGATAACAATGGTAATATAACTTCAACATCAGGTTATCCTGCGCATCAATATAGATACGATGAGTTTAACCAAGTTATTTATGAATATGATGGTTCGCAATGGTTAGAGTACACCTACGATTATGATAATGGTGGAAACATTGTTTCAGCCACTGACAAATCTTATGCTTACGGCGATGATGAATGGGTTGATAAATTAACTGCTTTCAATGGCAAACCTATTGTTTATGATGAATCAGGCAACCCTGTTTCATATCTTGGTGCAACATTAACATGGAAAAACGGCAGACAGTTAGCAAGCTATGTTGGCAACGGTGTTAATGCTACATATAAATACAATGGCGAAGGTTTAAGAACAGAAAAAACAGTCAATGGTGTAACTTATAAATATCAATGGTCTGGCAATAAATTAACACATCAATCATGTGGTAATGAAGATTTACATTTCTTCTATGATAGCTATGACGAAATTATAGGGTTTACTTATTCTAATGGAACAACAACACAAGAGTATATTTACAATAAAAATACTCAAGGCGATGTAATAGGAATAATTGATAGCAATGGCACAACTGTAGCTAATTATTCTTACGATGCGCTTGGTTATTGTACTCAATATTATGGTGTTCACTATGATATTGCAGATATAAATCCAATTCGTTATAGAGGTTATTACTATGACGAAGAAATTGAAATGTATTATTTGCAATCAAGATATTATGATTATAATACAGGTAGATTCCTAAATGCTGATGAACCAATTTTAATAGAAGAATTATGCAAATCCGATATACATGGCACAAATATTTTCGCTTATTGTGTTAATAATGTAATTAACTATACCGACCCCAGTGGATTTAAGTGGGTATTAAATGGAGTTGAGTATCGTTACAATGGTACTGCTTCAGATTTTCATCGATTAGAGCATGGTTTATCTCCAATTAATTATGAAAATGCGTTGATAAAACATAATAATAATTATTTAAAAAATAAAACAAAATTTTATGACCAAAGAGATAGTAGATGGAACAACACAAGATATTCTTCAGACCCTAATGGAACAGGGACCATTGGTGGGGCTGGTTGTGGTCCCACTTGTATGGCGATGATATTGTCTACATTATTATCAAAAAATATTAAACCAACAGTTACATGTAAGTGGGCGGTAGACAAAGGATATAGAGGAACCTCAGGGGGAACACAAGATGGTTTTTTTGCTGCTATAGCTAAACATTATAAATTAAGTGCAACTAAATGGACTCAGTATGACAAAAGTAAACTATTGAATAGTTTTGATGGTAAAACTATGGCTGTAGTAAATGTTGGCGATGGTAATATAGCTGGCGGTGGACATTTTATAGTTATAGCTGGGGTTAAAAAGGAAAGTAACAAATCATATTTTGTGGCATATGACCCAAATTATAATTCTAAGAAAAATTCATATAGCGGTGGTGTTAAAACAACAAAAACCGAAGGTAAAATACTAATACCTGCAGATATTTTAAAGAATAATTTTCAATATTACAATGGAGATTATACTGACTTTATTTTGATAAAATTAAAAAAACTCAGTAAACTTGGATAATTATTTGTTAAAAGAGGTACTTATGAAAAAATATTTATTATTGTTATTAGTGTTGTTATTTTGCTTAAATATTATTGGTTGTGATAAAAAAGAGTCAATTATATTGAATGTTACAACGCCAAGTGAAACGACAGATTGTATACAACAAAAAAATGTTACTACAAATGCAACCACAACAAAAAGCATTTCAAAAAATGATTATTTATTATATTCTTCATTAATTAAAAAAACATTGCAAAGTGTTCGACAAACAGTAAACAATAAATGTGATTTTACTAATGAAGAAATTCAGTTGGTTTATGGTATTTCGAGTAATGGACAACCAGAAATGTGGAATTTCAAGATTAGTTCAAGTAAAACTCCGTTGGTATCTGATTTGTACAAGAAAGTTGAAAAAAATTGCAGCTTACAAGTGTTTAAAACATATATTAGTAAAATAGGTCTTTACACATTTAACAATAGGTTTTATTTACCGTGTTCTTCGGGTGAAGCAACCTTTGATGAATTTGAATTCTCAGATTTTAGTTTGTTTTCACAAAGCGAGTATTCAAAAACTATTAAAGTAATACAACATAACGAACCACGAGGGATTAATGGACATGAGTACACTAAAACTATTTTATATACATTTGAGAATGACTCGTTAGGCAATACAAGGATGGTTAGAATAGAAGAACTTTATAATGGTGAAATACGAGAAATATATGGTATGTGGTAATTAAAAGAGCCAGGACCCACAGGGCACGGTTCTCCTGTCTCCAAATAAAAATTCAACAAACTAACATAAAACTCCAACTGATTTTTCAGTTGGAGTTTTCTTTTTCTCAACCAACCCACCATAATTCTTTACAACATCTTCTTTTCTTTTATGATTTATCAAAATGTTCTTGATATTATTTCGGTATGCCGATATAATAATGGTAGTTACTATTATTGGTGGTGGAAAATATGATTATCGAAGAACTTATTAAAAGAAAAAACATTTCAAAATATCGTTTTGCAAAAGATTCAAATATTCCTTATACAACATTGAACAATATTTGTAGTGGTAAAACAAATATTTTAAAGTGCTCATCTGAAACTATTTATAAATTAGCAAAAGCGTTAGATGTTACTATGGATTTTTTGATTAATAAAATAATAGAAGAGTCAAAAAACAAGTAATCTTATAAGACTTTTAAAGTATAGTTTGATTTAGGTATGACTTTGGTATGACTTTCGGGCGTTTTTTAACTTATCTCAACTTAACTCAAAGTTACACTTGAAGGTCGCGAAAACCTTTTGTATAGGGCGTTTTAAGGCATTTTAGCATAATTAAAAGGCAGGTTGAAAAACCTGCCTTTTTGGTCGAGGCGACAGGACTTGAACCTGCGGCATCTTGGTCCCAAACCAAGCACTCTACCAAACTGAGCTACGCCTCGAAATGTTATTTAATTGTTGCACCTTTTTTCAAGCGCTTAAACATTATAATACACAAACGGCAGAATGTCAACATAAATTTTAACTTTTTTTGAAAAAAATCAAAATAATTTTGATTTGCTTGAAAATTTTTAAAAATTGTGATATACTTGTGGCAATAGGAGTGGTTTTATGAAAAAGTATAAGAGCATTTTACTTTTAGCAGGTGTTTATGTAATTGGCGGTGTTTTGTGTTGGTTAAATGGCTATTTATCTAAATTAGCAACACAAACTTTTTCGATTTGGCTTCTTACTGTTTCAAAACTTGCTTTTGCAGTTATATTTTTAATTGCAGGCATAGTTTTAGCGATTGTTTTGTTGAATAAACAAGAGCAATCAAAAGTGGTAAAAATTATTGAAAATATTTTGTGTTTTGCACCGGCGATTGTTTTGTTAATAGGTATTGTTTTGTATTTTACGCCGTTATATATCGTAGCACCATTTAGTGTTCAGTATTTAGGTTGGTTTAGTCTTTCGCTTTTAATTGCTGGAGCAAAACTTGCAAAAATATTGTTAGTAAAAGAAAAATAAAATTTTTTGAGACATTTTTGCGGTTAAAACAGTTATATATATTAGAAAAGCCAAATTGGGTGAATATATATGAAAAAGATTATCGCTATTTTGTTGGCGGGGTTGATGTGCCTTTGCACAGTTGGGTGTGATAGTTCAGACAGTTATATTGATTGGGTTTTGGAGAATGAAAAACCCCCGACACATATAGAAAAAATAAAATTAAAATCAAAAGATAAAGATTGCAAAGAAGAAGTTGATGCTTATAACGATTTTTATACTCTTTATGATTTTGCTTTTGATTTTGAGATTACTGATTATAAAGATGGAGTTTGCATTAACAGATATATCGGCGACAAAGAGTATGTTGAAATTCCCGAAACTATTGGTGGCAGACCGGTTTTAAAGCTTGGATTGTTTGTATATCAACAAGCAAAACATGTAATTGGGTATTCAATATACAAACAACGTTTTTCTCCGCCGTTTGTTACTGAAGAAATGTATGACTATTTAGATTGGTCTGAATATGATTTTGATGACAATTATTATCATAATGCCAATGAAGAATATAATGAATGTTATGGATTTTCTTCGGAATATTGTCTTGTCAAAAAAATTAAAATTC
Organism: Acutalibacteraceae bacterium; assembly: GCA_045649405.1. Classification (GTDB taxonomy): domain Bacteria; phylum Bacillota; class Clostridia; order Oscillospirales; family Acutalibacteraceae; genus RUG11462. The sequence goes on from JAZRPW010000009.1 coordinate 50,053, forward strand.
CAAAAACAGTTGAATGTATTTCAAATGTTGATTTATATACGGTTGCGTTTGAAGTTGATGAAGAAAACCCTTATTTTTCATCAATAGATGGTTCACTTTGTTCAAAAGATGGTAAAGAACTTTTTAAATATAATTATTGGAACGAAACTGTGAAAATTCCTGACGGAATAGTTACTGTGTATAACGGCTCTTTGCCAAAGAAAAAAGTTTATATACCGGTAAGCGTAGAAAATTTTTATAATTATAAAACATTTGTGGGTTGTGAAGTAGATGAAAGCAATAAAGTGTATTCATCGGCAGAAAACGGCTCACTTTTAAGTAAAGATGGTAAACTACTGCTTAAAAACAGGTATGCTTTTAAGCAGAAAATCGAAAAAACGGAAAAACATGTTGACACAAGTCCATGGACAGAAAGTCATAAATTAATACCAGTATCATAAAAAACGCACTCTATTGAGTGCGTTTTTTTAATTAATCAAAATCAAATGGGAAGTCGAAGTAGTCGTCAAAATCATAATAATTATCTTGGTCGTCGCCATAATCATTATATGGGTCTTGGTTACCACCGTAATAATTGCCGCCTGTTGTGGTTGAAGGTTTTGGAATTTCATTCACATAACTTGTGTTTGAAGTGTCTTCCAAAAGTTTAATTTTATAAGTTTTTGTTTTCTTTGTTGCTCTAATATAAACCTTTAACTCAACTTCGTCACCTGCGTTGCTATCATCAATTACATCAAGAGCAACATCGCTGCTTGTGATTTTTTCGTCGTTAATTTCGGTAATAATATCGCCATTTTCGCCAGTTACAAGACCTTTAGTGTAAAGTTCACTTTTTTCATCAATGGTTTGCACCAAAAGGCCTGCTGGCAAATCGTTAACAAGTGCAGTTGCAGATGTAATTGAAGTGTAGGTAATGCCAAGTCTTGCGCGGTTTGTTACAACGCCGTTTTTAACAAGACTTTTTGCATATTTAATAGCGTCGTTTGAAGGAATTGCAAAGCAAAGACCTTCATAACCTGAAATTGCAATTTTTGAAGAGTTGATACCAACAACCTGACCGTACATATTAACAAGTGCGCCACCAGAGTTGCCAGAGTTAAGCGCAACGTCGGTTTGAATAACACGCATTGAGTAAGACGCAGTTGTTTGACCGTTTGCGTCGGTAGTTGCAGTTGAAATTCTTCTTGCAGGGTAAGAAACAATGCCCTTTGTAACTGTGCCTGAAAGACCATAAGGGCTACCAATTGCAATAACATCATCGCCAGGGTTTACTGCAGAAGAGTCAGCAAAAGTTGCTGCTTGCAAATCTTTTGGCATATCATCAAATTTAAGCACCGCAATGTCGCTTCTTTGGTCTCCTGCAACATAAGAAGCTTTGTAACTTTCGCCATCTGACATTGTAATAATAAATTTTGCGTTGGTTACTTCAGAATAAATGTGGTCGTTTGTAATAATATAACCTTTGTCATTAAGCACAACGCCTGAGGCAGTTGCGCCTGCAGATGAGTCGGTTTTTGAATAAACCTGAATGTTAACAACCGAAGGGTTAACGAGTTGTGCTACTTGGTCGGCTGTGTATCTGCCGTTTTCATCTGGCTTAATGTCGCCACGTTCAACCGTGTTGCCACTGTTAACATCCAAATCTTCGCCTTGATATTTTAATGAGTCATCTTTTCCGCTTGAAAGAATGCCGTTGTCATTTTGTGTGCCACCTGTGAATCTACCAATTGCAGCACCACCAATAAAAATTGCAACTGCCACAACAAGAGCAACAAAAACTTTAAGCCCTTTTTTATGGTTTGTTGGTTGTGGCTCAGGTGGGGTTGGTTGAGTTTGTGGTTGTTGCTGTGGAGCAGGTTGATAGCCACCAAACCCAGTTGGAATATAATGCTTTTGAGCAGGGTAAAACGCTTGAGGTTGTGGCTCAACCGGTGGTTGCTCTTGTACAGGTTCTGCAACTGGCTCAACCACTGGTTCTTCTACAGTTTCTACAACTGGTTCTTCAACTGGTTGCTCAACTGGTGGTTGCTCTTGTACAGGTTCTGCAACCGGCTCAACCACAGGCTCGGCAGGTTGTTCTACCGGTTCAAAATTTTGATTTTCGTTGTTAAATTCGTTCATTGTTTTCTCCTTCGATTTGAATTTCTGCTATAACTTCGGTGTTAGGAAGCATAACATCAAATTGGGTGTATTCACCCAAAACGCTATCAACGGAAATTTTGCCGTTGTGCAAATTAAGAATCGTTTTTACAATGTAAAGGCCAAATCCCATTCCGGATTTATCTTTACTTCTTGAACGGTCGGTTTTATAAAATCTATCAAAAATTCTGGCCATATCTTGTGTGCTAATGCCTTCACCGGTATTTTTGATTGAGAAATTTACCGCACCCTTTTCTGCCAAACAAACCACCGAAATTTCGCCGCCTTCATTTGCAAATTTAATTGCGTTTTCGGTTAGGTTATAAACAACCTGATAAATCAAATCTTTGTCGGCGGTAATTGAAATTGGTTTTAGCAAATCAAGTCCCAAAATTGCCAAGTGTTTTTCATCAATTTTTTGCTCAAACGACAAGAAAACACTAATAATCATATCAGAAAGATTAAAGGTTGTTTTGTTAATCTTCATCTTTTCGCTTTCAAGTCTAGAAAGTTGAAGCATTGAATTTACAAGTCGTGAAAGTCGCTTTGTTTCATCAGAAACAATTCTCAAATATTTTGACTGGTCTTGTGGAGCAATTGTGCCATCAAGAATACCGTCAACAAAACCAGAAATGGTGGTCATTGGTGTTTTTAACTCGTGAGAAACGCTTGAGATAAACTCTCTTCGCATTCCCTCAAGCGCACCAATTGAAATAACCATATTATTAATTGAGTCGGCAAGAAGCCCAATTTCGTCCTGCCTTTCAATTGAAAGTTGTGCAGAAAAATCTCCTCGCTCAACACGTTTTACAACTGCTGCCATTTGTCTAAGTGGTTTTGTAAGTTGTGCTGATGCTAAGTAGGTTGAAATAAATGCAATTACCAAAACAATAAGACCTGCATAAAGTGTAATTCTAAAAATGTCAGAGGTGTAGATATCACTTTGTTTTAGCGGAATTGAAGCAAAAACAACACCGTTTTGCGCGCCGTTTACCACAATTGGATAACCAACCACAAAACAACGCTCGTTCAAAGCGCCGCTCAAGTTGCCACTTTCAATATACTCGCCTTTTGTTGCCTTTAAAATGACATTTGAATTAATAATATAGCCGTTTTTTGGCGCGTTTTTTCTTTCGCCAACCGAATAATAACACTGGCCGTTTTCATCAACAAGAAAAATTGTTGAATCAATAATTTCACTAATCGCATCAATTGTGCCGTAAATTTGCAACTTTTCAAAACCATAGTAATTTGCAGGGTTTTCAAGCAAATTTGAAATTATTTTAACGTTTTTTGATAAAAGCGCAGTTTTATCATCAATCCATTGACTTCGTGAAGAGCCAAGGACAATTGCCGAAAAAATAACAACGCAGACAGATATTATTGCTACAACAGTTGCAAAATATTTCGCAAAAATACTCTCTCGCATATTAAAATTCCTTTTTATTTTGTTTCAAATTTATAACCAACGCCCCAAACGGTTTTGAGCGCCCATTTCTCAGAAACTCCCTCTAATTTTTCTCTAAGTCGTTTAACGTGAACGTCAACTGTTCGTGAGTCGCCATAATAATCAAAACCCCAAACTTCATCTAAAAGTTGGTCACGTGTGTAAACTTTGTTTGGGTTTGATGCAAGATGAAAAATAAGTTCTAACTCTTTTGGTGGGGTGTCAATTTGTTTGCCACCAACAACCATTTCATAATTTGTAAGGTTAATTGTAAGCTTGTCAAACTCAACCTTTTTAATTGAGTTTTCGTCTTGATAACCGCTTCGGCGAAGCACAGCTTTAATTCTTGCAATAACCTCTTTTGCTTCAAAAGGTTTAACAACATAGTCATCAGCGCCAAGTTCAAGGCCAAGCACCTTGTCAAATGTTTCACCTTTTGCAGTAATCATAATAATAGGCACCTGTGAAGTTTTTCTAATTTCACGGCAAACCTGCCAACCGTCCATTTTTGGCATCATAACATCAAGCAAAATAATTGCAGGGTTAAATTTTGCAAGGTTATCAATTGCCGCCTTGCCATCATGATGAATTTCAACATCAAATTCTTCTTTTTCTAAATAAAGTCTTAAATATTCGCAAATGTTGTTGTCATCATCAACAACCATAACTTTAATTGCGCTCATAACAAAACTCCTTTTTTAGTTTTCTCATATTAACAGTATAAATTATTTCACAAAAAATTGATGAATAAAATTTTAACAACTTTACAACTTTTTATAAATAACGCTCATAACAGAAACGGTTGTTTCAAGCGTTTTTAAATCTTCAACCTTTTGTTGGTCGGCTCTGCTTGTCTTGTAGTAATAAGGCGTCATCAAAAACAAATTTTTAATGTTTTCGCCTTCAACAGTTATTTTTGCATTGGTTTCAATTGTGTCAACCATTTGGAAACCGTCAAGCTCAAGCCCTTCTTCATCGTTAAAATATGCCTTGTCATAAATTGCTTGTTTTAACTCAATTAAATGGTTTTTCAAAACAAAGGTTCTAATCAAAAATCCACCTTTTTTCAAAACCCTTGAAAACTCATCGGCAGGGGTTGGCGCAAACATATTAAGCGTTAAATCAACGCTTTGCTCTTTTATTGGCATTTTAAAAATGCTTGCAACAATTGCAACGCTGTTTTCAAGCCTTTTTTTAAACCATCTTAACGCTTCTTTTGACAAATCAACGCCAATTACACTTTTTGCGCTCAAAGTGTCGGCAACTGCTTTTGTGTAATAGCCCTCGCCACAACCAGCATCAAGCACAGTCGCATTTTGTGGGCAATGCTTTTTTGCAAGTGCGCAAACGGCTGCTTGAATTGGCTCATAAAACCCACAATTTAAAAAGTCTTTTCGTGCAATTACCATCAACTTGTCATCGCCGTGGCGCTTTTTTGAAGACTTGTTGTTTAAAGAAAGATTAACAACAGAGTGTTTAGAAACATCAAACGAATGATTGTTGCCACATTTATAAGTTTTGCCATCTAAACTCAAATCATCACAACAAACAGGACAAATAATTTCGCTCAATTTTTCACACTCCCTTAATAGCATATATTTATATTATAATATATTATAATAGATTTTACAAGTGGGGTTGAAAATAGTTTTTGTTTGGTGTAAAATAAAATCAGCAAATTTAAAGGAGAAAATAAAAATGCCAATTTTAAATGTAGTTTTGGTTGAGCCAGAAATTCCATCAAATACAGGTAACATTGTTAGAACTTGTGCTGCAACCGGCGCTCGACTTCACATAATAAAACCAATGGGGTTCACACCTGATGATAAGAAGTTAAAACGTGCAGGTCTTGATTATTGGCATTTTATGGACATAACTTATTACGAAAATTTGCAAGAGTTTTTCGAAAAAACCAACAAAGAAAACGCAACCTATTTTTATTTTACCACAAAAGCCAAGCAAACCTACTCGAAAGTTGATTATCAAGACAATTGCTATTTGCTTTTTGGTAAAGAAACAAAAGGTTTGCCAGAAGAATTGCTTATTAAAAACCCTGAGCGCTGTGTTCGACTTCCAATGATGGGCGAAATTCGCTCGCTTAATCTTTCAAACACAGTTTGTGTTGCAGTTTATGAAACACTTAGACAGTGGGATTTTCCGGAACTTCAGAATTTTGGCGAACTCCACAACTTCAAATGGTCTGACGTTGAATAATAAAAAACCACTTACAATTTGTAAGTGGTTTTGTTGTTTAATAAGCATATTTTGTTGCCAAAATAAATGGGCCAACGCCTTTGCCATCGTTTGTCACATAGTCAAACACTTGGTACATATTTGGAGATGTGTAAACTGCCGATTTTGACAGAACATCTTCAAGTCCGTTTTTGCCTAGTTTTATTTCGACAAGTGCGTTGTAAGCTCTAACACCTGCGTTGTAAAGTTCTTGGGACAACAAACCAGCGTGATAACCACGCAATAAACAATAAGAAAACATACTAGAACCACTTGATTCAGTAATGTTATAGATGGTTTTGCCGTCTTTTACAAGAAAAATAGATTCATTTTTGTTAGTGACGTTGTACCAAAGACCGCTTTCATCTTGATATTTGACAATGCTTAACATTAAATCTTTGTAATAACTTGAAAGCGTATTTTTGTAGGTTTCGTTAGGACACAAGTCAGCCGCCTCTAACAAAACCATTGCATACCAACCAATGCTTCGTGACCAAAAAACGCCGTTTGTCTCTTTTGTGTCAACATCATAGCCGTGATACAAAAGACCTGTATTTTCATCACGCATATTTTCCATTACAAATTCAAGACGTTTATATATATCATTCCAAAGCTTTTGGCTCGTTACTTGTTGTTGGTTTTTGTCAACAACTGAAACGGTGTTGTTGCTGGTTGCCTTCGCAAGTTCTATTAAATACATTTGTGACATATAAACGCCATCTAAACAAACACGCCATTTTTGCCAACCTGCAACAGGGTTGCCATCTTTATCTTGACCATGTTGCAAAAGTCCGCCTGCACTGTCAAAAGCAACCTGATTTTCAAGTTGAGAATAAACAAATTGCGCCGCCTTTTCGCATTTAACACGTTCTTCAGGTGTTAAATAATTGCTATTTAACAATTTTAAAATATTAACCGCAGGCAACACTGCATCTAATGTGCCAGTAGCATATTTTTTAATTGTTCCATCATCATTTATGTGCGCTAAATAAAACTCTTTGACTTTGCTTAAATATTTTTCGCTATCAAGTGTGAGAAATCCATTATGCACAAGGCCGGTAAAATAAATCCAACTGTTAGAACCACTGGTTGGTTGCCAACTGTATTTGCCACTTAAAGGATTTATGTCAGCGTTTTCTTGATAAAGATTATTAATAAAGTTTTTGGCTTTTGCGATGTTTTCAGATTTTATTTTCGGCATAGAATTATCAACATAGCAATAAGCCAAAATGAATGGGCCAAAACCTTTGCCATCGTTTGTGGTATAACCATTTACTTGATAGCGATTTTTGTCGCTTGTTACCGAAGAACTTGTGTAAATGTCAACAAGACCCTCATCTTTAAGTTTTAACTCTACAAGTGAATTGAATGCTCTAAGCCCTGCTATGCGGAATTCTTGTGAAGTCAAAAGACCTGTGTCAAACCCTTTTAGCAAGCAGAAACAGAACATTGCAGAACCACTCGTTTCAGGAATGTTGTAGGCAATTTCGCCAGTTGCAGTTTTGCAAAAATATTCTTCTTTTGCGTCTGTTACATTGTACCAAAGATTTGTGCTTTCATCTTGCCAACGACAAACCGCACTCATAAGAGAGTTAAAGTGGTCGGTTAAAATTTGCTTTTTGTCTTTGTCTGGCATTTTTTCTGCTGCATCAAGAAGCGACATTGCAAACCAACCAATACCCCTTGACCAAGGAGCGTTGTTTGTTTCGCCAGTTTCAACGCAGTAACCGTGATTTAAAAGACCGGTTGTTTTGTCGGTCATATTTTCCATAACAAAGGTGTGCCTTGTGAAAATGTCTTGCCACAAGTTTTCGCTTTTAACAACTTCGCCCGTTTTGCTAGTAATTGCAACTGTGCCGTTGTCAATTTCTGTTGCAAGGCGAGTTAAAAACAATTGCGACATATAAACGCCGTCAAGGCAAATATTCCATTTAACCCAAGCAGGTCGAGGAGTTCCGTCGGATTTTTGTGAGTGAAGCCACAAATTGCCTGCTTGTGGGTAAATTGTTTGGTTTTCAAGTTGGTTGTAAATGTAGTTAATGGCAAGGGAGTATTTTGCCTTTTCATCGTGAGTTACAATGTCACTGTTTGCAATTTTTATAAGTGCTACGCCAAGCATTGCCGAATCAAGTTCGCCAATTGCATAGGATTTAATGCTGCCGTCTTGGTTTATATATTGGTCATAAAAATCTTTAATCTGCCATTTGTATTTGTCAAAGTCGATTTCAAGTAGTCCTTCAAAAACCAAACCCGTGTAATAAATCCAGTTGGTTTTTCTGTTAACTGGCTCCCACAAAAGTCCCATTTGTGTGTAATCTTCAAGTTTGCTACCATCTGCTAATTTTTCAATAAATACTTTTGCCTTTGCAATATTTTCTGGCTTTATTTCAACCTTTGGCGCTACAGTTGTAGTAGTGGTTGTAGTTTGAGCTTTTGCAAGGGTTTTTGCAGACACAACTTTACTAAACTTTTTAGAAAGAAAAGTTTTTTTCTTTACAACTTTAAACGCCTTTACTTTGTAATAATAGGTTTTGTTGGTTTTAAGTTTTTTGTTTGTAAAATAATTTTTCTTTGTTGTTTTAATAAGTTTAAATTTTTTGTTGTTGGTTGAGCGGTAAATTTTGTACCCCTTTGCACCTTTTACCTTATTAAAACTAACTTTAATTGCAGTTTTGTTAATTGCTTTTGCAAAAACACCGGTTACCCTTGCAGGTGTTTTTGACATTGGTTTAGCATTTGCAGAAATGCCAGAAAAAACAAAAACTGCAATAATACCCAAACAAAGAAGTTGTTTTAAAAATTTTCTCATTTTTTTCTCCAAGTTAATAAGCATATTTTGTTGCCAAAATGAATGGACCAACGCCTTTCCCGTCGTTTGTTACATAACCGCTAACTTGATAAACAGCTTCGCTTGTTGTAACGGGAGAACTGCTAAGAATGTCAACAAGGCCTTCATCTTTGAGCTTGAATTGTGCGAGTGAGTTGTATGCTCTGAGTCCTGCTTTTCGGAATTCTTCAGATTTCAAAAGACCAGCATGATAACCTTTTAGCAAACAAAAACTGAACATTGCCGAGCCGCTTGTTTCAGGAATGTTATAAATAAATTCATCGCCATTTTGGTAATATATTTCACCCTTTTTATCGGTTACATTATACCAAAGATAGGTTTCATCATCTTGCCAACGACAAACTGCATTCATAAGTTTTTCAAAGTGTTTGGTCAAGGCTTGTTTTTTGCTCTTGTCAGGCATTTTTTCTGCCGCCTCAACAAGTGACATTGCAAACCAACCAATGCCCCTTGACCAACGAGCGTTGTTTGTTTCTCCAGTTTCAACACAATAACCATGATTTAAAAGACCGGTTGATTTGTCGGTCATATTTTCCATTACAAATTTGTGTCTTGTGTAAATATCTTGCCACAAGTTTTCGCTTTTAACAACTTCGCCGTTTTTATCAACAATTTCAATGTTGCCATTGTCAATTTCTGTTGCAAGGCGAGTTAAAAACAATTGTGACATATAAACGCCATCAAGACAAATATTCCATTTAGTCCAAGCGACCTTTGGTGTGCCATCTGAGTTTTGTGAATGAAGCCACAAGTTGCCTGCATTTTCATAAATTGTTTGGTTTTCAAGTTGGTTGTAAATGTAGTTTGCTGCTTTGTTATATTTTTCTTTTTCTTCTGCCGTTACAATGTCGCTGTTTGCAATTCTTAAAAGTGAAGCACCCAAAATTGCAGAATCAAGCTCGCCAGAGTTATAAGTCTTAATGCTACCGTCTTGGTTTATATATTGGTCATAAAAGTCTTTAATTTGCCATTTGTATCTGTCAAAATCACTTTCAAGCAATCCTTCAAAAACTAAACCTGTGTAATAAATCCAGTTGGTAGTGCGTTTAATCGGCTCCCACAAAAGTCCTGGTTGTGTGTAGTCTTCAAGTTTGCTACCATCTGCAAGCGTTTGTGTAAATGTGGTTGCCTTTGCTACATTTTCTGGCTTTGCAGTTGACATTTCGGTTAAATAAGTCATATTTGCACCGCCAACTTTTTCGCCAGAGTCTATAAAGTAAAGATAGGCATCGGTATTAAAATCGGTGTAATTGTTTTTGTTGTAATAACCGTTGTGCCACAAAAACGCTTTGCCGTTTACATCAACAATTGGTCTTGCGTTTCGTTTAGTTGCACAACCAACCTGCGCATCAATTGTTTTTGAAAGTTTAATGCTCTCATCGTCAAAAACATAGGTTTCAATATAATCTGTGCCAACTACGTTTCTTGCAACGACAATATTGTTTTTGTCAATAAATGAAGCGCCGAGTTGATATTTTGGGTCCATTAACGGTCTGCCACCATTACAAATTTCATAAGATTTGCCGTTTTCAAAAAGATAATAAACGCTGTCGGCACTACCCTTTGTTGAACTGAAAACTGTGTAAAGAAATTCTGGGTTTTGCGGTTCTGTAATCGCAACATCAAAAAGGCGTTGCACCTTTTTGTCTTCGGTTGGTTTGTCTAAAATTACATTAAAACTTGTGTAATCGTTTTTCTCGTTGCTAAGTGCAGTAACGCCGTCACTGTTCAAAATTGAATTGTCGGTTGTATTCAAAAATCCCATTCTAATTTCTGTTGCAGGTTGTGAAGGGTTAGAGTACATTACAATTCGAAGTAAAGTGTCATCAGTGGTTGGCATAACTTTGCAATAATACTGCATTGAAGCTTTTACAACAATTGTTTCATCGCTCCAAACACTGCCGTTTTCTGAACTTCTGTAAGCCCAACTGTTGTTGTTAACTCTATAGAAAAGATAGTATTTTCCGTTTGATTTTACAATTTGGCTATAACAAGTTTTGCCGGCAGATGTAAGCACAATGCTATGCTCAAACTCGGTAATATCATAAGGATTTTTTGAAATTCTAATGTGAATTTTTTTGTCGGTGTTGTGGCCGGTTGCATAAGCACACATAATGCGGCCGTCATCAAGAAGTGTAAGAGCTAGCGAGTTGTGGTCGTCAACCGTTGTCGCTTTTTTTAAAGCATTTTTAGTGAATTCGCCTGTTGTTTTGTCATACTGCGCAATGCCACAATAACCTTCGTTTGAAGTGAAACAGAAGTAGACTTTGTTGTCGTGTGATACAACTTGTGGGTAGTACCACCAACTCCAAATCATATTTTGGTTGCCACTACCGTTAATGTTTAAACAAGCGTCGCCTTCAAAACATTCTTCGGCTACTGGGTCATCAACCACTGGTGTGTCATCAACAATTGGCACATCTTCAACAGGCGGTGGGACAACAACTGTCTTTTTAGGGGTTTTTGCCGACACAATTTTGCTAAATTTTTTAGAAAGCAAGATTTTTTTACCGTTTCTTTTATATGCCTTAACCTTGTAATAATATCTTGTGTTTGCTTTTAAATTTTTGTTTTTAAAACTGGTGTTTTTGGTTGTTTTAATAAGTTTGTAACCCTTGCTTTTTTTGGTTGAACGGTAAATTTTATAACCAGTTACACCCTTAATTTTTTTATAAGTAATTTTAATGGCAGTTTTGCCAACTGATTTTGCGCTAACGCTTTTAACCCTTGTCGGTCTTGTTGACGAAGGTTTAGCACTAACAGTTATAGAAGAAAAAACAAACAAAACCAACAAAACGCAAGCCAATGTTTGTTTGAACAATTTTTTCATAAACTCACCACTTTTATTAAGTATTTTGGTTTTAATATTATAACATTTTAAAGCCAAAAAGTCAATTTAACAAAAAACCCTTCCGCAAAAGCGAAAGGGTTTAAAATGTTTATTCAACAATTGGTAAAACGGTCATTCTTACTTTGCATGCGCCGTAAGGATAAAGTTTAATTGTTTCTGCCGTTTTTGAAACTTTCATTCTGTTTTTAAGTGGCAACCTTGGTGTAAATGTACGAGTTTCTTTAACTTCTTTAATAACATAATCCCAAGAGTGAGTTTTGAATTTGTGGGTTGGTTTAATTACCCAGTTTTCGACCTCTTTAGCAGACACTTCAATGCAAGGCAAGTTTTTATCAACATCCCAAGCATTGTCTTTTCCTGCTACATATTTAGGTGCTTTTGAAGTATCAATTGCATAATTCCACTTTTTGTCTGGCTTCATACGATAGAATGGATAAATTTCACCATCTAATTCGTGAGTAGCCCAATGTGAACGTTCGCCTTTCATACCAAGACAGTAAACAAGCGGACCGCGTTTGAAATAAACACCTGAACTTGCGCGTTTTTTCTCAATTTCTGCAGTAAATTCAACAGAGATTTTCACATTGCCCTTAACTTTAACAACAATAAAGCCTTTTTCAAGTTTGTATTCGCAACCGTTAACCTTTAAATCTTTGCACCATTTTGGCACACGAATTTTGAATGTAAATTCTGCTTCAGTTTCAACGTCAAAAGCGAGCGAAAAATCAAATGGATAATTTGTATTCTCAGTAATTTTGAATGATTTTCCATCAATTTCGCCTTCAACGGTTGAAGGACCAAACATTCTTGCAGTCAAAACATCATCTGCCAAATCCCACATATTCAAAATGTAGTTTGGCATAAATCTGTTAACGTTACCAGTACAACAAGCAGTAAATGGTTTAGGACCGTAAATTTGCGCTTGAGTACCTCTGTCATACATTGCAGTATTAGATTTCTCATTAATAATAAGTTGGTTTGCGCTTGAGAAATATTGGTGTGTTTTAAAGTCTTCAGTAACAGAGCCAATGCCTGCATTGAAAACTGCACGCTCAATCATATCAGAATAATGCACTTTGTTTGTAATTTGCGCTAAATAATGAAGTGACCAAGTCATATCTGTAATATCACAAGTTTCATAACACTCGTCATAAGTGTTGCTCTTCATACGCTCGCTTGATGAGTTAACGCCACCAGGAAGCATATAAAACTTGTTGATTTTTCGATAGCCAGTTTCTGCAACATTAAGATAATACTTGTCGCCAGTTGCACGATAAATAAGTGCAGATTGTTTTGTAAATTCGTTAACAGTAACGCCGTGCTCAAAAAACTTTTTCATACAGCCGATTGTTTCATCGGTTGCTCTATCATAATTTTCTTTTGCATGTGTGTGATAGTCTTTATAGGTCTTTAACGCCATATCAACAAATGTTTTGTTGCCTGTAAAACGATAAAGCTCAAGCATTATTTCAATGTTGTTAACATCTCTGCCACCGCCGTAATCATACTCGTGGCCAAGATAATGTTTTACCATTGCATCAATAATTTTTTGGTCGTTGTTATATTCATAAAGCGCAAGACAAGCACGGAAAAAGATAATATGAGACCAACGAGTATATCTGTCGCCTTCTTTGAATTTCAACACCTTTGGACCAAGATAACCCTCATCATCGGGATTATCAATTACTGTGTAAATATATTTTTCTGCTTTTTCAAGTAATTTTTCGTCGCCCAAAAGAATTGCGGTGCGAACAAAACCGTCAATATAATAACCTACTTGTTCATAAGGCCACCAAAAACAACCGTCATAAGGTTGCACAGCTTCTTCATCAAGCCAGAAAGGTTTGTCATAAGGCCAACCAGCTGCCGCAATATGACCTGTTAAACCATCAATTTGTGTTTCTAAAAACTCTTTTAACCAGCCTGTTGGTTTGATTTGTGGTTTTTTCATAATATAACTCCTTAAAATTTATCTAATACCGTAGTTTTCGATAATATAGTCCATGTCTTTGTCGCCTCTGCCTGAAAGGTTGATAAGAATTGAACCGTGTTCCATAGTTTTAGCCAACTTCATACCAAAAGCAACTGCGTGTGAACTTTCAATTGCAGGAATAATCCCTTCCATACGAGCGAGTTTGAAAAATGCATCAATTGTTTCTTCATCATCAATAACATCATATTTAACTCTGCCGATATCTCGCAAGAAAGCGTGTTCAGGGCCAGATGAAGGATAGTCAAGACCTGATGCTACTGAATAAACAGGAGCCGGCTCGCCATTTTCGTCTTTTAACATAATACTGTTAAAGCCGTGCATAATTCCTTCTTCGCCGTATTTAAGACTTGCTGCGTGGTCGCCAAGTTTTGCTCCACGACCAAGTGGTTCAACGCCGTAAATATCAACAGGGTCATTTAAAAATCCTGAGAAAAGACCTGCTGCATTTGAGCCACCACCAACACAAGCAACAATAGTGTTAGGCAAATGACCTGTCATTTCAATAAACTGTTCCCTCGCTTCAATACCAACCACGCTTTGGAAATCTCTAACCATCATAGGAAATGGGTGAGGACCTAAAACAGAGCCAATGCAGTAAATTGTGTTTTCATATTCTTTGCTATAAGCATCAAAAGCCGCGTCAACTGCTTCTTTTAAAGTTGCAAGGCCATGAGTAACTTCAACAACGTTTGCGCCTAAAATTTTCATTCTAGCAACGTTTGGTGCTTGTTTTTTAATGTCAACCGAGCCCATATAAATATCACACTCAAGACCAAAGTAAGCCGCTGCGGTTGCAAGGGCAACACCGTGTTGACCAGCGCCAGTTTCAGCAATAATCTTTTTCTTGCCCATATATTTAGCAAGAAGTGCCTCGCCCATGCAGTGATTTAATTTGTGAGCGCCAGAATGGTTTAAGTCTTCACGCTTAGCATAAAGTTGAACTTTACCGCCGAGTGCGTCAGAAAGTCTTTCAAGATGAGTAACAGGAGTTGGTCTGCCTTGGAATTCTTTTCTAATTCTGCGAAGCTCTGCAATAAATTTTCTTGATTGACAAATTGAAAAATATGCTTCGGTAATTTCAGCCATGGCGGCTTTTAATTTATCATCAATAAAAACGCCACCATATTTACCAAAATAACCATCTTTATCAGGGTAATTATTAAAATAAGTTTCAAAATCAACATTGTTAAGTTTCATATTTTTTCTCCTTTTGTAATTCGATAATTATTATTTCTTGAAGATAAATGTCAACCACGCCATCGTTTTGTAAATAAATTCATTTTCTTTCTCCTTAAAAACAAAAACTGCCCCTTGAATTTTCAAGGGACAGGAAAAAACATTAGTCCTGCGGTACCACCCAAGTTGATACAAAGTATCCGCTTAATTCTTGTACAAATTTATACAAGTCTGCGCTGATAACGGGAGCAGATTACCCGTTGGCTACTACTAATCTTGCGACTTTCGGCCACCCTCAAAAGCCCATTCATTTGAATGACTCTGCCGCTTTGCACCACCCAGCGACTCTCTGCAAAGAATCAAAATCAAACTACTTACTCTTTATCATAGGTTTAATTTATATGCTCATTATATTCTTATTTTTTAAAAAAGTCAAGTATTTTTCTATAACTTTTAAAGGCAATAAGCTCGGCAATAATACAAATTGGAATTGCCACATAAATGTCAATAACAGAGTGTTGTTTTACAAATGCAACCGAAATGCAAACAAGCACACAAAACGCAACTAAAAGGGTTTTAACCCAAGTTGACGCCGACTTTTCTTTAATCCAAGAAGACGCAATGCCAATTGAAATTGCAACGTGCATTGAAGGGCAAACGTTTGTGTTTGTGTCGATTGAATAAATGTATTTAACAAGGTCAACACAGAAATTGTCATTTAAAAACTCTTCCGGACGAAGGTCTTGACGTGAAGGGAAAACAACAAAAGTAAGCATTGCAATTGCCGAGCAAATTATAATAAACTTCATTAACCCTTTGTAGTTTTCCGGGTTGTAAAACATAAAATATGTAAGCGTGCCAATAATTAAAAAATACCACAAAACATAAGGCAAGATGAAAAATTCGCAAAACGGAATAACATCATCAAGTGGTGCGTGCATTGGAAAGCATTTTTCGGCAGGTATTAACTTTTCTGTTAAAGCAAATAAAACAAAATGAAACACCCAACCAAGTGAATAAAGAAGATGGTTGTACTGCGGTGTTGCAAGTTTTGAAAGTTTAAAATCTTTAAAATCAACAACGGGTTTTCTCATTAATAACGCCTTTCAAAAAATTGAACTATTCCCATTATATGTTTTGAAGTTATAATTGTCAATAATCTTTATTAAATCTTAACAATTGTTTTGGAAAAATTAATTTTAAAACAAAAAACGCACCCATTCGGGTGCGTTTTGAATTGCACAGTTTTACGCTTTGCCGATTGAACCGAAGAGTTCCATTTTCTCTTTAACTGTAGCTTTGATAGCATCAAAACCAGGAGCGAGAAGTTTTCTTGGGTCAAAGCCTTTGCCTTGCAAGTCTTTGCCAGCTTCAACATATTCACGAGTAGCAGCAGCGAATGCTAATTGACACTCTGTGTTAACGTTGATTTTTGAAACGCCAAGAGAAATAGCTTTTTTAATCATCTCTGCAGGAATGCCTGTACCACCGTGGAGTACGAGTGGCATTGTGCCTGTGAGTTCTTGAATTTTAGCCAAAACTTCAAAGTTAAGACCAGCCCAATTTTCAGGGTATTTACCGTGAATGTTACCGATACCGGCAGCGAGCATTGTTACGCCGAGGTCAGCAATCATTTTACATTCTTCTGGGTCAGCAACTTCGCCGTTACCAACAACGCCGTCTTCTTCGCCACCGATTGCGCCAACTTCTGCTTCAAGAGAAAGGCCTAACTTTTCACAAGTTTCAACCAATTCTTTTGTTTTTGCCAAGTTTTCTTCGATTGGGTAGTGTGAACCGTCAAACATAACAGATGAGAAACCTGCTTCGATACAAGCTTTAGCGCCTTCGTATGAGCCGTGGTCAAGGTGAAGAGCAACCGGAACAGTAATGCCGAGTTCGTCAATCATACCGTTAACCATACCTACAACTGTTTTGTAGCCGCACATATATTTACCTGCGCCTTCAGAAACACCGAGGATTACAGGTGATTTTAATTCCTCTGCGGTTAAAAGAATGGCTTTTGTCCATTCAAGGTTGTTGATGTTGAATTGACCAACAGCATATTTACCAGCTTTAGCCTTGTTCAACATATCTTTTGCTGAAACTAACATTTAATTTGTCCTCCAAATATTTTAATTGTTAGATACATTATAGACTAAAGTTTCAAAAAAATCAATGTTTTTAACGCATTTTTTTAAAATTTTACAAATAAAAAATCCAACCCCAAAAACTGAGGTTGGAATTTTTGTAACATAATTAATTAAGCATAGATAATTTTGTAAGATTTGCTGAAATTACCATAAACTTTTTTGTTTCCTGATTTAACAAATTTTCTAACTTTAACATAGTAAACTTTTGTTGTGTCAAGGCCTTTGATTACTGTTTTTGCAGTTTTTGTGTTAACTGTTTTAGCGCCTTTAAAGTTTTTGTTTGTTGAATATTTAATTTGATAACCATCAACTGTTTTGTCAAACTTTTTAACTTTAATTGTCATTGTGTCTTTTTTGAGTGACAATTTAACGCTTGGTTTACTTGTCAAATCAGCAACTTTAATTGATTTTGCAGAAGAGCAAGCGCCTTCTAAATCAAACTCGCTATCTTTGTAATAAGCTTTAACTCTGTAAGAATAAGTTTTGCCAGCTTCAACCTTTTTGTCAACAATGTAAGGTCTCATATTAAAGTCATAGTTAAGTGACAAATAACCAACTTTTTCAAGTTTTGCCCATTCGCCGTTACCAACTTTTCGCTCAACAATATAACCACTAATAAAGCCGCCTTCTGCTTCTTTCCAACTAATTGCTAAAGCATTTGCTTTTTTGTAATTAACTTTTACTTTTTTAACTTTTTTAGGTGTGCATTGTTTTTTAGCCATTTCTTTAATAACAGCGGATTTGTCTTCTGCTTTTGTCCAATCATCAGTTGATTTTTCTGTGATTGCGTAAATATATTTGCCGTCCATTGTTTCATCAAATGAAATGGTGTAATCATCAACTTTTGTAGCGTTTGTTTCAACAACTTTATAAGGAAGTGTGAAAATCAATTCAACATGCATATTAATGCCTGCTTGGTCAACAAAAACTTCTGTGTCAGCATCTGCTTCAAAACCAGTTGCATAAAGCCAAAAATCGGTTGTTGTGAAATGATTTGGTGTTTCTAAAGACAATGCGAAGTCTTCAATGGTCATTTCTTCATCTTCGCTGTCTTCCATATAGTAATAATATTTAACACCGTCAATTTCTTGTGTCCAACCTTTTTTGTTAGAGGTTTTGATAATGTCGTCCATTGCTGTGTCATCTTTCATAGCATCTTCAAGTGCAATAGCTTCTGCTTCGGTAAAAGCATATTTAATTTGCATTGTAACTTTGCCATCTTCAGTAATTTTTATTGTTTCATAAAGAGTACAACTACAAAGAGCAACACACATTACAATTGCAAGAATAAGTGCGGTTAATTTTTTCAAAGTTTTCATTTTGTTTACCTCCAATACTTTGTGGCTACATTATACGACAACTTAATTATGTTGTCAATGATTTTTTTACTTTTTTTAGCAGTGGTTCATATAATAATAAAAATGGCTAAAGGAGAGATTTTTTAATGTGTTCAATTTGTGGATTAATTGATTTTTACAACACGCTTGAAAACAAAAGGCAGATAGCAGAAACAATGGGCAAAACAATGAAACATCGTGGCGTTGATGACGACGGTGTTTTTGAGTTTGATTTTGGCGCTTTTCAACATAACCGATTAGCAGTAATGGACGTTGAAAATGGCAAGCAACCAATGAGCATCAAGTTTGGTGGGTTTACTTATACAATTTGTTACAACGGCGAAATTTACAACTGGCAAGAACTTAAAGCAGATTTAATTGCAAAAGGTGTCAAATTCAAAACAAATTGCGACACCGAAGTGGTGCTTTACAGTTATATTATATATGGTAAAGAGTGCGCCGAAAAATTAAACGGCATTTTTGCTTTTGCAGTTTATGATGAAAAAGAAAATTATGTTTATCTTGCAAGGGACAGATTTGGAATAAAACCGTTTTTCTATTCGTTTGTAGGTAGTACATTTTATTTTGCAAGTGAAATCAAAGCGCTTTTGTCGGTTGATGAAATAAAACCCAAAATTGACAAACTTGGAATGTGGCAACTTTTATTTTTGTCGCCAATAACACTCGAAGGCAAAACAGTTTTCAAAAACATTTTGCAAATTAAACCAGGGTGTTGTGGCACATTTTCAAAAGAAGGTTTGTTACTTTATAAATATTTTGAACTCACTCCAGAAAAATTAGACATAACCCCAAGTGAAGCGGCAAGAGAAACAAAACGGCTTCTTTTAGACATTGTAAAAAGACAAATTGTGTCAGACGTGCCACTTTGCACATTTTTATCAGGTGGGCTTGATTCTTCGGTGTTGTCAGCGCTTGCATCAAGAGAATATAAACAAAACGGCAAAACACTTTCAACCTATTCATTTGAATATGAAGACAACAAGAAAAATTTTAAAAATTCACTTTTTCAACCACAAGGCGATGATGAATTTGCGGTGTATTTAGCAGATTTTCTTGGCACAAACCACACCGTTTTAACAGTACCAACCAAAACCGTGGCAGATTATTTGCCTTTGGCCGTTTTTCATCGTGATTTTCCGGGCCAAGCAGATATTGACTCTTCGCTTTTGTATTTTTGTAAAGAAGTTAAGAAAAATCACACCGTTGCAATGAGTGGCGAATGTTCAGATGAAATTTTTGGTGGATACCCTTGGTTTTATCGTCAAGAAATGCTTTATTCTGACTTTTTCCCATTTGTGCACGACCCATTTGCAAGGGCAAATTTGTTTGACAAGAAAAAAGTCAGCGCCAATGAAGGTTATGACTATCTTTCAAGAGTTTACAAAGCCGACATTGAGTCGGTAAAATTGCTTGAAAGCGACAGCGAGCAAAGCAAAACTGCAAGAATTGCAACGCATTTGTCGGTTAAGTATTTTATGACCAATTTGTTAGAACGCAAAGACAGAATGAGTATGGCTTCTTCGCTTGAAGTTAGAGTGCCTTTTGCTGACCATCGCCTTGCGCAGTTTGTTTATAATGTGCCTTGGGAAATCAAGTTTGAAAACGGCGTTGAAAAAGCACTTTTGCGAAACGCTTGTGCTGATATTTTGCCGGATAAAATCTTGTGGCGCAAAAAGTCGCCTTACCCAAAAACTCACAACCCACTTTATGAAAATTTAGTTAGCGAAATGTTAGAAAAAAGGTTAAAACAAGACGATTCACGCATTGCTGGGCTTTTAGATTTTGACACCTATAAAACGCTAAAACAAAAGGAGAATATAACCTGGTTTGGCCAGTTAATGCAAAAGCCACAACTTCTTGCTTGGATTTTGCAACTTGACTACTTTTTGAGTGATTACGACTGTTTGATTTAATGCTTGAAAAATTTGAGTTTTGTGATAAAATGGAAGTAGAAAACCAAAGGAGTAAAAAAATGAGAAAATTTATTTGTTTTATGTTGTCAATTGTTGTTGCGTTTGGCACATTTAGTTTTGTGGCAATTGCTAACACCACAAACCCATTAGGCGATGTTAACGACAACGGTGTTGTTGAAATGGGCGACTTGTTTTTGGCAAGAAAACGAATGGCTAATATCGTTACAAATTTAGATATTAACAGAGACCATTTAGACGTTAATGCCGACGGCAAATTAACAGCGATTGATGTTTTGGGTTTGCGTCAACACCTTGCTAAAAAGAAGTTGATTGTGCCAACAAATTTCAAGTTCATTTCAACGCTCAAAAATTCTATGAATTTATATGGCAGAGCGCAGTTTGCTGATGATGGTAGGTCGATTTTGCTTTCTCAAACTGCGGCTGGTTTTGAATTTGCCGCTGACTGCCAAGGTGACCTTGAAATCAATGTGGTAACATCGGTCCAAGGCAAGTTGAATATAACTGTTGATGATGACTTTGACAATGCATTTGTGGTTGATATTGCTTCAAACACAACAAAGTACAAGGTTGAAACAAATTTAGAAAAAGGCGAGCATACATTTTTAATTCAAAAAGCAACCGAATTTTCTCAAAATCCAAGATATGAAATCACAGGCATTGCTTTTGAAGGCAGTCCTGCTGGCAAAAAGCCATATGAATCAGACAAAAGAATTGAGTTTTATGGCGACTCTATAACAAGTGGCTCTGGCAATTTGGTGCCAAACGGCTCAAACGAAGTGGCTTGGAAAGCACAAAACGGTTGTCAGACCTATGCTTCTTTTACTGCTCAAGCTTTGGGCGCAGATTACGCAGTAGCGTCTGCTTCTGGCCACGGCATCACTGGTGGTTGGAACAATTTTGTAAACAAACTTTCAACCTATTCAGAATATACACTTGTTGATGAAAAAACACCTTGGTCAAGAGTGGATTATGACGCTGACTTGATTGTTATTAATATGGGCACAAACGACCATCATAGAGATGGTAACAATTTAGATGTAGAAGGTTACACAAAAGCATGTGGCGACCTTGTTGAAAAAATGCGTTCAGAAAACGAAGACGTTGAAATTTTGTGGATTATTGGTATGATGAACATTCCTGAAAGCGCACCAATAATTTCTGCATTAAAATCGCTTGATGAAAAGTATGATTATGTGAGATTTCACAGATTAGAAGCCAAACAAAACGGTGGTGGCGCACACCCAACTGTTGAAGACCACAAATACCACGCACAAAAACTAATTGAAAAAATTAATGAGTATTATCCTAATATGTTTTAATACTTGAAAAATTATTTTTTATATGTTAATATAAAAACACACAGAAAATTAAATCCAAGGAGTATTTATTATGAAAAAGATTGTTTGTTTAATTTTAAGCGTTGTTTTAGTGTTTTCAGCATTAAGCATTAGCGCGTCAGCAGTTGAAGCTATTAGATATGGCGATATTAATGACGATGGTGTTGTTAATCTTGTTGATTTGTACAGATTTAGATTAAGACTTGCAAATATAATCACAAACAAAGACATTAACAAAACAAATTCTGATATCAATGCAGACGGAAAAACTAATACGTTAGATATTGCACTTCTTCGTCAACATCTCACCAAAAAGAAATTGATTGCTCAGTCAAACGTTTTCCCAATGTCAGCGTTTAAAGATTGTTTGAACCTTTTTGGTAGAGCGCAATGGTCTGAAGATGGCAGTTCAATTATGCTTTCACAAACAGCAAGTGGTTTTGAATTTACTGCAGACTGTTCAGGCAACCTTGAAATTTATGTAAGCGTTGATGGCGATTTGAGTGCTTCAAGAGCATTCAAATTAAACGTTACTGTTGATGATGACTTTGACAATTCTTTTGAAGTTGATGTGTTAAAATCAAAAGTAACCGTTCCAACCGATCTTGCACAAGGTGAACACACAATCATGATTCAAAAAGCAACAGAACACGGTTGTTTTGACTTGGTTGAAATCACAGGCATTTGTGTTGGTGGCGAACTTGGCACACAAAAACCATATGAGTCAGACAAGAGAATTGAATTTTACGGTGACTCTTTGACAGCAGGCTACGGCAACCTTGTAACACACGGTGGCGCAGGCACTTGGGACTGTCAAAATGGTTGTAAAACTTACGCGGTTTACACTGCTAGAACTCTTGGTGCAGACTATGCAATCGCAGCGGCTTCTGGTCACGGTGTAATGTATGGTTACGGTCAAAAGGTTGGCACACAAACTCCTGATAAATATTGGGACTACACATTGGTTGGCAAGAAAACACCTTGGGACAGAGCGGCTTATGATGCTGATTTGGTTGTTATTAACTTTGGTACAAATGATAATTCAACTGATAATATGTACACAGACGTTAATATTGACAAAGATGAATACAAGGCAAAAGTTAAAGCGCTCGTTGAAAATATGAGAGCAGAAAACCCTGATGTTGAAATTTTGTGGGTTCTTGGTATGGCTTGGATTGATACAAACTCAACAGTTGTTAAAGCGGTTCAAGAAGCAGCAGCAGAACTTGATTATTTGAACTTCTTCTTTGCAAATGCAAGAACAAACGGTGGTGATGGTCACCCATCAGTTGATGACCACAAATACCACGCAGAGCAACTTACAAAAGAGATTAAAAAGCTCTATCCTGATATGTTTTAAAAAGCAATTAAAAAGCCTTTCCGCAACGGAAAGGCTTTTTTTATTGTTATTGCCTTTAAAAAGCTTGTTTTTGTGCAAATTAAACAAAAAATAAAAAACTCCCAAAAAATATTTGTAAATTATAGAAAAATATAGTATAATAAAGAAGCAATATTATGCAAAAAGGAGTTTTTACTATGACAACAAGAAAAATTTTATCGTTAATATTGGTTGCTTTGATGCTTGTAACTGCAGTATTTTCTGCAACTGTAACTTCATCTGCAAGTTTCGATAGCGACAAAATTGTTGTGTCCTCATTCTCAACAATGACACAAAATTATAGCAAACCTGAGGGTTGGTATAATGATATCGGTTTTTGGGGACAAAAAACAAATGTAAGTACAAATGTTGATGAAAACGGCGCGCTTACATTGACAGTTTCGGCGGGCGACTATAACTATTACAGACAGGTTATGTCTAATTGGAGCGGTGTTCAGCCAACAACTCAAACTGCTTATATTGATATTACTAACAATTCACCTAAAGCCGTTCGTATGATTATTACTGTTGGTGGTTATACATCTCCGGCAGAAGCAGACCTTCCAAAGGTTGCAGCAGGCGCAACAAAAACAATTGAATTAGGCGTTTTAACAGGTGGCAGTTTTAATATTATGTTCCAAGAACAATACGGCGGAGATTTCTCTTGCGCAACACCAAATGATTTTATTCTCTCTCCTATTTATACTGAACCTTTTGTTGAAGAAACAACTGTAACAGAGCCTCCAACTCTTCCTGAAGGTATTGAAGCTGTTTATTCATTTGCTTCAGCAAATCACAATTACAGTAAATCTGAAGGTTGTAATCCAAACAACGGTTGGGCATGGGGTTCTTTTGCAACAACAACTCCTGATTATAAAGCAAACGGTGCTGTAAGTTTTGACTTAGAAGCAGGCGCTTATAATAAATTCCGTCAATTCCAAACAAACTGGAGAAACGTTCCTGCAGAAGACTGTGTTACATATGTTGATATTACTAACAATACAACACGCAGTGTGAAGGTAAGAATTACAACTGCTGGTTACACAACACCTTCAGACGCTAACCTTCCACAAATTAAAGCAGGCGAAACAATTACAATTGAACTTGGTGCACTCACCGGCGGTTCGTTTGGTGTAATGTTCCTTGATTTACATGGTTCTGATGAAATTCCTTGTGGTGATGATGTTTTCACAATTTCAGGAATTTATAAAAAAGCAGGCTCAGTGCCAATTGAAAAACATACATTTTCATTTACAAAGTTAGAGTTTAACGCAACATTAACTCCAGCAGATGGCGCAGGCGCATTCAGTGTTACACAACACAAAGATGGCGACGTTGCTACTGCTTTGACAACAAGCCGTACATTAGTAGTAGGCGACAAACTTGACTTTGTTTCAAAAGCGTCTCTTCCTGCAGGTAAATATAAAGTTGATTTGCAATACAGAGCGTACACAGGCCGTGCGCAACTTAATGTTGTGTTAGATGGCAATGATTATGGTACATTTACATCAGCAACTTCTGGTGGTACTGGTACAATTTTGAACTTGTTTAAAGAAGTTTCTTACAAAAAAGAAGGCCCTGTTAGCATTTCATTTGAAGCGCTTTCAGCTGGTTCGATTTACATTGAAGCATTAGTTTTCACAAAAGTTGGCGAAGTTGAAGCAACTTATTACAATGTAACTGTAAATGGCGAAACTACTTCTATTGAAGAAGGCGCTGAATTCAGTTTACCAGTAATGGAAGATTTAAGCTTTGTTGGTTATTATTATGATGGCAAAATTTATAATGCAAAAGAAATTGTAACAGTTGACAAAGACATTACATTCCAGTCTTTGTATCTTGATATGGAAATGTTGCAAGGCGCAGCATTTAGATTATCAAAACCAACCGGTATTCGTTTCTATACTAATATTGATGAAGAGCAACTTGCAGCGTTAGAAGCGCTTGGTATGAGCGTTCAACTTGGTACAGTTGTTGCTCCAATCGACCATCTTGATGGTAATGATTTGACATTTGATATTGAGAAAACATATACAAAAATAGCATTTAACACAAGAAATTGGTATAAAGAAACTGATTTTAGCGGTTTTGTTGGTTCAATCGTTAGCATCAAAGATAAAAACTTAAACAGAAAATTCGTTGGTCGTGGTTATGCAACAATCACTTTCGGCGACTTTGAAAAAACAATTTATGCTGATTACAGCACAGAAGATAACGCAAGAAGCATTTGCTACATTGCAAATATGCTTAAAAACGACACAGTTTATGAAACACTTTCAACAGAGTTGCAAGAAGTTGTAGATTCATTTGCTTCAAAATTTGTTGAATAAATTTTAAAAAATGCTTGACAAATGAGTGTATATGTGTTAATATGGTAGCACTGTCCGTTCTAAAGACAGCAGGTGAGCATTCGCTCGTAACGTAAAACAACCTGCCGAGGAAAGGGTACACTAAGATTTAATTTTGTGTATTTTTATGCCTTTCCGAGAATTTCGGAAAGGCATTTTCTATTTTTTATAACGCACAGTGAAAATTCATTCGGAGGTGAATTATTTTGCCAAGTGCAGCTGTTTTAGAACAGAAGAAACAAATTGTAATTGAGCTTACTGAAAAGTTGAAAAGCTCATGTGCAGGCGTTGTAGTTGACTACAAGGGTATTTCTGTTGCTGATGATACAGTGCTTCGTAAATCACTTCGTGAAGCAGGCATTGACTACTTCGTTGTTAAGAATTCATTGCTCGGTTTCGCTGCTGATGAAGCAGGTCTTAGCGATTTGAAAACAGTTCTTGAAGGAACAACCGCTATCGCACTCAGCGCTGATGATTACATCACAGGCGCAAAAATCCTTAACGAGTTCGCTGAAAAAGCAAACGGCTACTTTGAAATTAAATCAGGCTTCATTGATAATGAAGTAGTAGCAGTTGATAAGGTTAAGAGCCTTGCAAAACTCCCTTCAAAAGAAGGTCTCGTTGCAAAAGCTCTCGGCAGCTTGAAAGCTCCTATCAGCAACCTCGTTTATGCTCTTAACGCTATTAAAGATAAACAATCAGAAGAGCAACCAGCTTAATTTTATTTAAGCAAAATCAAACCGCGTTAAAAACGCAAAAAATCTAAATTAAAAAAAATAACATTTCGGAGGAAAATTAAAATGGCTTCAGAAAAAATTACAAAATTTATTGATGATGTTAAAGCTCTTTCAGTATTAGAGCTTGCTGAGCTCGTAGAAGCTCTCGAAGAAGAATTTGGTGTATCAGCTGCTGCTCCAGTAGTAGTTGCTGGTGGTGCAGAAGGCGGCGCAGCTGCTGCTGACGAAAAAACAGAATTTGATGTTGTACTTGCTTCAGCAGGTGCTCAAAAAATCGCTGTTATCAAAGCAGTTAGAGAACTTACTGGTCTTGGTCTTGTTGAAGCAAAGAACGCTGTTGAAAAAATGGGTACAATCAAAGAAGCAGTTGCTAAAGACGAAGCAGAAAAAATGGTTGCTAAACTTAAAGAAGCAGGTGCAACAGC
>JAZRPW010000010.1:0-4509 GCA_045649405.1 Acutalibacteraceae bacterium
GAAAACAAAATCGGTTTCACTAATAGTAGGAGTAATTTCGCCTTCTAAAACAAGCCAGTTAATCGAGTTTTCAGGAATGTCACGGTCATCAAGCATAAGTTGAATTTTTTTGCCCTCACGAGAATAATCTCCCATTGCCCAATAGTCATAACAGTTTTGTTTTTTGAATGAGTACCAAAGCATAGGCAACATTTCATTTGGAATGCCCATCTCTGGTGTTACACTGCCGATTACTGCCACAGAGTTTCTGTAAAAATAAATTGTTTGTGTGCTTGACTGAGAATAAATGAGTTTTTGACCCATAATTTCTCTTGCTTTTGCGTAGGTTTTTATCGGTTTTTCAATAGAGCCATCGCCGGTTTCATCATTACCGTTTGCAGAAATATGAATTGGTTTGTTCAACTCGGTTGTTTTGTAACCTTGAATGGTGTGATGGTCTTCTTCCGTTGTAGCTTCTTCATGCTCAATAAAAATCGGGAAATGTGTACCATAATCATTTACTGAATCAGAATTAACAGGTGCGATGACAATGTTTTTAAAATCTTCAGCAGTTAAATCATAAGGGTTTGAGCTAATCCCCGTGTTAATAAGTGCGCTGTTTCTTTCTTGACCCATCGCAACATTGTAACCACTCATCAAATAATACAATTGCCCTGAGCCATTAAAAACATTTTGGTAGTCAAAGTAAACCGGTTTTTCTACTTTACCCGCAACAATAATTCTATTATCATCGTATGAGGTGGCGTATGAATGATTGTTGGAAACGAAAATAGGTGAACCCACTTCAAAATTGCCTTTAAAAGCAAAGTAGTTATATTCGCCGCTAAATTTGTTAGTATCAAGATAAATATCTTTACCTTCGCCACCTGTTGCAGTATTGTCTTTAACAGTACCACCGTAAAGGAAGAAGTTGCCGTTGAAATCTTTGTGAAAACCACCGCCGCGTTGTGCTGTATTGTTTGCAACTGTACCGGATTTAAGAACAACAAAACCTTTTTTGTTCATTACAGCGCCACCGTCATAAGTTGCTGTATTGTTAAGAAGGTTAACACCATTTAAATTAACGTGAACACACTTGTCCTCCGTGGTAGCAATCGTGTTATTTTCTGTGTCATAAGCAAAATAAAGATAATCATCGCTAAGTACGGTTTCTTGTTCAAGTTTGTTCTTAATCATATAGTTTTCGCAGTAAATCGCACCACCGTACTCGGCAGAACAATTCCTAATTGTACCACCTGTGAATTGGTGTGTACCAATGTAACAATATTTGCCCATATAAATATTGCTTTCGCCCGCGTCAATATAAATCGCACCACCGTTTTCAGCAGAGCAATTTTCAATTAAACCGCCAGACATTTTAAGTCCACAAGCAATAAGTTTTAACGCACCACCGTTGCCATTTTCTGTATGACAATCGTGAATATGTGTAGTAGAAGACATTGTTACATGTGCTAATTTACAATAAATAGCGGTTTGGTCAGAACCGGAAATTTCACCATTAAGATTAACCTTCATTGACTCTTCGGTTCTTTTACCTTCAATATGAATAACGTTGCCGCCTTTACCACCTTCTGAATAATACTTGTAACTTATGTCATTACAGTTAAGGATTTTTGAATTAGCATCCATTGAGAAGGTGTAATGATACTCGGTGTTGTCATAACCTTCTTGTGGGTCATCAAACATCATAACAGCAGCGCCGCCACGGATGTCATAACCCATACCTCCGCAAAAACTTGAGCCAATTTGACCTGACTTTTCAAAGTTTTGAATGGTTGAGTTTTTCATATAAAAACTTGCATCAGTACCCCAAAATGCACCGCCGGCACCGAGTATAGTGCCTTTGTTGTTTGCGCCTTCAAGAATAATATTTTCAATGGTAAGACTACACCCTTTATAACGGAACAAATAGTTTACTGACGTACCTTGAGTAATTTTTACCTGTCCACCGCCAGATTTTTCGCCCCTAATGGTAACGCTACCATTATCTTGAAGATTATTGATTGTTTCGTTAGTTGTCTGTGTAATATAAATATCATCTTTCAAAATGAAAGTGTGACAACTTATTTCACCTCTACGCATATCATAAATGGCATAAAATAGCGCAGAACCTGCCATTTCGGCTCGTCTTTGAGCAGTATCTCCATCATATTTTGATGGGTCAATGATAACATTACTACCACTAACCTCATACTCAGTATAGTCGTATTTGGTTTCTTTTTTTGCTAGCGCAGTAATTGCACCAATTGGTGCGATTTGACATAACAACAAAAGCGCTAAAGTTATTGCTGTTATTTTAGAAGTCGCCTTTCTAAACATAAAAAATTCCTCCAAAATTTAATAATTTTATTTTTAATCTTTTTGAATTTTTGGATATTTGCAAATTCCTGTTTCAGGAAGTTTGTCATCTTTCAAATCAAAATCGGCATATTTGCAAAACCAACAAATTGGCTCGATTGCCAAAATGCTTTTTCGAGCTGAAAACTGTGAACAAGTATTAGATTTAATAATTACTTTTCCATTTTTCATAAATTCACCTTATTTCACATTTTAAAAAATATTTTTGCATAATCTATCATATAACAAGCGATTATAAAATGTGGTTTTTTGTCGTGAACCACTCTTTTTTTGTCGTGAAATTCATTAAAACGCAAAAAAACCTTTGCCAAAAGGCAAAGGTTTTTAATGTTTTTCTATTATTCGTCCATAATTACTGTGCAGGTAAACAAACCGTTTTTTGCAGAAAAACGACAAGAACCACCAAACTTTTCTGCAGTTGAGATTATGCTGTGAACGCCAATGTCTTGCATGTGTTCTGGCATTTCTTCAAAATCAAGAGAATTAACACATGTGTTTTCACAAGAAACAACCAAACGACCAGATTTATGCTTGATTGAGACTGTGATTGTTGGGTTTTGAGCTTGTGATTGTGCTGCACCGTGAAGTGCGTTTTCCAAAATATTCGCAACAACCGTAACGAGTGCAGGCGAAGGCACAGAAATGTTCGGTTTTACTGCTGCACGAATATCCATTGAAATGTCTTGTTGTTCTGCCTTTTGATAAAAGACTTTCAAAACATTATTAATGGTTTCATTTTCACAAAATCGACCAGTTGTTGTTGTTTCCAAACTTTCACTTTGAGTTTTAAGATAATCAACAATTTTGTCGGTTTCGCCAGTCTTTGCCAAGGTCATAAGCGCTTGATAATGAAAACGCATATCATGACGATTTTGTCGCACAATTTCTGCTTCTTTTGCTTGAGCATCAACCTGTGCTTGTAAAAGTTCGGTGTTTAATGTTTTTTGCTTTTCTTGTGACAATTCAACAATGCTACTCATACCTTTGAACACCGCAATGCAGGCAACACAAAATGCCACTATTGTAAGCAAAAACACAATAATTTCTTTGCGATTCATTGGTTTCATAATTGTAAACAACGATTGCGCAACAATAAGTCCCCAAAAACTTAACACCACGCCGTAAAATATGCCCCAACCTTTTTTAACGTGTATTGCCACCTTTTTAAAAGAAGGAAGTAATACCACATACAAAACGAGTTGCATAATTCCTGCAAGAAAAACTGTAAGTATAATTTTTGCAGCTGTATAAATAAAGTTGTAATTTATCATATTAAACAGTGTGCTAAAACAAGTGTAGGTTGTGGCGTAACTAAAAAACAGAAATCCTTTTTCAACCATTCGCCCTGTTGTTGTAACAAAAAACAGACCTAAATGAAGTGCAAAAGAAATAAAGTAACTCACAAACCACTCATCTGGTGGTAACACAAAAAATACAGCGCCATAAATAAGCCAAATAGCAACTGTAACAATCTTATTAAAACGTGGCTTTGCAAAGAAAAACGAAGCACCGATATGGGAAAGTACAGTAAGTATCAAAAATACAATTTGTTGCACAAAAGCACCCCCTAATTAAAATAATCGAAAAATGCAGTTCTAAGCCCAGAAACTGCTGCACGTGGCAACGAAATTTTTATATCGTTTTTAAACTCAACACCGTTTGGTGTGACCTTGCTAATAAAATTTAGATTTATAATGTGAGCTCTGCCACATCTATAAAAACACTCAAACTCAAAAAGTTGTTTGTAAAGTTCTGTACCGCTAATGCGCACAAGCAATTTCTCGCCATTTTCCAAATGAAAGCGTTGATATTTATCTTGCGCTTCGCAGTAGCAAATTTTTGCCACACTAATGTTTCTATATTCGTTATTAACCTTTAATACAATGCTATCATCTTTGTGGGAAGTAATGCTTTGCATCGCCTTGTCCATACCTGCAAAAAAAGCATCTTTTGTATAAGGTTTTAAAAGGTAATGAGTTGCGTTAACACCAAATGCTTCTAACGCATGGTCAACCGATGAAGTCAAGAAGAAAATTGGGCTTTTTATCTCACGGCTACGAAGTTCGGTGGCAATGCTCATTCCGGTAACGCCGGGCATATAAATATCTAAAAGATAAATGTCATAAACCTTGCCTTTTTCGGTTGCATCAA
>JAZRPW010000011.1:0-24926 GCA_045649405.1 Acutalibacteraceae bacterium
TCTTCAATTGTAGAAACATTATCAACCAAACCTTTATGAAACTTTATAAAACGAAAGAACAAATGCAAATCTCTAAAATAATTATCAGCAGTTTTATCAGTTTTACCTTTAACAGTTCTTATATAATTAATATAATCCTTAATAAGTGGTGGTGAATCTCTAAAAGTCATAAAAACACTCCATAATTCCTTTATTTCAATATATTGTAAAAATTCAATTCCCTTAACTGCGTATAATATTGATTATACGCAGTTATATTATAATTTATTTATGTGGGTTTGTCAAGCCCCTATTTATAATAAAATAAAAAGAGTGTGTGAAACACTCTTAAATAGTAGTTATTAACTTTAATAATTTCATAAAGCAAAACTTGAAGTCTAATTCTTTCGCTTCGTTTATTGTTGTAATTTCATATTCATTAATAACTTTATCATTTAAATAAATTTTAATATTGCCTACCTTCTGTTTTTTAGAAATCGGCGCAACTAACTCCTTTGATATGTTAGTTTTATTTTTTATGTTATCTTTATCTTCAAACTTAATTAATTCATTATTTAGTTTAATGTGATTAATTTTTACAGAATCTTGTTGCCCATTAAGAACTTTTATTTTATTATTCAATTTAATATAAAAATTAGGATTATAAATTGTATAATTTGCAAATCCATAATCTAAAAGTTTTCTAGCGCTCAAAAATCTTTCATTTGAATTTTTTGCACCCATAACCACTGCAATTAATTCCATTCCATTTCTTTTAGCAGTTGCGCTAACACAACACCCTGCCCCATTTGTTGTTCCTGTTTTTAATCCAGTTGCTCCTTTGTAAAATCTTACCAATTTATTGGTATTTACCAGTTGTACTGTTTCATTTCTAACGGTATCCATCCAAATTGTAGTATATTGCTTTATAATATCGTGTTTGATGAGCTCTCTTGACATAATTGCTACATCTTTTGCAGTTGTATATAAATTTTCATCATCAAGACCACATGCGTTAGTAAAATTTGTGTTATTCATACCTATTTCTTTGGCTTTTTGGTTCATTTTTGCAACAAAACCTTCTTCACTACCTGAAATGTGTTCTGCAAGAGCTACTGAAGCATCATTTGCAGAACCAACTGCAACTGCTTTTAGCAGGTCGTGAACAGTCATTTTCTCCCCTGTTTCAAGCCAAATTTGAGAGCCACCCATACTTGCAGCGTGTTCTGTTGTTATTACCTTATCATAAAAAGAAATTTTCTTGCTTTCAAGCGCCTCTACAACCAAAATCATAGTCATAATTTTAGTAATTGATGCAGGCTGAAGTTTAGCATTTTCGTTCTTTTTATAGATGATTTTGCCTGTTGAAACTTCCA
This sequence comes from Acutalibacteraceae bacterium, assembly GCA_045649405.1. Taxonomy (GTDB): domain Bacteria; phylum Bacillota; class Clostridia; order Oscillospirales; family Acutalibacteraceae; genus RUG11462. The sequence goes on from JAZRPW010000011.1 coordinate 1,356, forward strand.
TTAAAACAGATGATTTAGCATTGATTTCAAGTTCATTTTTAACAGGAGTTGTAGATGTTTCAATTACATCTTGATAGATATCATCGGTGTAATATTCTGTTACAATATTATCAAAGTTTATATTTCTTTCACCAACATCTGCAAAGGTGTTAAAATTGATTAAAAAAACTGCGCAAAAAACAAAAGAAATTACTCTAAAATAAAACATAAGCTTTGCTCCTTTTCAATTAAAAAGTATGCAAAGCTTAAAACAATTATTCTTTTATTAAAGTTTTTACAATTTCGCCAACATATGTGTAGTGATAATCATCTTCATACCACTTTGTGTTTTCTTTGTCTATCATGCATTCTGGCTCGATTTTTTGACAGTAAATTTTCTTGCAAATCACTACTAATCTTGCTTGCTCAAAATATACAGAATTATCATCAAAAACAGGTGTTAAACCTGTTTCTTTCGCTTTGTTTACATCTCTGCCTGACAATTTGCCACAAACCTTGTGAATGTCTTTATCATCGCCATAAAAAGATAAAGTAAAATAGTCTTCTTTATCAATAAATTCTTTTGTATATCTTTGTGGTCTGATAACTGTAATCGCAACATCTTTGTTCCACATTTCGCCAAAGCCGCCCCAACTTGCGGTCATCATATTAAACTTATCTTTGTTACCTGCTGTTACAAGCATCCATTCATCACTAACAAGTTTAATCAAATTTTCATCTATTTCTTTAATATTTACCTCTTTAAATGACATAAAAATCAACTCCTTAGTTATAATTATATTAAAATTTATAAAAAAATCAATATTTTTTTAAAATAATACTTTATTATTCATTAATTATAATGTATAATATATAAAAATATTTAAGTAGAGGAATTGAAAAATGTCAACCGATTTTAGTGTTTCATTAAAAAATGTAATTAATGAGCTTAATCTTGAAGTCATTAATTTACCTTGTGACCCTGAGAAAATTTTGTTGTACAATTCAGAACTTAATCGTCCTGGTCTTCAATTGGCAGACTATTTTGAATTCTTTGATTCACATAGAATTCAAATTTTCGGTTTGTCTGAGATTAGTTATTTAAAAACTTTGTCTAAGGAAGACTATCACGAAAGAATTTCAAAATTTATGGGTCTCTCCCCTGTTGCAGTTATTATCACACGTGACTTACAAGTTGATGATGAGTTTATTGAACTTGCAAAGTTTTATAACATTCCGCTTTTAAGAACAAAAGATATGACTTCAGCATTTAATACAGATTTGAATGCTTATTTAAATCTTCAATTAGCGCCAAGAATTACAAGACATGGTGTTTTAGTTGAGGTTTACGGTGAAGGTATTTTGTTGCTTGGCGAAAGTGGTGTTGGTAAAAGCGAAGCTGCGATTGAACTTGTAAAACGTGGTCACAGATTAATTGCTGATGACGCTGTAGAAATTCGTAGAGTTTCTTCTAAAACACTTGTTGGTACTGCACCAGAAAACATTCGACACTTTGTTGAACTTCGTGGTGTTGGTATTATAAATGTTCGAAGGATTTTCGGTATGGGTGCTGTTAAACTTACCGAAAAAATTGATATGGTTATCAACCTTGAGCAATGGAATCCTGATAAGATGTATGATAGAATGGGGCTTGAAAAAGAAACTACCGAGATTTTAGGTCTCAATATAACATCTACAACTATTCCAATTAAACCTGGTAGAAACCTTGCAATTATCATTGAAGTTGCTGCTATGAATAACCGTCAAAAGAAAATGGGCTATAACGCAGCTGCTGAATTATTACACAAACTTGGAATGTCAAATGATGATGAAGTCGACCCTACTATTCAAAAAGAATGGGAAGCTTTTAAATAAACTTTAAAAAGAGAGGTAAAAAATTATGTATTATATTGGTGTAGATTTAGGCGGTACTAACATTGCAACCGCAGTTATTGATGAAAATTTTAAAATTATTGGTAAAGCGTCAGTTCCTACTAACGCTCCAAGGCCTGCAGATGAAATTGCTAAAGATATTGCGAAATCTGTTGAATTAGCAATTGAAAATGCAAATGTTTCTAAAGATGAAATTAACTCTGTTGGTATTGGTGCACCTGGCGCAGTTAATGCTAAAGACGGTATTATTGAATTCTCTGGCAACTTGGATTTTGAAAACGCTCCGTTGGTTGAACTTGTAGAAAAATATACCGGTAAAAAGACATTTATTGAAAATGATGCTAACGCTGCTGCATACGGCGAATTGGTTGCTGGTGCTGGTAGAGGCGCTAAAAACTTCGTTGCAATCACACTCGGCACTGGTGTTGGTGGCGGTGTGATTATTGATGGTAAAATATTCTCTGGTTGGAACTCATTTGGTGCAGAACTTGGTCATATTAACTTAATGTTAAATGGTGAGTATTGTACTTGTGGCAGATATGGTTGTTGGGAAGCTTATGCATCTGCAACTGCTTTGATTAGACAAACAAAAGCTGCAATGGAAAGCGATAAAGATTCAAAAATGTGGGAAATTGCTGGTTCTCTTGATAATGTTAATGGTAAAACTGCATTTGATGGTATGCGTGCTGGAGATAAAACTGCTACAGAAGTTGTAAACAAATACATCGAATATGTTGCTTGTGGTATTGTTGATGTTATTAACATCTTCCAACCTGAATTTGTATGTATTGGTGGTGGTATTTCAAAAGAAGGCGAAAACTTGAGAAAACCAATTGAAGATTATGCTAATGAATTTAGATTTGGTAAAAAAGCTAAAAAGAAAACTCAAATCAAAATGGCTGAACTTGGCAATGATGCAGGTATTATTGGTGCTGCATTCCTTGGCTTGAATAACTAAGTAAAGAGGTAGTTTTTTTGGTTACAAACATTAAAACTTTTATTAAGTTTTTAGATGAATTTAACTATGAATTTAAATTAAATGAGCCGCTTTCAAAACACACAAGTTTTAAAATCGGTGGCGACGCTTTAATTTATTTAAGTGTAGAAAACGAAGAACAAATTAAAGAAATTGTTTCAAAATGCATTGAATTGGATATCAAATATTACATCTTAGGCAAAGGTTCAAATGTTTTGTTTTCTGACAATGGTTTTGAAGGTGTAGTTATTTCTACATCAGAAAAATTCAATGAAATTAGAAGAATTTCTGAAACTGAAATTGAATGTGATGCAGGCGTCAAATTGTCTGCGTTATGTAATTATGCTTTAGAAAATTCTTTGACCGGATTTGAATGCTTATATGGTATTCCCGGTACTGTTGGTGGTGCAATTATTACTAACGCTGGTGCTTATGGCTGCGAAGTTTCAGACGTTGCTGTTGAAGTAAATCATATTGACAATAATGGTCAATTTGGCTCATTTATCGGCGATGAAATTGAGTTCTCTTATCGTCATAGTGCTTATGAAGATAATGGATTTATCATATGCTCGGTAGTTTTTGTTTGTGAAAAAGGAAATCGAACTGAAATTAAAGCTAAAATGGATGAGTTAATTGAAAAACGTAAAGATAAACAACCACTTGAGTTCCCTAGCGCTGGCAGTACATTTAAAAGACCAATTGGTGGTTATGCTGCTGCGTTAATTGAAGAAGCAGGTTTAAAAGGTTTATCAGTTGGTGATGCCGAAGTTAGTACAAAACATTCCGGTTTTGTTATTAATAAAGGTGCTGCTACATGCAAAGACACTCTTGAATTAATTAAACAGATTAAAGAAAAGGTTTATGAACATTCTGGCATTATGCTTGAATGTGAAGTAAGAATTGTGGAGTAATTTATGGAATTTATTATCGTAACAGGTATTTCAGGTGCAGGTAAATCAAGAGCGATTTCATCACTTGAAGACATCGGTTTTTATTGTGTTGATAACATTCCCCCATCACTTATCAAAAACTTTGCTGAACTTTGTGAAACTAATCCTCATATAGAGAAAGCCGCTGTTGTTACAGATTCAAGAGGTGGAACTTTTTTTAATGATTTAGTTGAAGTTTTGAATGATTTTGATGCTAATAATAAGTCATATAAAATATTGTTTTTAGATGCAACTGTTGATGTTTTGGTTAATAGATTCAAAGAAACTCGCAGAAAACATCCTTTGATTGAAAAGCACGATAATTCAATCGAAAAAGCAATTTTAGCAGAGATTGATATGTTGAAAGATATTAGAGAAAAGGCAGACTATATTATTGATACTTCCCTACTTTCTACCTCTCAATTAAAAGAACATTTAGTATCGATTTTTTCTGATAATCCTACAGATACTATTAATGCAATTTGTATGTCTTTTGGTTTTAAATATGGTCCTGCAACCGAAGCTGACTTGATGTTTGATGTTAGATGTTTGCCTAACCCTTATTACATTGAAGAATTACGCTACAAAACAGGTCTTGACAACGAAATTAAAGATTTTGTTTTAAAGACTGATACTGCAAAAACATTATTGAATAAAATTATTGATTTGATTGATTATTTAGTGCCTCTTTACCTAAAAGAAGGCAAAAGTTCTGTTGTAATTGCAATTGGTTGTACCGGTGGCAAACACAGAAGTGTTACTTTCTGTGAAGAAATTCATAAACACTTAGAAAACAAAGGTTATACATCTTCTGTTAATCACAGAGATATTAAGAAACATTAGGAGCTTTTAATGACTTTTAATAGAGAAGTTAAAAACGAAATTTTAGAGTTTTGGCAGAAAAAAGACTGCTGTAAATTGTGCCAATTATTAGGCTTATTGCTTTATTCAACTGATTATAGTGATGAAGCAATAGGTCTTAAAACTGATTTCGAAAAGCAGGCTGATTTATATATTAAACTTGCTGCGAAGTGTATGAATATTACACCTGAAAAAACTAAAATTTCAAAGCACTTTAATGTTTATTTTAACAAGCGTGACATTCCATTGATTTTAAATAATTTTAATGTCGAAAACACTTATAAACTTTTTAAATGTGAAAATTGCAAAAAAGCATTTTTAATTGGTGCTTTTATTGCAAGTGGGGTTATGAGCAGCCCTGACAAAGAATACAGAGTTGAGTTTGTTTCAAAGTCTGAAGATATTTCTTGTTTGATTTACAGGGTTTTATATGAATTTTCTTTGAATCCTAAAATGACAATTAAGAATAAAAAAGTTTCTGTTTATTTAAAAACAAGCGAGAGTATTGAAGATTTATTAACTTTAATGGGTGCTGTTAAATCATCTTTGAAATTGATGAATATGAAGATTATTAAAGATGTAAAAAATAATACTAACAGAAAAACTAATTTTGAAACTGCAAACCTAAAAAAATCTGCTAGTTCTTCTGCTAAACACATTAATGCAATTGAAAAATTAGAAAAAGCAGGCAAATTTTATTCTTTGTCTGATGATTTGCAAAAAATAGCCATTGCAAGAAAAGAAAATCTTGGAATGAGTTTGAATGAACTTGGTGAAATGTTTGGGCTTAGTAGGTCTGGTATTTATCATAAACTTAAAAAAATTTGCGATTTGGCTGATAAATTATAAAAAATGGAGGTGGCGAAATGTCTTTCGCGCATTTACATCTTCATACTGAGTATTCCCTTTTAGACGGCGCTTGCAGAATAGAAAAATTGATGCAAGCAGTTAAAAATAAAGGAATGGATACTGTTGCAATTACTGACCACGGTGTAATGTATGGCGTGGTCAACTTTTATAATGCAGCAAAAAAATATGGTATCAAACCAATTATAGGTTGTGAAGTTTATGTTGCTGGTAGAACTAGATTTGATAAGGTTCATGAGTTTGATGCAACAAGTAGTCATTTAGTATTGTTATGCAAAAACGAAACAGGTTATAAAAATCTTTGTAAAATCGTCTCACACGCCTTTGTAGAAGGTTTTTATTACAGACCTAGAATTGACCATGATTTATTAAAAGAATGTTCTGAGGGGCTTGTGGCGCTTTCTGCTTGTCTACAGGGCGAACTTTCAAGATATATAAGAGATGGTTTGTACGAAAAAGCGCTAGAAACTGCAAAATGGTATAAATCTATTTTTAATGATGATTACTATATTGAAGTTCAAGACCACAATTTACCTGAACAAAAAAGAGTTAATATTGAACTTATAAAAATTGCAAATGAATTAAATATAAAAATTGTTGCGACTAATGACGCTCACTATGTAGAAAAGAGCGATGCTAATATGCAAAAATATTTGCTTTTGGTTGGTCAAAACAAAAATGTAGATAGCGATGATGCACTTGAATTTGAAACAGATGAGTTTTATGTTAAAGATGAGCAAGAAATGTTGCAACTCTTCTCTGCTGAATATATAAATAACACTATTGAAGTTGCTGATAAATGTAATTTTGAGTTTGATTTTAATAATTTGAAATTACCAGAATTTAAACTTGAAAACAACCAAAATCATTTTGAGTATTTTAAAGAAAAATGTATTGAGGGTTTAAATAGAAAAATCGTCAATCCAACTGATGAATATTATTCAAGGCTTGATTATGAACTTGAAATAATTGAAAAAATGGGTTTTGTAGACTATTTTTTAATTGTTGCTGATTTTGTTAACTTTGCAAAAGATAATGGTATTCCAGTAGGCCCTGGTCGTGGTTCAGGTGCGGCTTCACTTTGTGCATATTCTATTGGAATTACTGATATTGACCCAATTAAATATAATTTATTGTTTGAGCGTTTTTTGAACCCTGAAAGAGTGTCAATGCCTGATTTTGATATTGATTTTTGCTACATCAGAAGACCGGAAGTTATTAAATATGTCACACAAAAATATGGTGCAGACCATGTTGCGCAGATTATTACTTTTGGTACACTTGCTGCTAAAGCCGCAGTTAAAGATATTGGTCGAGCAATGGCTATTCCCTACTCTGTCGTTGATTCGGTTTCAAAATTAATTCCGAATGACATTCACCAAACAATTGACAATGCATTATTACAATCTGAACAATTAAAAGAAATATATGACAGTGATTCAAAAATCAAAGAATTATTAGATTTAGCAAAAGAAGTTGAAGGTATGCCAAGACACGCTTCAACTCATGCGGCTGGCGTTGTTATTACCGATAAACCAGTTGAAAAATATGTTCCACTTGCTGTAAATGATGAATCTGCTGTAACTCAGTATACAATGACAGAGTTAGAGCAAATTGGTCTTTTGAAAATGGACTTTTTGGGACTTAGAAACTTAACTGTTATTGATGATACAGTCAAAATGATTAAAGAGTTTGAGCCACAGTTTGATATCAATAAAATTGATATTGATGACCAAAAAGTTTATGCAATGCTTTCAAAAGGGCTTTCTTTAGGCGTGTTTCAGTTTGAATCTGTTGGAATGAGAAAAACTATGACTCAACTAAAGCCTTCGAATTTAGAGGATTTAATCGCACTTTTATCACTATATAGACCTGGTCCAGTAAAATCTATTCCAAAATACATTGAAAACAAGCATAATCCTAGCAAAATCACCTATGCTACCCCACTTTTAGAGCCGATTTTAAATGTGACTTATGGATGTATTGTTTATCAAGAACAAGTAATGCAGATTTTTAGAACTCTTGCAAATTATACTCTTGGTAAAGCTGATATTATAAGACGTGCAATGGCAAAGAAAAAGCACGATGTTTTGGCAAAAGAAAGAGTTAACTTTATTGAAGGATGCAAGTTGAACGGTATTGATGAAAAGGTTTCGAATGAATTATTTGATGAAATTTCTTCTTTCTCTTCATATGCTTTTAACAAGGCTCACGCTGCTGCTTATTCACTTGTTTCTTATAGAACTGCTTATTTAAAATGTTATTACCCAACACAATATATGGCTGCATTAATTACAAGTGTTTTAGACAGAGCAAATAAGGTCCAAGAATATTTTGAAGAATGCAAAAAACTTCAAATCAAAATTTTGCCACCTGATATCAACCGAAGTAATTATGATTTTTCTGAAGATAATGGCAACATTAGATATGGTTTGTTGGCAATTAAAGGCGTTGGCAGAGTTTTAGTTAACAATTTGATTTCAGAACGTAACGAAAACGGTCCTTTTTCTGATTTCTATGATTTTTGCAAACGATGTTCTTCAAGAGATTTAAACAGACGCTCAGTTGAGGCGTTGATTAAAGCAGGATGTTTTGATGAACTTAGATACAATCGTAGAGAGATGTTAGAAAATTTAGATAATATTTTATCAAACATTCAACGCAAAAAAATGTCAAATTTAGATGGACAAATTGACTTTTTTGATTCACAATCAAACGAGGTTAATATTTCTATCAAAAACTATGCTGAATTTGATAAAAACATCTTGCAAAAGCAAGAAAAAGAAGTAATTGGTTTTTACCTTTCTGGGCACCCTCTTGATGAATATAAAGAAATATCTAAAAAGAATAATTTTGATAAAATTTCTGAGATTTTGAATGATGATGAAAGATATTTTGATAATAAACAAGTTAAAGTTTTGATAAATTTTGAAAACATCAAGAAAAAGACTACAAAAAATGGCGAGATTATGGCTTTTTGCGATATTGGTGATGTTACATCTAACTGTGAAACTATAATCTTTCCCAAGGTGTTCAATAATTACAAAAGTTATATATTGAGCGAAAAACCATTTGTTTTAACTGGAAGAATTTCTGTTAAAGATGATTCTCCAAAGCAAATTATTTGTGAAAAAATTGAATTTATTGATGAGTATTTCGAATTAAAATCACTTTATTTAAAAGTGAATTCATTGCAAGATGTGAATTTGCAAAAAGCAATGAATTTATTAAACAAATTTAAAGGTAAATCCCCTGTTTATATTTATTGTCAAGATACAAAGAAAACTTTAAAAGCGGACAAATATAGTTGTGATTTAACTGATGATTTGTTTGATAATTTAATTTCGATATTAGGTAAAGAAAATATTGCAAAAAAATAACTGTATCAACTGATACAGTTATTTTTTATACTCAAATATTTATTTTTGGTAGCAATTCCGCCTCTAATATGCCTTTGCGCTTTGTTAAATTCAAGAATCTTTTTAACACTAATAAACAAATCTTCATCAAGTAACTTTAATCTTTCGCTTACATCTTTATGTACTGTTGATTTGCTAACACCAAACTTTTTGGCACAAACTCTTACCGTTGCACCGGTTTTAACTATATATTTCCCAAGAGTTACAGCTCTTTCTTCGACAAGATTTTTCAAAAAAATCAACTCCCAGATAACATTATCAATAAATGATATGCTTTCTGGGAGCTTTTTATGTTTTATAAATTAATTGAATCAAAATCAGCGACTATACCATAATCAGCATAGTCAAAAATTGGCGCATTTTTATCATCGTTAATTGCAATAATAACATTTGATTTTTGCATTCCAACAATATGATGTACTGCGCCGGAAATACCAATTGCAATATAAACTTTTGGCGAAATGGTTTTGCCTGTCAAACCAACTTGCGAAGAATATGGCATTAAGTTATTGTCAACCATTTTCCTAGAAGAAGCGAGTTCTGCGTTGATTTTATTTGCAAAATCTTTTGCTTTTTCAACACTCTCTTTTGCGCCGAAACCAAGAGAAACAACGACGTCACTACCATTTGAAACTGTTCTAACAGTGGCAAGTGCAGGCTTTGTTTTGCTAATGATTTTAGCAACAATACTACCTGACAAAGCAGGTCTATACATAATCATTTGCTCGCCATCAGTTTCGAGTTTTGTACAGTCAGCACATAAACCTAAATCCAACTTAGCTGCCACTTTTGCAGCTGCTTCTTTAGATTCATCATCACTACCAAATAACACAGCGTTTGGCTGATTTTTGTTAATATAATCAATGATTTTGTCAACGTCTTTGTCGTCAATTATAGTAACATCTTCGCTAATTGAATTCGCGTAATCGATTGGCGCTTTAGTAACAACGCAAACTTTTGTAAGCATGTTTTCGCAAACAGCTATCCCTTCGTTAGATAAATCATCTTTAATTAAACTTTCATTTATGACGTTGTGAAGTTTAGAAGGGTCGATAAAGACACATTTTCTTTTGCCTGAGTTGTTCTCGAATGTTTTTAAAACTCTTGTTGGAGAGCCTTCTAGACCACATTTTGATATATCTGCGCTTAAAAGTTCACTATCCCAAATTTCAATTTCGCCAATTTTAGAAAAAATGCTTGGTAAACGAAGATTGTTAATGCGTTCAATAGTCAAAAGTACAGGTAATTTTTCAGTTTTTATACCATTGTTTCTTGTAGTACAAGTAATTTTATCATCAATATTATCGATGCTCATTACATTTGAGATTAAAGCAAAATTCGAATAAACTGACAACATTGGTCCTGTTTGGGCAGTATCGCCTACAAGAGTTTGCCTACCACAGAAAACCAAATCAGGATTAATCTTCTTTATTGCCAATGACAAAGTATAAGCAGTAGCAAGTGTGTCTGCGCCTGCAAAGTGTTTATCTGACAAAACAATGGCTTTTTTTGCTCCAAGACGAGTTAAGTTTAAAAAGAAATCTTTATCTTTTTCTGGCGCCATGCTTAAAAGAATTATTTCGGCGTTTGGAATTTTCAACGCCTCTTCATAAGCGCAAGCATCAAATGGGTTGATTTCTCCGTCTAAACCACGTCTAATACAAACAACAATTTTCATTGAACTTACCTTTCTTGATAAATAGGTGCCAATGCATCGTGGATTTTTTTATAAGTTTTAAATACTTCGTTGTATTTTTTAGTGTTTTCAAGGTTTGGTTCAGTAATATCAACTTGTTTTACACATTTTTGAACTGCATCTTTCGCATCTTTAAACACACCAACAGCAATGCCTGCAAGCATAGCAGAACCAAATGATGAATCAGATGTTTCGGTAGTTTTTAAAGTAATACCGAGAGCATCAGAAATCATTTGACGCCATAATTTGCCTTTTGTACCACCACCGATAGCAGTTGCAACTGCATTATAAGGAATATTTAAAGAGTCAAGATAATTTTTGCTATCAAGCAAAGAATAAGCAACACCTTCAAGCACTGCTCTTGTAAAATGAGCTTTAGTATGAGTTGCACGAACGCCAGTAAAACTACCACATAACATCGGGTCGGCGTAAGGTGTTAATTCGCCATTAAGATACGGATGATAAATCAAACCTTCGCAACCGATTTCTATATTTGCAGCACCTTCATCAAGCGCTTTGTAATCGCCACCAAATGTGTCTCTGTACCATCTGTATGAAGCAGCGCAAGATTTAGTTGCAGTACCAGGATACCACATACCATCTGCAACGTGTGAATAGTTAACCAAATGTCTGTCAGGATATGGCTTATCAGTAATAACACAAATTCTACCTGCAGTAGCAAGTTTTACTGTTACATCCCCTTTTTCAACTGCGCCTGATGCAAAAACTTCCATTACAGTATCGGTTGTACCACAAATAACAGGTGTGCCTTCAAAAAGGCCTGTTTCTTTAGCAGCTAATTCTGTAACTTTACCAATAATGTCAGTTGGTTTAACGATTGGTGGCAAACAAGAAACATCAATGCCACAAAGTTCGCACAATTGTTTGCTCCATTCTTGTTTTTCACAATCAAAAAGCATACTACCTTGTGCTTCAATGTTATCTGTACAATAAACATCAGTTAAATAGTATCTAACATAGTCTTTTTCAAAGAATATATATCTAGTTTTTTCAAAAACTTCCGGCTCGTTTTCTTTTAGCCACAAAAGCTGTGGCAAAGTCCAAATTGTATCTGGTTTATGGTAAGTTTTCTCAAAAATCTTATCAGCATAATTTTCAAACAACATATCTGCTTGTTTTCTTGAACGAGTATCAGTCCAATGAACAGCATTTCTAAGCGGTTTAAAGTTTTCATCACAAGCAAGATATGTATGAGTTGCAGAGTCAATAGCAATTGCTAAAATATCTGAACTATTAATTCCGCTTTTCTCTAAAATCTTTTTAGAGTTTTCTTGAAGTGCGCAAATCCAATCAGTAGCACTTTGTTCACAAGCGCCAACAGTTGGATAATATGTAGGATATTCTACTGTGTTTTCAGCAAGAATTTTGCCTTCAACATCGATTAAAGTGGCTTTTGAAGCACCACCACCAAAATCTATACCTAAAAGATATTTCATTATATTACTCCTTAAAGTTTAAAGTAATTTAATATTTAATTTCATAGTTTATGCCAGAAATTCCAGGAACAACACCACGATTAATTAAAGCAGTGTTGCCTTCATGGCAAATTATCCATTTGTTTTTTCTAAATAACAAGTTATCATCATAAGAATTTTCTAAATCAGTATTTGTGCCTTTTGGTAAACAAACAACGCAACCAAAACCCGTGCTTGCTGTTTCGCAAGGACAAAAATGAAGTGAAGTTGCATAAACTTCAATAACTGTTCCTTTTTCAACAAAAAATGCTTTGAATTTAGAAGAATCGATTTTTTTATCAACCAAATCTTTTCTTTCAGCTAAAATCAAAACTAAATCAGTAACTGCAACATTGACTTCGCTTGAAGTGTGCCATTCGGTTGCATTTAAAAAGTTGCTGTGACCATAACAATAGCCAATTTGTGTTGGAGTTTCTCCAAAAATGTTGTTTTCTACTATTTTAGCAAAGTCCAAGCACTCAAAAGAAGGCTCACTTGCAGTGTAAAGCGAGCCTTCTTCAGGCAAATTAATTTTATTTGCCGTGTCAATTAATTCAGTTACATCAATATCATTAATAACACGACCAAATGATTTGAACTCGTCATCAAAAACACTATAAATTTTAATATCAGAATTTAAGTTATTCAATCTTTCTAACATAATGAAATCCTACCTTAAAATTTCAAATGAATGTGTACAAGAATATGTGCCATTTTTCTCTATCTTTTGAATTCCTTCTTTAGTTGCAAAGTCTTGATTTGTGTTAACACTATCAGTAATTCCACACCAAGGCTCAATGCAAATGTAATTTTCTTTAGGAATCGTCCACAAAAGCAAGTAATCAAAACCGTCAAAATTAACTTTAATAGCTCTGTTATTGTTTTTGTGCTTTAAAACAACACTTCTTGCTTTGATTTCTTTGAAAACCAATGCATCAACTTTAAAATAATCATATTTTAACGAAAGTGTATCGCTGTTTTCGATAACAAGTTCTTTTTCTTCTGATAAAACATTTCCATCAAGAACACTTGTGTATAAAGTTTCTTTTTCAGGCAAAACAATATCATATTCTTCAATGCCTTCAGGACAAAAATAGCCTTCATGTGCACCGATTGAAAAATACATTGTATCATTAGAAAGATTATCAACTTTATAATCAACTTTAAGACCATTTTCGGTTAAAGTGTAAATAATTCTTAATTCATAATCAAACGGAAATACTTTTTTGCTTTTCTCATCTGAGCGAAGTAAAAATACAACAGAATCATCCATTTGCTTTTCTACTTCAAATTCGCAAAAACGAGCATAACCATGCTTTTGTAATACATATTTTTCGCCATTCAAATAATAAGTATCATCTTTTAATCCACTACAAATTGGAAACAAAATTGGAGCAGAACCTTTCCAAGACTTTTCGCTACCTGGCCAAATGTATTCAACGCCGTTAAAATTAAAGCTTTTTAATTCAGCGCCAAGTGTATTAAAAGATGCAGTTGCATGCTCGTTTTTAATAATAATCATAAGAAACTCCTTGTTTTATTGCTCAATCCAAGCGTGTTCTGGGTCAGAACTTCTGTTAAATCCCTGATAATCCCCTGCCATTAACCATAAGAAATATGTTTGATAGCCAGGAGTTGAAACTGTTGTGTGGTAGCCTCTTGGGAATTCTACCAATTCATCGTTTTTAACTCTGTAAGCTTCATCAATTTCGCCATCAGCAGTGTAAAGACATTGAACTGCAAAACCTTGTTTTGGGTCGAAAAGAAAATAATAAATTTCTTCTGCAATACATTCTGTTGGCATATTATCTTCATCGTGTTTGTGTGGTGGAAAACCTGCCCAGTTACCTTTTGTGCAATAAGCTTCACCAATTGTAAGGATTTTAGCATTAGAATTACCATCAATAATAAAGCTTGTTTCTCTTTCAAATGGTGGTTCGCCTAAAAGTTTTAAAACAACGTGGTCTTCACGCAAAACTTGTGGTTCAGTTTTTTCAGCAACAGGTGTTGCACAAACAGCAATTTTAATGTGGTCAATTGCTTCAATAACTAAATTTTGCTCTTTAGGCATATAAAAACTTTCTGCTTTTCTGTTTTCAAAAACAGTCATTCTGTTACCAACGTTTTCATAAACTTCATCATTAACTTCAACGTTGCAATGACCTTCGAGCATAATAAAAGCAGTTTCTTTATCTTCTGTATAAAATGGGAGCTTTTGACCAGCATCGAGTTCAATAATACCGAACTCTAACTTTTTCAAAGTACATTCCCCTATTTTGCAAATAGGTGTGTAACCATTTGCAGGTGTATAAGTTTTCTTAAAGTTCATAACCATTCTCCTTTAAGTATTTTTCAGTAGTTTCAAAATCAGGTGCACTTTCTCTAGCACCAACGCCTGTGCATTTAAGACCAGATACAGCAGATGCAAAATGACAACATTTTTCATAATCATAACCCTTTGCAACACCTGCTGCAAAAGCGCCGTGAAAAACATCGCCTGAACCGTTTGAATCAACAACAACTGCTGGATAAATTGGATAATCTTTTACATTAACACCATCAAAGATTATGCCGCCTTTTTTACCTTGAGTTATAACAACAACTTCAGGTTTGTATAACTCAAAAAGCTTTTTAGCAGCATCGTTTGCATTGTCACAGCCTGTGTGACCAAGTGCAAATTCTTCAGATGGAATCATAATATCGGTAAGTGCTAAAAGTTTTTCAACACCTTCATAAAGGCCACCACAGTCATAAAGCACTTTTACACCGTTTTCACGAGCGATTTTAGCGCCTTCAACAGCTGCTTTTAATTCATTACCATCAACCATAAGAATTTTAGCGTTAACAATAGCTTGTTTTTGCTCATCGTTAAGCTCTAATGGTGGTAAATCGCCTTTATCAAATACGCAAGTGCGTGTTGTAGTGTCTGCACAAAGCCAAAGAACCGATGCAAATGAGCGATAGCCTGATTTTACATCGATAAATTTTGTGTCAACACCGTATTTTTCAAAGTCACCTTTTAAATAAACGCCACCTGAGTCATCTGACAAAACTCCAATGTAAGCAGTTTGTTCACCTAATTTTTGCGCTGCTACAAGTCCAGTAGCAACAGGGCCACCGCCAGAGTTTTTGCTGGCGGTTGCTCTCATTTTTGTATCTTCATTTGGGTAAGTTTCGATATTATAAAGAGTATCGAAAACATTAGCACCAATTCCTACAATTTTAGCCATAATTTAAGCCTTTCCATCTGCACTAACAAGTTTGATTCTTGTAATGCAGAAATTTTTAACAGCTTCAATAGGTTTTTTCATAAAGTTGTCAATTGCAATTGGACGGTCATCTTTTTGCAATTCTTCAAGACAACAATCAAGAAAAGCATAGCAAATATCAGTTGCAAAATTCATTTTGCGAATACCTGCTTTAACTGCTTTTCTGATTTCTTCATCAGGAACACCAGAACCACCGTGTAAAACCAAAGCGGTATTGTTAGTTGCTTTTCTAATTTCTTCAATACGCTCAATGTCAAGTTTTGGTGGCTTTGAGTATTTACCATGTGCAGTACCAACTGCAACTGCAAGACAAGCAACACCTGTTTCTTCAACAAAACGTTTTGCGTCTTCTGGTGTTGTGAATTCATCCATTTCAGCGTCTGCAGTTGTGCCAACGTGACCAAGTTCACCTTCTACTTGAACATCAACAAATTTGCAAGTATCAACCACTCTTTTGGTAAGGGCGATATTTTCTTCAAATGGTAAAGTTGAGCCGTCAAGCATAATTCCAGTTGCACCATAGCGCAATGAACGAGTAGTTTCAAGTTCTGACGGACCATGGTCAAGATGGAAACAAACAGGAACAGACGCACGTTTAGCCGCTGCAAGAATAACTGGTGAAAGATAATAACCAGTTTCTTCTTTCATAAGACGTGGGTAAACCTGCATAATAATTGGTGCTTTCATTTCTTCAGCTGCGTGAATTACACCAATTACACTTTCCATATTGTAAACGTTAAATGCAGGAATGCAAAATCCACCTTTTTCAGCTAAGTCAAGCACATATTTCAAATTAACTAACATAAATTATTCACCTAAAATCAAATCTTCAATAGAAAGAATTTCTACATCAGTTTGCTCAACATTTTTCAATGAAACATATTCAGCAACGCTTGCAGTAACGATTGTTTTAGCGCCGATGCTTGTTGCGTTGAAAATTCTGCGTTTAGCAACTTCAAGCATAACATCTGGAACGTATTGAGCCATTAAGATGTTACCAGCAAATACTGTGTATTTTCTATTGAGAAGCATTTCATCAAGAGTAGCGAATGCAGAAACAATTGTTCTTGCTTCTTCTGTTTCTTCAAGGTCACGAGCCAATTGATATGGGTCGTGGAAAACAACTTTCTTGTCTGATTTTTCAGCTTTCAAAGCACCTTTTTCAATGAGTGAAGCAACATATGATGTGTAAGTAACAACGTCTGCGTTAACCTCAACACCATATTCTTTGTATTGTTGTTTGATAGTTTTTGCGTCGTTAGGGTCATAAACAACAACTGTTTTGTAATCATTGAGAACAGCAGCATTTTTAGTCATTTGTTCTTTTGTTTCATTTGTTGCGCTGATAAGGAAGTCAAGATGAGCACCTGAATCAACTTCATCAACTAAAACTGTGAATTCAACGCCTGCTTTTTCAAGAACTTTAATTGCTTTTGTTGCTTGTTTGCAAGCATTAAATCTAGCATCAGTACCTAAATAAAGCAAAGTTTCTGTTTTAGCGCTGTGGTCTGCAATTGCTTTTGTAAGATTGTCACAAAGAGCAGTTTTGCCATAAGCGTTGCCTGTTTCCATATAGTTTTTAAGCAACTCTTGAATGTATGCAGGTAATTTACCTTCCATAGCAGCGTGCATACGTGTTTCTTTTGTGAACATTACTGGGTCCCAACCTGTAACACAGTCAGTCATACAACCGCCACAAGTACAACACTCATAAATGTTATCCATAATTTCTGATAAATCAATTGCTTCTCTGTTTACAAGAGAGATACCAAGAGCTCTTGCTCTTGCTGTGTTTCTTTCTTGGCCTGTTGCATTACCAATTGGACAAACGTGATGGCACATCCAACAGAAACGACAAGAATCAACATGTTGTTTTGATTTTTCTGACATATTCATAACTAATATACCTCCCTATTTAATTAAAGACCGAGTTTGAACGGATTCATGATACCGTTAGGGTCAAGTTGTTTTTTAAGGCCTTCAAATACTTGCATTGCAGGACCGTATTGTTCTTTCATAAGACGACCAAGTTTGATACCAACGCCGTGGTGGTCATTTACAACGCCACCGTGTGCAAGTGCAGCACGAACACCGCAAGTCCAAATTGCTTGGTGCAAACGAAGAGCTTCAACAGGGTCTTGTGGAACGTCTTTACCTTCAACGATAAATCTGTCATAAACCATTGCGCCCCATTCATACCAGTGTGAGAAGTGCGCGATAAATTTAGCTTGTGGGAAGTTTGTTTCAATTGCTTCTTTCATTGCCCAGTAAATTTCTTCAATTTTACCGTATGGAGCAATTGTATCCATTGTACCGAACATTTGTGGAATATCCATCATATGACCTGGATAGAAGAATGTAATCTTTTCGTTCCACCATTTTTCGCCGTATTCTGAACCTAAGTCTTCAGCGCCGTATTTAGCAAAAGTTTCAAGCAAGATTTTTTCTTCAACTTCAACCATTTCTTTAACGCCTTCAATTGCAACGTTCATAAATGCACCTTTACGTTCAACACCAACGATTTTTTTGATGAGAGAAGCAGTTTCAGCTTCGTCATACAAACGCATTACTGATGGTTTGAATTTTTGCAAAAGTTCTCTTGAAGCTTTGAAAGCACCAGACATATCTTGGAACAAGAAACCTCTGAATCTTCTCTCTTCAGGTTGGTCAAAAATTCTGATTTGAGCTTTTGTGATGATACCTAATGTACCTTCTGAGCCGATGAAGATTTGGTTAAGGTCAGGACCAGCAGCGTGTTTTGGAGCTGAGCTTGTTTCAATAATGTCACCATTTGGAAGAACAACTTCCATTTTAAGAACCATATCATCAATTTTACCGTATTTTGTTGAAACAACACCGATACCACGGTGAGCCAAGAAACCACCAACGGTTGAACATGTGAGTGATGATGGGTAGTGCATTGTTGCTTTGCCAACTTCGTTAGCAGCCCATTCAATGTGTTTGTAAATAGCACCGGTACCACATTCAATGTACATACCTTCTGTATTTACTTCATAAATTTTGTTCATTCTCTTTGTATCAAGAATAATACCGCCAGCTACAGGAATAGCACCACCTTGTGTACCGCCACCAGCACCCCAAGTTGTTACTGGGATTTTGTAGTAGTTAGCGATTTTAACTACCTTTGAAACTTCTTCAGCGTTTTCAGGGCAAACAACGAAATCAGCTTCAGGCATTCTTTCGCCTCTGTCAGCCCACATTCTTGAAAGCCAATAGTAGTCAACACTGTGTGTAACTTTGTCGATTTGGCGTGTTGAGCAGTTTTCAACGCCAACTGCATCTTCAAGTTCTGTAAGAATCATTGAAAATAAAAATTTGTTCATTTGATATTGCATTTTCTTTTCTCCTTTAAATTAAATGTTTTTATCAACATTGAGATTTGGGAAGTATTTGCAGAATTCATTAATTTCTTTTCTGTAATCCCCTGCAATCTCAACAAAGTGGTGAATGTAAGGTCCGTCAATAAGTCTGTCTTCAATTTTTTGCAAGTCTTCAAACTCACCCCAAATATATGTACCATGAGTTTGTGGACCTTCTGTTGTGTTGCAAACAAGTGGTAAAATCATATAATTGCCACTTTCTTGGTCCATTCTAGCAACGGTGTAAACACCGTCTCTTGCACGAAGCCAAGCTCTTTGATTAACAAGTCTTGCTTTTGTGCCTTCTGCTTTTTCTGAAACTGGGAATGGTCCACAGTGCCATAAAAGTTCAGCGTTTTTGTTTTCTGGGTGTCTAACTGTAAACTCGCCGAAGAGTGGTGTGCCTTTGCCAAGAGTAGCACATTTCAAAAGTGCCATTGTCATTGCGCAATGCATATCACTTTCACAAGCAATCATATAACCCATTTCGTTTAACAAGCCGTAAAGCGCACAAGGTGCAAGGCCGTCAAACATAACAGGCGTTGCAGTCCAACACTCTGCAGAAATAACATCAAGATTAAACTCTTCAAACAAGTGCTTGTACATTGCAACCATTGTTGCCATTGGTTTAATGTACTGAGGAGTTAAATCATCAAGTTCGTAATTTGTTAGGAAATATTTTTCGTACTCTTCTATCTCCTCTTTGTAAAGTTCTGGTGCTTCTTTCATTCTTTGCTCAATAATTGCAAAGTTAATTGGAATAATTCTAACACCAAACTTCTCCATTAACTCGCCTTCATTCCAAATAACAGAATAAAACGGAGCAGGACGTGCGCCAACTTGGCCGATTCTCATTCCTTTGAAATTCTTAACCATACAAGCAACTCTTACAAAGCTATCAAAACCTTCTTTGAACTCTTCGCTTTCAACTCTGCAACATGGTAAGTGAGAAAACGGAATGTGATAACGTTGCATTTGACGAGAAACACCGAAAAGGCCACATTGAGAATCAGTTGGACGCATACCGTCAACATAATACTCATCATCAAGCGGTGCCCACAAAAGAACTGGTTTGTCAAGCGCTTTTGCAATGTCGGCTGCTGCTTCTTCGTTACCAAAATTGCAATTGATAATCATAACAGCATCAACTTTTTCAGCTTTAAAACGCTCAATTACTTCGTTAGCACTTTTTTCATCAAACACTAAGTCTTCAATGCCGATGCCCTTGTTATCGACAAACTCAACATTTTCATTGGCAAAATTCTTTTCGATATACTCAGTAAAGCGTTTGCCTCTTTGTTCTGCCGAATACCAAGTTAAAAATGTACCACGTGGTCTGTCGGTTGTATTTCTTCGCATAGCAACCAAGCCAATTTTAACTTTGTAATCAAACATAAAACCCCCACCTTTCAATAGTTGTACTTACATTATAATATAAAAATTTCAAAATTAAATGTAAAAACCAACATATTTTTTGTAAAAAACGTTTCATTTTTCAAAAAAGTGTGTTATAATACAAAAAAGACACAAAAAAGGAGAAAATTCAAGTGAAAATAGTACCTTTTGAAGAGTTGTACCACTCATTTTTCTTTATAACAGAGCCATTTGTAAAAAATCAAAATTGGTATTCTCGTAACAATATTTACTCATGCATTGGCAAACCAAAACCATCTCATACATTCCTTTTGTTTGTAAATTCAACGGCTAAAATTACTGATTCTAAAGGAAAATCTATTTATATAGAGAAAAATCAACTGGCGTATATGCCAAAAGGTATTGAATATACAGTTGAGTTTTTTGATACAGCGCCAAATAGAACCGACACAATTGTAATGCACTTTGATGTTAAAGATATAAATGGCAAAGATATTGCGCCTGCAAAACACCCTGTTTTGTGTTTGAAAAACGTTGATATTGCGTTAGCAGTTGAAATGAAAGAAGCCGCAGAGCAGTTTCAAAAGAGTTTGACATGTATTCCTGAAATTACTGCGTTGATATATAAAGTTTTTGCAACTGTATCTAAAAAGCAAAGAAGGTCAACAGTAAAACACAAATTTGCATATATTAAAGAAGGCATTGAGTTGCTTGAAAGTGATTCTGACAAACCACTAGATGAAATTGCTAAGATTTGTGGTGTTAGCGAGGGTTATTTTAGAAAATTGTTTAGAGAATATAGCGGAGATAATCCGATTGATTTCAGACAAAAACACCGAATTGAAAAGGCAAAACAAATGCTTTTGCTTGATACATTTACAATTGGAGAAATTGCACAAGAACTTCATTTTTCAGATATTTATCACTTTAGTAAAACCTTTAAAAAATTTGTTGGTGTCTCCCCTAAAAATTATTTAAAACAAAATATATAGTTAGTCTTACAATAAACACTCTAAAGCCCAATTGACATTTTTGAAAATTTCAGATATACTAATAGTAGACCTTAAGCGAGAGTTATCATATCCTTTTTCAAGGACTGGTGATTTTAAGACCTTAAGGTCTATTTTATTTTGTTCTACAACTATATATAGTTTGTTTTTTCCTTGTGTATTTTCTTTTATGCCAAAACGAATCGGAACAAAATAATTACCATCAATGAAGCCACTCAACAAAGTATGATAATCATCGTTTGCAGGGTTATTTTTAAGAATGATATCAAGTTGTTTTTTCTTCTGGTTTTCACAAATAGAAAAAGCAGAGTCTTTCAACTCTGCTTCATCAATTTTTCTGCCAACTGTGTCAACTGCTTGCAAATCTATTCTTGATAAATTTCCAATAGCACTTTTCCAAGACCTTCCGCTAACCTTCCCCTCGCTGTCATAAAAGTGTTCAACATTTCTATCAAATACTCCTGAGCCGGTTGATTCGCCTGCTTTGATATTTTTCGCTGAAAGTCCCAAAAGTTTTGAAATCTTTTCGGTATTAGAACTTTGTTTCCGTAAACTGTTTCGGTTTCCACTAATGGTTGAAACTCTTCCTTTTTCCAATAACTTGGAGTCTGAACTTTCTTCATTATTTACACCGCCTTTGATTTTATTATAACGATTATTTTCATCACTGTCAATATTTTTCATTGACTTAACACCGTCATTATTGTCGGTGTTTTTATTTTGCATTGCAGAATCATAAAGACTTAAAAACTTTTTCTCAAGTTGGCCAAACTCACTAAATGCATTAGAAAACTTTTTGAAAATGTTTTTCATAAATGAAATAAACTTTTGCTTTTTAGTTCCGGTAAGCTCAGTCGCAAGTCTGCCTAAATCACCAAACTTCTTTTGGAACATATTATCGCAAACAAAGTAAGCAACCATTTCTTTGTTGATTTCATCTGCATCAACACTTTCATACTTTTCAGCCAAAATATATAAAACAAAAAAGCAACCCAATGTTTAGGGTTGCTTTTAACTTTAAAATGAATCGATTGCTTCGAGATAACCTTCAAAGCCTTTGCCTGAAATTGTTTTAAAGCAATAATTTCTAACAAATGAAATTTTACGAAAATCTTCTCTTGAATCAACATCTGAAATATGAACTTCCACTGCAGGTATTGCAACTGCTTTTAATGCATCTAAAATTGCAACACTTGTGTGAGTGTAAGCCGCTGGATTGATTACAATGCCATCATATTTATTATAAGCAGCTTGAATTTTATCAACCAAAACGCCCTCGTGGTTTGACTGAAAAATCTCAACCTCTATTCCCTTTTTATCACAATGTTCATTTATCATATCACAAAGTGTTTGATAGTTTTTGTTACCATAAATTTCTGGCTCACGAAGGCCTAACATATTTAAATTAGGACCATTTAAAACAAGAATTTTCATATTTTTAATTCCTTTAAAATTTTCTTAATAATTTCATCATCAATTTGTTTGTTTTCAAAATGCTCACAAGCAACTTTTGCTTGAGCAATAAGCATAACAAGTCCGTTAGCAAAGTTCATATTCAAACTTTCAGCACATTTGATTAACTTTGTTTTATCTGGGTTATAAATCAAATCAAGCACTGTTTCGCATTGTTTAAACTCATTTAAATCAATCAAACAAGCATCAACATTAGGAAACATTCCAACAGGCGTTGCGTTAACGATGATTTGTGCGTCACCATGATTATAGATATTAGTATAATTGTTTTCTAAATCTGTGTCAAATACAATTATTTCACTTGCGCCTAAATCTTTTAACACACACTGGCAAGTAAGTGATGCGCCACCGTTACCCATAATAATTGCCTTTTTGTCTTTCACCCTTGCGCCTGCATAGTCAATCATTTTAACAAAGCCATCATAATCGGTGTTGTAACCAGTGTAAGAGCCATCTTTTTCTCTAACAATTGTGTTAACTGCACCGATTTTTTTAGCGCCGTCTGAAAGTTTTTTGCAATAAGGCATTACATCTTTTTTATACGGAATTGTTACATTAAACGCATCTAAATCATTGTCATTCATAAAACTTTCAAGGTTTTCCGGTTCAACTTCATAAAGTTTATATTCATAATCTGACAAAAATGCGTGAATTTGTGGCGAATAACTATGGCCTAACTTTCTACCTAACAAACCACATTTCATTATTAAACCACCTCAGAATAACTACCAAAATATTTGAATTCATCGCAAATTCCGTCTAATTCGCAAATAAGTTGAACAAATTCTTCTGAATAGATTGAAGTTTCCAAAACAAAATAGAACATAAACTCAAAGTTTCTGACAGCAAGTGGACGGCTTTCAAGTTTAATAAGGTTGATATCAAGCGCATAAAGTCGTGAAAGAACTTTGTAAAGCGCACCAGGTTTGTGTTGAAGCACAAGCATTAAACTTGTTTTATCTGCACCTGG
>JAZRPW010000012.1:0-3849 GCA_045649405.1 Acutalibacteraceae bacterium
CCAATGCTTGTTACACTGTTTGGAATTGTTATGCTTGTTAATGATGAACAATCATAAAACGCACAATAGCCAATGCTTGTTACACTATCTGGGATTGTAATGCTTGTTAATGATGGGCAATAAGCAAATGCCTCTTCACCAATGCTTGTTACAGAGTAGCCACCTAAAGTTGATGGGATTACAATATTAGATTCAGAGTAATAATAATCCTCAATTGTTGCAGTGCCATCTTCATTGAGGCAATATGCGAAAGCACCTTCATAATAATACTCTTCATCTGCGCTTGCTGGGATTGACACAAATGTTAAAGTTGAAACTATCAACACAAAACACATTAAAATTGACAATAATTTCTTCATAGCTTTACTCCTTTTATTTGCACAATGGTTTTAAGCGTGGGGCTATTAAAATTGCTAAAATTGATTTAATTATATCTGCTGGAACAAAAATCAAAACACAAGTTACAATTAACTCTAAAAATGATTTTGCCCCCATTCCGCTAACCAACGCAAAATGCACTGTGCCGACAACATAATTCACAAACATTGCTGCTAAACAACCGAGCATTGTGAACATTCCACTTGACAAGGTTTTGTTTAAACATTTTGAGGCAAGGCCCACTATTGGCACCATTAAAATGTAAGAATAAATGTAACCACCGGTTGGCCCTGCGATTACGCCAAAGCCACCTTGCATTCCTGCGAAAACCGGCAAGCCAACAACACCAAGCGCTATGAAAAGTGCTACCGAAATGATTGCTCGTTTTTCGCCTAAAATCATTGTTGTTACCATTATGCCGAGCGTTGCAAGTGAAATTGGCACTGCGCCAATTGGTAAAGTTACCACCGAACAAACACAGCAAATTGCCGCAAAAAGTGCGCAAAGCACCATATCTTTTACTTTAAATTTCATAATCTTACACTCACCTCTCCTGATGAAAGATACTCTCTTTCACCATTTTCATATTCTACTAAAAGTCGAGCCGTTTTGTCAATGTCGATTGCTTTTGCAGGAGTTTTTGTCTCTCCTTTTACAACAAAAATGTCTTTGCCAATTAACAACGATTTTTGTTTGTAAATTTTCATAAAATCAGTATTTTCAAAGTCGTTATAAATTTCAAAAAAGTTGTTTAGAATTTCTGACACTAAATCTTGTTTTGATATTTCTTGTTGCGAAATTGCGCCTGCAATTTGCTTGAGTTCGTCTGGAAAGTCGCCTTTTGGCACTGTCAAATTAATACCTATTCCCAAAACTGCGTAATAAAGCCCACCGGTTTCAAAGTCGATTGCGGCTTCGGTTAAAATGCCACAAACTTTTTTGTTTTTCACAAAAATATCATTAACCCATTTTATTTTTGTTTCGTTTCCGGTTAAAGTTTCAATTGCCTTGGCGGTTGCAACTGCGGCTGCGGTGGTGATAAACAACGCTTTTTCGGCTGAAATTGTGGGTTTTAGCAAAATGCTCATATACAAACCGCTGCAACCTGGCGAATAAAAGTTTCTGCCCATTCTGCCCTTGCCTGCAGTTTGGCTTTTTGCAATTACAACAGTGTTTGCACGCTCGCCTTTTTCGGCTTGTCTTTTCAAATAATTATTGGTTGAGTCAACTGTATCTAACAAAATTATTTTGCATTTTTTCTTTAAACAATTGTTGATTTCTTCAACATTTAAAACATCGCCACCAACCAAAAGGTACCCTTTGTTTGTTGTTGCTTTTATATTGTAACCTTCATTTTCAAGCGATTTTATTGCCTTCCAAATAGCATTTCTTGAGCAACCAAGTTTGTCGGCAAGGATTTGCCCTGACACACTTTCGCCCTTTGCGCCTTGCAAAAAGGTTAGCACCTGTTGTTTTATTGTCATTTTCATCACCATTTACAATATATAACAATCGACGTCGATTGTCAACCAAAAAATGCTGATTTGGTTGACAATTGAGGTTGACAAACAAAAAGTTTTGAGTTATAATAGCCACGACAAATGAAAAGGGGTGCTGATGCAAGTCGGCTGAGATAAAGTATAAATGCTACTTTGACCCTATAACCTGATACGGATAATGCCGGCGTAGGAATTTCTAAATATCAAGGAGTTTTAACGCATTCGGTCATGAACGAGTGCGTTTTTTGTTTGTCTTTATAATAATTCATTATTTTTTATTAGGAGGACATAAAAGATGTCAAAAATTAATTTAACAAAACGCTTGGTCGTTTCTGCAGTTTTCATTGCAGTTTCTGTTGTGCTCAACCTTTTAACCCCTGTTAATTTGCCTTTTGGTGGTTCAATTACCATATTTTCTTTGGTGCCACTTGCACTTTTAGGTTGGACTTATGGCGCAAAATGGGGATTTTTCTGCGGTGCTGTTATGGGCACACTTAACTTGCTAATTGGTGGGCTTTCAAACTTTGCTTGGGTTTCAGGCTTGGTGGCTTATTTGATTTTAATCTTTGCGGATTATTTTGTTGCGTTTGGTGTTTTGGGGCTTTGTGGAATGTTTAAAAACAAAATTAAAAACAACACATTGGCTTTCTCGCTCGGCGCAGGAATTGCTTGTGTTTTAAGATTTTTGTGTCACTTTATTTCAGGCGTTACAATTTGGGCTGACTACACAAACGGTTGGATTGGCGCTTGGATTTATTCACTTTCTTACAACGCAAGTTATATGTTGCCAGAACTCATTATAACTGTGATTGGTTGTTGCGCTGTAATCAACATCAAACCAATTATGAAATCAATTGAAAAATAACAAAAAAAGGGTGGCCAAAAAGCCACTCTTTTGTTATATCTTTACAAATGTATGAATTTTTTAAAATTTTTTAATAAAAACTATATACAAACAAATATTTTTGTGCTAAAATTACAAAGTAATTTTTAATTTAAAGGAGCAATAAAACAATGAAATTGGTTTACGAAGGTAAAACAAAAGATGTTTACGAACTCGACAACGGCAATATAATGCTTAAATTCAAAGATGACTGCACAGGTAAAGATGGTGTGTTTGACCCAGGCGAAAACGCAGTTGGTCTCACAATTGATGGTATCGGTAAAGAAAACCTTAAAACATCAATTCACTACTTTGAACTTTTGAAACAAGCAGGCATTAAAACTCATTATGTTGATGCTAACGTTGAAGATGCTACAATGGAAGTTCTTCCTGCTACTGTTTTTGGTCACGGTCTTGAAGTAATTTGCAGACTTGTTGCTACTGGTAGTTTTATTCGTAGATATGGTGAATATATTGAAGACGGCACAGTTCTTCCTGGCGGTTATGTTGAATGTACTTTCAAAAACGATGAAAAGGGCGACCCACTTGTAACAGGTGAAGGCCTTGCAGCTCTTAATGTTATGAGCCCTGAAATGTTTGAAAGTATGAAAGAACAAACTTTGAGAATCACAAAAATCGTTGCTGATGATTTGAAATCAATTGGTCTTGATTTGTGGGATATTAAATTTGAGTTTGGTTACAACAACAACGAAGTTATTCTTATTGATGAAATTGCTTCTGGTAATATGCGTGTTTATAAAGACGGCAAAATTGTTGAACCTGTTGAACTCACAAAACTTATTCTTAACAGATAATTTAAACACAACAATAATAAATATCCACCCGCATAGCGGGTGGTTTTTCATTTTCGGGCAAAGCCCTAATGTTACAAGCGACGCACAAGTGCGTTTAAAATTGACCTGCCAGTCATGCGTTTGTTACTTGCCGCCCATAAATGGGTCTCTTGGGTCAAACAAACTCATTTGGTCACTTTCTCTATCCCTTTTTAGTTGATTTGATATATATTCTTTAATTGCTTTTGTGTTTTTACCTACCGTGTCAACATAGTACCCTTTGCACCAAAACTCT
>JAZRPW010000013.1:0-7511 GCA_045649405.1 Acutalibacteraceae bacterium
AGTCTGCACCGAGTTCTTTTAGCACGCTGTAAAGCAAGGTTGTTGATGTTACACCGTCGCAATCATAGTCACCAAAAACTGCGATTTTTTCGCCATTTTCAATTGCCAAATTAACTCGGTCTACTGCTTTTTCCATATCAGCAAAGCAGAATGGGTCTTGAAGAATGCAGTCATCTGACAAAAATTCATCAACTAAAAAAGGGTCATTAACTCCTTTTGAGCAAAGCAAATAAGCGGTAAATGCATCAATACCGCATTCTTGTGCTAATTGTGAAGCATTTGCTTTGTCAATTTCGTTAAAAACCCATTCTTTCATAAAAAACACTTTTCCTTTTATCTTATTCTTAAATAATACCATTTTTAGAAGAGTTTTTCAAGTTTTTTGTTGATAAATGTTGATGAATTTTAGAAAAAATGTTATAATTAGAAAAATTTGATTAAAAGTGAGAGTTTTTATGATATATACAGTTACTTTTAACCCTGCAATTGACTATTGTTTGGGGGTTGAAACGGTTGAATTTGGCAAGACAAATCGCTCTGTAAACGAGCAGATGTTTTTTGGTGGCAAAGGCATTAATGTTTCACTTGTTTTAAAAGAGCTTGAAACACCTTCTGTTGCCCTTGGTTTTGTTGCCGGATTTACCGGTACCGAACTTGAAAAACAGTTGAATTTAAGCGGAATTAACACCGATTTTATTCATCTTTCAAAAGGCAATACAAGAATTAATGTAAAGTTAAAAGGCAGTGTTGAAACAGAGATTAATGCAAACGGTCCTGAAATTAGTTCTGATGAGGTTGCAGGACTTTTTGAAAAGTTGAAAAAGCTTCAAAATGGCGACACATTGGTGCTTGCGGGTAGTATTCCAAATTCACTTGAGAGTGATATTTATGAAAAAATTCTTGAAAGTATTTGCCAAAAGCAAGTTAGAGTTGTGATTGATGCGACAAAAGATTTGCTTTTGAACACCCTTAAATTCAAGCCGTTTTTGATAAAGCCAAACCTTCAAGAACTGGAAGAGATTTTTGAAAAAACGCTTGAAACAGATGAGAAAATTGTTGAGTGTGCAAAGGTTTTGCAACAAAAAGGCGCTAAAAATGTTTTGGTTTCTTTAGGCGAAAATGGTGCAATTTTTGTTTGTGAAAATGGTAAGGTTTACAACCAAAAAGCGCTTGGTGGCAAGGCAGTCAACACCGTTGGCGCAGGCGATTCTATGATTGCCGGATTTTTAAGCGGAATTGAAAAAGGTTTTGATTATGCGCTTAAACTTTCTTGTGCTGCGGCGGGTGCCACCGCAACAACCCAAACCCTTGCAACAAAAGAAAAAATACTTGAATTAATGTAAAAATTGACTAAATAAAAAAAGCTCGGTTTTAAACCGAGCTTTTTTTATTTAGTTTTTATTCTTCTTCTTTTTTCTTTCTTGTTTTAACAATAACATAACCTGAAAGTCCAACTAACAATAATGATACCATTGGGAAGGCCATATCACTAGTGCCTGGTGAATAGAAGTCGTCATCATCTTCTAAAGACTCATCATCTTCATACCAGCCTGAACCGTAGATTTTATCATAAACATCCATTTCAAGCATACCGATTTCAGAATAATCAATACCATATTCTTCTGCACAGTATTTTTGTGTGTTATCTGATGCTTTTGACCATGCTTTGATGAATTTAGCCAATTTGTTGTAATCTTCTTCGGTTTCATAATCATCAACATCTAAGCCAGGAAGTGCATCATAAAGTTTTTTGATGTTCTTTGCATCTTTCATGTTCAATGCTTCTGTTACTTGAACTGTTGTTGTAAGGTCAGAGTTATTTGAACCTGGAATGTACAAAGCAGAGAATCTTGCTTTTACGTCTGTAATACCACAAGACAAGTTGTCGCCGCCTTGTTCTCTATTTGCAAGGTGTGAGTAGTTTTGTGCTGCAACTGAAACACCATAAATCCATTCTGGTTCAAGTTCTGAAACGTCAATGTAAAGAGTTTTCTTTTCATTGTATTGAACGAATTCCATTACTTTAGCGTTTACTGCTTCACCTTCATCAGTTGTAGCAAGAATGCCAACCAACATTTGGATTGGTGATTTTTCGTTTTCACATTTTTTACCGTTCTTTTTACACCAGTTTTTAT
Organism: Acutalibacteraceae bacterium; assembly: GCA_045649405.1. Lineage (GTDB taxonomy): Bacteria > Bacillota > Clostridia > Oscillospirales > Acutalibacteraceae > RUG11462. Next base: position 2,136 of record JAZRPW010000013.1, read on the forward strand.
AAGTTGTTTCTGACTGCCATTTATATTTGTCGTAAACGTTTTTGTAACCGTGAGTACAGTCTTTTACAAATACGTCAATAGCGAGATAACCATTTTGTGTTGGGTTTGGATGTGCTTTTGCATATTCAATACCTTTTGCAATTTGCTCTGCGTAATCATAAGTTTCGCCTTGAGCTGTTTGGTTAATATGGTCGCCTGCGTCGTTGTTTGTCAAACGAGCATCTTCGCCAGCACCTGAAGAGTGGAAGTATGCTTGGTGTTGTTCTTGTCTTCTTGGGTATGGGCTGTTAAGTTCTAATTGATAACCACCTGATGCAAGTGATTTTGCTTCTTCAAAGTCTTTTTTGTACTCTTCGTCGCCTTCAACTTTAACCATTGGGTTTTTTCTATCTTTGAAACCTTGTTTGATGCCATCTTTTTCAATTTTGTAGTCAACGATTTCATAAGACTCATAGTAATCTTCAAAGAAGAAGTTAGCGAATGAAGCGTGTGTCCAAGCACCATAAGTTTCAGCGTAAGCTTCTGCTTTAAAGTCAAATACATGGTAACCAGCATGTTCATACTCAACTTCTGTTGAACCTGTTTGTTCTACATCAGCTTGAGTGCCACCAGCAACAGTAGTACCGCCACCAACAGGAGCACCAACAGCAGTAGTACCGCCACCAACAGGAGCACCAGTTACAGGAGCGCCAGTTACAGGAGCGCCTGGAACAGTTGTTGTTGTAGGAGCTGTTTCGCCATTAACCCCAGTTGTTGTTGTAGGAATGATACCAGTACCACCGTCTGTATAGAATGGTGAGATAAATGCTTCAACATTTTGCATTGTTCTCATTTTAAATCTATCTTTGATTGCTGTTACATCAACATCTTTTCTACCATCTGAACAAGCAGTTGTGATTTTAGCAACATCGCTTTCGCTCAAAAGTGTATCTGAACCTTCGATTTTGTAACCTTTGAATGTAGCAGTATCTTTTGGGTCTTCATAAACTGGTGTCATCAAGTTGCCATCTTTATCGTAACGTTTAGCAAATTGGTCTCTACCCATATCATAATAAACATCATCAACTGGGTCATAGTTCCAGAATGCCATAAGTGCGATACGAACTGTTGAAACTTGGTTTACATCAAGAACAGTTGAATCCATTTCAAACACATATTCATAACCAGGATAAATGAATGTTTGAGTCAAATTATATGTTTTACCTTGGAAAGTATTGAATGCTACTTGGAACTCACCTTGCATTGATTTACCTTCGGTATCTTCAATTTTAGGGAAGTAACATTTAATTTTGATTTTGTTTTCAGCACCAGGTTGGTTTGTTGTAACAATTGCATTGTTAAACGCAACTGGGTCAACGTTGAATGAAGTGTTAAGTTGCCATTCTGGAACCTTTGTTGTGTTGTTGAAGTACAACCAACCTTCTTGATTCAATGTTTTATAATCTTTTGCGTTGTAACCACCAGCTGAACAATATTTAATTGGGTTTGGTGTGTTTGCATAGTCAAGCAACAAATTCTTTGACCAACCACCGAACTCCATATATTCAGTCATGCTTCCTGGTGTTGGTTTTACAAATTCATTGATTTCTGGAACGCCTGCATATGTAATACCAGAAAGGTTCATAGTTGCTTGAACATTTTTGTTATAGTTGTAAAGACAGAAAATGATGCTATCAACATTATCAAGGTTATCAAGAGCTTTGCCATCGCCACCTAAAAGTTTGAATGACTTGCCCAAGTTTTGTTGATACATTTTGATGTCATGTTTGCCTAAAGATGAGAGTTTGATTTTTCTTGCATAGTCGCCATCTTGATAAGCAGTTTTGAATTTTGTGTAAATTCTAAATTGGTAGGTTGTATAAACACCATTTGCAGCGCCTGAAGCATTTGTTTTTTGACAGTCAGAAAGCCAGTAAGAAATGTACAACTTTTTGTCAGTTGCTTTCAAATAATTAGCTTTCATTTCATCAGTTACAGGAACTTCAAGAATTGTTGAGTATTGATAATCAGAACCATCTGTTACAGAAGATTTTGTCATTGTAATAGAATTGTTGCTATTCAAATCAACCTTCATACCTGATTTTGCATCTGATTTAACAAACTCATTTGTCAAAGCATCAGATTCGTTAAAATAATCTGCACTTCTCATTTCATTGAGAGTAAGCAATTTAGACGAATTAATTACGTCTTGTGTGAATTTGAGCACATACTCTGGGTCACCTGTAAGACCAACAGTAGTTGCACCTGTGTCGCCTGTGTTGTTTGCAAAAGATGAAACGAGACCCATTGAGCCAACCATTACAGCAATTGCTAAAACAAAACATAACATTTTCTTTGTTGATTTCATTTTATTGCCTCCTAAAATAAATGAAATTTTTTGTCTATGTGGGAACAAAAGATAATTACCCACTTATACATACTGATTATAACAAAATCATATGATATTTTCAACAGTTTTTTTCGCTTTAAATAAAATATAACGATATGCACAAATTGAAGACGATGTTTTATGCAAAATCAACAATAAAAAAGCCCCTTGACTAAAAGGGGCTTTGAGTAAATTATTTAACTTTTACTTTTTTAGTTTTGCTCCAAGCAGAGAACGCTTTTTGTTTGCCAGATTTAATCATTGCTCTGATTTGCACTTGATAAGTGCCTTTTTTGAGCTTTTTGATTGCTTTAGTAACTGTCTTTTTAGTAGCAAATGTTTTTGTTTTCCATTTGCCTTTGAGTTTGTATCTAACCTGGAAACCAGTAGCATCTGCAACAGCGGTATATTTAACTTTAAACTGCTTTTTACCCTTTGTGAGTTTAAATGTTGGAACTTTTAAAGTTAATTTAGCAGTAGCTTTGCCTTTTGAAATTATTTTACCGCATTTTACACAAACATTATCACCAGTGTAACCGTCTGCGAAATATGTTGCATTCTTTTCGTCTTTTAAAATTGTAGTTTTGTGTTCTGTAATAAATTTAATTCCGTTTTCTTTTGCATATTTTTCAGCTGTTGACCCTTTTTCGCCATAAATCACAAAGTCTTCAATCAAATCATATCCTTGACCAAAAAATTCTTCGCTATCATAATAGCCAACTGCGTGTTCTCCAATTTCTGTAACTGATGAAGGAATGTAAACTGATTGTAAATTTGTGTAATTATACAAAGCATCTTGTTCAATTTTTGTCATTGTAGTTGGGAAATTCACTTTTGTTAACTTAGATTTAAAGTTTGCCACTACAGAAGGAATTGTTTTTGAGCCTTCAGCTATTGTTAATTCTGTGATATCACAATAAAAGAATGTTTCTTCACCAATGCTTGTTACGGCATCACCTATACTCATACTTGTTAATGAGTCGCAATCATAAAACGCATAATCGCCAATGCTTGTTACACTGTTTGGAATTGTAATGTTTGTTAATGATGAGCAATTAGAAAACGCACCTCTGCCTATGCTTGTTACACTGTTTGGAATTGTAATGCTTGTTAATGATGAGCAATTACAAAATGCTTTTTCGCCAATGCTTGTTACGCTGTTTGGAATTGTTATGCTTGTTAATGATGAACAATTTTCAAACGCATAAGCATTAATTTTTGTTATACCTTGAGGAATAACCAAATCAACTACAAGGTTACCATTGAGATATAATTTATCAGCATAACATAATGGGTTTGCCTCATAATCTGCAAACTCAATTTCGCACCATGCTTTTAAATCTTTTATATTTACACCTGTCAATGACGAGCAATTTTCAAACGCATAATTACCAATGCTTGTTACACTGTTTGGAATTGTAATGCTTGTTAATGATGAACAATCATAAAACGCATAATCACCAATGCTTGTTACACTGTTTGGAATTGTAATGCTTGTTAATGATGAGCAATCATAAAACGAATAGTTGCTAATTTTTGTTGCGCCTTGTGGAATAACCAAATCAGTCACAAGGTTACCATTGAGATATAATTTATCAGCATAATATAATGGGTTTGTAGTGGAATTAGCAAACTCAATTTCGCACCATGCTTTTAAATCTGTTATATTTACACCTGTCAATGACGAGCAATTTTCAAACGCATAATCACCAATGCTTGTTACACTATTTGGAATAGTTATGTTTGTTAATGACGAGCAATTATAAAATGCATAATCACCAATGCTTGTTACACTATTTGGAATTGAGATATTAGTTAACGAATGGCAAGCATAAAATGCTCTTTCTGCAATACTTGTCACGCCGTCTTCAATCTCAACAGTTTTAATAAAATCTTTATAAAAATTCCAAGCATTATAATAATTGCCGTCACTTAAAACTTTAAGAACACCAGTCTCAACATTTAGCAACCATTTCCCACTCGCGCCATAAATTCCTTGCCCAAAAATTCCAACATTTATGCCAGGAACATACAACGCAGAAAATCTTGCTTTTACGTCTGTAATACCACAAGACAAGTCGTCGCCACCTTGTTCTCTATTTGCAATATTTACATTGTTTTCAACTGCAACACGAATACCACGAATCCATTTTGGTTCAAACGTTGAAACGTCTATATAAAGTGTTTCTTTTTCGCTATGTTGAACTACACACGTTGTTTTTACGCTAAATTTTTCTCCATCATCGGTTACTGCAAAAATCTCCACAATAAATTTAACTGGTGATTTTTCATTTTCACATTTTTTACCGTTCTTTTGACACCATTTTTTATAAGTCACTTCTGACTGACCTTTATATTTGTCATAAACGTTTTTGTAACCATGAATGCTATCTTTTAAAAACACATCAATGGCAAGATAACCTTTTAACGATGGGTTTGGATGTGCTTTTGCATATTCAATACCTTTTGCAATTTGCTCAGCGTAATCATAAGTTTCGCCTTGGGGTTTTTGATTAATATGGTCACCTGCATTGTTATCTGTCAAGTGAGCATCTTCATTCGCACCCGAAGTATGAAAATAAGCTTGATGCGTTTCTTGTCTTCTTGGATATGGGCTGTTAAGTTCTAATTGATAACCGCCTGATGTAAGTGATTTTGCTTCTTCAAAATCTTTTTTATACCCATCATCGCCATGAACTCTTACCATTGGGTTTTCTCTGTTTTTATAACCTTGTTTGATACCATCTTTTTCAATGTTGTAGTCAACGATTTCATAAGACTCATAGTAATCTTCAAACAAGAAGTTTGCAAATGAAGCATGTGTCCAAGCACCATAAGTTTCAGCATATGCTTCCGCCTTAAAGTCAAATGCATGGTAACCAGCATATTCATATACATACTCATTAGTTTCAGCGCTTGCTGGGATTGACACAAATGTTAAAGTTGAAACTATCAACACAAAACACATTAAAATTGACAATAATTTCTTCATAGCTTTACTCCTTTTA
>JAZRPW010000014.1:0-3341 GCA_045649405.1 Acutalibacteraceae bacterium
TGACATAGCTTCTTGGAACAATTCAAACGAGAACGTTGCTCTTGAATTTGGGCTTAAAAATGTTCCTGCCGGTGAATATGCACTCACTCTTATCACTGCAGATAACAACACATCAAGAGGTGTTTTTGATGTTGTTGCTAATGGTGTAGCTCTTGGCGAAGTTAACTGTTTAAACACAGTCGGTGTAAAGATAACAGAACATCCTTTTACCACTACATTTACTGCTAACGGTGTCGACAATGTAAATGTAACTGTTACTCCAACTGCAACAACAACAAGCAGACAAATTTACCTTCACAGCATTGTTCTTACAAAGGTTGGCGAATATGAAGAACCAACAACCACAACAACTACAACAGTTCCTGCTCCAGTAGAACAAGATGGTCCAACAACAAATGCTATTGTAACTTTAGATAAAGCAGCTATCAGACTTGACAGTAATGTTCAAGGTATCCGTTTCTACACAACAATCAACCTTGAAGGTCTTGACGTTAAGGAAGTTGGTACACTCATTGGTCCTACTGACTTAGTAGGCGACTACTTAACAATGGAAGATGAACAAGCAGAAAACGCTGTTAAAGTAACTTATGACCTTGTAAACGGTTTGTACGATGACAAATATGTAGTTGGTTCAATGGTTGGCATCAAAAAGAAAAACTGGGCAAGAGACTTCTCAGCTCGTGCTTATGTAATTCTCACAGATGGTACAGTATTGTATTCAGCATCAACATCTACAAGAAACTTAGCATACATTGCAGATGCTTTCATTGCAGATACTAATAGCAATTACAACGCTTTAGATGCAGAGCTTAAAGCATCAGTAGATGCTTGGGCTAAAGCTAATGACTAATCAAGGGGGTAAATTGAAATGAAATTTGAAAAAATCGAAATCACATTAGAAAAATATGAAACTCTTGATATCATTGCTTCATCACCAGAAACTGAGGAGCCAACAGTTACTCCTACAGAACCAACTACAAAGTATGATCCTTATGAAAATGATAAATGGTAAGTGCTAATATTTTTTTCATACAACTTTCCTTAAAAAAAGCCAACTCTCATTTTGAGAGTTGGCTTTTTGCTATCGTGTTTTCAATTTGTCTGCCTTCGTGGTTTATGTGGAAATTGTTAGTCATAATGAGTTTTGAAATCGGTAGGATTTCATAGCCGTTTGAAATAAGTTTTTCAAGTATAATCGGCAACGCCTTTGGTGTATGTTTCGCAGCATTGTGAAAAAGCACAATATCGCCTTGCTTTACATTATTCAACACCCCATCAACGATTTTTTCTACAGTATAATCCTCACGCCAGTCTCGACTGTCAATTGACCATTGCGCGCAAAACATATTAAGCGAAGAAAGTGTATCAATCAACCTATTGTCATACTCGCCGAAAGGCGCTCTAAAAAGAGTTGGTCTGCGCCCTGTTATCTTTTCAATTTTGTCGTTGCAAGCATTAATCTCATCTACCATTTGTTCTATCGAAAGTGCCGGCATGTGTGGGTGTGTGTTGGAGTGATTCATAATCTCGTGGCCGGCGTCACAAAGCGCTTTAACGCTTTCGGGGTATTTGTCAACCCATTCGCCCACCACAAAAAAGGTTGTTTTAATGTTAAATTGCTTCAAAATCTCAATCAACTGCTCAGTATCTTCATTCCCCCAAGCGGCGTCGAATGAGATTGCGATTTGGTTTTTGTTGTTTTCGGTGCAGTAAATTGGCAACTTTTTTGTTGTTGCCGTGGTTGTCAGCGTTTTATTCCACTCCACGCCACAAAAAACGCCAAAAAATGCGATTGTTAGTGATAACCCGACACACAAAACTGCGCGTTTACCTATGATTATATAACGAAAAATTTTCATAAAAACCCCACCTCGAGATATTTTATTCGAGATGGGGCTTGTTTTATGTTTTAATTCTAAAAAGGCAATGGGAGTGTCAAGTTTCACTAAAATTTAGCAAACATCAAAGAAAAATATCGCAAAAACCTTTGTTGCTTTTGATTTGTCAGGTGGCTGTTAAAAGCCAGTAACAATCTTCTTGTAGGGGGTTAGTATACCACTTGTATGATTATTTATATTTTTGACGTTGAACTTTTGATGGTGAAATTCCACAAAAAGATTTATATTCTCTGTAAAATGTAGAATAGTCAGAAAAACCGACAAGAGAGTAAATTTTGTTGAGTGGGGTTTGTGTGCCTTTTATCATGCGTTCGGCTTCTTTAACTCTAAGATAGTTGATGTATTGTAAAAAAGTTTTACCGGTGTTTTTTTGAATGATAGAGTTTACAGTTGGCTTTGAAACATAAAAACGCGAGCAAACATCATCAAGAGTGATTTTTTTGGTAAAATTATTTTCAATATATCTCATAAGTTTAACATTATGATTTGTTGCGCCTTTGAAAGTTGTTTTTTCTTTTTTATCAAAAATAATATCAAGCTCTGAAATTATACTCAAAATCTTTGGTAATATATGAATTCTGCCAAGATGTTTATCAAGCGCTTGATAAATAGAATCAAGAAGCTCAAGAATAGCAAGTGATTCTAACTTTAAAACGTTAAAAACCTTTTCTTCATCATTTGTATTATGAAATACTCGTAGAAATTCATCATCTCCGATAATAGAATCAAAAACTTTTTGATGAAGATGTATATCTAAATAGCAATTAGTTTTGTTAGAAGTTCGTTCAAAGCCAACCCTTGTATCAGGCGGAGCAATGGCAAGTGTACCGTTGGTTGCTTTTATTCTTTGTTTGCCGATTTCAAAAATTCTATCTCCGCTAATAACATATATCAGTTTATAATAAGAATCATCATAGTAAAATTTATCTAAATAGTTTTTTGTTTTAACATCTTTTGGCTCATCATTGTAATAATAAAATACTTTTAAGTCATCTTCGTTATACCATTTTTTATCTTTCATACATTTCACCGCCTTTTGTTTTATATTACCACACTCTTTTCATTTTTGCAAATATAATTTTGCATTTTTGCAATTTATTTTTTGCGTTTGTGAGTTTATAATGATTATGAAGAAAATTATCTTTAGGGAGGAAACTAAATGAAAACTTTTAGAAGAATTTTGGCGGTTGCTTTATCATTAATAATGGTAATTGCAATTTGCCCAACAGCAATTTTTGCTCAAGGTTTAAGCGAAAAAATTACTGATATGAGTGATGCTTCGCTTAGTTCAAAAGATTTTGTTGAACAAAAATTAAAAATCGGTTACAACTTTGGTAACCAATTCGACGGTTGTATTAGACAAGAGGGTTATACTGCTAAAACTCTTGCTGATTTTGATTCAGCCGAAGAACATATGGATTATTGGGAAAGTCTTTGGACAAA
>JAZRPW010000015.1:0-77377 GCA_045649405.1 Acutalibacteraceae bacterium
TATATTGAGGATTATAAACACCAGTTGAAGCATCATACCAACCTACTACCCAGTTATCAGGATCTGTTACTTCATCAGGGCTAATAGCAGCATTTTCATCATATTTAGTTGTAGCAGTCGTAGCAGCAACATAGTTATCAGCAACGCCAATTAATGGATAAGAATCATAGCCCTTGGTATATTTATATGCTCTATTTGCGTTTGATGAATATTGATATTTATAATTAATAAGTTTAATATTATCAATTGTATATTCACATTGACCTACAAATTGCAAACCAACAGAAAATGTTGATGAGCCATTTGCAATACCTGATTGTGAATAACCAGCATCAGGCATTGATTTCCAATACAATTCAACCTCTTTAGTAACACCATCAGTTACACCAGGAACAAGAAATGCATTACTCTTATCACCAGAAGCTAAAGTTAGTCTTGCGCCTTGATAAGTGCCGCCTTCTTCATAATCAGTATCTTTGTAGTTTAAATAGAATTTCAAACCTTTTGTTTTACAACCTTCGTTTGAACCATTACCCAATTTTACATGGACCGTTGTAGTATAACTTGTAGTTGTAATTGTTTGAGTACCATCTGCAGTGAATTTAAGAGCTTTTGCAGTTGCGCTTTCAGCATCTTTAGGATCAAGTGGAGCAACCAATTCACTTGTGATACCAGCTGAACCTGTCTTAACAGAGTCACAGCTAAACACAGTACTTTCTAATGATGTACTTTCTTTTAAAGTGATTGTAGCATCATCTCTCAAATCATCTTTAGAAAAAACACCAAGCTCAATCACATCACGAGTAACTTTGTTTGCAGCAGTCAAATGTTCTGATTGAGAAGGGTGACCACCAACGTTTGTGTTTGCTTTTACAAGATGAATGTTTGAATATGCAGTTGCATTTTCAGATTTCAAAGATTCAATAGCATTTGCAATATGAATACGCATTGTAGCACTATTGCTCATAAGGTTAGTAACCATTACGATAGGAATATTAACATCGTTGTAACCTGTGCGAATAGCATCTGCAAACTTTTTGATACCTGATTTCCAGTAGTCAAAAGTTTTAGTACCATCATTAGAACCTAAAGCAATCATAACTGCTTTTGGTTTTTTAAGTGAGTAGTCATAACTTCCGCCTGCGCGCAAATTAGTTGTATAATCAGTATATTGTGAATTCATTGAACCACCTGAACGAGCAACAACACGTGCTTCTGCACCAAAGTTTTCAGCAGTAATGAACGCCCAAGTACGAGTACCATCTGAATAACGAGCAGCAGGGCCACTTGGATTATCAAGTGAGCCAAAACCAACAGTAATAGAGTCACCAATGAATTCGATAACTTCTTTTTCTGCAGGTTTTTCACCTAAAGTACCAGCTAAATTAACAGAGTGGAAAACAACTTTGTTACCTAAGTCGTTTTGACCAAGAACTCTAAATGTATGAGTGCCTGAAGGAAGATCTTCAGCAATATTTACAGTAAGAGTTCCGCTCATATAACGAACACGGTAATTTTGACGAACGCCATCGATAAATACAGTTAAATAACCGTCTTTATTCCAGTCACCTTTTGAACCTACATCAGGACAAGTAGCAGACATAGTAACTGAAACATCGCCTCCACAATCTGCGGAAAATTCGAAACCAGCCGCAGTCCAGTCACAAGCAAGACCGTTTTCAACCCATTCATATCGACCAACTGGTCTGATATAATCTTTGTTGTCAACGATTTTGAATGTTGTTTCTGCGCTTACAATTGTCATAGTTCCTATAAGAGAAAGTAACATCACAATTGAAAGCACAATTGATAAGATTTTTTTCATAGTATTTAACCTCCATAAAATTTTAAAACAGTATAAAATACTTGTCATATATTATAAACTAATTATTGTTAAATGTCAATTGCAAATTGTAAACATTTTGATTGCATTTTATAATATTTTATACAATTAATCACCAATATTTTCAAAAAGTTTAACACACCCTTCTAATTAATAATATACTCTGTCTAAATCTTACACAAAATTTTGCAAATTATATTATTGAAATTTTAAATTGTTGTATGAATAAATTTTAAATAAAGACAAAAACAACTTGAAAATTTAATTGATTTATTGTAAAATAGTTAGAGATTTTATAAGGAGGTAATTTTGTGAATAAAAAAATTGCATTATTTAACGATTCTTTTCCTCCTACTATTGATGGTGTTGCAAATAGCGTTTACAACTATGCTGATATTTTGACAAAAAAACAACTTGCTGATTGTACAGTTGTAACGCCAAAGTACCCAAATGTTAATGATGAATACGACTTTGATGTTGTTAGATATAGTTCAGCTTCAGTTTCAAAAAACTTGGAGTATAGAATTGGCAACATTGTTCCAATCAAAACTCTAACAACTCTTTTGAACAAAGATTTTGATTTGATTCATGTTCACTCACCTTTTGTTTCTTCTGTTGTTGCAGATGAACTTGTAAAACTTAACCCAAACATTCCAGTTGTGTTTACTTATCACACAAAATTTGATGTTGAACTTGATAAAAGATTTAAAGATAAAATATTTTTAAAAGTTGCAAAAAAATTTGTTTTAAACAACATTAAAAGAGCTGACGAAGTTTGGGTTGTTAGTGAAGGTTCTGCCGAGTCTTTGCGCGCTCTTGGTTACAAGGGTTCTTACAGAGTAATGCGAAACGGAACTGACTTTGAAAAAGGCATCTCAAGCGAAGAAAATATTAGAAAACTAAAAGAAAAACACAAAATTGCTGAAGATGAAATTGTATTTTTATTTGTTGGAAGAATGATGTGGTATAAAAATATAAAGCTCATTTTAGACGCATTGAGACTTTTGCCAACAGACCTTAAATACAAGATGATTTTCGTTGGTAAAGGCAACGACAAAAAAGACATTGAAAAATATGCTAAACATATCGGCATTTCAAAAAAATGCATCTTTGCAGGACCTGTTTATGACAGAGAAGATTTAAGGGATTATTATTCTATTTCTGACTTGTTTTTATTCCCTTCTACTTATGACACTTCAGGACTTGTAATTATGGAAGCAGCCGCAACCGGCTTGCCTTCTGTGTTAATCAAAAACAGTTGTGCATCAGAAGGAATTGTTAATAATCACAATGGATTTTTGTGTAAAGAAAACGAAAAATCATTAAAAGATGTTATTTTAAAAGCAATTGAATCAAAAGAAACTTTAAAAGAAATTGGACTTAACGCACAAAACGAAGTTTACTATTCTTGGGAAGACTCGATTACTGATGCGTATAAAAGATATTTAACTATTATTGATGAATTTAGACCAAAAGATATTTTTGGCAAAAGAAAGGGTTTAAAAAAATGAGCAATTATCAATTAGAACCATTAAAACAAGGCGACACCGTTGCTGTTTTAAAAACAAATTTGGGTGAAATTAAATTTAGACTTTTCCCTCAAGAAGCACCAAAAACAGTTGAAAACTTTACAACACACATTAAAGATGGTTATTACAACGGAATTATTTTTCACAGAGTTATTAAAGACTTTATGATTCAAGGTGGCGACCCAACAGGTACTGGTATGGGTGGCGAATCTATCTATGGCAGACCATTTGAAGATGAATGCACACCAAAACTTCGTAACTATCGTGGTGCGCTTTCAATGGCAAATGCAGGTCCTTGCACAAATGGTAGCCAATTTTTTGTTGTTCAATGTAACAATGTGCACCCAGGTCTTGTTTCACAAATGAAAGACATTGGTGGCGAAGCTTTTCCAGATGAATGTATTGAAAACTATAGTAAACTCGGTGGCACACCACACCTTGATTTTAGACACACAGTTTTCGGTCAAGTTGTTGAAGGTATGGATGTTGTTGATAAAATTGCAAACGTTGCAACTGGTGCAGCAGACAAACCAGTTGAAAATGTTGTAATCGAATCTGCAGAAACTTATATTTTTTAAGGAGTAAGCTTTGAGTAATTTTTTAAATTCAGTTTTAGAACTTTCTAATCAAGTTTTAATTCTTTTTGATTTTTTGAGTGATTTTATAAATTCAGCATTAGAACTTTCAAATCAAGTTTTAATTTTATTCATTTTAATGGCAGTTGGCCTACTTGCAACAAAGGTCAAATGGATTACAGATAAAAGCATTACAGGTTTTGTTAATGTTTTGCTTTATCTTGTTACTCCCTGTCTTATTATTAATTCGTTTTTATCAGTTAAATTCACAGAAAATACCATAAAATCACTTTTAATTGCTGCAGGTTGTGCAGTGCTTTCTCACTTAATTGGATTTTTGTACTCATTACTTATCGTTGAGAAAGATTCAAGCAAAAAAGCAGTTTTGAAGTTTGCTTCAATCTTTTCAAATGCTGGATATATGGGATTGCCATTAGCACAAGCAATTTTCGGTGCCGAAGGTGTTTTCTACGGCTCAATTTATGTTGTTGTTTTTAACATTATTCAATGGACTTTGGGCATTAGAATTTATGATAAACAGAACAAAAATTTTGTTAAAACACTAATTAACCCTGGAATGTTGGGTGTTATTGTTGGTTTGCCATTGTTTTTATTTGGCGTTAATTTGCCAGAAGTTATTGGCGACCCAATTAGTTACATATCATCACTTAACACTCCCCTTGCAATGATTATTACTGGTTACTATTTTGCTTGTTCAAACTATAAAAACGGAATGAACAACTTTAAAATGTGGTTAGCAATTGCTTTGAAAATGGTAGCAATGCCACTTACTGCTTTGGTTGTTTTTAAATTTGGATTTAATCTTTCTGGTGTGCTTTTGTGCAGTTGCGTTTTACCTGCATCAGCACCGGTTGCAGTTAACACAATGGTGCTTGCTTCTAAATATGACGCAGACACCGATTTAGGTCTTAAACTTGTAACATTATCAACATTGTTATCAATTGTAACAATGCCATTAATTTTGGCACTTGCACAGGTGTAAAAACTTTCAAAAAACACTTGCAATTATTAAATTTTGTGATATAATAACCTTATTGAATTAAACACGATGATAAAGGAAAGTAGATTGTAATTACTTTTTCAGAGAGAATGGCATTTGCTGAAAGTCATTTATTAGTGTTACCTTTGAAGTTCCCTTTGGAGTGGTGCGAGTGAAATTTTAGTAGTTCGCAACGGGTTGACAACCGTTATACATTGTTGATTGAGTGTTTGCTTAATGCAAAAATTAAGGTGGTACCGCGAAGATATCTTCGTCCTTATGTTTTAAGGACGAAGTTTTTTATTTTTATGTACTTTAAAACTTTTTAAAAGGAGATTTTTTATATGAACGAAAAAATCACAGCGATTTTAAACTTGGCAATTGAAAGTTTAAATGAAGCAACAGAGATTTCTAAAATCGAAGAAATCAGAGTAAAATATTTGGGTAAAAAAGGCGAACTTACAAGCGTTTTAAAACAATTAGGTTCACTTTCTCCTGAAGAACGTCCAGTTGTTGGTCAACTTGTTAACAAAGCAAAAGCTGAGCTTGAAGAAAAAATCAAAGCTAAAGTAACTGAAATTAAAGAGGCAGAATTGAACGCAAGTTTAATTAATGAAAAAATTGATGTTACAATGCCTGGCAAACGCTCAAATATGGGTAAAAAACACCCATTGTCAGTTGTTTTGGACGAGCTTAAAGAAATCTTTATGGGTATGGGTTATTCTATTGCAGACGGTCCTGAAGTTGAACTTGATTATTACAACTTTGAAGCACTTAACCTTCCAAAAGACCACCCAGCAAGAGATACACAAGACACATTCTATATTTCAGAAAATGTTTTGCTTAGAACACAAACTTCTCCTGTTCAAGTTCGCGTAATGGAAAAGCAAAAACCACCAATTAGAATTATTGCTCCTGGTCGAGTTTATCGTTCAGATGAGGTTGACGCTAACCACTCACCGCTTTTCCATCAAGTTGAAGGTCTTGCTATTGACAAAGGCATTACTATGGGTGACTTGAAAGGTACTCTTGAAACATTTGCAAAACGTCTTTACGGTGAAGATGCTGTTGTAAGATTTAGACCTCACCACTTCCCTTTTACAGAGCCATCTGCTGAAATGGATATTCAGTGTTTCAACTGTGGCGGTAAAGGTTGTAGACTTTGTAAAAACGAAGGTTGGATTGAAATTTTGGGTTGTGGTATGGTACACCCTAAAGTTCTTGAAAACTGTGGCATTGACCCGGAAGAATATCAAGGTTTTGCTTTTGGTATCGGTCTTGAGCGTATTGTTATGAGAAAGTTTAAAATTGATGATATGAGACTTCTTTATGAAAATGATATGAAGTTCTTTGATAGCATTAACTAAGGAGGAATTAGAAATGGATTTATCACTTAATTGGTTAAAAGAATTTGTTGATATTGAGTGTAATGACCCAAGGGAATTTTCTGAGCGCATGACAATGTCTGGCTCAAAAGTTGAGGGTTACACTTTAACTGCTGAAGAAATTTCTAATGTTGTTGTTGGTAAAGTTTTAGAAATTGAAAGACACCCTGACGCTGATAAATTGGTTGTTTGTCAAATTGATGTTGGCGAAAAATCAATTCAAATTGTAACAGGCGCTTCAAACTTAACAGTTGGTGACTTGGTTCCTGTTGCTTTAGATGGCTCAACTTTACCTGGTGGCATTAAAATTAAAAAAGGCAAACTTCGTGGTGTTGAAAGTTTTGGTATGATGTGTTCAGTTGCTGAACTCAACCTTACTGTTAACGACTTCCCTTATGCTATTGAAAACGGTATTTTTGTATTACAAGAAGATTGCAAACCTGGCGATGATATTGTTAAAGTTTTAAACCTTGATGACACTGTTGTTGAATTTGAAATCACACCAAACAGACAAGACTGTTTGTCAGTAATCGGTTTAGCAAGAGAAGCTGCAGTAACATTTGACAAGCCACTTAAACTTCACACTCCTGTTGTTAAAGAATGCGGTGGAGATATTAATGATATGCTTAAAGTAACAGTCCAAGCACCTGAACTTTGTACTCGTTACATGGCAAGAATTGTTAAAGACATTAAAATTGAGCCTTCTCCACTTTGGTTGCGTGAGAGACTTCGTTCAATGGGCGTTAGACCAATTAACAACATTGTTGATATTACAAACTATGTAATGCTTGAATATGGTCAACCAATGCACGCTTTTGACTATCGTTTTGTAAAAGGTGAAGAAATTGTTGTTAGATGTGCAAAACAAGGCGAAAAAATCACAACTTTAGATGATATCGAAAGAGAATTAACTGATAAAATGCTCGTTATCGCTAACAAAGAAACTCCAATGGCAGTTGGTGGCGTAATGGGTGGCGAATACTCAGGCATTATGGATGACACAACCACTATTGTGTTTGAATCAGCTTGCTTCTATGGTCCAAGCATTCGTAATACTTCTCGTGCTTTAGCACTTCGTACTGATTCTTCTGCAAAATTTGAAAAAGGTCTTGACCCACAAAATTGTAAAGAAGCGTTAGACCGTGCTTGTGAACTTATTGATATGTTAAACTGTGGTAGCGTTGTTTCAGGTGAAATTGATGTTAACAACTCAAATTACACCCCTGCAACAATTAAACTTGATGCTGACTGGATTAACGCATTCATCGGTATGGATGTATCAAAAGAAAAACAAATTAAAATTTTGACAGACCTTGACTTTAAGGTTGAAAATGATGTTATTACTGTTCCATCATATCGTCAAGATGTTCTTCACAAAGCAGATATTGCTGAAGAAATTGCAAGATTTTATGGTTATGATAAAATTGAAACAACACAATTAAAAGGCGCTGTTGATGCAAAATACACACCTGAGCAAAAATGTGAAATTGCAATTAACAACACACTTTTAGGTTGTGGTTATTCAGAAATCGCAACATTCTCATTCATTAGCCCTAAATTCTATGATAAAATGTTAGTGCCTGAAAACAGCCCAATTAGAGATTCAGTTAAAATTATGAATCCACTTGGCGAAGACACATCAATTATGAGAACGTTCTCACTCCCTTCAATGATGCAGGTTCTTGCAACAAACTATGCAAGCAGAAATATGAGCGCAAAAATGTTTGAAGTTGCTACTGAATATATTAAAGTTGATGGACAAGATTTGCCAAACGAACCAAAGAAAATTGTTATTGGTGCTTACGGCGATGGCTATGATTACTTTGATTTAAAAGGCACAGTTGAAGAATTAATTTGTGCTCTTAACATTAAAGATTATGACATTGAACCAGTTTCAGACATTCCTTGGTATCACCCAGGCAGATGCGCAAAACTCTCAATTGGTGATGAACTTCTCGGTTACATTGGCGAAATTCATCCATTGGCAGTTAAAAACTACGGCATTGGCTCAAAAGTTTATTGTGCAGACCTTTCATTTGATGTTTTGTTCAAAAACTCAGGCGCAGAAAAGGTTTATCATCAAATGCCACGTTTCCCTGCAACTTCTCGTGACTTGGCGCTTATTTGTGATAAAGACTTGCCAGTTGTTACAATGGAAAAAGCAATTAAAAATGCCGCTCCAAAACTTATTGAGCAAGTAAACCTTTTTGATGTTTACACAGGCAACCAAGTTGAAGAAGGCAAAAAGAGCGTTGCTTATAATATCGTTCTTCGTGCTGCTGACAGAACATTAACAGATGAAGAAACAGAAAGTGCAGTTAAGAAAATTCTTAAAGCACTCAGTGCAGTAGGCGCAGAACTTAGAATGTAAAACTTAAAAACAGCCATCTTAAAGATGGCTGTTTTTTAATTACTTTCAACATCAAAAAACAAAACTTTGTTGTTTAAATCAAGATAAAATTCTCCAATAAAATTGCCTAAGATTTTCTCGTTAAATTTGTCACTATAAGTCCAATTGCAATCGTCTAAATTCAGGTCAATTTCTGGTACACTTTTACCATTCTTTAAAGAGAATTTTTCATTATTTACAATTAAATCTTTTTCTTTCCAATCATAATTCTCTTTAAAATCTTTAAATTGTTCTTTATTTAAAACGATGTAACCTTGCATCCAATAAGATGTTGGTCCAATGTCAAAACTTCTATTAGAAATAACTGCAGACTGCCACAAACAACTTTCAAAATCTTCAAGCAATGAAAATCTATCTAAAAGTGGTTGCTTTTCAGTTCTATTAGTAACAAAATCATTTAGTTCAACCTTGTCATCGCATGAATTGAACATCAAAAAGCATATAGAAGTTAGTAAAATTATAGCAACTAAAACAAATGCTATTCTCTTTTTCATTTTCTCATCTCCTGTTTTTATAATAGCACAATTTTACTTTTTTTCAACTAAAATTTTTCTATTGACATATTGCGTTATGTGTTATATAATAATTATCGTTGATAAAATCCTTATCAAGAGTAGTGGAGGGAAAGGCCCTGTGAAACTACGGCAACCTGACTTTATGTTAAGGTGCTAACTCCTGCAGTTTTCTGCGAGATGAGGTTTAAATTAAAGCCAAAATCCGCAGGTAATTTTACTTGCGGATTTTAAATTTTTAAAAGGACTTTATCGCAATTTAATTTGAAAGGAATTTTAAAAAAATGAGAAAGTTATTTACTTCTGAATCAGTTACTGAAGGACATCCTGACAAAGTTTGTGATTTGGTTTCAGATTCTATTTTAGACGCTATGTTCGAACAAGACCCTTACTCACGCGTTGCTTGTGAAACTTTTGCAACAACCGGCTCTGTTACTGTAATGGGCGAAATTACTACTAAAGCACAAGTTGATATTCCAACTATCGTTAGAGAAACTCTTTGCAAAATCGGTTATGATTCTGAGGCTGCTGGATTTAATGGTAATACTTGCGCTGTTAATGTTTCACTTGACAAACAATCACCTGATATTGCTATGGGTGTTGATAATTCTTTTGAGCTTAAAGGCGGCGAAGAAGATGAGCTTAATCAATTCGGTGCAGGCGACCAAGGTTTAATGTTTGGTTATGCTTGTAACGATACAGATGGATATATGCCAATCGCAGCTTTCTATGCTCACAAACTTTGTGAAAAATTGACCGAAGTTAGAAAAACAGGTGTTCTCACCTATCTCAGACCAGATGGCAAGTCACAAGTTACTGTTGAATATGATGAATTTAACAACCCAGTTAGAATTGACGATGTTGTTGTTTCAACTCAACACACAGAAGATATTGACACAGAAACTTTGAGAAAAGATGTTAAAGAATACATTATTGACAAAGTTATTCCTGCAAGTTTGGTTGATGAAGATACAAAATACTTTATTAACCCAACAGGCAGATTTGTAATTGGCGGTCCTCAAGGTGATACAGGTCTTACGGGTAGAAAAATCATTGTTGATACTTATGGTGGCTACGCAAGACACGGTGGCGGTGCTTTTTCCGGTAAAGACCCAACAAAAGTTGACCGTTCTGCAGCGTACATGGCAAGATATGTTGCTAAAAACATTGTTGCAGCCGGTCTTGCTGACAAATGTGAAATTCAATTGGCTTATGCAATTGGTGTTGCAAAACCTGTTTCAGTTTCTGTTGAAACATTTGGCACCGGCAACTATTCTGATAGCGAAATTGCAGATGCAGTTTCAAAAGAGTTTGATTTACGCCCTGCAGCTATTATTAGAGACTTAAATTTACGCAGACCAATTTACGCACTCACATCAAATTATGGTCATTTTGGAAGAGATTTAGAAGAATTCACTTGGGAAAAGACAGACAAAGTTGACGCTCTCTTAAATGCAATTAAATAAACTTAAAAATCCACGCATTTTTGCGTGGATTTTTTTGCATAATAACTTTAGGAGGTAATTATTATGCAAAATTTACATGAAGTTAAAATTGGCACAAGAGATAGGTTGCTTAGAGCTTGGGAAAACTCGATGCAGTTAGTAAAAGAATTCAAAACCTGCGAAAGTTTGATTGATGACTGTGATGATGCTAAACGTATGTTTTCAAAATTCGCAGAAGATGAAGGAAAACATGCCGCAGAGTTCAAAGCAGTTTTGCTTGATTATGAATTAAGACATAAAAAATAAGGTTGGAGTTTTCTCCAACCTTTTAAATTTAGCCAATGAAAATTGCAAACATAATAGGAATTGTTATAACTGCAATTGTGTGAGAAATAAGCGCCATTGAAGCACCAGTTGTTGTATCTCCACCGTAAGCCGCTGGGAAAACAACTGTATTAATTCCAAGCGGTGTTGCATAAGCCATTAATGTAACAATTATTGTTGTTTGGTCTGCACCAACTGCTTTTAAACCAAGCACAAAAATTGATGGCAAAACAATCAGTCTAAGCACTGTTGCAAAATACACTCTGCCCTGCACCAATAATTTTTTCAAATCATAATTAGCAACAACAAAGCCAGTTAAAATCATCGCAATCGGTGTCATACAAGCGCTTGCAGATGAAATTGTATCACTCAAGAATTTAGGCAAATACTTGCCTAAATCCAACAAGCCCATCAATGCACCTAGAATCATACCAACAAACACCGGATTAATTAGGTTTTTAAGCGGATTTGAGCCAGTTTTAATTGGAATGAGAATAACAATACCCCAAGTATAAACAACCAAATTAAGAGGCAAAATAAACATCAGATAATTAAACAACATATCATCGCCATACATTGCTTTAATTACCGCTGTACCCATAAATGAGAAGTTGCCGAATGTTAATGCGTATTTATAAATATTCTTTTGATAAGCATCTCTAACAAAATAGTTTGACAAAACAAACGCAATTGCTAAAGCAACAGCCAAAATAACTGCGCTATATAAAATCAACGGATATTTTTCAGAAATACTTTTAACAGTACAATACTGCATAAAATTATTCATTACAAGTGCAGGAACCAAACAATAATTTTCAAGTTTAGACAATGCACCTGGTGTGTCTTGTGGCAAAATTTTTCCTTTATTAAGCAAATAGCCGATTACAATAAAAGAAAACATTACCAACATTTGTGTTAGTGTTGAACTAAACACCTGAAACATTTAAACACTTCCTTTAATATAACTTTTAGTATTATAACACTTTTCATTATTAAATACAATCTATATTTTTTAATTTTTTTATGATATAATAATAAAAAAGGAGTGATTTTATGGCTCACAGAGAATTTATTAGAGAAACTGACAATCATAAACTTGCTTTTTTATTCATTCATGGAATTGTTGGCACGCCCGACCATTTCAACGCAATAATTGATATTATTCCAGATGAATTTTCGATTTATAACATTTTGCTTGATGGTCATGGAAAGAAAATTGAAGATTTTGCACACACTTCAATGCAAAAATGGGAAGAACAAATTGAAAAAATTACCACTTACCTGTTTTCAAAATACGAAAAAATAATAATTATTGGTCATTCAATGGGAACTTTATTTGCAATTGACATTGCTGCAAAATTTCCTGAAAAAGTTAAAAAAATATTTTTGCTAGCAGTTCCTTTAACTGTTTTTGTAAAACCAGTTGCGCTTAAAAGTTCACTAAAAGTTGCTTTTGACAAAGTTGATGAAACCGACGAATTAGCAGTTGCTATGAAGCACGGTGCAGGTGTTGAACTTGAGCCAAAACTTTGGAAATATGCTTCTTGGGCACCAAGATTTATTGAACTGCTTTTAAAAATTAAGGACACAGAAAAAACACTTGAAAACTTAAAAGTACCAACAATTGCAATTCAGTCAAAAAAAGATGAATTGGTAACCGAAAAAAGTTATGAAACATTATGGTTACACCCCCACATTCAAACTTTTATGTTAAAAAATTCAGGACACTATTTTTATGAAAAGAATGATTTAAAAATTATTTTGAAATTGTTTAATGATAAAATTTTGGAAAATAAAAATCCAACCTAATCAAAGGTTGGATTTTTTATTTTACCATCTATCAAAGACGTATGGATCTGCATAACTTGCCCAATTGTTTACCATTGCTATATAATCATCGCTTAAATCTAAATTGCCATAATTATTATTTTTAAATTGATAAGCTACATATGCAATTGAACGAGAATTATTAGCAATATCATCTTCAGCAAAGTCAGCATAAATAGTCTTGGTTTTGCCATTTAAGTCAAAACTGAAATAACCACGGCCAACAAACTTTTTGCTAATGTTTGCAGTAGTGATATTTACAATTGAACCAACAATACCTTTGAATCTACCTTCGTTGTAGTACTTATCAGACAAATATGGAACTGTAGTCCAAACCAAAGCATTTTTTGAATTATATTTTTCGGTTTCAAATGTAATATCATTACTTGGCAACCTGTCTTTAAATGCAATAATTGTTCCTATATCTACTTTAACACCCAAAGACTTAATTTCATCTAGCAAATCAGTATTAAATTCGGTGTAGAAACGAAGACCAGATTTTTCAGAAAGTCTAATTGCTGCGCCATAACTCATTTTAACTTCACCTAAGTACAATGTTTTAAGGTCAAGACTTTCTTTAATTATTACCAGTTCGCCTTCATCATAATAATTTGTTCCGTCAAAATAAGCGATAAAATTAGTCTTATTACTTTCAGGTAATTTAATAGAAGAACCATAACTTAATGTTGCATAATGAACATCATCAATAACAATGTCTAATGGTTGATTTTCATCAACTTCATTTTTAGCAGTCATTTTTGCAATTTCGGTTATATATTTTGGATAAGTCCAGGTATAAGTGCCTTTATCATAAGTAATTGTAGAATAATCCCCGTGGTCTTCCCAAATAATTGCTTTTATACCATATTCTTCAAACAACCCAAAAGCATTTTGAACCCAAACTTCTCTAACGTCATCATTAATCCATCTTGCAAGACCAATTTCGCCGATTACACAAGGCATTCCTTTGTCTAAGAATTTTTGTGTTAAGCCATCTAAAGTTGCATAATAATGTGCAGGATTTGTTGACTCAATATACCAGTGAACTGATGGAATAATGTGGTCATCTGTTGCAACACTTGGTAACCATAATTTATTGATTTGATGCAAATCTTTTTGGCCACCATAAGTTTGAATCATCAAATATCTTCTATTGTTATTGCCACCACTTGCTCTTACAGTTTCATAAAACGCTTTGTTTAATAAATTTAATTTATCAAAATAAGAAGTATCATGACCATACCAGTCGCCATTGCCATCTTCTGTTGTAGTAAGATCTTGCGCTCTTATTTCATTCAATGATTCAAAAATCAACTTTTCGTCATATTCTTCAAATCTTTCACAAATTTGCTCCCAAACACGAGATAAAATTGCTTCTGCATTATCATAATCAGGATTTGAAGGGTGAACATTGAAATAATAGTCAGAGTCGTGATGAGTATTGATAACAATATACTTGAATCCAGCTGTATAACACATATCAACAACTTCCTGAATTCTGTCCATAAAGTCATCATCAATGGTATAATTATTATTTGGATTTATAAATGCATACCAAGTAATAGGAATTCTAATGGTATTAAAACTTTTAGCAACCAAGTCAAACAAATCTTGTGTTACATAGTCATACCATCTTGCCATATGCTCATGTTCATAGACTGTGAGGTCGCCATAACCCTTACCTTCTTTATGAGCATCAAATGTATTACCCAAGTTCCAACCTGCAGTCATACCATCAACATAATCAACTGCATTTCTAATAAAGTCAGTTTGAACCCTTGAAATTTTTGTTGTTTCATCAAAAGCGTTTTCATGAACAGATACAACATTATTTACATTAACGCTCAACAATGACTTGCAATTAACAAAAGCGTAAGCCAAGATTTTTCTTAAAGAACTTTCAAAAATTACTGATGATAAGTTTTCACAGCCATAAAAAGCATATTCATCAATGATTCTAACATTACCTTCAAATCTAATTGAAGTAAGTGTTTTGTTATCTTTGAATGCATTTTTATCAATGTTTTCAACAATATAATCATCTATTATAGATGGAATTAAAATATTTCCACCATTACCTTTATAGCCACAAATTGTTGCAATTTCTTTGACAATGTAATATTCAAATTCACTATTTGTGGTTGGATAGTTTTTGTATCTATTATTTGAAACATATTTGTAAGAATAACTGTTTCTTGTTGTATAAGCTTCATCAGATAAATCTGCTACAAAATTGCAGTTATAAAACGCATTTTCGCCAATTGATGTAATATAATCGCCAAAATAGAATTCTTTGATTTCTGTACAGTTGTAAAATGCTGATGCTGCAATTGTTAACAGCTCATCGTAAACATCAACTCTTTCAAGTGATGTACAACCAGAAAAAGCGCTTTCTCCAATTTTTTGAACAGATTTCATTGAAACTGACTTAAGTGATGTACAGTTTTTAAAAGCAGACGACTCAATTGTAACAATAGTTTGTGGTACTAAAACCGTTTTAATCGTTGCATTATCTTTTAATGCATCGCTACCAATGATAGAAACATCAGTTCCATCAATAGTTGAAGGTATTACAATATCTTTAGAATTGCCTTTATAACTTAAAATTTTAACACTTTTTGTCTCGTTCTTGAAATCAAAATAATATTCAAAATCATTATAAATATCAATATAATCAATTAAATTATTATTACAATAATCTTTGATATAATCACTATTAATATTGGCGTACAACGAAGTGCAACCTTCAAAAGCAGTGCTTGAAACATTAGTGCATGTTTTTGGAAACGTTACATTTGTAAGTTTAACACAACCTTTAAACGCATTATCTTCAACCGCATTTAAACCATTACCAAAAGTAACAGTAGTTAAATTTGGATCATTTGCAAAAGCATTTGCTTCGATAGTTGTAACAGAATCAGGAATTACCACATTTCTTAAAGTCAAACTTCCTGATAAAGCGCCTTCTTTAATTGTTGTTACAGGACAACCTTTATATTCAGGTAAAATTTCAACATCTTCAAGTCTTAATCTATAACCTACAACCGATGCAGTACCATCGCCATTAAGTTCATAATTTATATCACCAAGTTTTTCTTGGATTGTGTGTAATTCATCAATATAGCATGCATTAGTGTTTCCGGCTGTTTTATAAAAGATTCTTGTAATATTACTTAAATCTCCATTTGAAACAAGATTTTTATAATAAATTGTGTACCAAGTACCTGTCGAAGTCCAAGGTAATGAATACGAATATTTGACAGTAGTATCAGCTGCAAATTGAATAGTACCACCGCTGCCTTTAAACCAAAAACGAACACCATCTCCATCAAGATGAACACCGTTATAACCTCTCCACAATTGGTTACCATCAGAATGAGCCCAGTTCATAGTACCGAATGAATTCAAGTTAAATGCAGTACCTTCGCCAACATAACCTGCAACTTGTCTATTGAGATAATATCTTTCATCAGACCCACATATGTAGGTGTTATAATTTGCGAGAACTGTTTTAACTTCGTAATCTTGCATTTGTGGGTAATCTTTTATAATAAAGTTAGATGAAGGTTCTGCCTCAACAAAAGCATCAGTTTTCTTGAACGAGAAATAATCAATCCTAATTTCAAAACTTGCATTTGGTGCAAAACTTAACTTTAATTCAGTTGGACCATCAAAATAATTCTTTGTAATTTGCAAAGTTCCGATTGCTGCTTTCGTAAAATGTAATGAAGAATAGTTTGCGTCAGTAAACGGAACGTTAACATATTTTCTTAAATTATTTAGCGCAACGTGATATTTTGTGTTACAAACCTTTGCATAAATCATTGCATAAACATCATATTCTCCAACTTCAAGTTCAGGCAATTCAAAAGAAATGTAATCAACCTTTGAAGTATTAGCAACATAACTTCTGTTCCCGTCCGAAGTTGTTCCAACCGTTGCACTACCAGCAGAAGTTTTTGGATTTAAATCTTCTGCCTGCAAAATTATTTCATTATCTGGATAATGATAAACCGTTATTGGAGAAAACTTAAACTTAACATTTTTAATTGCAGAAGACCCTGTTACTTTAACGTTTATCGTTGTAACCTCTTCTGGATTTTCAATATTTTCAGCATTCAACAACATTGTTTCAGTTGTACCTGTTCCATAAATATATTGTTTAATGCTCTTTCCTATTCCATAAAAAGTTATTTGTACTTGTGCGGTTGCATCTTCACCGGAAGAATTATGACAACTTATATTCTCAACATTGATTTGCAAGAAACCAGAGCCATTTTTAGCTTTATTTACTGCCTTTGCAAATTGTTCAGGGTCTGCGTTGTAATTAATGCTAAATGGATTTTTATTAGCAGATGAACCATAAGTTGAAGATAAAGTTACAGAACCATCTTCAAAATATTCTGCTTTTGTTACAGATTCATTAATAAATCTTTTTGATGAGAATTTATAAGCCTGTTCATCATTTTCATAACTGTCAGCAGCAGTTGTTTCAGGACCAAAAGTGAAAAACTCATCTATGTAAATAGTTTTATTAGAAGCGCTTGTCATAAACTGAACAGTATAATCGGTGTCTTTAATATTTTTGCGAATATCGCTATTCATATCAGCCTTAAAATGCATATTAGAATACTTGCCATAGTAATAGAAAGTTACCCATCTACCTTCTGTGCAAGGGTCTAAATAAATTTCTGCAATGATATTTATGTCAGACGCTCTTCTTATTCTAACTGTATGACGAATATCGGTTTTATACCAGAACATAAAACCAATGCCGTCTAATCTAACCTTGTTAACACCAACTTTTTCATAAGCACCTTGCTTTGAAACAATTGCTAATGAAGATTTGTCATAATAATTGCCTTCTTCGGAGCATAAAGTACCAGAACCACCATTAGTTGATTTATCGTAAGTTCCATAAACACTCTTTACTTCAAAATGAGCTGGTATTGGATAGTTTTTGTCAGCAATTTGCTCATATGGAAGTCCGTGTAATTTTAGCGGTCTTGACTCCATTTCTTTTCCGCAATAAATGCAAGTTTTAACTTCAATACCATCACTATCATTAGTTGCCTCTACTTTAACCGTCCAGTTAGATGCAGCGTGACAATTTTTATATTTATCGCCATCAAAAACAATAGATTTAGGTTCAATATCAAACACATTAACGCTTTGTTCCATTGTAGTTAAATCATTAGCGTAATAAACCGTTTTGTCATTATTGTTTCTTGTAAGACCAACACACGCCACGGTTGGAATTTTGCCAAGAACATTACTTTCATCATTTGAATAATCATTTGTAATCCAAGTGTTGCCAGTGATTTTAGGACCAAGTTTTGAATTTGGTTTAGCAATGCTTACAAGATATCTATAAGAAGTGTCAAAAACATTATTTCTAATTACTGTGTTTTCATCACTTGGCAAACAAAAATCATAAGCACTAATACAAGCAGCAGCACTTGTGTTACTACCTAATCTGTTGTCATATTGGAAATTGTAACCTGCAAATCTTAATATATTATCTTCAAAAGTACAGTTTACTAATTTGCTATCATCATTAGTATTAGTTCCGTCATACTTTAACGCTTCATCGCCAAGCCAAAGTTCAATGTCATATTGACAATATTCCACC
The DNA here is from genome assembly GCA_045649405.1 of Acutalibacteraceae bacterium. Taxonomy (GTDB): domain Bacteria; phylum Bacillota; class Clostridia; order Oscillospirales; family Acutalibacteraceae; genus RUG11462. The sequence continues at coordinate 18,483 of JAZRPW010000015.1, forward strand.
AAATTGTTAGAGAAAGCGATGTTCGTGAAAACACTATTATTTCCTTGGCAAGTTAACCCTGCATCGTAACATTGGTAAACCCAACAGTTGTCAATAATCGCATTGTCAGTTGAGCCGTAAAATTCAATACCATTACCATATCTAACAAAGTTTGAGTATCCTTTTAATTCGCTACCACCAATATAACCCACTTCACAGTTTGTTATTGTGTTATTTTTGCTACCATTATTAAATGATATGCCAAGGGCACCTGTGTAACGAATACACAAGTTATCAACTCTAATATTGCTATTTGGGCCGCCTGAGAGAATATTTCTGCCATCACAAATCTCAATGTCTTCAAAAAACAATCCTGGATTTCCTTGTGAATAATACAAATACAAACAATTATTCTCTGCATCTTCCCAAAAATCATAATCTTTTTGTAAATTGTTTTCTCTTAAATAATTACCACAATACTTGCCAAAATCAAAAACAATGTTACCGATATTTTCAACTTCACTTTCAAGTTGCACTTTCCAAACATTTTCAATTGATGTTGCCTGCCAAAAACTTTCATCAGCATAGTTATAAGCACTGCCAAAAAGTGCAGGTTTAGCGCCAATACCATAAGCACCATAAGAAAGCCCATTCATCATTACAAAATGAGCATTTCTATATACACCACCTCGTTCAAAAAGAACAACATCTCCATAATTAAACCAATTATAATTCCACAAATTATTAGTTGATTTCCATGCGGTTTCTGGCGAACGACCATCATTAGCATCATCACCATTTTGGGAAATATAAAAAGTTGTATTTCCTTCTTTTGCAACAGTGACAACGCTCTTAGAATTTACAATTTCTAACCTTTTTTTCTCGGCTTTGTCGTCATAACTGCTATGTTGTTCCCAAAACAAAGTTGCAGTATTAGTTTCTTCAATAGTTGGAGCTCCTTTTACAGCAACAATTGTTAAATTTGAAAAAATAACAGTTAAACAAAGCGTTAACGATGTTAACAATTTAATATATTTTTTCATATACAATCCTCCATATTTATATTTAATCCTATTATAACACAAAATATTTCAAAATGGAATAGCGTTTTGTAAACATTTTGATTGCAAAATAAAAAGCTCGGTTTTTCAACCGAGCTTTTAAAATAAACTTATTTAATCATATTAGCGATTTCTTCAGCAAAGTTTTCTTCTTTCTTTTCAATGCCTTCGCCTTTTTCAAATCTTGTGTAAGCAGTAATTTTGATATCAGCGCCAAGTTCTTTAGCAACCTTTTCAACATACTTGCCAACTGTGTAATCGCCATCAATAGCAAAAACTTGTTCAACTAAGCAATTTTCTTTGTAATATTTGCCGATTTTACCTTCAACAATTTTACCAAGAACTTGCTCTGGTTTGTTTGCCATTTTTGGATCTTCTTTCATTTGAGCAATCATGATGTCTTTTTCTTTTTCGATTACTTCAGCAGGAACTGATGCTTCATCGAGATAAGCTGGGTTCATAGCAGCAATGTGCATTGCTACGTTTTTACCGAGAGCTTTGAATTCATCTGTATTAGCAACATCATCAGTTGTATCAAATTCAACAAGAACACCAATTCTACCGCCACCGTGAATGTAAGTAGCACACTTACCTTCTGTACGATAGAAACGACGAACTTTCATATTTTCTCTAACTTGTAAGAAGAGCTCTTGAACCATTTCTTCAACAGTTTTACCATCTTCTTTACAAGCAAGAAGAGCTTCAACGTCAGCAGGGTTCTGTTTAACAACAACATCCAAAACTTTTGCACAAAGTGCTTTGAATGGGTCGCCACCAGCAACGAAGTCTGTTTCAGCATTGATTTCCAACATTGCAGCAACATTGCCATCAACAACTGCAACAACTTGACCTTCTGCTGCAACTCTTGAAGATTTTTTAGCTTGTGAAGCAAGACCTTTTTCTCTCAAAAAGTCAATTGCTTTTTCCATATCACCATCACACTCAACAAGCGCTTTTTTGCAGTCCATCATACCACAACCAGTGCTTTCTCTGAGTGCTTGAACGTCTTTTGCTGTAAAAGCCATAAGAACAATCCTCCTATTTTTAAATCAATTAAAATTATTCAGCAGCTTCTTCAACTACTGCTTCTTCAACAACTTCTTCTGCTACTTCTTCAACAGCTTCTGCTTTGAGTTCAGGAGCGTCTTCACCTTGTCTGCCTTCGATAACAGCACAAGCGATTGTGTGAGCAATGAGTTTAACTGCACGAATAGCATCGTCATTACCAGGAATTACGTAATCAATTTCATCTGGGTCACAGTTAGTGTCAACGATAGCAACGATTGGAATACCAAGTTTTTTAGCTTCCAAAACTGCGATTCTTTCTTTTCTTGGGTCAACTACGAATAAAGCGCCAGGGAGCTTTTTCATGTCTTTGATGCCGCCCATGAATTTTTCAAGTCTTTCAATTTCGCCTTGAAGTTTGATTACTTCTTTTTTAGGGAGAAGTTCAAATGTACCGTCTTCTTCCATTTTACGAAGTTGTTCAAGTCTTTTGATTCTACGACGAATAGTTGTGAAGTTAGTCATCATACCGCCGAGCCATCTTGCGTTAACATATGGCATACCGCAGAATTCAGCTTCTTCTTTAACAGAATCAATAGCTTGTTTCTTTGTGCCTACGAAAAGAACGTCTTTTCCTTCAGCTGAGAGGTCACGAATTAAATTATAAGCTTCCTCTAATTTTTTAACGGTTTTTTGCAAGTCAATAATGTAAATACCGTTTCTTTCTGTGAAAATGTACTCAGCCATTTTCGGATTCCAACGTCTTGTTTGGTGACCAAAATGAACACCAGCTTCAAGAAGTTGTTTCATTGAGATTACTGACATAATAATGTCCTCCATAATAAAAAATTTGTTATTACCGCCGAATTAATCAACCCTTTTCACCCTTGAATTTCTTCAAGACACGGCAAAAAAGTCATAATTCGTGAGTATTACCGAACAATTATAGCACAAGTTGTTCAAAAAAGCAAGTGTTTTTTTAATTAATTTTTCAACGCTTGCATTGGGGCTGGAATTTGTCCGCCTCTGTGAATAAACTGTGCAGGAGATGCTGTATTAATTGGCATAATTGGAGCATAACCAAAAAGTCCACCATAATTAACAGTGTCACCTATTGTTTTGCCAATTGCAGGGATAACACGAACAGCAGTTGTTTTAAAGTTAACCATACCAATTGCTGCTTCATCTGCAATCAAAGCAGAGATTACTTCATCAGGTGTGTCACCTGGAATTGCAATCATATCAAGACCAACAGAACATACTGCAGTCATTGCTTCCAATTTTTCCAAAGTTAAAACGCCTTTTTCAGCCGCTTTAATCATACCATCATCTTCAGAAACTGGAATAAATGCGCCTGAAAGGCCACCAACGTGACTAGATGCCATTACGCCACCTTTTTTAACTGCATCATTAAGAAGTGCAAGACAAGCAGTTGTACCACAACAACCACAAGTTTCAAGACCCATTTCTTCCAAAATATTAGCAACCGAGTCGCCGATCGCAGGTGTTGGCGCTAATGACAAGTCAACAATACCAAATTGAACACCAAGGCGCTCACTTGCTTCCATAGCAACAAGTTGGCCCATTCTTGTAATTTTAAATGCAGTTCTTTTTACCAAGTCTGCAACACCTGTAATATCAAGTTTTTTTGCTTCTTCGGTTGCAAGTGCTGCACGAACAACACCAGGGCCGGAAACACCAACATTGATTACACAGTCAGGCTCGCCAGCACCGTGGAAAGCACCTGCCATAAATGGGTTAACTTCTGGAGCATTACAAAATACAACTAATTTTGAAGCACCAACTGATTCTCTATCTGCAGTAAGAATGGCTGCTTGTTTTACGATTTTACCCATCATTTTAACAGCATCCATATTAATACCTGTTTTAGTTGAACCAATGTTAACAGATGAACAAACACGCTCTGTTGAAGCGAGTGCTTCAGGAATTGATTCAATAAGCGCATAGTCGCCATTAGCAAAGCCTTTTTGAACAAGCGCTGAATAACCACCAATAAAATTAACACCTACTGTTTTTGCCGCTTTTTCAAGAGCAAATGCAAACTTAACAATGTTTGAAGTTTGACAAGCAGATGCAAGCATTGCAATTGGAGTTACAGAAATTCTTTTATTAACAATTGGAATGCCATATTTATTTTCAATCTCTTCACAAACAGGAACAAGATTGCAAGCATATCTTGTGATTTTGTCATAAACCTTTTCACATGCTTTATCAATATCACTATCAATACAATCAAGCAATGAAATACCCATTGTTACAGTTCTAACATCAAGGTTTTCATTTTGTATCATATTAATGGTTTCTAAAATATCTTTTGTATTAAGCATTTAACTTTCCCCTTATATTCTGTGCATTGAATTAAAAATGTCTTCGTGCATTACTTCAATTTTCATGCCCATTTCCTCGCCGAGTTTTTTCATTTCTTCCTTAAACTCGCCAAAATCAACTGAACAATTTGTTGTGTCAGTCAACATAATCATTGTGAAAATATCTTGCATTACAGTTTGAGTTACGTCATCAACATTAACGTTAAATTCAGCACATTTTGTTGAAACTTTTGCCAAAATACCAACTGTGTCTTTACCAATTACTGAAATTACTGCTTTCATTTTAAAATCCCCTTTTATTAATCAATATTATTGTGTAATTTTGCGGCTTTTAATGTGTTTTTCATTAAAACACCAATTGTCATTGGACCTACGCCACCAGGCACAGGTGTGATGAATGATGCTTTTTCAGCAACTTCATCATACTTAACATCGCCACAAAGTTTTCCGTCTTTTCTGTTCATACCAACGTCAATAACAACAGCGCCTTCTTTTACCATATCTGCAGTTACAAACTCTGCAATACCAACTGCCGCTACCAAAATGTCAGCTCTTTTGCAAACTTCTTTCAAATTCTTTGTTCTTGAATGGCATGTTGTAACAGTACCATTTTTGTGAAGAAGAAGCATACTCATTGGTTTACCAACAATGTTACTTCTACCAATTACAACACATTCTTTGCCTTCAACTTCAATATCATAATGATTAAGAAGTTCCATTACACCAGCAGGTGTGCAAGGCAAAAAGTCATAATCACCAATCATAATTTTACCAACGTTAACTGGAGAAAAAGCATCAACATCTTTTTTTGCATCTATGTAATCAATTACTGCTTTTTCATCTAAATGTTTTGGTAGGGGCAGTTGACACAAAATTCCGTTAATGTCTTTTCTTTCGTTCAAAACATCAATAACTTCCAAAAGTTGCTCCATTGTTGTTTCTGCAGGAAGCGCATATTCTTCAGAATAAAAGCCAACTTCTGCGCAAGATTTTTTCTTGTTGTTAACATATACTCTTGATGCTGGGTCGTCGCCAACAATAATTACTGCAAGACCTGGAGTAATGCCTTTTTCTTTGAGTGCTACTACTTCGTCTGCCACTTCTTGTTTAATCTTTTTAGATACTAATCTACCATCAATAATATTAGCCATTATTCTGTCTCCTTTGACTCATTATTTTCTTTTTCAACTTCTTCAAAAACAGAAACATATTTTTCATTTACATTTGTTTTAGATTTTTTAAGACCGATTGTCAACAAAACTACACCAGCAACAACCATAAGCCCAGAAAGAAGCATTGAAACTTTTATTGGACTATTGCCAAGATAAAGCGAATCAGTTCTAAAATATTCAATAAAGAACCTACCAAAGCCATACCAAATTAAATAAGAAACGGCAATTTGGCCAGTAAATTTTCTTTTCTTTGATAAAAAATGTAAAACAACAAAACCAATTGCACACCAAATAGATTCATATAAAAAACAAGGGTGTACAGGCATTTGAGTGTGCAAATCTTCAACAATTTTGTCACCTGAGATACCAAACCAGGTGCTACCTGTTGTGTAACCATAAGCTTCTTGGTTAACAAAATTACCCCATCTGCCAATTGACTGACCAATCAAAAAACCAAGGGCAGTTAAATCAAGAGCTGACAAAACATTAACTTTTCTGATTTTACACATTAATACACCAACAATAACAGCAACCAAAACGCCACCATAAATTGCAAGACCGCCATTGTGAATGTCAAAAAATCTATCAAAACCTAATGAATCATCAAAGATTATATAGTATGCTCTAGCGCCTACAATAGCAAGTGGTGCTGTTATCAAAACGCAGTCAAGCAATCTGTCAGAATCAATACCAAACTTTTTAGCTCTGTTCATTCCGTAAAGTACTGCTAAAACAAAACCTAAGGTTATTAAAATTCCATACCAATAAACTCCCCAAGAAGTACCTGGAATTGTAAAAGCAATTGGGTCAAAATTAAAATCAATTCCAAAAAAAGTGTATTTCATCATTTTACTTTCCCTCGCTTTTGTTAACAATTGAAATTGCTGAATTGTTAACATCCAAAATTTCTTTTAATCTTTCATTTACATCTTCAACTGTAATGTTAGATATAATATCTAAATCTTCAAATACAGTACCATTGTCAAATGCAGTATCAACCATATTCATAACAATGCTTTCAACTGAATTATAGTCACTAACACTCTTGCCGTAATATGCTTTAACATATCTATTAACATCTTGCTTAGACAATCCTGTAGATTTAATCTTTAAAATGTAATCATTAATGATGCTTCTTACCATTTCAGGGTCTTTAGATTCACCTTCAACAATTGCACAGGCATAACCAAAACCATTAAAATATTCCGTGCTAAAGTTTTCATTAATTAGTCCATCATCAAAAAGTTTTTTATAAAGCTCACCATCATTGCCAAAAACACATTTCAAAATTAAATCTGTTAAAATTCTTTCTTTTAATGTTTTTTGTGGCTTGTCACATTTCTCTTTAAAACCAATTGTAAACATTGGCATACTAATTGGCAAAGAAATTTCAACTTTATCTTTTACAATTTCATATGGTTCTTGTGGCATAAACCTTTCAATTTCAATACATTCTTTTGTAACAAGCATTTCATCACAAATTTTAAACACTTCATCAGCGTCAACATTACCCGCAACACAAATGAACATATTATTCAAATTATAGAATGTATTATAGCAATCATACAAAAGGTCTGCATTAATTTTTGCAATTGAATCAATTGTGCCTGCAATATCAATTCTAACTGGGTGTACTTTATACAAGGCAGTTAAAAGATTGAACAAAACTCTCCAACCAGCATGGTCATCATACATATTAATTTCTTGACCAATAATGCCCTGCTCTTTTCTAACAGTTTCTTCTGTAAAATAAGGGTGTTGAACAAAGTCAAGCAAAATTCTAAAGTTTTCTTCAAATTTTGATGAGCAAGAAAACAAATAACAAGTTTTATCAAAAGAAGTAAAAGCATTTGCAGAAGCGCCTGTTTTAGCAAAACGTTGAAACGCATCCTGCTCTTCTGACTCAAACAATTTATGCTCTAAATAATGTGCAATGCCTTCAGGCACTTCAATAAACTCACCATTTGATATTCTGAATTTTGTATCAATCGAGCCATAACGAGTGCCAAAGATTGCAAATGAAGATGAATAATCTTTCTTTTCACAAACGTAGACAGAAAGGCCTGATTTATGCTTATAAACTTTAATTGATTCATTAATTTTTTCGTTAATAAATTCTTTTACCATTAAGCATTTTCTCCTTTAAGCCCACCTAAGAAATAAACTGTATCAAGTTTTACTGATTTTGCTTTTTCAACAACATCTTCTCTTGTTACACTTTTAATTTTTTCAATGTAAGAATCAATTGTCTCTTTTTCATCAAAGACAAGCATTGAATACCAACTTTCAAGTGATGAAGACAAATCAGTAACTGTTGCATAACTATCACAAAGTGACATTTTAGAAGCTTCTAATTCTTCATCAGCAAAGTTACCATTTTTAATTTCTTCAAGTTGCTCTAAGATTCCATTATAAGCTTTATCTTTATTTTCTTCTAATACGCCACTATCAACAATAAAGGTTGATTTTCTGCTGTCAAATCTTGCAGCACAATAGTAACACAAACTTTGTTTTTCTCTAACATTAGTGAAAAGTTTTGAATAAGGTCCACCACCGAACATATCAACAAAAACTTGTGCTTTAACAATATCTTTTCTACAAAAATCTGTATCAACATCAAAGCCCAAACAAAGTTTACCTTGCGTAACATCTAAATGCTCTTCAACAAAGTTTACCTCTCCGCCAAATTTATGATGGGTTGATAAATTCTTTTTCTCAACATTTCTTTCAATGCTTTCAAACTTTTCAGTTATCTTTTCGAAAACATTTTCAGGAGAAGTTTGTGAAACAACATTAACTCTAACAAATGCTTCTTTTAAAAGTTTTGAAATAGATTCAACAACTTCTTTATTGGTTAAAGATTTGACTGTTTCAACACTACCATATCTTTCAATACCTGCAGCTTCATCTTTGTACATTGCCTTTTCGGTATTAACAATAGCATATCTTCTCTTTTCGTTAATTTCACCTTCAATTTGCTCAATCAACAAACGCTTGTTGTTTTCAAAATCCTCTTGTTTGAACAAACCATCATACAAAGGTGGATTAAAAATTGCAGACAAAAGAAGGTCAGTTGCCTTATCAGAAATCTTTTCGCCATTTAAAGCAAATTTATCATCTAAAAAAGTAATTGAAAACTTAACAAGTCTCATATCGCCAAACTTAATGATATCACCATTTAAAGAAGCACCATAAAGTTCATTTAACGCTTTATTAAGTTCAGTGTAATTAGGATAGTCAACTGTTGCGTTCAAAAGCATCATTTGCAAAAGTGAATATGCAGCAATAGTTTTTTCATCTGCTTTAACAAACATATTCACAGTAATTCTTGATGTTTTAAATTTATTTGTTTGCAAGTGACAACCTTCAACACCATTTGCCAATTTTAAAATATTCATACAAAATATCCTTACTAAAATATATTTAGATTATTATAACACACTTTATAATAGTTTACCATTATTTTTTTTAAAAAATTTGAAAAAAACAAATAAAAAAGCGAGATTTTTTCAATCTCGCTTTGATTTATTGTTGATTATTTGGCGAAACGACTTCTTTTCCCTGTCTTAATTGCTCATAATTATAAATTAATGACTCAACTGTTCGTGTAGGAATAAGTCCATCACCAATGCCATTTAATTGATATAAATAATAATTTTCATTGTATTTTGTAAATGTAATTACATCTACATCGCCATTTTCTAACTCAATTTCATATTTAAGTGTTGGCTCGGTATTCAAATAAACATTTTCACCAACAAATTTTGAAACTGAAGCCATTGTTAATCTTTGATAACAAGTTTTGAACCCTTTAGTATCAATTGGAGAAGAATTTAAAACAACAGTTAATTCTTTTTCAGAAGAATCTTCTGTTACAACCTCATTAAAACTCATTTCATATTTATAAGTTTTATTGTTGTAACTAACATTAAAGTTTTTAAACAATTCAATGCTCTTTAAATACAAAAGATTATATCTCAAGTTATCAATATTCCACTCAATAAATGGAATTGATTCAGACATTACCATGAAAATTACAGGAACATCATCAACCACACAAGCACAATAATTATTATCAAAAACACCCGGCTTTGAAATTTTTAAATCATAGGTTGAATTGTTGATTTTATATTCCATTTCTAAATATGGATTATCAAGTCCAAATTTTTTCAAATCATCATATTCTGGTTCAACTTTATAAATACCAGAAGCAGAAAGACCGTTTGCAAACGGAGATAATATTGTTGTTATTTTTTCATCATCTGCATACGCCTTAACCGGTTGATTGATAAAATAAACCAAAACATCTTCTTCTGATTGTTTGTAATCTAAAACAACATTATCAAAGTTTTTACCATTTAATTTAATCTCATCAAAGAAAGATAATGTGCCGTTTGAAAAATAATCTTTGTTATCATCATTTTCAACAATTTGATTGATAATGGTTGTGTCAATAAGACTGTCAAATGTTGCAGAAAAATCTTCATAAACAGAGCCTTCTGCAATATAAATGCCTTCTTTTAATGAAGTTGAAACATAGTAATAACCATCATTAGTTGCAACGGGGTCGCCAACTTTAATGTCAAATTCACTACCGTCTGCCATAGTAACAGCAACGCTAATTACAGGGTTATCAAGCCCACAGTCTTTAGCTGAATACTTACTATCAAGTTTTGAAATAGCAGTAACCGTAAACAAAGAATCATAAAAACCAGTCACAAAATCAAAGTTTATAGGGATTTCCTCGCTAACACCTTGTAATTTGAATTTAACTTCTTTATCACTAGTTTTAAAAGGTACACAAACAAATTCATCTGTTTCGTTTTTAATTACAATTTTTAAAACATTTGAAAGCGCATTTTCATCAGCATTTTTCATTGATTTAAGACTAACATTTGCTGATGATGTCAACGAAAATGAAGTATCAGGTGTTGTTGGCTCAACATTTTCATTTTCTTGTTTAACAGGCCAAAACTTAACAACCGAGAAAATGCTTCCACCTAACACTAACAATAAACACAACAAGCCACACAAAAGTTTTGTGTAAGTATTTGTTTTCTTTTTAGGATTTGTTAGAATTTCATTATTATCACTGTTAAAAATTGTTGAGTTTTCAAATTCTTGTTCTATTTTCTTTTCGTAATTTTCAAATGAATTTTTATCATTTTTATTCATTTATTCATCTCCAAAATGAAAATTATCTTCTCTTTCTAATTACAAACAAAATAACGCCAAGCACAACAGTAAGCACTGGAATAATTACAACACAAATTGCAAAAATCACATAAGATTGAGTTTGTGTTGGAGTAAATGAAGAATAATCAATTTGTTTGTTTGCAATTTCATATGTTTCACTTACTCTGTTTGCACAAGTGTTAAGCAATGACAACATCAATGAGTCATTTGCTAAATAACTTGTATTTGAATATTCACTGCCAATAAAATCAACTGAAGCAATTGCAAGAACATTTGAAAATCTTGCAGCATCTTTTTCTGTGTCTTCGGTTACATATCTACTTAAAACAACTGAAGAATAAGAAGATTGATTTTGCACGTTAGGGTCCCAACTGCTTGAAGCTTTGTAAGGTTTAACTACGCAAGTGTCAGAAGACTTTACAATTTCATGAGTAGTAAATTTACCACTTGCTTCATATTTAAGTTTCATAGGTCTTAAATTTTGTGAAATGTAAGACAAATTAGAATTGATTTTTGTTGTGAACTCAGATTCAGCATCTTCAAGCAAAATGATTTCATTTGAGTTTGAAGCGTGTTTATTGTCATCTGTTTCATACACAGTACCATCTTCAAAAATGATACCCCACTCTTCAAGCAAACCATCAAGATTTGGTGTGTCAAATTGAGCGTTAGAAGTGAAATAGATTAAAGTTTTATTGTATTTAAACTTTGAATCGCCTGGTTTACCCAAAAGAAATTCATCAATTTTCTTAACATCTTTTTCAGATAAATCAAGCGAAGGTGAAGCAATCAAAAGCATTGTTGCATCTTCAGGAATATCTTCTACTGTTAAATCGCTAATTTCTTCATATTCATAACCGTTAACATCTAAAGACTTAACATAATCAGAAACATCAGCGCTACCATAGCCAGTAAGAACTGCAATTTTGTCATTAGTTTCTTTTGTTACAAAATAAAGAGCTGAGGTCACTGCAGTTTCAACAGAAGAACCGCCAATGTTACCGTAAGAAGTTGAGGTGTAAGATTCATAATCAGAAACTTCTTCAATTGTATAAAGTTCATCAAAAGTTAAAACTTTATATTTTGTCTTTTCTGTGCCGTTGTCATCATAAGTATAGTCAACAACAATGTCTCCAAGACTAATGTCAGCATCAGCATATCTTTCTTTGTAAATGTTAAATTCAGGAGTAGTTGCGTCAACAAACTTAACATCGATTTTAGGATTGATTTTCTTATAATTTTTCAAAAGTTCAACAGTTTGATTGAAATATTTACCACCAGAATTATCAGTGTAATATTGAGAAATATAAGAAACATAACTGCCCAAATAATAATCTTCAGAGCAGGTCAAAATAATTGTCACTGGTTTATCAATTTTCTTGATATATTCTTTATTTTCTTTACTAATTGTGTAGTCAGAAGATGCAGTCATATCAATTGAAAAAGCAGTAAAGCGCTCTGACAAAACAGTTGCTAAAACATTGAAAGCAACAAGACAAACCATAAAGATAACAATAATGGTTGTAGAAACTGTGTTGAATTTAAATTTGTTTTTCTTGTAAAAAGGTATTTTCTCTTTGTTCATCATATTAACCCCCTTTTTACGCCCAACGTTTTCTGTCAATAACACGAACGGTTAAAAACAAGAAAGCGACAATAATACTAATGAAGAAAATGAAATTTGAAATATCAAAAATTCCTTCAGTAAATGTGTAATATCTTTCAGAGAAAGAAATCCAATTAATAATTTTGTTTACAGTTGCATTGTTGATAATTGAAGAAACATTTTCAAGCAAAAGCAAGAAGAATGAAACTGCAAAACTACCGACAGCAGCAACCACTTGACTTTCAGTTAATGTGCTAATAAAACAACCAATTGCAATGAGTGAGCCAGCAAACAAAAGCATTCCAACAACATTTCCTAAAAAAATTGTGAAATCAGGCACAGCTCCAAAAAACAAAAACACAAAGTTGTAAACAGCCATAAAAGCAATGAATACGCTAAAATACAAAAACGCTGCTAAAAACTTGCCAACAACAATTGAATAAATGCTAACCGGTGAAGTAAGCAACAATTGGTCTGTTTTTTGTTTTTTCTCTTCTGAAAACAATCTCATTGTAATAACTGGCACAACAAAGAAAATGATTGTAATCATTGAGCTGAAAACATAGGTCATATCTGCAGAGCCAAATGAAAAAGCGTAAGTATAATAAAAACCACCGAACAATAACAATACACATAAAATTGCGTAACCTAAAGGTGAAGAAAAATAATTTCTAAATTCTCTTTTAATAATTGAACTCATTATTCATTCTCCTCCTTCTCTTTTTTAGCATTCAATGAACGCTCAATAGCTTCAGTGTTGAAAGATTCATCAGTAAGACGCAAGAAAATGTCTTCCAATGACAATTCATTACTTGCCATTTTATAAATTGCAAAGTTGTTCAAACTTGCCATGTTGAAAACTTCTTTTCTAATGTCATAACCTGCAATTGGCTCAACGTTAAATTCACAAGTACCGTTTGAGTTTTCTCTAACAAACATAACAGATTTAACGCCAGAAACGGCTTTTAATTCTTTTTCAATTTTTTCTTTCTTGCCTTCAAAAACTAGTGATAATGAATGGTCATCTGAAAGATTTGTTGAAAGATTTTCAGGTGTATCATCAGCAATAATTTTACCCTTGTTGATAACAACAACTCTGTCACAAACTGCTTGAATTTCAGAAAGAATGTGAGAAGATAAAATTACTGTGTGGTGTTTACCAAGCATTCTTATAAGGTTTCTGATTTCAATAATTTGTTTAGGGTCAAGACCAACTGTTGGCTCGTCCAAAATAAGTACTTTTGGGTTGCCGATAAGAGCTGCCGCAATACCAACTCTTTGGCGATAACCTTTTGAAAGGTTTTTGATAAGTCTGTGATAAACATTCTTAATTTTAACAAGTTTACAAATTTCTTCAATGTGAGGTCCTTTAGGCAACTTAACGCCTTTCAATTCATAAACAAAGTTAAGATATTCTCTAACAGTCATATCAAGATAAAGTGGAGGTATTTCTGGCAAATAACCAATTTGCTTTTTAGCCTCTTTTGGTTGCTCTAAAATGTCATAACCATTAATCACAACACTACCATCGGTTGCTGACAAATAACCAGTAATAATATTCATAGTAGTAGATTTACCAGCACCGTTTGGTCCCAAAAAGCCCAAAATTTCTCCATCATTAATTTCAAAAGTAATATCATTTACAGCTAAATGTCCGCCGTAATCTTTTGTGAGATTTTTTATCTCTATCATAAGCTTGTTTACTTCCTCTCAAGATTTATAAATTCATTGTAACAAATAATAGTTTAAAATTTGTAAACTATTTATAAATATTTATATAATTATACTACATTATAGCAAAATAATAAAGGTTTTTTTCAAAATTTTATCACAATTTGTAGTTGTAATTTTTTTGTAACTAATTTTATGTAAATCGAAAATCTGTTTAAAGATTCAAAAACGTCTATTTTAAAGGTTTTAACACTTTCAACATAGTTTTCAACACTCTTTTTATGTCAACTAAAATGACAAATTTGTTACAAAATGTCGAAATAAAAAGAATACAAAATTCGCATTAAAAAAGACAAAAGCAATACTTTTTTGCAATAAAAAAAGACCACAAGCTAACGCTTGTGGTCTTTTTGGTGCCGGTGATCGGGGTCGAACCGATACGGTATCGCTACCACTGGATTTTGAGTCCAGCACGTCTGCCAATTCCATCACACCGGCGTGATTTGTCAAACGACTTGCATATTATACTATAATGATTTTAAAAAATCAAGTACTTTTTTCAATTTTCTGCTTTAATTTCTAACTTTTTATTACAAACTTCTAATGCTTGTCTTCTGTGAGTAACAATTAAGCAGGTTTTTTCTTGCAAATTCTTCAAGTTTTGCAGCACTGTTGCTTCGGTCACAGGGTCTAATGCGCTTGTCGCTTCATCAAGCAAAATAATTGGTGCATCTGACAAAAGTGCACGAGCAATTGCAATTCTTTGAACCTGACCTTCCGAAAGACCAAGTCCCTTCTCGCCTATCAAAGTATCAATGCCATCAGGCAATTTTTCAACAAATTCATTTACACAAGAAAGTTCGAGTGCTTTTTGAATTTTTTCTTCAGGAATATCTGAATTAACAAACAAAATATTCTCTTTAATTGTGCCAGAGAAAATCAAATTGCCTTGTGGTACATAAGAAAACATTTTTCTTGTGTTAATTGAACAATTATAAGTTTCATCTTCACAAACTAAATCAATTGAACCTTCTTTAGGTGTGTAAACACCAAGCATAATTTTAAACAAGGTACTTTTACCAATGCCAGAATGTCCAACAATTGCGGCAAAGTCGCCTTTTTTAATTTCAAAGTTCAAATTATTAAAAACTTTATCTCTTTTATAAGAAAAAGCTAAATTATCAATTTTAATTGATTTTAATTTAGAATAAACATCATTAAAATCAAAATTTTCATCATCAATTTCTTCGTCAGGCATTTCTTCAATTTCCATAATACGCTCAGCAGAAGCCATTGCGTTATAATATTGTGGAATAAGACCTGAAACGGTTGAAAACGGTTGACGTACTTGTGAAACAAGTTGCATAATCGCAGTAAATGTACCATAAGTAAATGTAACATCAACAATCAAACGGGTTGCACACCAAATGAATGAGAATAAATAACCAGCATACATCAAACCACTATAACAAAATCCGGTTATCATTGAGAACATTGCTCTTTTCATTTTTGCTCTAAAGCAATTTTCTTGCAAATCACTTGACTTAACTGCCATATTGCTTTCATTAGAGAAAACTTTTACAGCAAGCAAGTTCGACAAACACTCTTGCCAGAAAGAACGTACCTTATCATCTTCTTCTTGAACTTTTTTGTGAAGTGACTTTAATTGCTTTCTTAACAATCTTGTTGCAATGAAAATAACAATGCCGCCTACACCAAAAACAAGAGCAAACCATGGCTCAAATGAAACAACAACGATAAAAGCAAAAATAAGTTTTACAATTGTTGAAATAAATGTTGGAAAAACATGTGTTACACAGTTGCCAATGATATTAACATCAGAAGTAAGGCGGTTAAGCAAAGTACCGCTATGATAAGAACTGATATCTTCATACTTTTTCATAGTCATTCTTTGAAAAAAGTTCGCCTTTACATTACGCTCAATTATTGCTCTACATCTTTCAGTTAAATAATTGGTTAAACCACCAAAAACGAGCATAAAAAGATAAACCAAAACTAAAACAACAACCCACAAATAAAAACTAGGCATATTTTTTGATATTGCTTCATCAATAATATATTTTGAAACAAGCGCAATTACTGTACCAGTACAAGCAAGCAACGAGTTCAAAACCACCAATAAAAACACAATTGGTAGCTGCTTTTTAACTGCGCAATATGTCCATTTCAATGGAGTTGACGGTTTAGTTTGCTTTTTCACTTTCTCAATTTCCTCCAGATTAAAGATGGGTCTCTTGCAACCCTTTTAAATCTATTAATTGTTGGTTTAAATCTTCTTTTTAACATTAACTTAATGAAATATATTGTTTCATTATTATTCCCTGTAACGCCCTCGTAACGAGTTTCATCAATATAAACAGCTTTGACCTTTGCAATGACATCAGATGTTTTAATACCTGTTTCTAAATCAGACTGGTTATCACCACAAATAATTAAGTCATCACCTTTTATTTTAATAATTCTATGTAAAACGAATTGGCCGTTTTCTCTTTTGTATAAAATTATATCTCCTTTTGATAAAAGACTCGGTTTAACAAGTATAACCGAGTCTTTTCCTTGCCTAATCAACGGTAACATACTTGTACCTTTTGGGTAAAGTCTAAATTCACCATCAGAAGAAATAACCTCTTTAATCAATCCGACCATTTCATTCATGTGCAGACTAATCAAACAAATTCTCCTCTGCAAGTTTTTTTACAAATTCGTCAACAGCTTCCTTTGCGGTTTTCTCATCAAGACCGTCATAATTTTCAACCATTTTTTGAACAACCTGTTCTTTTGTAGTATCTTCTAAAAAACAATCAAAAATAAATTTTGCAGATGAGTTAAGAGTGATTGAGCCGTTATAAACTTTGCTCAAATCTCCAGTAGCAAGTGCAAGAAATGTACCCGCAACTTCTCTAACAACAAAACCTTCTTTAATTTTCATTGTTAATACCGCCTTTCATAGCATTATAACTTAGTTTAGCAGCTGAAATGTCCATTGTACACTTCAACTTCCATACATCAAGCTTGTTAATAAACGAATCTAACATATCAAGAACTTTGATAGTATCTGCAGAAGTTTTTGGAACAATAATTTGATGAACAATCTTGCCTGCAGCAAGTGCTTTTTCAAAAGGTACAATTTCATCAACTTCTCCACGTTCAATAAAGCAAATTGCTTTTAATTCAACGCTTGTATTAACATTATACCCTTCTTTGCCACACCAAGGTGTGCCAAAAGCATAAACTTTCCCATCAATTTCTCTAATGATAGGCTTATCACCATTAACAATAGTTAATTTGTCGCCCAATAACTTTTGCCACAATCTAATGTGTGTAGATTTGCCAACGCCACTTTTAGCAGTAAAAGCAAAACCTTTGTCATCAACCTTTACAACAGCAGCGTGAAAAAGAAACGCATCATACTTTGGTAACATTAAAGCAATGTTTCTATAAATACAAACGCTTTCTAAATAACCATCATTCGTTGCAAATAATGCATCTTGTTTTTCTTTTTCAATTTCTTGACTTGATGCTTCAACACTAAACAAAGCTTGTTTATCGTCATCAACAATATAATCTACACACTGATTTTTTACAAAATCATATTTGTTGCGAACTTCAATTACAAAGCCCGCCATTTCAATTTTAAACATAATTAGAAAATGTCTTCAACGTAAGGGTCACTACCACCCATTACTGTGTATTTTGTTTCTTCAGTTGTAGGAGCTTCAGTAACAACTTCTTGATTGTTTGAAGAAGTATATTCTTCTACTGCTGGTGTGCTTTCTTCACTCTTACATGAAGCAAACAAAACTGCACAAGATAAAACGATAACCAAAGCCAAAAGAATAGAAATAATTTTTTTCATAATAATCAACCTTTCAAAATCAAATATTTTTATTAATAAGCCGGTGTATATTGTTCAAAAATTTCATAGTAACCTAATTGATTTAAGTCAACAAAACCAACTTTTCCATCACCATTATAATCACACTTTGTTACATCAAACTGTCCGAGTTTGCTAACATCATATTTCGCTAAATATTTCTCAAGCAAACGGAAATCAGTAGCTGTTATTTTACCATCATCATTATTGTCAAAGTTTTTAATAATAGCATTTTCCATTGCTGTTTTATCGGACTCATTAACTGAACCATCATCATTAAAATCAACCTGTGTTAAGTCAATGTTACCTGTACCTTTTGAAATGTAGGTTTCAAGCAATCTATAATCTTTTCTGTTTAAAACACCATCATAATTCAAGTCGCCCTTAACACCTGTGCTTTCATTTGCAAACACATTAAAACAAACGCATGTTACAACAACAAGCAAAACAATCAAAGCGCAAGTCATAAATCTCTTAAGCATCATAAACCTCCATAATATTATAATTATAATTTATAATAACATAGAATAGGCACAAATTCAAGTATTATTTACAAATAAAAAAAGCAACTAACTCGTAAAAAAGTTAGTTGCTCAAAAAAACTAAATTGTTTCCTCAATGTGTTTAACAATGTCACCAACTGTTTTGAATTTATCAGCATCATCTTCATTAAATTCAAGCGAAAATTCATCTTCAAGTGACATAATTAAATCAACAAAATCCAAACTATCAGCATTAAGGCCATCAACCAAATTTGTTTCCATTGTGATTTCTGACTCATCAACATCAAATTGATTTGCTAATATATTGCTAACTTTTTCAAATACCATTTTATTGCCTCCAAAAATTGAAATATACAGTAGACAAATTTTAAAAAATCTGTTACAATGTTACTGTATTAAACATAATAAGTAAAAATTTCAATTTTGTCAATATTTTTTTGATATTTTTTAAAAAAAGTTAAAAGGATTTTCACAATGAATGTTATTTTATGCGGCTTTATGGGTTGTGGAAAATCAACCATTGGAAAAGCACTTTCCAAAAAAACAAATTACAAATTCATAGATCTAGACGAATACATTGAAAACAGTCAAAAAATGCGTATTTCAGATATTTTTGATAAGTTCGGCGAAGATGAATTTAGGAAATTTGAAAGTCAATCAATTAATGAAATTTGCAAATTGGAAAATCATATTATTTCACTCGGTGGTGGCGCTGTTTTAAACCCAAAAAATGTTGAAATATTAAAGACATGCGGAAAATTATTCTTCTTAAACATTTCAGCAAATGAGGTTTACAACAGATTAAAAGATGATACAACAAGACCATTATTGCAAACTGATGACAAATTGGGCGCTATTTCTAATCTTTTAAACAAACGCTTGCCTATTTACACATCAGTTGCAGATGTTGTAATTGATGTTGATAACAAAAACATCGAAGAAATTGCAGATGAATTGTTAAAAAATCTTTAAATTCTTAAAAAAACAATTTACATTGTTAAATTTTTGTGCTATAATTAACAAAACTTGAAATTAGGAGTGAAAATTATGACTGACAAGACAATACCTTTTTCATTAGGTAGCGAGAAAGATATGCAAATAAGACTAGTTTTAAACCAAGTTTATGAAGCATTAAAAGAAAAGGGATATAATCCAATAAATCAACTTGTTGGTTATATTCTTTCAGAAGACCCAACCTACATCACAACTCACAAAGGTGCTAGAAGCCAAATTACTAAACTTGATAGAGATGAGTTGTTGCAATCTTTATTAAAATACTACTTAACTGATTAATTTTTAAAAAACAAAAAACCTGTAAGAGTTTTCTCTTACAGGTTTTATTTTTTATAGGCTTAATACATTCCACCCATGCCACCAGCCATGCCAGCAGCTGCTGCAGCCGCTGCTTCTTTAGCAGCATCTTCTTTATTATCAGAAACCAAACTTTCAGTTGTAAGCACCATTGCTGCAACTGAAGCAGCATTTTGAAGTGCAGAACGAGTAACTTTTGTAGGGTCAACAATACCTTCTTCAATCATATCACCATAAACTTCTCTATAAGCATCAAAACCATAGTTTACTTTGCCTGAATCAAGAATTTTTGCAATGATAACGCTACCGTCAAGACCAGCATTTGTTGCGATTTGTTTAACTGGTTCTTCTAGTGCTTTTAATACAATTTGAGCACCTGTTTTTTCATCGCCTTCAGAAGTTTCTACAACTTCTTTAACTGCAGGAATTGCATTAAGGAGTGCAGTACCACCACCTGCAACAATACCTTCTTCAACAGCGGCTTTTGTTGCTGAAAGAGCGTCTTCAATTCTTAACTTTTTCTCTTTCATTTCAATTTCAGTAGCAGCACCAACTTTGATAACTGCAACACCGCCTGCAAGTTTAGCAAGACGTTCTTGAAGTTTTTCTCTATCAAAGTCAGAAGTTGTTTTTTCAATTTGAGTTTTGATTTGCTCACAACGAGCTTTAATGTCTGCTTGATTGCCAATACCATCAACAATTGTTGTGTTTTCTTTTGTAATTTTAACTGTTTTCGCGCTACCACACATATCTAAAGTAGCATCTTTCAAATCCATACCAAGTTCGTCAGAAATAACAGTACCACCAGTGATGATTGCGATGTCTTGAAGCATTTCTTTTCTTCTATCGCCAAAGCCAGGAGCTTTAACTGCGGCGCAAGTAAATGTACCACGAAGTTTATTCAAAACGATTGTAGAAATTGCATCATTTTCAACATCTTCAGCAATGATAAGGAATTTTTTGCCTGCTTGAACAATTTGCTCTAAAAGTGGCAAAATTTCTTGAATGTTTGAAATCTTTTTATCTGTAATGATAATTGCAGGATTATCAAGTTCACATTCCATTTTATCGGTATCAGTAACCATATAAGGTGATAAATAACCTCTATCAAACATCATACCTTCAACAACTTCACAAGTTGTATCAGCAGTTTTTGACTCTTCAATTGTAATAACGCCTTCTTTGGTTACTTTATCCATTGCATCAGCAATGAGTTCGCCAACATAGTCATCAGCAGATGAAACAGCAGCAACTCTTTTAACATCTTCAGTACCATCAATTGCTTTTGAATTGTTAATGATTGCTTTAACAGCAGCATCTACTGCTTTTTGCATACCTTTTCTAATAACCATTGGATTAGCACCAGCGGTAACGTTTTTCATACCTTCGCGAACAAGCGCTTGAGCCAAAAGTGTTGCAGTTGTTGTACCATCACCAGCAACATCATTTGTTTTTGTTGCAACTTCTTTTACAAGTTGAGCGCCCATATTTTCAAAGTTATCAGTAAGTTCAATTTCTTTTGCAATTGTAACACCATCATTTGTAATAAGTGGTGCACCATATTTTTTATCTAAAACTACATTTCTTCCCTTTGGGCCGAGTGTAACTTTAACGGTGTTTGCTAATTTATCAACACCAGCTTGTAATTTTTTACGAGCAGCCTCGCCATAAATTAAATCTTTAGCCATAAATATTTACCTCCAATTATTCAACAATAGCCAAAATGTCTGATTGACGAACAATAATATAATCAGTATCATCAACTTTAACTTCTGTTCCTGCATATTTGTTTAAAAGAACTTTGTCGCCAACTTCAACAAGCATTTCAACTTCCATTCCGTCAACAACGCCGCCAGGACCAACTGCAGTTACAACTGCAATTTGTGGTTTTTCTTTTGCAGTATTTGTTAAAATAATGCCGGCTTTAGTAGTTTCTTCTGCCTCTTGCATTTTAACAACAACTCTATCTGTTAAAGGTTTGATTGTCATAATAAATTCTCCTTAATAAATAAATTCAATATTTCTATTTTAATACTTTTTTATAAAAAATCAAGTGTTTTTTAGTTTTTAATTGCCATTTCTTTTTTACAAACATTTTCATAAAGATTGGTTGGAACAATGAACTTAACAGCGTTTTCAACCATCTCAAAAACAGCAATCTTAGAATCAAAAAGTTCGCCATCAAGATTAACAGGAACTGTTTTCTCGCTTATTACTTCAACTCGTTTTGCATGTTTAATTTCACACAACTCTTTCATATTTTTATGTAAACCTTTTTGATATTTGCCTATTAAGTTTAAAACATCAAGTCTGCTAACTTTGTTAATTGTCATCGCATCAATATAACCATCATTTACAACTGCGTCAGGCGTAGGATTAAAAGAGCCACCGTAATATCTGCCGTTTGCAGCAACAATAAACATAAACTCTTTTTCAATTACTTCCCCGTTATCAATTTTAACTTTGAATTTTTCACTCATATGAAAAATGAAGGTTATAAACAATGCAACGATGTATGCCAAACTGCCACTAATTTTAGACAAAAACTGAAGTTTTTCTTTCTGCTCACAAACATAAGCGTCCATTCCAATTGAAGCAATATTAACACAATATTTATCATTAAACTTGATTAAATCAATCGGCATTGCTTTGCCATTTTCTACATAATCACTAGTTAAAAAATGCTTTTTATCGCCATAATATTTTATGTAATCGTTACCAGAGCCACAAGGAATTGTGCCAACTTCAACGTTATCAAAACCAACAGCACCATTAACAACATCAAACAATGAGCCATCTCCACCACAAGCAAAGACACGGCATTTTTCGCCTTTTTGCCCAATTGCTTTGACGATGTTAGTTGCATGATGTGGATATTCAGTTTCGATAATTTCAAAATCAAATTCAAAGTTTTCTGTTAATGATTTGATTGTTTTTAACGCACTTTTATTGCCTGAAGTTGGATTAACAATAAAATAAGTTTTCATAATTTTAACTTCCTTTTACGCTTTGAAATACATATACAATTGACATTTTATATTACCGTTATAAAGTTTTCTTCGTTTATCAGCTTCTCTGCCAAATATTTTTTCAAATTGTTCATCTGGCGTAATAATATAATATTTTTTACCTTTTTGTTTTATGAATTTTTTACCCATTATTTCATAAATCTTTTCTGCTTCTTTAATATCAAGCAAACGTTCGCCATAAGGTGGATTAGTAATTATAAGTGCTCTTTCTTCTTCAGCAAGTTCAAAATCTTTTACATCTTTTTTAACAAACTCAATGCAGTCAGAAACACCTGCTTTTTTAGCGTTTTCTTTTGCAACAACCAAAGCAGCCAAATCAATATCAGAACCAACTGCTTTAAAGTCTTTTGTTCTTGATATGGCATCAATTGCACGCTCACGTTCAACTCTAAAAGCATCAGGTTTTACAAAATCAAAACCTTCTGAAACAAATCCCCTTTTAAGACCTGGTGCAATGTTGTTAGCAAGCATTGCTGCTTCTATCAAAATTGTGCCAGAGCCACAAAATGGGTCATAAATTTTAGTATCAGGAAAAATTCTTGCAAGCAAACAAAATGCTGCTGCTAATGTTTCTTTAATTGGTGCTTCATTTGCGTTTGCTCTGTAACCACGTTTGTGAAGACCTTCGCCAGAAGTGTCAATCATAATAGAAACTTCATCTTTAAGGCAAGAAAACTGAATTTGATATTTCTTGCCAGTTTCATTGAACCAATCAGTTTTATATTTTGATTTTAATCTTTCAACAATTGCTTTTTTAATAATCTTTTGGCAATCTGGAATTGAATGCAACTTTGACTGCAAAGACCAACCTTTAACCGGGAAAGCATCATTTTCTCCAATAAAATTTTCAAAAGGCAATGCTTTAACATTTTCAAAAAGTTCTGTAAAATTAGTTGCTTTAAATCTACCAACCAAAATCAAAACTCTTTCAGCAGTTCTAAGGTTAATATTAGCCCTTGCTAAAGTATAACTATCGCCAGAAAACAAAACTCTACCATTTTCTGCCTTTACATCTTTAATATCAAGACGTTTTAACTCGTCAGCTAAAATTCCTTCAAGTCCAAAAAGACATGGTGCTACAAAATTCAATCAAAATCTTCCCTTTTATTATATAATAATATAATAATACATTAAAATGCTTAAAAAATCAACAAAATTATTTAATAAAAAGTTGTTGACTAAAACTAATAAACATAGTAAAATGTGTGTAGAATAAATTTAAGGAGTAAAAGATATGAACGAAGAATATACACCAGATTTAGTTGAACTTACTGATGAAGAAGGCAACACTTATAATTTTGAAGTTATTGACGCTTATGAAGATGGCGATGATAAATATGTAGCTCTCACACCTTGCAACGAAGACGGCTCTCCTGTTGAAGATGATGACGGCTCACTTGTTATCATGAAAGCTATTGAAGAAGAAAACGGCGACACATATTTTGAAGAAATCGAAGATGATGATGAATATGAAACAGTTGCTGATAACTTTATCAACAGATTAGAAGATTTTTACGAAATTGACGAAAAATAAAACTTAATTTGATTTTCCCCTGCCCTGTTCGCTTACAGTCTTGCTACTATAACCCTACACTTGTAAATTGGGAGCTTTGACTCGAATGGCCGGACCTGCAGGCCTCCCCGTTTTTACGGGACGTTGGAAGCGCATAAACCATTCGGCGAGCACCCACCTGAATTCCGTTCAGGTTATATCTAATGCTTGACTCTTACGGCAGGGCGGGATTTCAAAATTTTCTACTAAAAGTTGCACTTTTTGTGTGGCTTTTTTATTTTTTGACAAAAGATTAATAAAACTTTAATACACCATTAAAATAGTGTTCAAAGTTTGTTAAAATTTATCTGTTATTATAATTATGCAAGATAAATATTCCCCCTAAAATATTATAGCTTGCAACTGCTTTTTAGTCGGAAGTGATTCCCCCGGCTAAAAAGCAGACAAAATTGATAATTTCGTATGGATATATACTTTTTTCATATTTCCCCTTTGAAAAACAAAACAGGACTCTTTTTGAGTCCTGTTTTGTTTTATTTAGTTTGCATTATGCATTAATTATTTTTCTAAATATTTTTGAGCTTCTTGTTCTGAAATTTCTTTCATTTGTTCGCCACAACATTTAATGCCACAGTTTTCACAAGTACAGTCGATTAAAACTTTAACCATTGCGCCACATTTTTCGCATCTTACGATTTTATCCATTCTTTACACCTCCTATTGATTAAATCTTTTAAATAAGCTAATTAGTTCATCAATTGTGTCTAATTCGCCATTTTCCAAATCTCTTGTAACACACATATACAAATGATTTTCTAAAATGTGTGTTGATAAACTTTTAACAGAATTTTTGACAGCAGACAATTGAATTAAAATATCATTACAATAAGCATCATTTTCTACCATTTTAGTTATGCCGTTAATTTGTCCACTTATTCTATTAAGTCTGTTTATAATTAGTTTTTTATCTTCAGCACTTCTTTGTGTCTTTTTATTACAACAATTATTATCCATAACCCTACCTCCAAATATATAATATACCCTATGGGGGTATATTGTCAATAGGGGGGTATATTTTTTTAGTATACTTCCCTTTTTCACAACAAAAAACATTGTTTCAAATTCTATAGTAAAGGCATTTGCCTTGAATAAATATATGGAGAAATGTAATGTATGGCTATTTTTACAAACTACGCCACACTTTCATACAACGGAGGTTCAACGAATTCTAACACAGTTACAGGCGAAATTTTAGAAACAATTTCTGCTACAAAAACTGCAGTTGTTGATGAGTATTCCGCTAATGATAGCGTAACTTATGTTGTTACACTTGTTAATAGCGGTAGTGTTGCTGTTACAGGTCTTAGCGTAACCGATGATTTAGGCGGTTACACATTTGATGGAGCAACAGTTTATCCACTTGCTTATACTGCTGGTTCTATTAAATATTATATTAACGGTGTTTTGCAAGCAGCACCAACTGTTAATGCAGGCCCACCATTAGTTATCAGTGGTATTAATATTCCAGCAAATTCTAATGCAATGCTTATTTATGAAGCAACTACAACAGATTATGCTCCACTTGACACTCAAGCCATTATCACCAACACTGTTACAGTTACAGGTGGTGGACTTGTAACACCGGTTACAGCAACAGAAACAATCAACAGTTTAGACGCTGCTAATCTTAATATTAGCAAGTCATTAACACCTTCTATTGTAACTGAAAATGGTCAATTGACCTATACTTTTGTTATTGAAAACTTTGGTAATACTCAAGCGCTTGCAACAGACAATGTTGTTTTAACAGATACTTTCGACCCAATTCTAACTGGAATTTCAGTAACTTACAATGGTGCACCTTGGGTAGAAACCACAAACTACACTTATGATGAAACGACAGATATTTTCTCAACAGTGTTAGGTCAAATTACAGTGCCAGCAGCAACATTTACACAAAACACAGATGGCACTTGGACTACAACACCTGGCATTACAGTTATTACAGTAACTGGAACTGTTTAAAAAACAAACCCTCGAAACATAAAAGTTTCAAGGGTTTTCTTTTATATCATACCACCATCAACAGTCAAAACCTGTCCTGTCATAAAAGATGAATCTTGGCTAATTAAAAACTTAACTACATTTGAAACATCTTTAGGTGTGCCGTTACGCATTAACGCAGTATCGCTTGCAAGTGAAAGCAAATCATCTTCAGACAAATTGTCAAGCATATCAGTTAAAATCACACCTGGAGCTACTGCATTAACATTAATACCAGATGGACCAACTTCTTTTGCTAATGCTTTTGTCATTCCAATGACAGCAGATTTTGAAGCAGAATAAACAACTTCACAAGAGCCACCACAAACACCCCAAATTGATGAGATGTTTACAATTTTACCTTGTTTTTCATTAATCATTGTTGGCAAAATTGCTTTTGTGAGAGCAAAAACACCTTTTACATTAGTATCAAAAATGTTGTCATAATCTTGCTCGCTAACATCAGTAAAAAGTGAAGTTTTTGCTACTCCTGCATTGTTTACAAGAGCGTAAATATTTTTATACTCAGCTAAAATTTTTCTCGCAGTTTCTTCAACTTGACTAAATTTAGAAATGTCGCATTTGTAGGTTTTAATATTAGCAGACAAACTTTCTAGTTCTTTAGCACTTTCATCACTATTTTTATAAATACCGATTATAAAATAGCCTTCATTCGCCAAATCAAGAGCAATTTGTCTGCCAATTCCACGAGTAGCGCCGGTAACAATTACATTCTTACTCATAATTATTTACCCAAAAACATTGGCATTAAATCAACGCTTTTGTCAATGTAAAGTCCTGTTTTTTCAGCGTTTTCTTCTGTGAAAACATCAGCGCCATCGTATTCTTTTTGGCTGTCAAAAATCATAAACGGTACTGGCTCAGATGAGTGAGTTTTAGTAACAAGCGGAGTTGGGTGGTCAGGCATAATGAGAATTTTAAAATCTCCATACTTTTGAATTTCTTGATAAAGTGGAGTCAAAATCTTTTCATCAATAAGCTCAATTGCTTTAACTTTGTTTTCAGCTTCTCCCCTATGACCACATTCATCTGGTGCTTCAAGGTGAACAAAAACAAAGTCATTTCTTGAAAGAAGTTCTTTTGCAGTGTTTGCTTTTTTATCAAAATCAGTGTCTATATAACCAGTTACACCGTCGATTTCAGCAACTTCCATTTTAGAAAGTTTGCCAATTCCACGAATTAAGTCAACTGCAGATACAACTGCGCCAGATACACCAAACATATCTTTAAAGAAAGGAAGTTGTGGCTTTTTGCCTTCTCCCCAGAACCAAGCAGAATTTGCTGGGCGTTTGCCTTCTTGTTTTCTTTTAACGTTAACTGGATGATTTTCCAAAATCTCAACAGACTTTTTCATCATCTCAACAAAAACTTGCGCTTCTGGTACTTTTGACAAATATTCGCCAACAACTTTATCAGAAATGTCGTGTGGAGGTGTAAATTCAAGACCTAAACCACCAAGTTTTGAAACCAAACAATGACGATATTGAACACCAGTATAAAAAGCATTGTTTTCATCGCCAAACTCTTTTTGTAACGCTTTAATAAGTTCATCAGCTTCTTCAGTTGAAATGTCTCCACCACAATAGTCAACCATTACTCTGTCTTCATAAGATTCTGCATCTGACAAAGTTACAAGGTTGCAACGCATTGCAATTTCATCATCTTTAAGTTCAATGCCAAGATTAGCCGCTTCTAATGGAGAGCGACCAGAATAACAAGTTTTAGCATCATAACCCAAAACAGAAAGATTAGCAACATCGCTGCCAGGTTTTAGTCCCTCTGCAACGGTTTTGCACATACCAATTTTAGCAACTTTACAAAGATTGTCCATCATTGGTTTGTTAGCAACCTGCATTGGTGTTTTTCCACCTAAAACGTCATTTGGCAAGTCTGCCATACCATCACATAATACTACTAAATATTTCATAAACTCCTCCGAATTTAACCTTTAAAATAATTAATTCCCGCTTCAAAAATTCTAATATTTCTGTTGTCAGGAATGTTTGCAAAACAGCCACTTGTTCTTCTTTGTGGCAATGCAGATTTACCCATAATTCTACCATTTGGTGAAACAATTGCTTCAACAGCACAAGTAGATGCGTCAGGGTTAAACGGCAATTTTGCAGCAATTTTTCCGCTATTATCAATATACTGTGAAACTACTTGATTATTTTCAATTAATTTCAACATTGTTTTCTCATCTGCAATAAATCTTGTGTTTGATTGATATGAAGGTTGAATGAAAACATCACCTGTTTTGCATTCGTTAAGCCAAGGTGAATTGTTTGAAACAACCTTTGTTCTTACGAACCCTGAGAACGGTCTTGAAATAACATTGTTAGACAAATATGCTCCTTTTTCATAAGGTTTATATGTACCTTCTGTCAAAAGCCCTGTTCTAAGGAGAATGTCAAATCCTTCTTCAAAACCAATAATCAAACCATCATTTTCAAGCAAAGTTTCTACTGATTCACGAATTAAATCATTAATCATAACGCTAAAACCAAACTCTGCTGAATAATAACTATTTGAACCAGATGGCAAACATAAAATTTGCGCATTATTGATTTTTTCTGCAAGTGTTTCAATTGATTTTTGATAGGATTTAGGATTAATACAATAAACCTCAACATCGCCACCTGCATTTTCAAATGCACGTTTGCAATCGTTTGCACCACCAAATGATGTAAAGACTGGAATTATTACTTTAGGTTTAGCAAATTTTTGTGTGCTTTCAAATTTTTCTTCACAAACAAACTCATCAATTTTTGCCATTGCAGTTTTTTGCAAAGTTTTTGTTGGGTAATAAGTTTGCATTGTACCTGTATAAGATGCAACAGCATCATTAATTGAAACTGTTTCATTACCAAAAATAAACTTTTGTTCAGATGTTGTTTTACCGATAATCAAAGTATCCATACCAGAAAAAGCACCTGGATTTGTAGTTTCAATTACAATTGAAGCAGCTTTTGCAGAAAACAAAGTATCAACATCTAACTGTTCAAATTCAACACCAATGTTGTTACCAAAACTCATTTTTGCAACAGTGGCAGCAATACCACCTTCGTTTACAACAGAAGCAGATAAAACCTTGCCATTTTGAGAC
The DNA here is from genome assembly GCA_045649405.1 of Acutalibacteraceae bacterium. Classification (GTDB taxonomy): domain Bacteria; phylum Bacillota; class Clostridia; order Oscillospirales; family Acutalibacteraceae; genus RUG11462. Next base: position 47,942 of record JAZRPW010000015.1, read on the forward strand.
AAGTAATGAATTTGACGATAAATAACTTTTGCTTTATCATAGTCAGGCAACCCTGTCTTTTGAACAATAGGCATTGGCACTAAAATAATGGTTGAATCGGTTGATTTCAATTCTGGTGTAATAACTTCATTACCTTTCAAAACTGAAATTGCAAAACATGAAAAATCTAAAATTTCTTCGCCTGTTTCATCAAATGTTAAATCATAAGAAATTGATGGAATATTCATACCAATTTCAGCAGAAAAAGCACCAAAAATTGAAGAAAACAAATTGCCAAATTTAGAAGCAAAACCTTTAGGATTTGAAACATTTTGACAAATACCAAGTTTTGTGTTAATTGAATTTGCGCCAGTAGCAACGATTTTTGAAATACATTCCATTGCAGAAAAAGCAGCACCATGATACGGGCTAATATTTGAAATTTTAGGATTACAACCGTAAGAAATTGCTGTAACTGTGTTTGTATTACCGGTTGTGGTTGGAATTTTACAAACAAATGCATCTGCAGGAGTCAACTCATTTTTACCACCAAAAGGTGCCAATACACAAAGACCGCCAACAGTGGAGTCAAAACTTGATGAAACACCCTTTTTAGAACAAATTGAAATCTTTTTAAGGTTTTGTAAAAACGCATCTTTTAATGCAAGTTTTTGCAAATCAGAATTACTTTCATTAAAGTCAATTTTTCTATTTGACAAGTCGTTAATCAAAACGCTGTGTCGTTCATTATCATTAACTGAATTAATAAACTCGGTTGAAATGTTTGCCAATTGTTTTTTACCGTTTTTCACAACTAAATATGGTTCTTTGTTAATAGTACCAATTATGTGGGAAGAAAGGCCAATATTAGCACAAATTGCTTTAATTTTATCAATATTATCTTTTGAAACAACAACGGCAGAACGGCAGTTGTGAACACTTAAAGCCAAATGAGAAAGTGGCAAACAGTCTGATTTAATCATTCTGTTAATGTCAATTTCAACACCATAAAACTCTTTTAAAAGGCCTGAAATAATACCATTAGAAAAATCTAGAATTTTCTTTATGTAAGTTTCGTTTGCAACTTCTTTACAAAATTGAATTATTTTTTCTCTTTGCAAGTAATTGCTTTTTTGAGTGAATTTTTTATCATATAAATCTTCAATTCTAATTTTACTACCAAGCATTACAATGCTATCGCCTTCACTGAGTTTTGCAGAATATGAAGGCTTTGTACCTGCAAAAGCAGTTGCGGTATAGTTAATTGGTTTTTTAATGTGTTTGCTAAAGATTTGACCACCAAGAGAAGCTGCAATACCTAATTCTCTATTCATTCTTGCAACTTTGTCGGTCAAATAGTCCCCAATTGTTACTGTTTTGTATGTGCAATTAGTAATATTTCTTGCTTTCTTTTCAACAAAAGTATGACAATCAAGACACAATGATTGATAAGCTTCAAAATTATCACCAAGACGATTTTGAACTACATCAAAACCTGCTGTTTTGTCAGTTTTTCCTGCTTTAAAGCCAATTAAATATTGTTCAACAACACCATTAACATCAACTGGAGTTTGAATATATGGTTTGCCATCTTCAATAACAACATCTTGAATTTGACCTTTTTGTTTCATATAGTCATAGCCAGCAGAAGCAATGTCCTTTAATGAGATTGCACCTTGTTTTTCAATGCCTGCTTGCTCACGCATGCTAATAAACTCATCTATTGTGATTTTAAGTGGAGAGTTGCCAGCAACTTCTTCAAAGTTAATTTCATTAAATCTTAAATTTTCAGGCGAAATTTTAGAAGTTAAAACTGAGTCAATTGAATAAAGTTCAACAAGCGTTGGATTTCTTTTTAAAAGTTTAAAATAGTCACGAATAAGGCAAAGTGTTTCTTTAGACATTTTAAGCGATGTTTTATTCAAATATTGATAAATTTGTACATCATTTTTACTTAAAAAGTCTTCATCAACAACTGTTTCGCCAAAATTATAAATGTCTTCTGATATGCTTAAAGCTTTGTTATTATCAGGAAGTTCATAATAATTTCTATCAATCAACAAACTTTTAATTTCATCTAACTTATAATCATTTAAAAGTTCAGAAACTGCAATAACTTTTGAATACTTAACCTTAAAATTGCCACTAATTCCATAAGAACGAGCAACATTTTTCAAATTATACAATCTTTCTTGGAATTTGCCGTTGATTGGAGAAATTGAAAAACTACGCCAATCACTTGTAAGTGGCAAATAATCAATAAAAGCAGTTTCGGTATTTCTATTTACTAAAATTAATTTTGAAATTATATCGAATTCTTCTTTTGAAAGACCGTCAAAATCATATCTTTCAAAAGTTCTAAGTTCACTTTGAGGTTCTAAAGAAATATAATTTTTAATAAATCCTAATAGGTTTTTAGCACTATTATCAAGCCCACGCTTTTTTTCAACATATATTCTGAAAACCAAAATTTCAACCTCCTACATAAAAATATCTATAATTATGATAATTATACCATTGATTTTTGTTTTTTTCAATGATATTATAAATAAAAATATATATTTTTAAGGATTTTTTTAAAATGAAGAATAATACTTTGAAAAAAGCATTCATCAACACCATTCCAGTTATGGCTGGTTATGTAGTTTTAGCTATTGGTTTTGGCATTTTGTTAAACTCAAAAGGTTACTCAATTTGGTGGTCTTTAGCTATGAGTGTTTTCATTTATGCCGGCTCAATGCAATACCTTGCAATTGACCTTTTAACCGGTGGCGCTTCATTGATTACCACAGCAATTACTACTATTATGGTTAATGGCAGACATTTGTTTTATGGCATTTCAATGATTGACAAATACAAAAACACTGGTTTTAAAAAGCCATATTTGATTTTTTCGCTTACTGATGAAACCTATTCTTTAAACTGTGGTGAATTACCAGAAGATGTTGAAAATCGTTCACTTTATTACTTTTTGGTTTCACTATTCAACCATTGCTATTGGGTAATTGGTACAATAATTGGCTCGCTTTTAGGAAATATCATTCCTTTTAATACTAAAGGCATTGACTTTGCATTAACTGCCCTTTTCATTACAATCTTTGTTGAACAATATAAAACAAGCAAAAATCATAAGCCAGCAATAGTTGGTGTTGTTTGTTCTGTTGTTTGTCTTGTAATATTCAAAGCAAGCAATTTTCTTATTCCTACAATGCTATTAATTACAGCAGTTTTGACAATTATGAAAGGTTCAAACAAAGGTGGAGCCCATGAATAATTTACACTCAATACTTTTAATTGTAGTAATTGCGATAATCACAATTGCTCTTAGATTTTTGCCTTTTATTATCTTTAATGGAAAAAGGAAAACACCAAAATACATTGAATATTTAAGTCAGGTTTTACCTTTTGCAATTATGGGAATGTTGGTAATATATTGCCTTAGAAACACATCATTTGTTTCCTATCCTTATGGAATACCTGAAATAATTTCAAGTTTAGTTGTAGTAATACTTCACCTTTTAAAAAGAAATACACTACTTAGCATTATTAGTGGCACTGCTTGTTATATGATTTTAGTTCAATTTATTTTCAATTAAAAAATGGGCTCGAAAACGAGCCCATTTTTCTATTTTCTTTTGAAAGTTACCGAGTCAAAACGTTCTGCCATTTCTTTAGAAACTTCATAAAACACTTGGTAAAAATAGCAAGTGCAATTTCCATCTTTATGTTCGCAATTAAAATCATTTTGCAGGCATCTACTCAATACAATCGGTCCTTCAATAGTTTCAATAACCTGTTTTAAGGTTATTTCTTCTGGCGATTTGTTAAGTTCATAACCACCACCAACACCTTTGTAAGACCTAACTATTCCTTGCGAAACGAGTTTTCTAAGAATTTTTAAGCAAAACTTTTCAGTAACCCTTGTTTTTTCTGCAATTACTGCTGCACTTGTTCGACCCTCTTGCCCAGCCAAACAGTCAACAATTCTCACAGCATAATCTGTTTCAAGGCTTATACGCATTTTCGCACCTCTTATTTGTCTCTAAATTTATTTGAACGAACAGGGTGACGAAGTTTTCTTAATGCTTTTGCTTCAATTTGACGAATTCTTTCACGAGTAACATTGAATTCCAAACCAACTTCTTCTAATGTATGACATCTACCATCTTTAAGGCCAAAACGAAGTCTAATTACATTTTCTTCTCTTGGAGCCAAAGTTTTAAGAACTGCGTCAATATCTTCATTTGTGATTGTTTTTAACGCAGCATCATCTGGAGCTAAAGCATCATCATCTTTAATAAAGTCCATAAGTCTTGAGTCTTCCTCAGGACCAATTGGTGTTTCCATTGAAACCGGTTCTTGAGCAACTCTTACAATTTCTCTTACTCTTGCAACTGTAAGACCCATTGCTTTTGCAATTTCTTCTTCTGTTGCTTCTTTACCATTTTCATGGAGAAGTTGACTTTGAACTTTTTTCAATTTATTAATTGTTTCAACCATATGAACAGGAATACGAATTGTTCTTGCTTGGTCAGCAATTGCTCTTGTAATTGCTTGTCTAATCCACCAAGTAGCATATGTTGAAAATTTAAAACCTTTTGTGTGGTCAAATTTTTCAACTGCTTTAATAAGACCAACGTTACCTTCTTGAATAAGGTCTAAGAAATGCATTCCACGACCAACATATCTCTTAGCAATAGATACAACAAGACGAAGGTTAGCTTCTGTCAAACGTTGTTTTGCCATTTTGTCGCCATCTAAGATTTTTTGAGCAAGTTCAATTTCTTCTTCACCTGTCAAAAGCGGAACTCTACCGATTTCTTTCAAATAAAGTTTAACAGGGTCATTTAATGTGATATCATCAATAACCAATGCATTGTCAAGCTCTTCTTGAGAAATCTCTTCAAGTTCTTCAACAGGTGGTTCTTCTAAATCATCGAAATCTGGCTCTTTATCATAATCATCTGTAATTTTAACGTCAACAGTATCATCGATAAGGTCGTGTTTTTCGTTTTCAATCTCACTCATTTTATCATTAATTTCATTATTAATTTCTTTATTAATCTCAGCCATTTTTTAGTCCTAACCTTTCTTGTTTTTTCCTAAATTATTCATTGCTTTTAAAAATTCGTCATCGTCCATATTAGATGGCGAAACAATTCCAAGTTTATCTTTTTCTTCAATTATTACTTTTATGCAGTCATCAATAATCTGCTCAATGTGTTGAGAAGAAGATAACTTGTTATTTATTTCAATTACCTTTCCAAGTTCCTTTGAATCAAAACTATCAGAAAGATAAGAAATATTAAATTCATTATAATTTTCCAAAATTTCTATCAATTTCAAGTACAAATTTTTATTAAAATCTGTTAAAAAAACATCGGAATTTAGATTTTGTTTCATATAGTCAAGATATTTTGGGAAATGCATTAAAATTGAAAGAATAGTTTCTTCAGCTGCACTTGCTCTTTTGAATTGTTTTGCTTGTGGATTAACATCACTTGCAGAAAATCTTGGAGTAGTAAAATCAACTAAAGTTTTCTTGAGTTTTCTATTATCTTTTGATTTTTTTACTTTGCTTATTCTAGTCAAAATTGTTGATTTATCAACACCTGTTTCTTCAGAAACTCGACCTGCATAGATATTTATCGCCATATCATCATAAATGTCTGACAAAATATCAATTGCGCCTTTTAAATATTCAAGTTTGCCGGCATCAGAATTAATATCAACTGTATTTTTAACACCAATAAGTTTGAACTCAATATCATTTTTAGCGCCTTCAAGCAACATTCTAAAACGCTCTGCACCATATTCTTTGATATATTCATCTGGGTCTTTTCCACCCTCAACCTGCAAAATACGGATTTTAATGCCGGTTGTTTTTAAAATTTCAATTGCCCTTTTGGTTGCCTTTTGGCCTGCTTCATCAATATCCATTGTAACAACAATTTCTTTGAAATAACGAGAAAGTAAATTTGCTTGGTCTGCGGTAAATGAAGTACCCAAAGCACCAACAGCGTTATCAAAACCTGCTTGATGAAGAGCAATTGTGTCCATATAACCTTCTGTCAAAATAACTGTTTCACTACCTGAATTTTTAGCAAGATTCAAGCCATAAAGATTTTTACTCTTTTTAAAAACAGGAGTGTCAGAAGAGTTAATATATTTTGCACCCTCTTCGCCAGGGAATTTTCTGCCACCAAAAGCAATAACATTGCCCCTTAAATCAAATATTGGGTACATTACTTTTTTGCGGAATCTATCATATGCTCTGCCTGTTTTTTGTGACTTGCCACAAACATTTGCAACAATCATATCACTTTCAGAAAAACCTTTTGATTTCAAATGATTTCTCAAAGCGTCAAAACTGTCAGGCGCATAACCAAGACCAAATTTCTTTATTGTGTCAACAGACAAATTTCTTGAAGCAAAATATTTTGCACCAATGCCGTCATCAACTTTTTCAACTAAACATTGGAAGAAAAATTTCGCAGTTTCACGGTTAATTGCCAAAACTGTTCTGCGCAATTTTTCGGCAGAATCATCATAACCAGTGTCAGGCATTGACATTCCACTTCTGTCTGCTAAAAGTTTAACCGCCTCAATATAGTCAAGGTTTTCAGCAGTTTTTATGAATGTAACAACATCTCCACCACTTTGGCAACCATAACAATAAAATGAATTTGTGTTTGGGTAAACAGTAAAAGAAGGTGTTCTTTCATTGTGAAACGGGCATAAACCTTTGAGTGTAGAACCTGTCCTTTTCAACACAACATAAGAAGAAATAACCTCTTCAATTGGATTTTTATATTGTAATTCATTAATAAAATCTTCTGATAATTTCAAGCTCTCACCCACCTTTCAAATGTTTTTAACTTAAAATACCATCCAAGATTTTGGAACGAAAAACTCATTATAAATATGAGTTGCATATCTATCAGTCATACCACCAATATAATCAGCAACAGCACGAGGCACACCCTCATTTTTAGCAATCAATTTATATTGTTCTGGCAACCTATCAGTATTTTCACACAAATGCACAAACAAAGTTTTAATCATTTGTTCAACCTTTGGTTCTTCTGACTTAGCAGTCATATTGGTATAAACTGATTTGAACATAAATTTGTGAAAAGCATCAAATGCTTCTCTATCACATTCACACAAATCAATATCATTAGTGCCATTGTTGATGATTGATTTTACCATTGCATTAATACGTTTAGATTTTGAATTACCAAAAGCGTTTCTCACAATTTCAGGAATATCTTCTTCTGTCAAAATTCCTGCTTTCCCAGCATCATCAAAATCGTGATTCATATAAGCAATTTTATCTGCAAATTTAACAATTCTGCCTTCTAAAGTAGCAGCATCTTTATTAGTATGACAAACAATACCATCTAAAACTTCATATGTAAGATTTAAGCCTTCTCCGCTTTTTTCAAGAGAGTCACAAACTCTAACGCTTTGCTCGTAATGACGAAAACCACCATCTAAAACTTCATTCAAAGCACGCTCGCCTGCGTGACCAAAAGGAGTGTGGCCTAAATCGTGACCGAGTGAAATTGCTTCGGTCAAATCTTCATTCAAACACAAAGCACGAGCAATTGTACGCGCAATTTGATTAACTTCTAATGTGTGAGTTAAACGAGTTCTATAATGGTCGCCACCAGGAGCGATGAAAACCTGAGTTTTATGCTTTAATCTTCTAAAAGATGAAGAGTGAATAATTCTATCTCTATCACGTTGAAAATCAGTTCTAATATCACACTTTTCTTCTTCTGTTTTTCTACCCTTTGAATTAGAAGAAAGCGTCGCAGCAGAACACAAAAACATTTTTTCGTTATTTTCAATGTTTTCTCTAATACACATCTCATTCACTCCTTTATACTTAATTATTCGACAAAAATTCTAAAAACCCTTTAATCTTTTACATCAAATTTAAAATATTTTTTATCAGTAAGTTTTGGCAAGATTTTTCCAGAGAATTTTTCTGCTAATTCATCTGACAATTTTTCGAATTGACCTGCTTTGATATAACATTCAAGTTTAACAGTATCAGCAAAGTCAGATGATTCAATTTGAACGTTAAATTTCACAAAAATGCTTTGCAAAGTATTATAAAATCCATAATCACATTCAATAGAAAAACAGTCACACTCAGACATTTCAATAATGCCGCTTAAATTCACAGCACCTTTGCAACCTTCTGAATAAGCGCGTGTAAGACCACCTGTACCAAGCAAAATCCCACCAAAATATCTTGTTACAACAACGCAAACGTCAGTAAGACCTTTTTTTGTGAGAACTTCTAAAACTGGAAGGCCCCCTGTACCTTGTGGCTCGCCATCATCTGAATATCTTTGTTTATTGTTTTCACGCAAAACATAAGCATAAACATTGTGTCTTGCATCAGAATGTTTTTTCTTGATACTATTAACAAAATCAATTGCTTGCGCTTCGGTTTGACAAGGCTTTATATACCCAATAAACCTTGATTTTTTCTCGACAAAAGTATAGTCACATTCCTTGTCAACAGTCAAATAACCAGCCAAATTCTCACCCCTTTAATGTCTTATAATAATGGAAAAAGCCGTAACCATCAAACGATAGCTACGGCATATTCTGCTAAAATTATTTTGCAGCGTTGAATCTTCTGTTGAAACGGTCAACACGTCCGCCTGAATCAACGAGTTTTTGTCTGCCTGTAAAGAACGGATGACATTTTGAACAAATATCAACACGGAGTTCTTTTTTAGTAGATTTTGTTTCAAATTCATTACCGCAAGCACATTTAACTGTACATACTTCGTAATCTGGATGAATATCCTTTCTCATTCTATATCAATCCTTTCTTGTAAGCGTATTTAGACGCACTTATTTCGTTAACGAAGTTATCTTATCACAAAACAACTACAAATGCAAGCATTTTTTTAAAAAAATAATAAATTTTATAAATTTTTGTTGTAAACTAAGCGAATTTATGATAAAATCCTTATTAATTTGGAGGTGATTTTTATAAACTACATTATTCTTGACTTGGAATTTAATAGCACAAAGATTCCTGAAAGTGATAAACACATTAATGAAATAATTGAAATTGGTGCTGTCAAATTGAATGATAGGTTTATTGAAATCGACTCTTTTACTTCAATGGTTAAACCTATTTTTTCAAAGAAGTTAAACTCATTTGTTAAAAAGTTGACACACATCACAGAAAAAGAATTAAAAAAATCCAAAGACTTTAAAAGTGTTATTGATGATTTTGTAAAATGGTGCGCACCTGATGCAGAAACTATATTTTTAACCTGGTCTGACACCGATTTGCACGTGTTGGTTGAAAATTACAAAGAAATTTTAAAACGTGACAGCGTGGATTTTATTATAAATTATTCTGATTTACAAAAATATGTCCAAACATATATAAAGACAGAAAACAACAATCAAATCAGTCTTAAAGCAGCTGCTGAACATTATAATATAAATACAGAAAACTTTTCACTTCACAGAGCCGAAGATGATAGTAGAATTTGTGGTAAAATTTTGGGCTCTTGCTATGAAAAAGAAACTTTTTCAAAACACATTAGAAGTGTTAATGACCCTGACTTTTATAAAAAATTGCTTTTTAAACCATATTCAATTTCTGATTTAAAGGCAGAAGGCATTGATAAAGATAAAATCTTTTTTGACTGCCCTGTTTGTAAAAACAAAATTAAATTTAATGGTAAATACAACCCAAAAATCAAAGCGTTTACTAATATTACCAGATGTGACAAATGCAAAAAGAAAATTGCTGTTACATTTAGATTCAAAAAATCTTATGATAAAATCAATATCTCTTCTAGAGCAAGAGAATTTGTTAAAAAGCCAAAAGCTTCGGAATAATCTCGAAGCTTTATTTTATTGCGATGTTGGTATAATTCTCTGGAACATTACCTACAATTATCATTTCATTAAGCAAAATCTCGCTTGAGAAAACTGTGTTAGTGTTAAAAAGTGGGGTTATAATGCACACTTGCGTTGTAAAATAAATAGAAAAGTTATGTTTAGACTGATTTATGCCAGTAGAAGCAAACTCTGATTTATAAGCGCAATCTACTGTATTACTCATCTCATAATTAAATTTTATATTTGGTCCTCTACCGTATGTAAACTCATTATCGATAAAGGACCCAAGCCGAATTGCAATTGAATCAATATCTAAATTTTTGAAACCATTAGAAATGTTTTTTAAAATTATTAATTTCAACTTACTCAAATAAACGCTATCAGTTGTAACTGATTTTACATTTGAATTTTCATCATAACTTATATTAATAAGTGAATTAAAGTCAACATTTTCTTCTTGTAATGCATCTAAAACAGCTTTGTTAATTATTCTTTCATTAACAGCTTGTGCATCATTAATTGCAACTTCAAGCATAATTGGTCTTACATTAGTTTCAGTAAAAACAATTAATAGTAATAAAAAAAGCGAAATTATAGAGCAAAAAATAAATGTTCTAAAATTTCGCTTATATTTATATCTCATAACCACCACCCCACACAGTATTGTATGAATTTTGGGTGATTTAGGTTAATTAAAAGTTAGAAGCAACGTCAAGTCCGTTGTCGCAAAGCAACCAGCATTTTATATAGGTATATATTGGTGCAAAGGTTGACATAACAATATTATCTAACTCTTTAAAAACTTTTGCGCTTTCATAAACATTACCATTTGAAATGCCACACAAAACAACTGGAATGTTTTTTTCTTTAGCTTGTTTTACAAACTCAAAAAACAAACCGTCATCTGTTTTTAATGTGCCTGAATGATATGTTTCAATTATAACACATTTTTCATTGCTCAAAGTCGGAAAAGTCATTCCAACAGTAGATTTTATGCGTAAAATATTTGATTTTAAATTCAATTTATAATCACTCAAATCTAAAATCTTTTCATCTAAAACATCATTTTCAATGCTTCTTAATTTGTCAGAAAAAGTATCATAATCTAAAAGTTTTTCAGGGCAGTGAACAACTACTTCTTCCCCGTTATTTTTATAAGCAACATAAACAGATGGAGTTTTATTTTGGTTTACATAATTGATTGCGCCACAGAAATTATCAAAACCATTAGCACGTTCATCTTCAAGTGGAAAATTGCTTGAAACAAACAAAACAGGTATATCAATTTTACCAAGCATTATTTTCAAAGCCGATGCTGAATAATGCAAAGTGTCAGTTCCGTGAACAACAATAATTCCGTCATAATCTTTGTTTAAATTATCTTTAACACAACTGAAAAGTTTTAAAATGTGAATGGAAGATAAATTCTCACTCAAAATGAAATATGGTTCAACTGTGTCAAATTCAACTGTTTCATCGATTTGTTTGTACTTTTCAATCAGCGTGTATGGCTTTTTTGTGTCAACATCAATAACGCCATTTTCTAATGTTGAGCAAATTGTCCCACCTGTAAAAACAACGAGTATTTTCATAAATTCTCCTAAATTATTTTGTTAAGTTTATTGAACAACCTTTAGTTGTGTCCATTGTGAATTTAACAAGCAAATCTTTGCCTTCCTTTAATACAGTAACGCAGTTACAAGAAGGTTTATAATCCCCTTCACCTTTTCCTATAAATCTTAATGTAACTTCACGTTTTTCAGGCAATACTTCTAACTTGCCTTGTGGCTTTTTAATATCAACAAACAAGCCATTTTCATCTTCACCAGCACAAATTTCAGTTGTTGCAAACACACCTTTTTTATAGTCAAGTGTAACACCATCGTCTTCATACAGTGTATATGCACCATTACCTGGATAAACCAAAAATTCAACTGATTCAAGCTTTTTGCCGTGTTCGACAAAATTGCACTCATCTTGCAATGGAATAATTGCTCCTTGTTTTACAAACAAAGGCATTTTTGAAAGGTCGGTTGTTTCAACTGTGATTACTTGACCACCTGAATATTTTTCGCCAGTAAACCAGTCATACCAGTCTTGACCTTCTGGCAAATAAACTCTTTTTGTTGCATTACCATCACAAACAGGAGCAACCAAAATTGATTCACCAAACATATATTCAAGTGGGAATTGATTTTGATTACAAAGTTCATCTTCTTCAAATTCAATCATCAAAGGACGAGTGAAAGGCAAACCTGTTTCATAAGTTTCGTGTGCCAAAGTATAAACATAAGGCAACAAACGATAACGAAGTTTCAAAATATTTCTGATACCTTCTTGTTTTACTAAATCTTGATCATCAACAAGTTGCAAAAGTTGTTCAACTTCTGTTTCTTCCAAAACTGTGTGGTTGTCTTCATCAATTGCCATCATCTGTGCCAAAATATCTTTTTTGGTTCTTGTAGTGTGCCATGGTTTTGGGTCGTGGCAACGAACGATAGAAGTGAAGCACAAAAATTGAATACTTCTAACCGCAATATCGGTGCGATCACGGACGGTTGCATCATTTGTGATATATGACACGCCTTTTAAAGCACCATGGACATTTGTGATCGCTTTTACTTGGAATTTAAATTCTTCCCAAGTGTTAGTCTCGGAGTCACCTGTCCATTTAAACGGAGTTCTTCTGCCACCAAGTCTTTGCAAACAAGGTGAAACATTCGAATCTTTTGTCCAAGAGCAGTTTAGGAACAATTCGTAGTTGCCCAAAAATGTGCAACGCTTGTTGCCCATAATATCTTGCAAACCTTTGTAGATTCTTGAGTCGGTAACTTCGGTTCTTCTAGTGTCCTGCCAAGTGCCGACCACACCCATATCCGCGTTTTCTTTCATCTTTTGCCACCAAAGGTCTGCATCGTACTCTTTTTGCACCCAGCCTTCGTTGCAACGGTTTTCATAATGCGGAATGCTATGGTGGATAAGCATTACTTCCACATTTTGCTCTTTTAATTTCTCAAGCATTTGTGGGACTGTGAGTGGGGATTTAAAGTTAATATCCCAGTCGATTCCATCGCCCCAACGAGCGCCTTTACCATCGATTACGCCATCGCCCCAGTCAAGGTCGAGAATAAATGTGTCGAGTGGAATATCTCTTTTTCTAAATTCTTCAACAGTGCGCATCACAGTTTCTTGGCTACCTCTTTCGCCTAAAAATTGAGTTTGGTAATATCCGTAGCCCTTTTTAGTAAGCATTGGCTCTGCGCCAACAAGAGTGTTGAACTTTTTGTACCCTTCCTTGTAGGTCTTGCCATAGATAAAGTACAAATCATAGATGCCTTGCTCTTGGAAAATATCATAAAGCCCTGTTTCGCGGTTGTAAAACCACTTGCTCTCTCTGTCGCATGCGGTTGGCTCAAAGAAGAATGAAGCGCTATCGAACACGATACATTTATTAGAAAACATACCATACACGCTCTCGATGTTTGGATAGAGAGAATTGCCTTCAAGATCCTTGACCATAACTTTATTTAAATATCCGTGTGAATGCTTTTTGATGTATATATAAAGCTGACTTGTCTTGATTTGGAAGTAGCCTTTTTCCTCGGTAAATTCATATTCCACTTCATCCCAGTCATCTGTTTTGCCGACTGTAAAAGGAATGTCATAGATATCAGGAATTTCTTGTGTTTCAAACTGTGGCTTTCTAAAACGGAATGTTGTAGGGGTGAAAAGGTCTAGTCTTTCACCGTTTTCTAATTGAATTTTGGTACAATAACTCATAATATTTCTCCCTATGGTTTTTATAAATTCATTATAACACAAACAAATACAATTGCAAGCAAAAAAAGACAAGTCCTTCGACCTGTCTTTTTGATTTATTTTTTAAGTGTAAATGAGCAACCTTTTGAAGGTGTCATTGTAAAGTTTACAAGTAAGTCCTTGCCATCTTTTGAAAGGGTTGCGCATGAGCAAGATGGTGTATAGTCACACTCGCCTTTACCAACAAATCTTACTGTAATATCGCGTTTTTCAGGCAATACTTCTTGGTTGCCTTGTGGCTTTTTAATGTTAACAAACAATCCATTTTCATCTTCACCAGCACAAATTTCAGTTGTTGCAAACACACCTTTTTTATAGTCAAGTGTAACACCATCGTCTTCATAAAGTGTGTAAGTACCTTTGCCTGGGTAAACTGCAAATTCCACATTTTCTAACTTTTTACCATGTTCAACAAAATTGCACTCTTCTTGCAATGGAATAATTGCTCCTTGTTTTACAAACAAAGGCATTTTTAAAAGGTCGGTTGTTTCAACTGTGATTAATTGACCACCCGAATGCTTTTCGCCAGTAAACCAGTCATACCAGTCTTGACCTTCTGGCAAATAAACCTTTTTAGTTTCAAATTGGTCAAAAACAGGGGCAACTAAAATTGAATCGCCAAACATATATTCATAAGGGAATTGGTTTTGATTGCAAAGTTCGTCATTCTCAAACTCAATCATCAATGGACGAGTGAAAGGTAAACCAGTTTCATAAGTTTCGTGTGCCATTGTGTAAATATATGGCAACAAACGATAACGAAGTTTCAAAATGCTTTTAATGTTTTCTTGTTTAACATTGTCTTGTTTATCAAGTTGAATTTTTGATTCAACAGAATCTGCATCTACAGTGGTTTTATTGTCATCAACAATAGCCATCATTTGTGCTAAATTGTTTTTATCTTGATACAAATTCCAAGGTTTTGAGTTGTGTGAACGGGCAATTGCAGTAAAACATAAGAACTGAATACTTCTTACTGCAAGGTCTGTTTCGTGACCAACACAAGCATCGTTTGTAAGATAAGAAATGCCTTTTAAAGCACCTTGATTATTGGTAATTCCTTTGATTTGGAATTTCAACTCATCCCAAGTATTTGCTTCTGCATCCCCCGTCCATCTAAACGGTGTTCTTCTGCCGCCAATTCTTTGTTGAGCCGCAATGAAATGAGTATCTTGTGTCCAAAAACAGTTTTGCCACAACTCATAGTTGCCCATAAATGTGCAACGCTTATTGCCCATTATTTTTTGCAAACCATTATAAATTCTTGAATCAGTAATATCACTTTTCCTTGTATCTTGCCAAGTGCCCACAACACCCATTTCGGCATTCTCTTTCATTTTTTGCCACCAAAGGTCTGAATCAACCTCTTTTTTAACCCAACCTTCATTGCAACGGTGGTCATACTGTGGAACACTATGATGAATAAGCATTACTTCAACATTTTGTTCTTTTAATTTTTGGAGCATTTGCGGAACTGTGAGCGGTGATTTAAAGTTAATATCCCAATCAATTCCATCGCCCCATGTTGCAGCTTTACCATCAATAACACCATCACCCCAATCAAGATCGAGTATAAAAGTGTCAAGTGGAATATCTCTTTTTCTAAATTCTTCAACAGTTCTCATCATAGTTTCTTGTGTGCCTTTTTCACCTAAGAACTGTGTTTGATAAAAGCCATAACCTTTTTTAGTGAGCATTGGTTCTGCACCAACAAGTGTATTAAACTTTTTATAACCCTCTTTATAACTTTTTGCGTAGATAAAATAAAGGTCAAAAATCTCGCCATTTTCAAGAAAAATGTCGTAAAGTCCGGTTTCTTTGTTGTAAAACCACTTGCTATCTCTATCGCAAGTTGTTTGTTCACCAAAAAATGTTGCACTATCAAAACAAATGCACTTGTTTGAGAACATACCATAAACGCTTTCTCCAGTAGGATAAACTGGTTTGCCGTTTAAATCTTTAACCATAATTTTGTTAGATTTTGTGTCATAACACCATTTTCTAACAATAATTTGAATTTCAGAAGTTTTGATTAAATAATAAAAATCATTTTCTTCAACCAACTCATAATCAACCTTTTCCCAGTCGTCTGTTTTACCGACTGAAAAAGGAATATCATAAATATCAGGAATCTCTTTTGTGTCCAACTTTGGCATTCTAACACGGAACATTGAAGGTGTAAAAAGGTCAACTCTTTCACCGTTTTCTAATTGAATTTTAGTACAATAACTCATTGTTTTTCTCCTTATGGATTTTATTAATTCATTATAACACAAACAAAAACAATTGCAAGCAAAAAAGACAAGTCAAACGACTTGTCTTTTAAAAATTTTCTTATTCTTATGGGCGAAGTCCCATACCGCCTTCGAGTGTTAATGTTTCGCCATTCATATACTTAAAGTCAGGAGAAGCAAGTTGAACGCAAACTCTACCAATTTCCAATTCAGAGTCACCAAAGTGACCTGCTGGTGGCATTTTTACATTTGCTTTAAATGCTTCTGGATAAGCTTTTTCAAAGTTTTCAAGTTGAGCAGTCCAAGCAAGTGGGCAGATGATGTTTGTGTTAATACCATCTTTAGCCCATTCAGTTGCAGCAACTCTTGAAAGACCACGAATACCCTCTTTTGCAGCAGCATAAGCACATTGACCAAAGTTGCCAAACAAACCTGCGCCAGAAGCAAAGTTAATAACACTTCCTTGTGTTTCCTTCAAATAAGGGTAGCAAGCTTTCATATAGTGGAAAGTTGCATAAAGACCTGAATACATTGCCAAGTCAAATTGTTCTGTTGTATGGTCTTGAAGTGTAACGCCTGAAGCAGATGCTTGAGCGTTATTGATAAGCACATCAATTCTACCAAACTCTTTAATTGTTTCATCAACAACTGATTTTGCAATTTGGTCATTATCAGAGCCTGCTGAAATATCAGCAGAGAAAATCAAAACTTTAATACCATAAAGTTTTTCAAGTTCTTCTTTTGCTTTTTCAAGTTTTGCAACATTTCTTCCTGTGATAACAAGATTTGCGCCTTCTTTAGCATAAGCAGTTGCAATACCGTAACCAATAGAACCACATCTACCATCAGACAAAGTTGCAAATCCTGCACCAGTAATAATCGCTGTTTTACCTTTTAAAAATCCCATAATCAACTTCCTTTTCTATTTTAATATTGATATTATAGCAAAAAAGCACAAACTAGTCAATAATCTTTTTATTTCCAATAGCACAAATTAATTCAAAGTTTGAAAACAGCTACTATCGAAGTGTAGATGACAATTTTTTAATTATAAAATCATCTTTTCCTTGCAATAAAATCTCAGTATCATTGTTATTTTCATTTAATAGAACAAGTGCTTTACGAAACTTTATTGAAGGCAAATCAATTTGTCCGTTTTTCCACATTGTAAGCATTTTCACAACCTTGGTGTTATTATCGCTTTTCAATTTTTCACAAATCAAGCCATCAACATCATTTTCTGCAACATAAATCGTGTTATTTTCTGTCAAAAGCACGATAACTTGTGGCGCAGGTAATTGCTTAACACATTCATTGATGTTAACAAGTTTATTTTTTGCGATGCTAAACATTTCTTCAAACACAAAACCACCACCTTGTATATATTATAACATAAAATCAGGAATAAATCAATGCGGAGCATTGTATATCATCAATTTCGCAAGGAATTGCATATCATCAACTTCGTAAAAAGTTGTATATCATCATTGCTTTCGCAATGGATAAAAAAACTCTCGTTCCAAAGAACGAGAGTTTTTTGGAGCTGCTAACCGGATTTGAACCGGTGACCTCTTCCTTACCAAGGAAGTGCTCTGCCGACTGAGCCATAGCAGCAATTTTCAATTGCGAATTCTATTATATTGAAACTGCACTAAATTGTCAAGTGTTTTTTGTGAAAATAAACAAATTGAAAAATTTTTATTATTTTATGAATTTTTTTCTTTACTTTAAAGGTTAATTATAGTATTATTATATATAATAAAATTCAACTAAGAAGGGATTAATAAATTTATGAAACCAGTTTATAAAAGAATTTTACTTAAACTTTCAGGCGAAGCTTTGGCTGGCGAAAAAGGTGTTGGCCTTGATTTTGACAAAGTGCTTGATGTTTGTAAAAGCATAAAAAAATGTGTTGATTTGGGCGCTGAAATCGCAATCGTTGTTGGTGGTGGTAATTTCTGGCGTGGTCGTTCAAGTGGCCAAATGGACAGAACAAGAGCTGACCACATGGGTATGCTTGCAACTGTTATTAATGCACTCGGCCTTGCTGATGGTCTTGAACAATTAGGCGTTGAAGTTAGAGTTCAAACTGCAATTGAAATGAACAGAATTGCAGAGCCTTATATTAGAAACCGTGCAACAAGACATCTTGAAAAAGGCAGAGTTGTTATTTTTGGTTGCGGTACCGGTAACCCATTCTTCTCTACTGACACAGGCGCAACACTTCGTGCTATTGAAATTGATGCAGACATTATTTTCAAAGCAACAAATGTTGACGGTGTTTATGATTCTGACCCTAAACTCAACCCTGAAGCAGTTAAGTTCCACGAATTAAGCCAAATGGATGTGCTTGACAAAGGTCTTAAAGTTATGGACAGCACAGCAGCTTCACTTAGTATGGACAATAATATGCCAATTTTGGTATTCTCACTCGATGAGCCTGACAACATTGTTAAAGCTCTTTGTGGCGAAGACATTGGTACTATTGTAAAATAAAAATTAATAAGATTTGATATAGAAAGGTGTAAATAAAAATGAGTGAAATTATTACTAGATGCGAAGAAAAAATGAACAAAACTATTGATGCGTTAGACAGAGAATACGCTTCAATCAGAGCAGGTAGAGCTAACCCTGCTGTTTTGAACAAAGTTGTTGTTGACTATTATGGCACACCAACTCCAGTAGCTCAAATGGCTGCAGTTTCTGTTCCAGAACCAAGAACATTAATGATTGCTCCTTGGGACGCTTCAACTTTAAAAGAAATTGAAAAAGCAATTCAAGCTTCTGATATTGGTATTAACCCAACTAACGATGGTAAAGCTATTCGTCTTAACTTCCCACCATTGACAGAAGAACGCAGAAGAGATTTGTGCAAAGACATTAAAAAACAAGGCGAAGATTCTAAAGTTTCAATTCGTGCTTCTAGAAGAGATGCTCTTGAAAAAATCAAGGCTCAAAAGAAAGATGGCGAAATTACTGAAGATGATGTTAAAAGCTTAGAAAAGAAAGTTCAAGACTTAACTGATAAATATTGCAAAGAAGCTGACGAATTAGCAAGCGCTAAAGAAAAAGAGATTATGTCAGTTTAATTAATTTGAAGTTTTAAAGCCGACAAAACATTTGTCGGCTTATAAATTCTTTTTGAAAGGTATTTTTTATGTTTAAGAAGAAAATCCAGGTTGACTTTGATAATTTACCAAAACACATTGGCATTATTATGGACGGCAATGGTAGATGGGCAAAGAAAAGAAATTTGCCGAGAAAAGCAGGTCACTCTGTTGGTGCAAACACTTTTAAAACCATTGCAAGATACTGCAACAAAATTGGAATTGAATATTTAACTGTTTATGCGTTTTCAACTGAAAACTGGAAAAGGCCTAAGGACGAAGTTGAAGCAATTATGAAACTTTTGAAGGATTATTTGGTTGATGCTAAAAACTTCAAAGATGAAAACATTAAAGTTAAATTCATTGGTGACCTTGAACCACTTTCAGATGAATTAAAGCAGTTAATTGTTGATGCAGAAGAAGGTTCAAAAGATGCAACCGGGCTTAATCTTAATATTGCGCTTAATTATGGTGGTAGAGATGAAATTGTTTTTGCCACAAAGCAAATTGCAAGCGCAGTTTCTGAAGGCAAGTTAAAACTTGAAGAGATTGATGAAGAAAGCATTTCAAAAAGAATTTATACTGCTAATCAACCAGACCCAGACATTATTATTCGTCCAAGTGGCGAATATAGACTTTCTAACTTTTTGATTTGGCAAGCTGCTTACAGTGAATTTTGGTATTCAACTGTTTTGTGGCCTGACTTCAAACCAAAACATTTAGATGAAGCTATTCTTGATTTTCAAAAAAGAAACAGAAGATTTGGCGGAGTATAAATACAAAGAGAAGGAGAAAAATAAATGAAACAAAGAATTATTTCAGGTGTAATTGGCGGAATTTTAGTTATCGTTGCACTTTTGGCAAGAGAAACATTTGTACTTAATTTGGTTATAGGCGCGGTTTTAGTGCTTGCAATGTTTGAAAGCCAACACACAACTGGACTTGTAAAAAACAGTAAATTTATTATTTTAAATTGCATTTTTGCGTTTGCAAGTGCATTCTTCCCTTTGTTTGGATTTATGCCATCATGCTTGCTTATTACTTCTATTTACATTTTGGCAGTTGTTCTTATGATTTTGGCAAATCCTAAAACAATGGGGCTTTATCAAACATTTTTCGGTGTTGGTATTACACTTTTAGTTTCTTTTGGACTTTCAAGTGTTTTATACATCAACAGTTTGTATGTTTCAAAAGATTATATGTATATGTCTTCTGACTGTGTATTCTTGTTAATTATTACACTTGGTGGCGCTTGGTTTGGCGACATTGGCGCTTACTTTATTGGTAGCAAATACGGCAAACACAAAATCGCACCAATTATTAGCCCTAAAAAGAGCCTTGAAGGTGTTTTAGGCGGAGTTTTATCAACCATTGTTTGTGATTTGATTATTGCTTTATTCTGGACTTTGGCTATTCTTGATAAAAATAGTTACATTCAATTTGGTTGGTTGATTTTGTTATCAGCACTTTGTCCGCTTGTTGGACTTGTGGGTGACTTGTTCTTCTCATTCATTAAAAGAACAGTTGATTTGAAAGACTATGGCAATTTGATTCCTGGTCATGGTGGCATTTTAGACAGAGTTGACTCTCTTATTTTTGTTGCGCCATTCATTTCAATTATGCTTATGTTCTTCCCTATTATTGTTCACAGATAAGGTGTATTTATGAAACTTTCTATTTTAGGTTCAACCGGTTCAATTGGCACTCAAACTCTTGATGTTGCCAGAAAACAAGGTTATAAAATCAAAGCACTTTGTGCAAACAAAAGTGTTGAAAAACTCGAAAAACAAATTAGAGAATTTTCTCCTGAAATTGCTGTTTTAAGCGATGAAAACGCTGCAAAAGATTTGAAAGTACGTGTTGGTGATACTTCAACAAAAGTGCTTAGTGGTGAAGACGGTGTTTTGCAAGCCGCAACTTACGAAGGTGCAAACACAGTTTTAAACTCTTTTGTAGGAATGTCAGGTCTTGTGCCAACCGTTGCCGCTATCAATGCAAATAAAACAATTGCTCTTGCTAATAAAGAAACATTGGTTGCAGGTGGCGACCTTGTAATGAAACTTGCAAAAGAAAAAGGCATTAGCATTTTACCGGTTGACTCTGAACACTCTGCAATTTTTCAATGTTTGCAAGGCGCTGCTCCTAACAAAGCGTTAAAAAGAATTATTTTAACTGCTTCTGGTGGTCCATTCTTTGGGTTTAGTCGTGAAAAGTTGACTAATGTTAAAGCAAGCGATGCGTTAAAACATCCTAACTGGGATATGGGACAAAAAATTACCATTGACTGTGCCACAATGATGAACAAAGGTTTTGAATTAATTGAAGCCGTTCATCTTTTCAACATCAACCCTAAAAATGTTGATGTTTTAGTTCACAGAGAAAGCATTGTTCATTCAATGGTTGAATACACAGACAACTCAGTCATTGCACAACTTGGTGTACCTGATATGAGAATTCCCATTCAATACGCACTTACCTATCCAAATCGTTTTGAATCTCCGGTTGAAACTCTTGATTTGGCTAAAATCGGAACACTTTCATTTTTTGAGCCAGACACAACTGCTTTTGGCTGTTTGGAAATTTGTAAAAAAGCAATTGCAAAAGGTGGTCTTGTGCCTACTGCAGTTAATGCAGCAAATGAAATTGCAGTTAGTTTGTTCTTAAAAGACAAAATTGGATTTTTGGATATTGAGCAAATTGCTCTTGATGCTTACACAAATCAAAAACAAGTTGAATATACAACGGTTGAGGAAATTGTTGAAGCAGACAAAGCAGCACGTGAAGCTGTTTTGAGAAAATATTTATAACGAGGCGATTAAAATTAGTTTATTAAACATTTGGAACACAGTTTGGCCAATTTTGGTGGCAATTATTATTTTTGGCTTGATTGTTTTCATTCATGAATTTGGTCATTTTATTTTTGCAAAACTTTTTAAAATTAAAGTTAATGAATTTGCAATTGGTTTTGGCCCTTCAATTCTTAAATTTCAAAAAGGCGAAACAAAATATGCTTTAAGAATTCTGCCTTTTGGTGGCTATTGTGCAATGGAAGGTGAAGATTCAGAAAGCGATGATGAACGAGCTTTTCACAAAGCAGCAGTGTGGAAAAGAATTATTGTTGTTGCAGCAGGTGCTACTTTTAACATTATTCTTGGCTTTTTGCTTATGGTTTCTACCGTTGCCGTTTCAGGAGCAATTCAAAGCAATAATCTCATTGCAACAACTTCAGTTGCTTCATTTGTTAAAGGCTCAACCACAAACAAACAAGGTGGTTTAACGACACAAGACCAAATTATCAAAATGAATGGCAGAAGAGTTTTTTCAGTTGATGAAATTTCTTACATTCTTGGCACTGCCGAAAGCAATGAAGTTGATGTTGTTGTAAAAAGAAATGGCGAAAAAGTTTTACTCGAAGATGTTGTTTTTCCAAGAGCCGAGGTTGACGGTCAAAAGTTTTTAGCAATTGATTTTTACATTGTTGGCGAAAAAGCAACCTTTGTAAACTGTGTTAAACAAGGATTTTGGCGTACAGTTTCAATGGGTAGAATTGTATTTATGTCGCTTGGAGATTTAATTTCCGGTAAATTTGGTATTAATGAAGTTTCAGGTCCGGTTGGCGTAGCACAGGTTGTTTCTAATGCAGTTTCTCAAACTGCTGTTAACGGTCTTGACGGGCTTGTTTCACTTCTTAAGATACTTTGTTTAATTACAGTAAATTTGGGTGTATTTAACCTACTACCTATTCCTGCGCTTGATGGTGGCAGAATTTGGTTCTTAATTATTGAATGGATTAAAGGTTCACCTGTTAAAAAGGAAGCTCTCGTTCATTCAATTGGAATGATTGTTCTTTTAACATTTATGGTTTTAATTATTTTCAAAGACCTTTGGGCTTGGATTTTTTAAAGTGGTGATTTGTTATGGCTTTATACACAAAACAAGTTAAAATTGGCAATTTAGCAATTGGAAATGGTAATCCTATTGCCATTCAATCAATGTTAAACATTCCTGCAAATGATGTTGAAGGTAATGTTAAACAAGCAATAGAACTTCAAAAGGCAGGCTGTGAAATCATTAGAACAGCTGTACCTGATTTAGAGTCAGTTAGGTTGATTGATGCGTTAAAAAATGCCGTTAATATTCCAGTTGTTGCAGACATTCATTTTGATTGCAAAATTGCAATTGAATGTGCAAATGCTGGTGTTGATAAAATTAGAATTAACCCTGGCAACATTGGTGATGAATCAAGAGTAAAACAGGTTGTTGATATTTGCAAAATAAAAAATATTCCAATTAGAGTTGGTGTTAATTCTGGCTCGGTTGAAAAAAGTATTCTTAATAAATATGGCACTGTTACTGCTGACGCTTTGGTTGAAAGTGCAATGTACCACACAAAACTTTTAGAAAAGTTTGATTTTGATGATATTGTTATCTCAATGAAGGCTTCAAATGTTCAATTAATGTTTGATGCTTATAAAAAAGCGTCAGAATTGGTTAACTACCCTCTTCATTTGGGCGTTACCGAAGCTGGCACAAAATACAAAGGCATTATTAAATCTGCGGCTGGTATTGGTGGCCTTTTGCTTAATGGCATTGGTGACACAATTAGAGTTTCACTTACTGACAATCCTGTTGAAGAAATCAAAGCAGCAAAAGATATTTTATCTTCTGTTGGCTTAAAATCTGGTGGGGTTAACATTGTTTCTTGTCCTACTTGTGGCAGAACAAAAATCGACTTAATTTCTCTTGCACAAAGAGTTGAAAAAGAATTAGAAAATGTAAATAAAAACATTACCGTTGCAGTTATGGGTTGCGTTGTTAACGGCCCTGGCGAAGCAAAAGAAGCCGACATTGGTATTGCTGGTGGCGATGGTTGTGGTATCATTTTCAAAAAGGGCGAAATTTTAAGAAAAGTTAATGAAAAAGATTTATTTTCTGAGTTAATGAAAGAAATTGAAGGAATGTAATTTATAATGAACAAAAAAGTTATTGACGTTTTTGGCGGTGTGCTAAATACAGAAATAAAAGAAAATATTAGTGATATGACCTTGTCTTACTGCGGCATTAACAGAGAAAACCGTTTCTTAAAGTGCGAAGCAGTTTCTAACAAGTACATATTTAGTAATGTTGCAGAAAGCATAAAGGCACAAATCAAAGAAGGAATGGGTCTTAACACAATCGTTTTTGATATTGTTTATGAAGGCGTTGAGTTAAAATCTGAATTCTTTGATGATATATTTGTTGAAATCAAGAAAAAGTATTCTGGTCTTAACGGATTTTTTAATGATGCAGAATTTGAATTTCAAAGCAATGTTTTAAAAATTAATTTAAAACACGGTGGCATTGAAATTCTTGAGCAACTTAAGGCTAAAAAGAAGATTAAAGATTATATTAGCGAGCATTTTTCTGCCTTTGTTGAAGTTGAGTTTGAAGGTACTTTAGAGGTTTCTGTTGAAGCAAACGAGCAAGAAGCAAAAGCTGCTGCTATTGCATTAAAAGAAAAAGAAGAGGCGGAAAACAAACCTAAAAAGAGAGTTTACGATGCTCCTCCACCAAGTGGATTAAAATATTACCCTGAATCAATGCAACTAATTTATGGTAGACCTCTCAAACCAAATGTTGAGCCAACTCCTATTAATGAAGTGCGTCCAGATTTTGGTTTTGCTACAATTTGGGGTGACGTGTTTAAATTTGATTTTCACGAAACAAAGTTTGGCAACAGATACAGAGTTGGCATTTATATGACCGACTATACTGGCTCATATATTGTTAAAACATTAACACCAATTGAAAAAGCAGAATTCAAAAAGTTAGAAGACCTTGAAGGCAAAACAATTATTGTTAAAGGTAGAATTGATTACGACACATTTGAGCGTGAAAACGTTTTAAACCCTGATTCAATTTGTGTTGTTGATAGATATTATGAAACAGACACTGCAGATGAAAAGCGTGTTGAACTTCATATGCATACAAATATGTCTTCAATGGATGGTATGGCGGCAGTTGAAGACCTTATGAAAACTGCAGCTAAATGGGGTCACAAAGCTGTAGCTATTACTGACCACGGTGTTGTGCAATCATTCCCTGCTGCTATGAATATGGTTGAAAAGTTGAAAAAGACTAACCCTGATTTCAAAGCAATTTATGGTGTTGAAGCTTATTTCGTAAACAACTTTATTTCTGCAGTTAAAGGTAATGATAACACAGAATTTAGTGGCGAATTCATTGTTTTCGACGTTGAAACAACAGGTCTTTCCCCTGCTACTGATAGATTAACCGAAATCGGTGCTGTTAAAATTCAAAACGGCGTTATTGTTGATGAATTTAATACATTTGTTAATCCGGGAATTCCTATCCCTGCTAAAATCACAGAACTTACTGGCATTAATAATGAAATGGTTGCTAATGCTCCAAAAGAAAATGAAGCACTACAAAAATTCATTGAATTCTGTGGCAATTCAACTTTAATTGCTCACAATGCAGATTTTGATATGTCATTTATTAACTCTGCAACAACAAGATGCGATATTGATTACAGTCCAACATACATTGATACTGTGCCAATGGCTCGTTCACTTTTGCCAGATATTAAAAACCACAAACTTGATACTGTTGCTAATGCACTCAAGCTTCCTGAATTTAACCACCACAGAGCTTGTGATGATGCTAAAATTTTAGGACATATTTTCATTAAGTTTATTGATATGCTTGAAGCTAAAGAGTGTAAATGCACTGCTGATATTAACTCTGCTCTTGCAGGTGGCGACTGGAGACAATTGCGCCGTTATCATATGATTATTTTGGCTCGTAACTCAGTTGGTCTTAAAAATCTTTATAAACTCATTTCTAAATCACACCTTGAAACATATTACAAGGGTCGTGGTGCTGCAATGCCTTGCATTCTAAAGTCTGATTTAGATATGCATAGAGAAGGTTTGATTGTCGGTTCTGCTTGTGAAGCTGGCGAACTTTACCGTGCAATTTTGGCTAAAAAGCAATGGGGCGAACTTTTAGATATTGCTTCTTACTATGACTATTTAGAAGTTCAACCAAACGGCAACAACGAGTTTATGATTAGAAACGGCACTCTTAATTCTGAGTATGATTTAAATGAACATACAAAAACTATTATTAAACTTGCTGAAAGATTGAATAAACCTGTAGTTGCAACTGGCGACGTGCATTTCTTAAAACCTGAAGATGCTAAATTCAGAGCAATCTTAATGGCAGGCAAAGGTTTTAAAGATGCAGACGACCAAGCACCACTTTATCTTAAAACTACTAACGAAATGCTTAAGGACTTTGCGTTCTTAGGCGAGAAAAAAGCAAGAGAAATTGTTATTGAAAATACAAATTTAATTGCTAATATGATTGAAGATATCAGACCTGTGCCTGAGGGTAGTTTTCCTCCGACCATTGAAGGTTCTGATGAAACTTTGCGTGAAGACTGTTATAGAAATGCAAAAGCAATTTATGGAGACCCATTGCCTGAAATTGTTCAAAAACGTCTTGATAAAGAATTAAATTCTATTATCAATAACGGATTCTCAATTATGTACGTTTCTGCGCAAAAGTTGGTACTTGAATCAAATAGAAACGGTTATCAGGTTGGCTCTCGTGGTTCTGTAGGTTCATCTTACGTTGCAACCGCAGCGGGCATTTCTGAAGTAAACCCATTAGCACCACACTATGTTTGCCCTGAATGTAAAAATAGTGAATGGATTACTGATGGTTCCTACGGTTCTGGTTTTGATATGCCACCTAAAAAATGTCCTAAGTGTGGCGCTGATTATAACAGAGATGGTCACGATATTCCTTTTGAAACTTTCTTAGGTTTCAAGGGCGACAAGGTGCCTGATATCGACCTTAACTTCTCAGGCGAATATCAATCGCTTGCACATAAATTTACCGAAACACTTTTCGGTTCTGAAAACGTATTCAAAGCAGGTACAATTGGTACTGTTGCTTCAAAAACCGCTTTTGGTTTTGTAAAAAAATACGCAGATGAGCGTGGTCTTATGCTTTCTAAAGCAGAGATTGAACGTTTGACAATTGGTTGTACTGGCATTAAACGTACAACCGGTCAACACCCTGCTGGTATGATTATTGTGCCTAACGGAATGGAAATTTGCGATTTTTGTCCTGTTCAACACCCTGCTGACGACACCGAGTCTGATATTATTACAACACACTTTGACTTCCACTCAATTCACGATAACATTCTTAAACTTGATATTCTCGGTCATGATGTACCTTCAATTTATCATTATCTTGAAGAAAACACTGGAATTCCGGTTATGAGCGTGCCTATGAGTGATGAAAAGGTTATGAGTTTGTTTAATTCAACCGAAGCACTTGGTGTTACACCAGAACAAATTGGCTCGCTAACAGGTACATTCTCACTTCCGGAGCTTGGTACAAACTTTGTTCGTGGAATGCTTGTTGAAACAAAACCAAAGAATTTCTCTGACCTTTTACAAATTTCCGGTCTTTCACACGGTACTGACGTTTGGCTTGGCAACGCACAAGAACTTATTAAAAACGGCACCTGTGACATTTCTAACGTAATCGGTACTCGTGATAACATTATGGTTTATCTCATTCATATGGGAATGGATGAAGGAAGAGCTTTCAAAATCACAGAAACAGTTAGAAAAGGTATGATTGCTTCTGGCAAAATTTCTGCTGAAGACTGGGAGAAAATGAAAGACGATATGCGTGCTTGCAACGTTCCTGAATGGTACATTGGCTCTTGTGAAAAGATTAAATATATGTTCCCTAAAGCGCACGCTGCAGCTTATATGATTTCTGCTCTTCGTCTTGGTTGGTACAAAGTTTACAAACCACTTGAATATTATGCTGCTTACTTTACTGTACGTGGCGAAGATATGGACGCTGAAATTGCACTTTCTGGCATTGATGGCGTAAGAGCAAAAATTACTGAAATCGAAAACAAAGGTAAAGAAGCAACTCCAAAAGAGCAAGGTATGATTCCAACTTTACAAATTGTTATTGAAATGCTTTGCCGTGGAATTGAAGTTTTACCAATTGATTTTTATAAATCAAAGGCAAACACTTATGTGATTGAAGATGGCAAAATCAGATTGCCATTCAGTTCAATCAACGGTGTTGGTTCGAATGCGGCAATTGCATTAGAAGAAGCCGCAAAAATCGGTGGATTTGTTTCACAAGAAGATATTCAACAATCTTCAAATGTAACAAAATCTGTTATTGAAAAGTTAGACGAGCTCGGTGTTTTGAGCTTTTTGCCTAAATCAAATCAAATTAGTTTCTTTTAAGGAGATGTAAAAATGAGCGAGTGTTCACACAACTGTGAAAGTTGTTCGCAAAACTGTAGTGAGAGAACTAAAGAAAGTTTTTTAGTTGCTCCACACGAAATGTCAAACATTAAAAAAGTTATTGGTATTGTTAGTGGTAAAGGTGGTGTTGGCAAAAGTCTTGTAACTTCACTTTTGGCAGTAATGTCTAAAAGAATGGAATACAACACAGCCATTTTAGATGCTGATATTACTGGTCCTTCTATTCCAAAAGCATTTGGAATTCACGAACGCGCTACTGGTACTGATAGTGGCATTTTCCCTGCTAAATCAAAAACCGGTATTGAAGTAATGTCTTTAAACCTTTTGACTGAAAACGAAACCGACCCTGTCGTTTGGCGTGGTCCTGTTATTGCAGGTACTGTTAAACAATTCTGGTCTGATGTTATTTGGGGCGATGTTGACTATATGTTTGTTGATATGCCTCCAGGTACTGGCGATGTGCCTCTTACCGTTTTCCAATCACTCCCACTTGATGGTATTGTTATTGTTGGCTCACCTCAAGAATTGGTCGGAATGATTGTTGAAAAAGCAGTTAAAATGGCAGAACTTATGAAAGTTCCCGTTCTTGGTCTTGTTGAGAATATGAGTTATTTCACTTGCCCTGATTGTGGTAAAGAGTTAGAAATTTTCGGCGAGAGCAAAGTTGAAGAAATTGCTAAAAAACATAATATTAAACACACAGCAAGAATTCCAATCAACCCTAAACTTGCCGCTGCTTGTGACAAAGGTATGATTGAACTTTTTGACGGCGACTGGTTAGAAGACATTTTCAAAAATATTACAGAATAACAAAAAACGGACATCGTTAAGATGTCCGTTTTTTATTACATTTCAATTTGTTTTTCTTTCTTATAATCTTTATCCATAAAGAAAACATAAAGCAAAATATACAAATCCAATAAAACTGTCAATATAGTCATAATATTAATTTGCGAATAGAATACCGACATTATACTTTCTGAGTTTTCTGAAAAAGTATAATAGAACATAAATGTAGAACCAAAATTTAAAACATATGAAAGAATATATGTAACAAATAATACAATACCTGTGATTTTTATGCTTTTG
>JAZRPW010000016.1:0-90532 GCA_045649405.1 Acutalibacteraceae bacterium
ACCATTTGTATGACTACACCACATAGTGCCAAGAAGAACAAGAGCATCTGGGTTTGCAGTTTTAATTGAAGAAATAATGCTGTTGATTCTTGTCATATAAGATGTTTCAAGAGCATCATACAACTGTTTAAATGTTTTTGAGCCATTTTTAACACTTGATGTGTAATGTTGTGTTCCACAGAAATCGTTAGTACCAACATGGATAACGATTACATCTGCATCAACCATTTCATCATAAACATTAGATGCTTTTTCTGGATTGATAACATTAACAATATTTGCAGTGTACAAACCACCTGCAGCGCCGGCTAATGAGCCATATTCCCAACCAAGAGTTTCGGCTGCCTTTACAGGTACTTTAACTGTAGGGTTAGCGCCAACGCCACATAGCCAAGAATCGCCAAGACCTAAAATTCTTCCGTAATAAGAAAATTCTGGCTCTGTTTCGTTTGCAGAAATTACGCTACCAACACATACTGTTAAGCATAAAATTACTGCTAACAAAATTGAAATTATTTTTTTCATAATTTTTTTCTCCTTATATTTAGTTAATTATATTATAAATGTTTTTTTAAAAAATTAACATTGTCATTTGCAAAGAAAAATATTGCAAAGTTAGAGGTTTTGTGATATATTGAAAAAAAGAATTTTCAAAGGAATTTAGTATGAAAAAACTAATAACAACAGAAAAAGGATTTTATGACCCAGAACTTTGCATTAGATATATGAAAGTGAAAGCATCAAAAACATCATATGTTCACGGGGCAAAAAACTCGGCTGACTATCAAATGATTTTGATAACACGCGGAAGCTTTGAAATATTATGTAATAACACAATGCATACTTTAAAAAGTGGCGATGTTTTCATTGCAAAACCATTTGAAGATTATAGGATTAAATGCTTTGAATCAGAAGAAGTGTTGTTATTTACAGTAATAACCTTTCATCAAAGTTTATTCAAAGAAGCTAAAGGCGATAGCGCGTTTTTACGAGTTTTTGAAAAACGTGAAAAAGGAAATTTCAACGTATATAAATCGGAAAGTTTAAAAGATTTTTCTATTTACGATAACGCAGAACTATTAAAGTCTTATACAAGCAAAAATCTTGGATTTATTCATTTTTCATCATTAATTTCAACAATCATTTCTCAACTTGATATTGCTTATGATGAGTCAATTGCTTCATCTTCTGCTACAACAAACGATATTTCAGTTAAGATTTGGGACTACATTGCAAGTAACTGTATGAGTATGATAACTGCCGAAGAAATTTGCAAAAAGTTTTTCGTTTCAAAATGGTATGTTGATAAAGTTACGAAGCAATTTTACGGCAAGCCGTTTCACCAAACGGTAAAATCAATGAGAATGTGGCATGCAAAAGCATTAATGATTTATAATCACAATTTAAGCGAAATTTGCAAACTTTGTGGTTATTCTGATTATTCTGCATTTTACCGCGCTTATTCTTCTTTTTTCGGCATATCTCCTAAAAAAGAATATCTTTATTATTTAAAAAACAAGTCTTTTCTTTCTGATAAAAACAACGATACTTTTACAAATTTGGATTAATAATCAAAAAAGCACTCTTTTTCGAGAGTGCTTTTTTGTATAATGAAAACCTTGCTTAGAAATTAAAGCAAGGTTTTTATAATTTAATCAAAATATCCTTTATAAATAATTTTCAATTCACTATCTTCAAACAAATACGCATACAAATCTGCAAAATAATCATCGGTCATACTTGCGATGTAATCAACAACAATTTGGTTTGGCTCAGTTTCTTCATAAGGTAAGCTTCTTTTATAATGCGCGCTGTTTACATAGTCAATGTGATGAGTAAAAATTGGCGAATCTTTTTTGCCAGTCACCAAATCTTCAAGCAGTTTTTCATACATTTTGCTCATCATCGGTTTGACAATGTTGTTAATTTCGCTTTGCACAACATCGTTTTTATAAATCAATTGGTAATTGTCTGACTTGGCTTTTTTTAGCGCTTTAAAATGCTCGCTATCCATTTTGATATATGGCTTGCCATAACTATTTTCAACAATGTTCACAATCAAATTATTTATAATTTCTGCGTTGTATGTACCGATTACACAATCATCATAAGCATCGGTTTTAAGTAGATTTGCCTTTTCGGCATCTTGCCTGTCTTTGCCAAGATATGCAATGATATCAGAAATTCGCATAACGCAACCTTCAAGTGTTGCAGGCACAAGTTTGCGCACATTCTTTTTGTCAATGTAACATTCTTCAATTTGTTTATCAAATTCTTCAAAAGTTTCAACCGGTTGTGGGTGATATTCCAAAAGTTCCATTTCTCCATCATGCGCAGCAATGCCGTTTAAAGTTTGAAGTGAAATGTTGTAAGGAAAAATCTTGTCAAGCACCCTTACCGAGTGAATGTTGTGGCTAAAATGTCTGCCTGTATGCGAAAAGTAAATTTCATCTAAAAATTCTTCGCCAGCGTGACCAAAAGGTGTGTGGCCAATGTCATGACCAAGCGCAATTGCCTCAATCAAATCAAGATTTAATGAAAGCGCCTTGCCAATCGTTCTTGCAATGCGCGACACAAGTTGCACGTGAAGACCACGTCTTGTAATATCATCATTTTTGTAAAACGAAAAAACCTGTGTTTTGTCGGCATATCTGTTATAAAACGGGCAATGCATAATCTTGTCAATATCACGAATAAAGGCAGTGCGAATGATGTTTGCGTTATCTCTTGTATTGTCACGACGAACAACAAATTGTTCATCAAACGCCATTTTATTTAACACATTATTTTGTCTGTCTAACACAATTTTTTCGGTTATTTTATCCGACAATTTTTCGTAATTTAACACAACATCACCTCTTAAAAATTATTGTAAAATAATTATATCATAACTTGAATTTGTTTTCAACTTCCCTCCAAAAATAGTTGATTTTTGTAAAATAAATGTGATAAAATATAAACAACCAATAAAAAGGAGTATGAAAGAATAATATACACAAAAACAACCACCCTTATGGCAAAAGTCATAAGGGTGGTTTTCTATTTGTATTTTTCTAAAATATCTGCGAACTCTTGCGGGAAATAAACTTTATACCACGCGAGTTTTAAAGCAAACAAAACATACTCAACTGCGTGGGCTTTTGGAAAAGCATAACGAACTTTTGAGCAAAAATCATAATACCAACTTCTTGCTTTATCAGTAAACACTCTTAAATGTTCTTGCTCACGAATAAGCATTTCTCCGCTTTGCATTTTCCCCCTTCTAATTTCATTTGTAAATTTAAATGCATTTTTTCTATTGGCACCAAAAGATATTAAATCATTAAAAATATCATCTTTGGTTGCAGGGATTTGTGAAAGCGGAACACCTTTTTCAAACAACAACTCGCCATTATCTTTCCACATATTTGTGCTATACGCAAAGCCGTAAATTTTAACAAGTTCGGCAAAGGTTTTTGGCTTGAATTTCAACAATAAATCTCGCTCAAAATCGTTTTCAAATCCAACAATTCCATCTATGTCGGCACTTGCAAACAACTCATAAATTTTACTATCAGAAAAATCAATTTCATCTACATGCTTGCCAGTTGCTTTTTCTAAATCATAAATAATATCTAAAACAGCAAACGGCAAAACATCTTGTTTTAAAACATTGCCTAAAAGGTGATGAAAATCTAAATGTGTTGCGTATTTTATTGGAGTTTGTGACTGCACTTGACGAATTGGTGTTAAATCTTCAAATTCCATTTCTTGCGGAAAAATGAAAACACCAAAAGGATGTTGACCATTTGAACGCTTTATACCTAACATTCTTAAGCAAAGATATTCATCAAAGCCCTCATTACCTCCATCATAAATCTCACCGTTTTTTTCTTTATATCTTTTAAGAAAACTTTCGGCTGTTTTCATTGAAATTGTTGAAACTGTGCCTGCAAATGCAACATGGTCTTCGCCAAATATTTCTTTTAAAACTGCAAAACCTTCATTTAATTTTGAAGTTGGAACATTTATAGCAATGTTTTGATTTTTCATTTTGTCAAAATAAAAATAACTTTCAAACGGAATGTTATGTCCGTCTTTTTTCAATACTTTACCACAAACCGGGCAAACTTTTTCCGGCAAATCAAAACCATCAACCGCTTCGCTTGACGCTTCATAATGATAACATTTTGAACAATAATAGTGTGCAGGCAAAGGGTTGGCAGAAGAAAGATTTAAAAGAAAAGCCGAAAGCGTTGAACCAACATCTCCACGAGTGCCAACTTTCAAACCCATTTTGTTATAATGTTTGGCAATCTTGTGTGCAATTGCAAAACGAGTGGCAAATTCAGGTTTCTTTAAATATGACACTTCTTGTTGCAAACGCTTTGATACATCTTCTGGCAAATCTTCGCCGTAAATTTCTTTTGCATTTTTATAAATTTCTTGTTCTAACTCTTCAAAAGCATTTTCAATTTTTGGCAGATAAATCTTTTCATTTAGAGGATTAACTTCTTCAATTAAATCGGCAATCGCGCTGCTATTTTTAATTACTACATTGTGCGCCATGCCTATGCCTAAAAAAGAAAACTCTTTTAACAATTCATCGGTTGTGTGCAAATAAAGTTTTGAATTTTCTTTAAAATCTTCAAATGAATCAATAATAATTCTTCGATGAAAATCATCAAACTTTAAATAATGGCAGTTGCTACTTGCCACTACTGGAATATTTGAAATTTCGCAAAGACTTTTATAAAACGCCTTTTGTTTTTCATCATCAGTAGGGTAAATTTCGCAATAATCAAAAAAATTCAAATTTTCAGGCAAACTTTTTTCGGCACAAAAGCCAATAATCAAATTTTCACGATTTTTCTTTATTACTTTTAAATCAACACAATCAACGCCGTTTTCGTTTTTAATTGCGGAAATAATTTTATAAAGATTTTTCAATCCCTTTTGATTTTTAACAAGCAAGCTTGCGTGAAAGTTTTGCCCATTTTGTTTAAAGCAAACCTTTACGCCATAAATAAATTTTACGCCTAACCGCTTTTCGTAAGGCGCAATATTCGCAAAATCTTGAACGTTATTAAAGTTGGTGAAAGCAATTGTCGAAATGCAATGCTCAGCCGAAGCTTCCAACAATGTTGGTGTTTCTAAAACAGAAAGTTCATCTGACAGTTTTGTATGAACGCTTAATTCTGCTCTGTTTTTTTCCATATCGCATTCTCCTTATCATTTATTGTAACAACATTATAGCAACCCTTTTGTACCATATACGGTACACAAAGAGTGATAGCCGACAGATTTAACCTGCCGGCTATCAAGAAAGAAGGGTTTAAAAAAGATGAAAACAAAATGTTAAAAAACGAGGTCATTAGAACCAAGAACTGCTTTTTCAAAAGCATTCTTTTTCTTGGTACAACTACATTATAACCTCAACTGTGTACGATAAGAAGGACAAGCGCAATGAATTTCAAGAAAAAATCTCAATTTTTTTATTTTTCAATGCCAAATTACGAATGCTACCACGCCAAGGAGTAGTGCTAGATAGCCACCTAAAATCAAAAATAATCGGCGTTTGCGTTTGCGGTCTTCGGTTAAATCAAAATAATCTAAAATGGGTGGTTTTTGTATGTTTTCAAGGTAATCTTTTGCCTTGGTTTCCAGTTTCTTTTTGCTTTGCTCGCAAGCATCTTCTCGAAGAAACAAAATTGCCTTTTCAAAATATTTATTACCAGTTTCGTTTATTTCAATTATGGCTTTGTTAACACCTTTTATCATAAAAATCCCCCTTAAAGTGAAATTTCAATTAGATGTGCAATTGACGGGATTGAAAGGCCTTGGTTTGCAGATGTAGGCGACAACAACGCACCCGTGCCAATAAATAATATGCGAGAAAGCTCGACCTTTTTAAATTTGTCCATTATATATGTGGAAACCACACTTGCAGAGCAACCACATCCAGAGCCACCTGCAGCAAAGTTTTTGTCATTTATATCAAAAATCATTGTGCCACAATCGTTGTGAACAGCTGAAATATCAATGCCCTTTTCATTAAGAAGTTCAATAAGCAAATCAGAACCAACTTTGCCCAAATCTCCTGTTAAAATCAAATCAAAATCGCTCGGTTTGGTGTTTGTATCATCAAAATACGCCTTTATGGTATCCGCCGCAGCAGGTGCCATGGCGGCGCCCATATTGTTAGCATCGGTTATGTCGAAATCTTTGATTTTGCCGAAAGTTACTGCTTTGATTTTTGGGCTTTTTTCAGCTCGTTCTAGCACAAATGCACCTGCACCTGTTACCGTTGTTTGCGATGTTGGAGTGGCTTTTGAGCCATATTCAAGTGGAAAACGAAATTGTCGCTCGGCGGTGCAAAAATGCGAAGATGTTGCCGCAACGACTATGTTGGCAACACCGCTTTCAACAAGCAATGCGCCAAGTCCTGTTGACAACGCACAGGTTGAACAAGCGCCAAAAAGACCAATTTGCGAAAAGCCAA
Organism: Acutalibacteraceae bacterium; assembly: GCA_045649405.1. Lineage (GTDB taxonomy): Bacteria > Bacillota > Clostridia > Oscillospirales > Acutalibacteraceae > RUG11462. The sequence continues at coordinate 6,482 of JAZRPW010000016.1, forward strand.
AATCTTTTATGCCAAAGGTTGACGCCATACATTGATTTAAAAGGTCGCCGGAAAGCGACAAATCAACGTCATCTGCTGAGATTTGCGCCTTTTTCAAAGCATATTTAATTGCGTTTTTTACAAGCATACTTTCGGCGGCTTCAAATGTTTCTTGCGCTAAATATTCATCTTCATAAACCATATCAAAACATTCGCCAAGCGGTCCTGCGCCTTCTTTTTTGCCAACCACACCAGCGCTTGCCACAATTGAAACGCCATTTTCTAAAATAATTGTCTTTTTACCAATTCGTTTTGCCATATTATTCACCCTTTTTAATTGTTGGCAAAACAACACAAATTATTCCAAAAGCAGTTGAATTTTAGCGCCAGTATGATATAATATTTTTGGTGAGTAAAAAATGAAATATGTTTTTCCTTCTTATTACAAAAATTTTAAATGTATTGGAAGCGAGTGCAAACACAACTGTTGCATTGGCTGGGAAATTGATATTGATGATGACACTTATGATTTGTACAAAACGGCAGACGGCGAGTGGCAAAAGCGTTTTGCAAACAACATTGTTGTTGAAAATGACACCGCACATTTTGTGCTTAAAAACAAATGTTGTCCATTTTTAAACGAGCATAATCTTTGCGATATTATCACAGAGTTTGGTGATGATGCGCTTTGTGACATTTGCTATTCGCACCCAAGATTTTTTAATGAATTTGGCAATTTTTGTGAGGGTGGCATTGGGCTTTGTTGTGAAGCGGCCGCTCGTGTTATTTTGAAACACACCGAGCCGTTTTGTTTAGAGTGCGATGAGCCGATTGGAATTTTGCCAGAAGTGTTTGACACACGAGCAAAAGTTTTTGAAATTTTGCAAAATCGTAAAAAACCAATTGATACACGAATTGATGAAATGCTTGAGTTTTTCAATTTAAAATGGCAAAGTGACATTTCAAATTTGGTTGATGAGTTACTTTTGCTTGAGCGTCTTGATGAAAAATGGACCGATATTTTGCAAAGTTTAAAACAAAACTACAACAATATAAATTTCGAAGAATTTAAAGCTCAAGCAACATATTTTGAAACTGAATTTGAGCAGTTGCTAACATATTTTATTTACAGACATTTTGGCGTTGCAAAGGACAAACAACAAGAAAATTCTTACATACTTTTCGCAAGTTTAGGCTATAAAATTATTTACTCGCTTTGTGCAGAACATTACACAAGAACAAACAATCTCGATTTTGAAGATTTGGTTGAATTTGCAAGACTTTTTTCTTCAGAAATCGAATATTCACAAGATAATTTTGAAAAAATTAAGGAAAAATTATGATTAAATTATTAAAACATTATGTTATTCTTTTAGTTGTTGCTATTGTGACAACACTTGGCTATGGTTTTTTAATTGGTGGCGAGTTGAGCGACTATTTCTACATTTTCGAATCTATAACATTAGTGGCGCTTGCTTTGCTTTTGTCAAGGAAAACTCTTAACAAAAAATTTGTTGAACAATTTACCGAAATAATGATTGTGGTCGCACTGATTGTTCTTTTTGTTTCAACAGGTTCTTACCGTGTCGTAAACGAGTTTTCCGGAGAATTAGTTGCAGAATATGATGCAAAAGTAACTGAAACTAATGGAAGAGGCGGTCATACTGCATATTTTATTGACTCTCAAGGTAATGAAGGTAGTGTATATTACGAAACATGGTTTAAAATTTTCATTGGAGAAGACGAATACCCTTGTGAAGGCGATACTATACATGTTAGAGAATATAAAGGTTTGTTTGGAAAGACATTTTACGAATCTGACGGTTGGGAAAACACAAACCCTTACTATTATTAAGGAGCAAAAATGAGTAAAATAAATTCAAATGTAGAAACTAAAACTCGTTCGCCATATATAAGTAAGTTTTTATATGTTTTTTCATTGACTACTTGGTGTTGCAGTTTAGTTTCTGTTATCTATTCTCTTGTTTTGAACATAGAAAATATTTTCAAAGCAATTCAATCAGAAACAAATTATACAACCGAACTCAATATTTTCTATATAATCATTTTTATTGCCATTGTTTTTGAAGGATTAAAATCTGGCGCTTTCACAAAACACGATGATATAGATAATGAGCAAGACTACAAAATGAATCGATTTGATTATTTCATTCTTATTGTCGGAATAATCGGTGCTTTATGTGGGGCTTTGTGTTTTGTTTCCACACTTTTTGCAGGTGGTTCTCCGGAAATCATAAATGATTCTGTTTTTTGTAAATTTTGTATAGTTGACCACGGAGAACTAATTGGTTATATCACAAAAACAAAATTTATTTACCTTTCAATTTGCGATATTTTGATGTTTCCTTGTATTCTTCTGTTTTTCGCATCAATTATGGCATTTAGAATAAGAACTCTTTATCTTGAACAAAAATAACATGAAAAAAGGCACCGTAATGGTGCCTTTTTTCATACAATTCCAAACATAAAACAAATATAATAAATAACGCCATAAATCCAACCGGCTAGCAGACCAAAAACTATAACAGGTCCTGAAATTTTAAAAATATTTGCGCCGGTGCCTAACACTCTGCCCTCGGTTTTAAATTCAATAGCCGCTGATGCGCAAGCGTTGGCAAAACCAGTTATTGGCACAAGTGTGCCTGCCCCTGCAAACTTTGCAATTTTTGGGTAAATGTTAAGCCCAGTTAAAATTATTGAAAGGGTTATTAGTGTTATTGATGTGAGTGCTTTTGCGCTATTCATTGGCATTTCAAACACCTGCCAATAAAGGTCTGACAACGCTTGACCAAGTGTACAAATTGCACCGCCTACTAAAAACGCAAATGTGCAATCTTTTAACACATTCGAATTTGAAGCTACTTGTTCTGCTAACTTTTTATATTTCTTGTTATTCATTACAATCACCGATGTTTATTGTTAGCTTTTTTTAACAAAATATTAAGTTTGATATTTATTTAACGAACTTTGATGTTTTTTCCATATATTTTGTGCAAAATTTATATAATAAACACAATATTTTGTGCTTTTTTCTCTTAAAAAATTGATTGAATAAATCGACAAAATATGATATCATATAATTAATAAAAGGCAAAAAATTATGGAGGAAATGTTAATGCTCGAATTTAAACAATGGCACGGTTTTACCCCTGGCAAATGGTGTTCTGAAATCAGCACACGTGATTTTATTCAAAAAAATTACACGGCTTATGATGGCGATGAATCATTTTTAGAGGGTCCTACCGACGCAACAAACAAACTTTGGGCCGAGTTGCAAGATTTACAAAAACAAGAACGTGCAAACGGTGGCGTTTTGGATATGGACACTGAGGTTGTTTCTACCCTTACTTCACACGGCGCTGGTTATCTTGACAAGACGCTCGAAAAAATTGTTGGTCTTCAAACTGACAAACCATTAAAACGAGCATTTATGCCTTTTGGTGGCATTAGAATGGCTGAAGAAGCCTGCAAAACTTATGGTTTTGAGCCAAGCGAAAAGTTGCACAAAATTTTCACACAGTATCACAAAACACACAACCAAGGTGTTTTTGACGCTTATACTCCTGCTATGAAAATGGCAAGAAAAAATAAGATTATTACAGGTCTTCCTGACACTTATGGTAGAGGCCGAATTGTTGGCGACTATCGTAGAATTGCACTTTATGGTATTAACCATTTGATTAAATGCAAACAAGAGGATTTGCTTAACTGTGGTAACGGCAAAATGCACGACAATGTTATTCAAATGCGTGAAGAAATTGCCTCACAAATTAGAGCATTGCACGAGATGAAAGAAATGGCAGCTATTTATGGTTTTGATATTTCTGAGCCTGCAAAAGACGCGCGCGAAGCTTGTCAATGGCTTTATTTTGGTTATCTTGCTGCTATCAAAACACAAAACGGCGCTGCAATGAGCGTTGGTAGAATTTCAACATTCCTTGATATTTACATTCAACGTGACCTTGACAATGGCACTTTGACAGAAGCTGAAGCGCAAGAGTTGATTGACCATTTGGTTATGAAATTTAGAATGGTTAAGTTTGCTCGTATTCCTTCTTACAACGAACTTTTCTCTGGCGACCCGGTTTGGGCAACCGTTTCTGTTGCAGGCAAAGGTATTGACGGCAGACCGCTTGTTACTAAAAACGATTTTAGATTTTTACACACACTTGAAAATATGGGCCCTTCTCCAGAGCCAAACTTGACTGTGCTTTATTGCGAAAAATTGCCAGAAGCGTTCAAAAAATATGCTGCTGCAATTTCAATTCGCACAAGTTCAATTCAATATGAAAACGATGATGTTATGCGTCCGGTTTGGGGCGATGATTACGCAATTTGTTGTTGCGTATCTGCTACTAAAACAGGTAAAGAAATGCAGTTCTTTGGTGCGCGTGCTAACCTTGCAAAATGTCTTTTGTATGCAATCAACGGTGGTGTTGATGCTAAAACAAGACTTCAAGTTAGCCCAAAATACACACCAATCAAAACAGAATATCTTGATTATTATGATGTTATTGAAAAGTATGACGAAATGCTTACTTGGCTTGCATCAATTTATGTTCACACATTAAACCTTATTCACTATATGCACGACAAGTATAATTATGAAGCGGCTGAAATGGCGCTACTTGATACCGATTTGAAACGTACATTTGCAACTGGTATTGCAGGTTTTTCACACGTTGTTGACTCGCTTTCTGCAATTAAATATGCAAAAGTACGCACAATTCGTGATGCAGAAGGTTTTGTTGTTGACTTTGACACGCAAGGCGATTTTCCACGTTATGGCAACGATGATGACAGAGCAGATGACATTGCAAGATGGTTGCTAAAAACCTTCCTTTACAAAATTAAGCAATGCCAAACTTATAGAAATGCAGAGCCAACAACTTCAATTTTGACAATTACTTCAAATGTTGTTTATGGCAAAGCAACCGGCTCATTGCCTGATGGTAGAAAGGCCGGCGAGCCACTTGCTCCTGGTGCCAACCCATCTTACGGCGCAGAAGAAAACGGACTTTTGGCTTCACTTAACTCTGTTGCAAAATTGCCTTATGAATGGGCGCTTGATGGTATTTCTAACACACAAACCATTGCTCCTGAGGCACTTGGCAACGATGAAGCGCAACAAATTGACAACCTTGTTAGCGTTCTTGATGGTTACTTTAACAAAGGCGCGCACCATCTTAATGTTAATGTTTTTGGCAAAGAAAAACTTATTGATGCAATGGAACACCCTGAAAAAGAAGAGTATGCAAACTTTACTATTCGTGTTTCTGGTTATGCAGTTAAGTTTATTGATTTAACACGCGAACAACAGTTAGATGTTATTTCAAGAACCTGCCACACAACTATGTAACAAATTTTAGGCGGAAGTTTTGCTTCCGCCTTTGTTAAAATTTAAGGAGAGAAAAATGAGCGAAATTGGAAGGGTTCATTCAACCGAAAGTTTTGGCGCTTCTGATGGCCCGGGGGTTAGATTTATAATCTTTTTAAAGGGTTGCAGTTTAAGATGTAAATATTGCCACAACCCTGACAGTTGGGGTAGTGAAAAATGCACTGAAATCAGTTGCGATGAACTAATAAACAAAGCCGAGCGCTACAAAGAATATTGGAAAAATGGCGGTGGCATTACCGTTTCAGGTGGCGAACCGCTTTTGCAAATTGACTTTTTGACAAAGCTTTTAAAGTCGGCTAAACAAAAAGGCATTCACACCGCAATTGACACTTGCGGCGAGCCATTTGATGAGCAAAACAGCGAAAGGTACGATGAACTTTTGAAATTTACCGATTTGGTACTTCTTGACATCAAACACATTGATGAAAACAAGTGTATTTCGCTTACCGGCAAATCAAACAAAAACACACTCGCTTTTGCAAAATATCTCTCAAAAAAAGGCACAAAAATGTGGATTAGATATGTTTTGGTGCCTGGCGTTACAGATGATGAAGAGGATTTAAGAAAAACAAAAGAGTTTATAAATACGCTTGAAACGGTTGAAAAGGTTGAAGTTTTGCCTTATCACACATTAGGCAAATTCAAATGGCAAGAGTTAGGGCTTGACTACCCATTAGAAGGTGTTGCCACCCCTACAAACGAGCAATTAGAATCTGCTAAAAAGATTCTAATCTAAAAGTTTCTTTGTGCAATTTGCACACATTTTATTGCTTGCAGTTGTGCATTATCTACAAATAAATATCTTGACTTTTTGTTGCTTTAGATGTATTATAATTACAGAAAATCAATGAAAGGAGTTGGGATTTTGAGAACAGAATTAAAATTACATCAACTTAATGTTGAAGATTTTATTAAAACAGTTTCAAACTGCAAAGGCGATGTTTTTCTTGAAACAAACGAAGGCGACATTTTGAATTTAAAATCAAGACTTTTGTTGTTGTCTGCGCTTGGTCAAATGATTCAAGGTCAAATTACAGAAACAACTGTTAGATGTGAGCTTGCAGAAGATGAAACAAAATTATTCAGATTTGGTCTTTATGGCGAAGTTGCTGAATAATTCCCTAGCCTAAAATTACTTAAAAATTTATATATAAATAAAAACGCATCGTAAAAACGATGCGTTTTTTTAATATTTTTCGCACAAAATAGCAACTAAAACTGTTATGTCATCGTTGTGTTTATCTTTTCGCAAAACTGCTGCTTTTGATGCTATTTTGTCGGCAATTGTTTGGGCGTTGCTTTGTCGATTTTGTAAAATTTCTTGCTCAATCCACTCTTCTCCCATTTCGCAAACGCCATCTGAAAGCATTACAACAATATTTCCCCTTTGCAAATATGAACTGGTTTTGTCAAACTTAACATCATTCAAAATTCCCGGTGGATAGGTATTGCTCGTGGCAATTCCTATTTTTTTACCCTTTGCAACATAGGTTTGCGCTGCCCCTGCTTTGTAAAAGTCTGCCTGCCCAGAAAACAAGTCGACACTTGCAATGTCAACCGTTGCTGTTGACTCATCGCTTGACTTGAAAATCATTGCAGAGTTAACAAGTTTTAATGCGCAGTCAAAACCAAACCCTGCTTTTATCAGCCGTTCCATTAAATTGGTGGTAAAAGCAGAATCAACCGCAGCGGTTGTGCCGGTGCCCATTCCATCTGACAAAATCATTACAAAATTGCCCTTACCATCATTAAAATATGTATAAGCATCACCCGAGAGTGTTTGGTTGTCAGAGTTTATTTGGCAAACACCGGTATCAATGCAAAAGTTGGCTTTTTCGCTTAAATTTATCATTGTGATTTCGGCATTGTTTGTAATGCAAGGGGTGTCAAACTTGACAGAGCAGAGCGAAGAAAGTCGGTTTATAAGTTCAAGTTTTGGCACACTTTGTCTTTGTCGTTTTGCGGTTATTTCAACCGAAAGCCGATGTTTTCGGTTGTATTTGCAGGTTACATCTGTCGCCATTATTCCAAGTGAGCGTAAAAGCGTATCAACCCGCGAAGCCATTTCGGTATCAAAACGCTCGGTTTCATTAAACTCAAGCGCCAAGTCATAAAGCATATCAGAAACGCCATCCATTTGCTCTGAAATTATGCCTCTTACATCTGCAATTTTCTTTTTTGCACGCAAGTCGGCTTGATAAATTTCAAACTGCTCAAACAACACACTTGCAATTTCTTCTGGCTTTAAACAACGCTTTACAAAATCTTCTGGCAGTTTTGATTTTGCAATTTTGCCTTGCGTTTTAAAGTCTTTTGTCATTTGCAAAAAAGCGTTGTAGGTTTCTTGCTTGCGTGCTTTGAAGCAATGAAATTGAAGTCCACAATTCTCACAACATTTTTCTTGCACTTTTACAAAAACATCTTCAAGTGAAATTGACTGTTTTTTGTCTAACTTTTTGCCAATTTCATCAACCGTTTTTGACACTTCCATTAATGCGTTTGAAGAAAATTTTAGTCGCATTACAAGGTTTTTTCGCATTGAATCAATGCGTGGAAGTTGTGGTGGTGGCGAGAAAATGTCTAAAAATGTTTTGTCAAGACTTCTTGGCAACACAGAAAACATAATGCAACCAACAACAATCTCTGCAACATTAATTCCAAGTGGGTATTTGTCGTAAAAACCAATAAGCACACTCGAAGCGCCAAGCAAAAATCCAACAATGCACAATGGTTTTCCGCCTGTACCGACCACTCCACCGATTAGCCCGCCAAGAGCATAAGCACCGACCAAATAATATTCATTGCCACCGCTAACGCTCATTGCAAACCCCAAACAGACAGCACAAATTGTTGATGTGTTGACCTGACCGTAACGACTGCCAAGCAGAATTATCAGCACCGAAAACATTTTGGCAGGAGAAGCCGACAAAAAGGTGAAATCGTTTAGTGACATTAGCAAAATTGACACCGACATTATTGCCGAGCAAATGCGAAGTTGCGACATTTTTGAAAGCGGTTTTGATGAGTTTAAAATTGGCATTGTGCAGTTTAGAAAATAGGTTGCAGAAACCGACAACAACCCTTCGCCAACAAGTCTTATTAAATCTTGCGAAGTAAGTGTGACCGACAAAAGCAAAGAAATAACGCCAAAACAGTTGCAAACGGCGCAAGAGATGAGTGAAAAAAGGCAAGAATTTTTCTTTTCATAAATATTAAGACAGACAAGTTTTATTGCGCAGGCAACCACCGAAAGTCCTATGTAATAAGCAGAATAAAAGCCGTTTGCCGTGATAAGACTACCCAAAACAACCCCAAAAAGTCCTGAAAAGATATGATAAATTGACAGCGAACAGACAAGTGAAAAGCCAAACGGCATAAACAAATCAAAAAGCACCGTGCGAGAAAACAAAAAGCCACAAAGGAATATGAACGCCTGCGAAATTATGACCTTTTTTATTTCAACCCAATTTAGTATTTGTATTTTTGAAACAGCCGTACGCATATTTATTACTCCTAAACTTAACACAATAATTCAACTAAAATTATATGCGAAACATCACGCAAATATTGTCAAAAGTTCATTGAGATTTTTGATAAGTTTTGGTCGTTTAACATCAACTTTTGTTAAAATAAATAGCATTGAAAATTATTTAAAAATATGCTACCATATAAATGGTGATTTTTTATGAATTATGAATTTGAATTTTTATGCCTTGACAAAATTAGTGAAGACATTTTTAAAAGTTTTTATTCCATTTTAAAAGCATCGTTACCTGCCGTTGAATTCAGAAGCGAACAAAACCAAAGGAATTTGACTAAAAAACGAGTTTACGAACTTTTAGTTTGCAAAGAAAACGGCAAAGTTATTGGTGCAATTGCTTTTTGGCACCTTGAAGATTTTATTTTCATTGAACACTTTGTTATCGATGAGAATTTTAGGTCAAAAGGCATCGGCACAAAAATGCTTGAAACAATTAAAAATCATTTTAATTCTACCGTTATTTTAGAGGTTGAATTGCCATATAATGAAATGAATAAACGGCGAATTGCTTTTTATGAAAGAAACGGTTTTAATTTTAATGATTTTGAGTATTTTCAGGTGCCATTAAATGAGGGCGACAAGCCACTTCCTTTACGAATTATGAGTTGCCCTGAAAAAATAACAAAACAAGAATTTGAGGTAATAAGACAAAAACTTAAAAACGCCGTTTACAATTCATAAAAGTATTGCAAAAAAGGGGTTTTTGTTTTATAATATATTTATATTTTATGAAAGGAGAGTTTAAAATGAAATCTGTTTTTAAAACCTTGTGTTTGTTTGTTGCAGTTTTGTTTTTCACTGGTTATCTTGCTTACACAGCAGTTGCTATTGATGTAAAACCGGTTGAAGATTTTGCTGTCATCAAAAAAGGCGTTACTTTTCAAAAACTCTCCTGGAGTAAGAATGACAAAGTAACCGGTTATAAAATTTATCAAAAAAACGCAAAAAACAATAATTATACTTTGATTAAAACCATTAAAAGTAACAAAAACAACAGTTGCAAAATTGCTGGTCTTAATATGGAAAGTTTTTATTCTTTTAAAATTTCCGCTTTTACTAGCGCTTTTGGGCGTGAGTTTGAAGGCAAGATTAGTGATGCTATTAGCACCTGCACCATGCCACGCGGAGAAGACATTGAATCAATTGTTGAGCAAACGCCAAAAACATTTACTGTTTCTTGGTCAAGAGCGATTAATTGTGATGGTTATGAACTTGAGTATGACACCGACGAAACACTTTCAGACCCAACTGTACATATTGCTAACGGAATTAACACAACGGTTTGCAAAATTGATGGGTTAGAGCTTGGCGAAACATATTATTTTAGACTTCGTTCTTTTATGGATTTTGAAGGCGAAAAACTTTATAGCGAATACAGCGAAGTTTACAGTGCGACCATTAAAAACATTATTACACCACAAGAAATTGACCCTTCAAGACCGGTTGTTGCGCTCACTTTTGATGATGGACCAAGTTTGAACAATGCAAGCGAAAGCATTTTAAACACACTTGAGAAATATGGCGTTAGAGCAACATTTTTTGTTGTTGGCGAAAACGCAGAAAAAAATGCGCAAAACATTAAAAGAAAAGCAGAGCTTGGCTTTGAAATTGGCAACCACACCTATTCTCACAAGCATTACGGAAAAGATGTAACAAAGCAAGAAATTGTTAAATGTTCAAATATTATTGAAAAGATAACCGGCTCTCGTCCAACGGTGTTTAGAGCAACCGGTGGCATTACAAATGCTAACATTAAAAAGATTTGCAAAAAGCAAGGTATGTCTTTGTATTATTGGACAATTGATACCGAAGACTGGAAATCTAAAAACGCTAAAAAGGTTTTGAAAGAAGCATTGAAAGCGCAAGATGGCGACATTATTTTAATGCACGATATTTACCCTTCAACTGCAAAAGCGGTTAAAAAACTTATTCCAAAATTAATTAACAGGGGTTATCAATTCGTTACCGTTTCTGAACTTGTTAAATACAAATCTGAATCTGCGCCAAAACCTGGCGTGCAATATTTAGATGGAGATACCATTAAATACACGTCAAATTAGGAGGACTTTTAAAATGAAAAGCAACAAAACAAAACTAATTGTAATAACAGCACTTTTAACTGCAATTTGTGCTTGTTGTACCGCATTCATCTCAATACCAATGGTTGGCACTGGTGGTTATGTGCATTTGGGCGACGCAATTATTATGATTAGTGCAAGCGTGTTGCCATTGCCATTTTCACTTTTTGTTGGTGCAATTGGCGGTGTTTTGGGTGACTTGCTTGTTGGCGCACCGGTTTGGGCACCATTCACATTTATTGTTAAAGGTTTGGTTGTGTTAATGTTTACAAGCAAAAAAGACAAAATGTTGAACACAAGAAACATCATTGCAATTTTGCCAGCGCTTGCTATTACTCTTGTTGGTTATTATTTGGCTGAATCACTTATTTATGGCAACTGGATTGCACCATTTGCTTCAATGATTGGTAATGTTATTCAAATTGTTTCAAGTGCTATTATTTATGTTGTTTTTGCAATAGCTCTTGACAAAATTAATTTTAAATCAAAAATCTAACAATGAAAAAGAAAAAACTGATTAAAATAATTGCAACAATTCTTATAATTGTTGCAATTTATTGTTACAAAAATCCACCACCGTTTATAACTGTCACACCAGAAGGCACTCTTCAAACGCATTTTATTGATGTTGGTCAAGGCGACAGTTGTTTTATTGAAATGCCAAACGGCGAAACAATGCTAATTGACAGTGGCGAGTCAAAATATTCATCTAATGTTTGCAATTATATTTGCAACTTGGGGTACAACTCGATTGATTATGTTGTTGCAACCCATGGCGACGCCGACCACATTGGTGGCTTTTATCAGGTGTTTGATGATTTTGAAATTAAAAATTGTTACACATCTTATTTCAAGTCTTCAACCAAAACCTATCAAAAGTTTTGTGAGTCTGTAAAAAACGAAGGCATTGAAATGCAACTTGCTTACAAAGATGATTATATTATTGATACCGAGCATTTTGATGTTAAAGTTTTAGGGCCTGATGAAAACACAGACTATGAAAATATTAACGACGCTTCAGTTGTGCTTTTGATTAGTTTTTATGAGAATGACCTTTTGTTTACTGGCGACAGTCCTTATCAAATGCTTGAAGATTATGACATTGGCGATGTGGAACTGCTTAAAGCAAGCCACCACGGAAGCAGGACTGGTGTTTCAAGAAGTCTTGTTGATGAGATTTCACCTGAGTACACAATAATTAGTGCAGGGCTTAACAACCGTTACAACCACCCACACCAAGAGACCTTAAACCTTCTTGAAGATTCGCAGATTTATTGCACAAGTAACTGTGGCAATATTATTGCAAAGTGTGACGGAAAAGATATTGAAATTGAAATGACTATTGAATAAAAAAACAAGACTGCTTTTGCAGTCTTGTTTTTTTATTTTTATTTTACTTTAACTTTTGAAGTTTTGCTCCAAGCTGAGAATGCTTTATTTTTGCCTTTTTTAGCAAATGCTCTTACTTGTACTTTGTAAGTACCTTTTTTAAGTTTTTTGATTGCTTTTGTAGCTGTCTTTTTGGTTTTAAATGTTTTTGTAATCCATTTACCTTTAAGTTTATATCTAACTTCAAAACCAGTAGCACCTGCTACTTTAGTATATTTAACTTTAAATTGTTTTTTACCTTTAATTACTTTGAATTTAGGTACTTTCAATTTCAATTTATCAGTTGCTTTACCTTTAGTTACAACAACGCCACATCTTGCACACTTGCTGTCGCCTGTGTAACCTTTTGCAAAGTAAGTAGCTGATTTAGAATTAACAACAGTTAATGTGTGACCAATTGCAGCGGTTTCTGTTTGAGCAACTGTAACAACGCCACAAACTGTACATTTTTTACCTTCTGTCAAACCAGTTTCAGTACATGTTGCAGCTTTAGCAACAATAACTTCTTCTTTATGACCGAGTGCTGGAACTGTTGTTTGAGCAACTATAACAACGCCACATGTTGCACATTTTTTGCCTTCTGTCAAACCAGCTTCAGTACATGTTGCAGCTTTAGCAGCAATAACTTCTTCTTTGTGACCGAGTGCTGGAATTTCTTTTTGAGCAACTGTAACAACGCCACAAACTGTACATTTTTTGCCTTCTGTCAAACCAGTTTCAGTACATGTTGCAGCTTTACCAGCAATAGTTTCTTCTTTGTGACCAAGTGCTGGAACTTCTGCTACATAAGAATCCATACATTCGCAAGTGCAGATTTTTGAACCTGCTTGTGTACATGTTGGTTGTTTTGTAACAACTTCTGTGTAGTTGTGGGTGTGTTGTAATGCAATAAATTTAATATCATTTTCTTCGGCAAATTTTTGTGCAGTTGAATCTGCATAACCATAAAGAACGAAATAATCACTATAGCAATTAAATGCGCCACCACCGATAACTGCATTGCAGTTAAGAACTGTTATTTTTTGCATTGAATAGCAATCAGCAAAAGCAAATTTACCAATGTTTGTTACACTGCTTGGAATTGTTACTTTTTCTAAATCTTCACAATAAGAAAATGCATAATCAGCAATTACTCTTGTGCCTGCTTTAATGTCATAAGAACCTGATATGCCTGGTACATACTCTTCATGATATTCATCATTTTCTTCATCGTACCATTCATCATAATAACCATCATCTGCTTCAATTAAACAGTCACCAATGTACAAAACATCATTTTCCCAGTTTGCTTCATTGTTATAATAACCTGTATCATAGAACGCATCACAACCAATATTTGTTACTGATTTTGGAATTGTTACTTTTTCTAAATCTTCACAAGAATCAAAAGCATAATCTGCAATTAATCTTGTACCATCTTTAACTGCATAACTGCCAGAAATTCCAGGTACATAGAATTCATCATACCAGTCATTTTCTTCGTCATATGTCCAGTCCCAATAACCATCATTTGCTTCAATCAAACAGTCGCCAATGTACAAAACATCATTTTCCCAGTTTGCTTCATTGTTATAATAAGCAGTATCATAAAATACATCATAACCAATGCTTGTTACTGATTTTGGAATTGTAATGTTTTCTAATGATTCGCAATAAGCAAATGCACTCCCATCAATATCGGTAACACCTTCGCCAATTGTTACTGATTTTAAAGAATAACACTCTTCAAAAGTACCATAAACAATGCTGTTAATACTACCAGGAATTGTAATGCTTGTTAAACCTGCACAATATCTAAATGCATAATCGCCAATGTATGTAACTGTGTTTGGAATTGTTACTGTTGTTAAATTGTGATTTCCGAAAAATGCATTTTCTCCAATCTCTGTTACACTACTTGGAATTGTGTAAGTTGTTGCTGTTTTTCCAGCTGGATATTGCATTAATACGGTTTTTTCTTTATCAAACAAAACGCCATCTTCTGAAGCATAGTTTTCATTTTTGCTATCAACATTTATGCTTTGCAAAGATGAACAATAATAGAATGCAGAGCCACTTAAATATGAAACGTTTTTAGGAATTGTTACTGTTTCTAAATTTTCACACCAAGCAAATGCCCAAGAGCCAATAGAAGTTACTGTTTCAGGAATTGTTACACTTACAAAATCGCCATTATAAAACGCCTCGCTATCAATGTTTGTAACTTTCATTCCATTTACTTCTGCTGGAATTTCAAGAGTGAAGTTTGCAAGGTCGGTTGGTGTTTCAAAACCACGTGCGTAACCCCAAACAGACAACTCGCCGTCACCGATTACTTCATATGTTAAATTGCCTGATTCAAAAATTTTGCCAATGTATGTGTAATCTTCGTCAACTTCTTCAAAAATTACATCAAATGAATATCCACCTTCGTAATCATAATCTCTAATGCCAAAATAATAATCTTCATATGCTTCAAAATAAAAATGGAACAAGAAATTATCATTTCCTCGCTCATCATCAGCTTCATCTAACCAATCACCATAAGTATCATACAAATACGCATAAGGGTCAGCTTCGCTATAATCATCAGAATAAACGGCATACCAACCGCTAACATCTGGTGAAAATCTTATATAAACCTCTTCATCATATTCTGTTGTGATGTTTACTGTGTCATCACCATAAACTTCTGCCACTACTTCTGGATTAAAGCTGTCAGCAGAAACGAGTGTTGTTGATAATGTGCTAAACAATAAAACTAAGCACAAAAACAACGATAATAATTTTTTCTTTTCATTCATTACATTTTTCTCCTTTTTTTAAATGAATTTTTCGGTGTAACTGAAATGTTTGGCGCAATAACCATTAAATCTTTTCTTCAGTTCGCCGAATGTTACTGCGCTATGCTAATATAATAACATAAAAATTGTAAAATTTCAACAGTTTTTTGAATTTTTTTACACTGAAACTAATATTCAAACCTACCATTTCCAATAAACTCTCTGATTAAAGAATTTTTTGGAACTTTTTCTTCTGCCAAAACATCAAAAGCAGAAAGCACGGTAATGATTTCATCAATCTCATCTGTTCTTGGCAATTGCTTTAATTGCTCAATTACAAGTGGTTTGTAAACCGACAATTCGTAAGGAATGAAAGTGTCAATATCAACATTTGAGCGGTATTTGTAAGGCATTATATATTTTTCTTCGCCTAATTGCACGCTGTGGAACATTTTAATTGTTTCTTCTGGTTTGCGATTTCTGAAAATGCTATCTCTAATAATTCTTCTTATCAAACGAATTTTTGAAGGGTGCATTAAAATTGAGCCATAACCCACCCTTGTTCTAACACTGACATAAATTTTGAGGGTGTTTTCATCTGGAATTTGAATTACATCTGGGTTTAATGAATGAATACCCTCTAAGATAATTGGCTCAGTTTTGCCACGTTTTAAAGTTACGCCAGACTCAACACGTTTGTTTTGCTTGAAATCAAACTTTGGCAGGTTAACTTCTTGGCAATTTATCATTTTTTCAAGTTGCGAATTCAAAAAATCAGCATCAACACGTTTTGGAGATTCAAGGTCTAATTTACCTTTTTCAAACATTTCTTTTTCCAAATCATCAAGTGGGAAAAAGTAGTTGTCAAGCGAGAGTGTGTGGGTTTCAAAGCCGGTTGAATCAAGCAAATTTTCAACCGAAAGTGCAGTTGTTGTTTTGCCAGAGCCAGAGGGACCAGAAAGCAAAATTATTGGTGTTTTGTCAATGTTTTGCTTAATTAAATCAGCAACATCTTGAACACTTTTTGCATAAACCTCATCGCAATGCGCAATAAATTCTAAATCATTTTTATTAAGATTTTGATTAATTTCAATTATTTTGTTTACCATAAAATCAACCTACTTATTGTTTATTTGTTTTTAGTATAAAACTTTTTTTATTTTAAGTCAATTATCATTTTATTCAAAACATTGACTTTTTGCGCTAAAAAGGTTAAAATTAAATAAAGATTTTATCAAGGAGAAACTATGAAAACTTTGAAAACACTGTTTCAACTTTTTTGGGTGTTTTTGAAAATTGGTGCAGTTATGTTTGGCGGTGGCTACGCTATGTTACCAATTTTAACACGTGAGTTGGTTGAAAAACTTGAGTGGACTACTGAAGAAGAGTTGCTTGATTGTTTTGCAATTAGTCAGTGCACCCCTGGTGTTATTGCCGTTAACGTTGCAACTTTCATTGGCAACAAAAGGAAAGGATTTTTAGGTGGGCTTTGTGCAACTCTTGGCGTTGTTTTTGTGCCAACAATTATCATTTTAATTATTGCAATGTTTTTGGCAAACTTTGCTCAAAATGAATATGTTAAAGATGCATTAAAAGGCATTTCGGTTTGTGTTTGCGTGCTTATTCTTAACGCAATTACAAAACTTTGGGGCAAGTCTGTTGTTGACAAAACAACCTTTGTTTTATTCTTAATTGCCTTTTTGCTCTCTGCTTCTTCTCTCGTCTTTGCAAACTTTAGCATTTCACCTGTTTTGCTTGTGCTTTGCGGTGGAATTGTTGGAATTTTTTTAAACAAAACAAAAGGAGGTAAAAAGAAATGATTTACCTTCGTTTGTTTTTTGAATTTTTCAAAATTGGCTTATTTTCAGTCGGTGGTGGTTTGGCAACATTGCCATTTTTGCAAGACTTGTCGGCACGCACCGGTTGGTTTACAATTGATGATATTTCGAATATGATTGCCGTTTCTGAATCTACCCCAGGGCCAATTGGCGTTAACATGGCAACCTTTGCAGGTTACACCACTGCACTTGATGAATTTGGCAACACATTGCTTGGCATTTTGGGTGGCATTGTTTCAACACTTGGACTTATTGCACCGGCAATTATTATTATGATGATTGTTGCAAGTGTGTTAGAAAAGTTTAAAGAAAACAAAATTGTCAAAGGCGCATTTTACGGACTTCGTGCAGTGTCAATTGCTCTTGTTGTTTCGGCGTTTGCAGGTGTTGTTAAAACCGCACTTTTGAATGTTGATGCATTTTCTAAAACCGGCAACATTGTTGATTTGTTCTTTATTAAAGGTTTGATTTTGGCAGTTGTGATTTTTGCCCTTTCAAAAATCTTTAAAAAGCTACACCCAACGGTGCTAATTTTACTTTCTGCAGTTGTTGGAATAATATTTAATTTTGCATAACAAAAACCGCTTATCAAATGATAAGCGGTTTTACTTTGCTTTAATCTACTTGGTGTAGCTAAATTACATAAGTTTTGATGGATTAATTTTCACACCAGGACCCATTGTAGTAGCAACAACACAAGATTTGATGTACTGACCTTTAGCAGTTTCTGGTTTTGCTTTGATTACTGCATCAAGCAATGCGTCAAAGTTTTCTTGAACTTTTTGCGCACCAAATGAAACTTTACCAATTGGACAGTGAATGATGTTAGTTTTGTCAAGACGGTACTCGATTTTACCTGCCTTAGCTTCTTCAACAGCTTTTGCAACATCCATTGTTACAGTACCAGCTTTTGGTGAAGGCATAAGACCACGAGGACCAAGCACTTTACCCAAGCGACCGATTGTACCCATCATATCAGGTGTAGCGATAACTACGTCGAAGTCCATCCAGCCTTCGTTCATAATTTTTGCTACTGTATCAGCATCGCCAAGATAATCTGCGCCTGCTTCTTTTGCAGCGTCAACTTTTTCGCCTTTAGCAAATACTAAAACGCGAACGTCTTTACCTGTACCGTTTGGTAAGATAACAGCGCCTCTTACTTGTTGGTCTGCGTGTCTTGAGTCAACGCCCAAACGAACGTGAACTTCAACTGTTTCATCAAATTTTGCAGTTTTAGATGCAACTGCGAGTGCAATAGCCTCATCTGTATCATATAATTTAGCAGAATCGATTTTCTTTGCACTATCTACATACTTTTTGCCGTGTTTCATTAATTTTTCCTCCCTATAGAGTGGTATTTACGGATTTTTCCTCCCACCCGGGAACATTAATCGACAACTTCAATGCCCATGCTTCTTGCTGTACCAGCAATCATTGAACAAGCTGTTTCAATGTTTGCGGCATTCAAGTCAGGCATTTTCTGCTCTGCGATTTTTTTAACCTGCTCTCCGGTAATTTTTGCAACTTTATCCTTGTTTGGAACGCCTGAAGCTTTCTCAATGCCACAAGCTTTTTTAATAAGCACTGCAGCTGGTGGAGTTTTAGTTACAAATGTGAATGAACGATCTGCATAAACTGTGATAACAACAGGAATGATAAGGCCTGCGTCATTTTTTGTTCGCTCATTGAATTCCTTGGTAAAAGCCATGATGTTTACACCATGTTGACCTAATGCAGGACCAACAGGTGGTGCAGGAGTAGCTTTTCCGGCAGGAATTTGAAGTTTGATATAGCCGGTAATTTTTTGAGCCATTTCTTAGCACCTCCAAAATACGTGGTTACGGCGGAAAGAGTCATTTTCCCTTTCCTCCCACAGAGGATTTCTCCTCCAGGGCATTTCGCCCATATAATATGCGGCATTACCGCAGATTATTTAAACAAGTTCAATTTGTGTAAGCTCCAATTCAACTGGAGTTTCACGACCGAACATAGAAAGAATAACCTTAACATAGTTTTTATCAGGTTCAATTTCATCAACAACACCGACAAATCCTTCCAAAGGACCATCGATAATATTAACATTATCACCAACTTTGAAGTTAACGATAATTTCGTTGTTTTCAACACCGAGTGCCTCTACCTCTTTATCAGATAAAGGGACTGGCGCTGTTGAAGAAGCACCTACAAAACCGGTTACACCACGAATGTTACGAACGATAAACCACGATTCATCCGTTACAATCATTTTGACAAGAACATAACCAGGGAAAACTTTTCTCTCGTATTGACGTTCTTTGCCATCTTTAACCTCTGTTACGGTTTCGGTTGGGATTTTTACTTCATAGATATAATCTTGAAGTCCGCGGTTTTCAACGTTTTTTTCAATTGAATCCGCTACCTTATTTTCATAACCTGAATAGGTGTGAATTACATACCACTTAGGCTCTGACATTTAAGATTCATCCCTTTCTTTAAAACTTTTCGAACCCAATTATTAGCCTTTCAAGCCAACAATGAATTCTAACAATGATGCAAGACCGAAGTCAAGCAAGCAGATGTAAGCACCAACAATTGCACACATTACAACAACAACTAAGAAGTTTTTGAGCACTGTTGCTTTTGATGGCCAAACAATGTTTTTGATTTCTCTTTTGTAATCTTTAAAGAATCTTTTAATTCTTCTTGGAATAGTAATCTTTGTGCCATTTGATTCTAATACCTCAGAATTATCAGAAACTAACATTGATACTGTTGCAAGTACCATTACCACGCCTGCAGCAATTAATGCTAACAAGAATGGAAGTTCTTTTGTAATTGACTCTGTTGCAATTACAAGGTCTTTTGCACCTTCAATGTATGTGCGTTTGTCGAAATACATTGTAACAGGATTTGCGAAATAAATCACACACATATTAACGAATGCTGCAATTGAAAAACCAAATGAAGCATACTTAGCGCCTTTAACCTTAAAGTTTGTTGCTGCGAACACTAAAGTTAATGCATTAAGCAAAAATGCGAACATGTACCAAGCACTTTTAAATGTGTTAACTTCTTGTCCCGCAACTGTTTGTTTTGAACTGAACGCTGACTCAAAACCTGTTAATGCGTATTCACCAACATTTACAAAGTCAAAGAAGAACAATGTAATTGCTGCAATTGAACCAACACAAACGAGTGTTTTGAACAATGTTGCAAGTATTTTTGTATTCTTCATAACGCCACCTCTTACTTTGTTTCTTTATGAAGGGTGTGTTTTTTGCAGAATCTGCAATACTTGTTCATTTCAAGTCTGTCAGGGTCGTTCTTTTTGTTTTTGACTGTGTCATAATTGCGTTGTTTACATTCTGTACAAGCCAAAGTAATTTTTACTCTCATCACGGCACCTCCAGTTTGTTTTTGGATAATTTTTGCCTCCCTCACATGAACTTTTTTTGGCACATAAAAAAAGCCCTTTGTCAGAGGTAGAACTATAATACCACATTTTACCCCTAAAGGTCAAGCATTTTTTTAAAAAATATTCAACTTTTTTTGAAATTTCGAGATATTGTGATGACATTTTACAACTAACACTAAATTATGTGTGTTTATGTGGCAAAACAAACCAATATCTATGAAAAAGCACACTATTAATATAGTGTGCTTTTTCGAAGTTCAAAGAAAATATTTTAGCTTAATTTTATTTCAAAGGAACGAAAATAGATAAACTAATATATTCAAATCACCAACTTTTTTTCAAACTACTGTCCAGTATACAATTCTAAATCAAAAGTTGCTAAAATAAAACCTGCTTTTGTCCAATAAGAGTGTGTGGATGACTGCGAATTCAAAATGCCAACTACTGAGTTTTTAGCATAACCATTCTGTGCTGAACTTAGATATAAAGGCCCACCACTATCACCCTGTGCAACATTGCAAGTAGTTTCAATCAGTCTAGTAAGTGTAACGCCTGTATCTTCGTTACGACAAGTTACAGAACTATTGGTTATTTTTCCAGTTGTTCTTTCTGTTACATAACCAAATTTTGCTACAGACATATTGTTCTCAATATCTGCAACTTTTACATAATCACTTATTCTATTATCGGTATTTCCGTCTATTGCCATCGAAGGACTAAAACTATTGTTAAAAGGAACGAAAGCAGCATCCATACTATCCGAATACTTCCATTTATACGGGAAGCCTATTGCTGTTCCTAGTGCATTGTGTAATATATCACCCCTGGAAGCAACATGAGCAGCAGTTACTACACCGTATTCATTAGTATCTGGATCAAAAGCGTTAAAACCTGATGTGCCTTGATGCATCGAATTATAAACCCGTCTTCCTGGAAAAGAACGAGAAGCGCACTCTGTTATTTTTCCAGTTGTTTCAAATCTAACTGCATCTTCTTCAAACTCTTTAATGTTTTCTTTCAACAAATCTAATATGTCATCTTTAACGCCCAAATCGGCAACACCTATTCTTATTGAATTAAACTTATCGCCAGATGCAATTATACGAATATCGTATTTTTCCATATATGGTGTAAGAAAAGTTTGTAAATCATCAAGATAGTCTTGACTATACTTTACTTTTTTATAAATAACTGTCTGTTTATTTAGACCAGATGCCCTTAAAAGTTCTTCCATCTCTTTTACTTCTGTTGATGAATTCGCAGAAATATTTTCACCGTATTTCATATTCGAATCGTTATTATCCCACATCATAATTGTTAGATAACCATTTTCGTCATAATAAGTTTCATACTTTTTCAAAAGATTGTTTTCTTTCAAAACTTTTTCCTGCTTAGAACTTGTCATTGTATTATTTAATCTAGCCTTTTCTTCAAGTGAAATTGTCTCGCCATTTTCTATTACATCATCTTTGTCTAAACTTACTTCATTTGAAGTTAGAGCTAAAGAAATACAAGTTCCTTGAATCAATAAAGCAGCAACAATAACAAGCGATAAAATTTTAATTATTCTTTTCATAATTCAACCTCCAAAATAAAAAGTGTATAGAAAGGTTTTTACCCCTCTATACACTCAAACAACTTTACAAGTGAAATTTGACATTATTTTTGCAATTTTAGCGAATTGTACAACTTTATTAACTCTTTTTCGGTTAATTTGCCTGAAATTTCAAATACATATTCATCTTTAATAGCAATTATTTTATTATATTCATCTGCTTTTTCAAAAACAATTTCTTCGTTTTTCAAATTTTTTTCATTATACTTATCTCTTTTGTACTGTTTTAAAATCACTCGCTTTGAGTTGAAATTATAAATTGTTTTTATATAGTCTTCGAGTTCAATTGTAGAAACTTCTTTGAGTTCTAATCCGTATCTATTTTCAATTTTTTCATAAGTATCGCTCGCGACATAAGTAACTATGATCGAAGAATCTCTTTGTGAAAACAAATTATCAATTACCATTTTAACTCCTAAAGGTATAATCAAAACAAATAAAATCGCTGCAACATAATAAAAAAATTTTTTCTTTTGTTTAGTTTTCAATGCCTTTTCTTTAAAATTCGATGCAAAGCCTGTATCAGGAATTTTCGAAGGAATATCTTTTAAAAGCACTTCTTCATATGTTTCTTCTAATGCTCTTTTCAATATGTTTTTATTCATTGTTTAACTCCTTTTCAATATATTTAGCTAATATTTTCTTCGCACGATGGTATCGCTGATATGTTGTAGCATTTGTTAGCGACAAAATTCCTGAAATTTTATTCAAAGGTAAATCCTCGTAAAACTTCAAATAAATTATCTCATAATAGTGTCTTGGCAATGACAACAATGCTTTTTTATAAGCTAAAAACAATTCATTTCCATCTACTTCTTTTTGAATATTATCAATAGAAAAATTGTCTTCACCGATATCTTCAATATAAAATGCTTTGGTTTTATTTTGTTTGGTTTTCATTGTAATGCATGTATTTGTTGCTACTGTAGAAACGAACGCCTTAGTTTTTTTGCTTTTCACTACATCAACACAGTCAATATTTTCAATCAACTTATGCAGAGTTTCATATACTGCATCTTCAACATCTTGCTCACAACTAAAAAAACCTGAAGCAATGTAATACATCAATTTTATGTATTCTTGATAAAGACTTTTTATTTTTTCTTCTCTTTTGTCTCTATCGTTCCCTAAATCAAAGCCAGTTAACATTTTTACTCCTCTATATTATTTATCTATAAACTATAACTAAAACAACCTGCAAATTTGACACGAATTTTCAAAAAAAGTGTTTCGCAATTGCAAAACACTTTTTATCTTAAACTGTTAAATTCTTACCAATTACCATTGGAAATGTGCGACAACCCATTAATGTTCTGCCATCTTTGAACACAACGTTCTTGTCAGCAATTACATAATTAAGCTCTGTGTTATCCCCAATTTCACAAGCTTGCATAATAATGCAGTTTTCAACCTTTGCACCTTTGCCGATTTTTACGCCTCTGAAGATGATTGAGTTTTTAACTTCACCTTCAATTACGCAACCTTCACCAACGAGTGAATTTTCAACCTTTGAATTAAAGCCGTATTTTGTTGGCATTTCATCACGAAGTTTTGTGTAAACCGGTGCATCAGGATTAAACAACTCACTTCTAACTTCTTTGTTAAGCAAATCCATATTAATTTCAAAGAAGTCGCTAACGCTTGAAACCATTTTTGCATAACCTTCAACTTCATAGCAAGCAATGTTAAGTGAGTCTGCTTTTCTGTGGAAGATGTCAACAATCAAATCGGTGTAATTGTGAGTTGATGCTTCTTTTACAAGTCCTATCAACAACTCTCTTGAAATTACAAAGGTTTCAAGATAACCATTTTTATCAGCTGTTGTTGGAGTTTTGTTAAACGCCTTTGCTCTTTTGTCTTCTATATTAATATAAGTAGCTGTTTCTTCATCTTTTTTATAAGCAACTGTGATATCAGCGCCTTTTGCAATATGATAATCTACCAAATCTTCAACTGAATAATTTGAAACAACGTGTGCGTCAGAAACAACAACATATTCTTCATTAGCATAATAAAGATAATCAAGCGCACCATTTAACGCATCAATTCTATCTTTATACATACCAGCATTTGCAAGAGCATATGGTGTGAGCATTGTGATACCACCGTTTTTGCGCGCTAAATCCCAAGGTCTACCACTTCCAATATGGTCTGCAAGTGATTTGAAGTTTTGTTTTGTGATAAGACCAACCTTTGAAATGCCTGCGTTTACAAAGGCAGACAAAGGAAAGTCAACAAGACGATATCTGCCACCAAAAGGCACAGAACTTAACGCTCTGATAGAAGTAAGGTCATTCAAATCAACATCGTTAGAATTTCCAAAAATTATTCCCATTACATTTGTCAACATTTGTCTTACCTCCTTTACGCCTCTACCATTTCTTTTGGCAAAATGGTTGTATTTTCTTTTACAACATAATCCGGGCCGATTATGGTAATGCCCCAATTATCAATATCATTTTTAAAGTTTTCAGGGCTGTCGCCAACCTTTGCGCCAGACTCAACAACTGCGTTTTGTGCAACAATTGAATATTTTACAACTGCGCCTTTTTTGATTTTTGCGCCTGGCATAATTACTGAATAACTAACCTCTGCGCCTTCTTCAACCTCTGCGCCTGAGAACAAAACAGAGTCATAAACATTGCCGTAAACTTCGCAACCATCAGAAATGAGTGAGTTTTGAATTGTTGCGGTGTCTGCAACAAAGTGTGGTGGCAAAGCTTTGTTTCTAGCGTAAATTCTCCATTTTTTATCATCAAGGTCAAGCGGAATGTTTGGATTCAAAATGTCCATATTAGCATCCCACAAACTGTCAATTGTACCAACGTCTTTCCAGTAACCATCAAACTCATAAGCAAAAAGTTTTTTGCCATCATTAAGCATAAGAGGAATGATGTTTTTACCAAAGTCGTTTGAAGAATTTTCATCTTCTTCATCTTGAATGAGATATTTTTTAAGGTCTTCCCAATTAAAAATGTAAACACCCATTGAAGCTTTGTTTGATTTTGGGTTTGCAGGTTTTTCTTCAAACTCATAAACGCTGTTATCTTCATTAGTATTCATAATACCAAATCTTGGCGCTTCTTCCATTGGCACATTCATTACTGCAATTGTGCAAGCAGCGTCGTGCTCTTTATGATATTTAATCATTTTAGCGTAATCCATTTTATAAATATGGTCGCCAGAAAGAATAAGTACATATTTTGGATTGTAATTTTCAATGTAAGGAATGTTTTGATAAATAGCATTAGCAGTACCTGTGTACCAGTCTGTACCAACCTTTTTTTGATAAGGAGGCAAAATGCTAACGCCACCATTCATTCTATCTAAATCCCAAGGTGCGCCTGAGCCAATGTAACTGTTCAATTCAAGTGGTTGATATTGAGTTAAAACACCAACTGTTTCAATGCCTGAATTAATGCAGTTTGAAAGTGGAAAGTCAATAATTCTATACTTGCCACCAAATGGAATTGCAGGTTTTGCAACTTTGCGTGTTAATACTCCTAAACGGCTACCTTCGCCACCTGCAAGAAGCATTGCAACACATTCAATTTTTCTTTTCATAAGTCTATCTCCTAATTTTATAGAAATTATAAATTGTTAAACCTTTGCTAACGCTTTTTTCTTTTTTGACTTTTTGACAATTGGTGAACTGTGCTCAAGATAAATTGCACTAAGTGGGGCTAAGTCTAATTCAATTGAATAGTCAAGGCCGTGCACTGGTTTGTTTTCGGCTTTGTAAGATTTAATTTTAACCAAATCTTCGCCACCAAACTCTTTTTCATCTGTGTTGAACACAACATTATAAGTGCCAGGTTTTGGCACACCAATTCTATATTTTTCTCTTCTTACCGGAACAAAATTGCAAACTGTGATAATTTCTTTTTTCTTGTTATCAATTCTGCGAAAAGCAATAACGCTTTGCTCATTGTCATCGGCAGAAATCCAAGAAAAACCTTCCCAAGAACAGTCATTTTGCCAAAGTGCCGGTGTCTCTTTATAAAATTTATTCAACGCTTTTACAAATGTTTGTGTTTGCGCGTGAATTTCATAATCAAACAACAACCAATCAAGTTGTTTTTCATAATTCCACTCAATAAACTGAGCAAATTCTTGCCCCATGAATGTGAGTTTTTTGCCTGGGTGGGCCATCATATAAGTGTAAAAAGTTCTAAGATTTTTAAACTTGTCGTGGTAAAGCCCCGGCATTTTGCTAATCATTGAGCATTTTCCATGCACAACCTCATCGTGAGAAAGTGGCAAAATAAAATTCTCAGAAAACGCATAGAAAAAGCTAAATGTTAATTTGCTGTGGTTATCTTTTCTAAACAATGGGTCAAGTGACATATATTTTATCATATCATTCATCCAACCCATATTCCATTTAAAGTTGAATGCCAAACCACCGTCTTCGCCTGGTTTTGTAACATTTGGCCAAGCGCTTGACTCTTCAGCAATCATTAAAACATTAGGAAAATCACTAAGCACTGCTTTGTTAAGTTTTCTTAAAAATGCAATTGCCTCTAAATTTTCATTGCCACCATATTCATTTGTTGTGCAGTCACATTCATCTTTACAATAATTTAAATAAACCATTGACGACACGGCATCAACCCTAATGCCATCAATGTGGTATTCTTTAATCCAGTAATAAGCATTTGAAACAAGGAAAGAAATGACTTCATTTTTGCCCCAGTCAAACACCATTGTGCCCCATTGTTTCATTTCGCCTTTTCTAGGGTCTGCATATTCATATAAAGGCGAACCATCAAAACGACGAAGTCCGTGGGCATCTCTTGTGAAATGCGCTGGCACCCAATCCATTATGACACCAATGCCTTTTTTGTGACAAATGTCAACAAACTTCATAAAATCTTTTGGCGTGCCATAACGAGAAGTTGGCGCATAGTAACCTGTTACTTGGTAACCCCAAGAGCCATCAAACGGATGCTCAAGCACCGGCAACAACTCAATGTGGGTGTAACCCATTTCAACGCAGTAACTTGACAACTCTTCGCCAAGTTTCACATAATCATAAAAACTATCATCTTCATTTTTACGCCAAGAGCCCAAATGCACTTCATAAATATTAACAGGAGAAGAAAAAACATCAGTTTTCTCACGCTTTTTCATATAAGCGGCATCGCTCCATTTAAAGCCATTAATATCATAAACCTTTGAAGCAGTAAGTGGTCGAGTTTCGCTATGAAAAGCATAAGGGTCGGCTCTGTAAAGTTTTTCGCCTTCAGACGTGTCATTCGGCACAATACAATATTTATAAGAATCAAACTCTTTAACGCCTTTTATGAATTTGCAAAAAACTTCTTCGTCTTCGCTTTTTTCCATAACATCGGCAGTGTCATTCCAGTCATTAAACGAGCCAACAACCGAAACAGAAACCGCATCAGGCGCCCAAACTCTAAACATTACACCCTGTTCGCCATCAACTTCTACAAAGTGCGCACCCAAATATTCATAAGCACGGTTTGATGTGCCTTGATGAAAATAATAAGGCGCTAAATCTTCATTTGAGTTTGTCTTTTTTTGAATTTCTGACATATTCCCCTCCAAAAAAGATTGTCTGCTTTTAGTTTTATTCTAACTCCAAATATTTAAACTTTTCAGTTTTTTCTACTTTTGCTTTTGTTACCAAATCGTCAACATAAGCTTCATATTTTACGTCCATATACTCTGTATAAATTGAGTCTTTGTAATCTTCGAGCGCTTTGTAACCTGCTTTTTTAGCCGATTTCAAAACAGCAAAAAATGATGAGTTATTTTCATTGATAACTTCTGTGACATCTCCAACCTTCATCATCTTAATTACCTCAAAAAACTGTGGAGATGTTTTTTGCAAGTCAGAAGCATTATCATCATCAATTGTTAAATCAATATGCTCAATATCGCAACAATCGGTTTCACCATACTTGACAATTCCTTCTCTTGCATATTTTGCTTCATTTTCAGCGTCAGTAGGAGAAATAACATCATTCCAAGGAATTTTGTAATAGTCAAACTTCATTGTATCAAATTTTGGGTAGCGTTCATCTTTCACACTTTCATACCAAGCTTCAAGCTCTTTGTCAGTTGCGTAAAGCGCACCGCCCTTTTTACTCAAAACTTCACGCGAGTCAATTTGCATATTGCTATAAGTATATGTCAAATAACTATTATAAGTATATTGTTTTACGCCATAAATTACTTCACCACGTTTTATTTTTTGCTCGCGAATGGCGTTTTCGTTTTGCATTGCATTTATAAATGAATTATAAGACATATCTTTAGTGGTTATGACACCGCACTGAACAGCAATTTGTTGCTCAACCTTGTAACGAGTGAAATATTCAAGCACTCGTTGCTTCAACGTTTCAAGTGGAGTTGTGCCGTTTATTTCGGTTTTCCAAAACTTATCATCAATGGTTTTATTCTCACCAAAATCATCAATAACATAACCCTTTTGCGCTTCGCATTGAAGTTTGAATTCTTCTGCGCAAATTTCATTTCCATTAACCGTTGCAACAATGTCAGAGTCTTTTACAGTTGTTTTAATTGCAAAAAACACAACACCGACAATTAAAACGGCAACCAACGCAATTGCAACGCCACCGATTATTAAACCTTTAAATTTTTTCATAAAACTTAACTCATTTCATCTAATGTTAAAGAGAATGCAGGGAAAAATTCTTTCATAAAAATGTCTGCTTCTTCACATTTCATTTCTTTTAATGATTTCAAACAGGTTTTCTTTGCATTTTTAAATTCAGAATTGCCCATTTTCAATTCTTCTTCACATTTAATTATTGCTGAAATTTTGTCTGCCGCTTTGATGATTTTTTTGTAATCTTCATCATAAAAAAGAATTTTTCTATATTCTTCTTTCATATCATCAGGCAACATTTCAATCAATTTTTCACTTGCAACATCTTCAATATCTTTAAAAGCTTTTTTGATGTTTGCATTGTCATATTTTACAGGAGTTGGCATATCGCCAGTGATGATTTCAGAAGCATCGTGATAAAGTCCGAAAACTGCTGCACGTGCTTCATCATAATTTTTGCCAAGGCGTTTGTTGCCAATTACACACAAAGCGTGCGCAATCATTGCAACTTCACTTGAATGCACCGAAAGAGACTCATAAGAAGTGTTTCTCATAAGCGACCAACGGTTTATAAACTTCATTCTTGATACAAAGGCAAAAAATTTCACTTTTTATTCTCCTTTAAAATTTAAAAATCTCAACTGCGTTTTGGTTGGTAATTTCCAAAACTTCCCTTACCGAAATGCCTTTAATTTCTGCCACTTTTTCGGCAATGTGAATTATATAGTCAGACCTGTTACATTTGCCACGGTAAGGCACAGGTGCCATATAAGGCGCATCGGTCTCAAGCACTAATTTTTCAATTGGAATTTCTTTAACCACATCTGGCAACACCCTTGCATTTTTGAAGGTTAACACACCGCCAATGCCAAGGCTCATTCCAATTTTGACAATTTCTTTTGCTAATTCCACCGAGCCAGAAAAACAATGCACAACACCTTTTGGTCTGTACTCTTTCAAAATGCCCAAACTATCTTGATGAGCATCTCTATCATGAAAAGTTATTGGCAAATCTAATTCGTTTGCCACTTCTAACTGCTCTTTTAACACTGCAATTTGAGTTTCCTTTGGCGAGTCATCATAAAAATAATCAAGACCAATTTCGCCAATTGCAACTGCACGGTTGTGAGAAGCAAGTTTTATCAATCTTTCTTTGTCAAAAGGCACTTTTGCAGTTTCGTGCGGGTAAACACCCACTGCGGCATAAAGCATATCGCTTGTCTCACACATTTTAAGCAACTTTTCGCTGTCATCAAGTGTTACACCGCAGGTTATTATTTTTTCAACACCATTACAACGCATTTCTTCAAGAAGACTTGGCAAATTTTCTTCAAAACGACTGTCGTCATAATGTGCGTGGGTATCAATTATCATCTAATTTTTGCTCCTGGAGTCAAACCTTCTGGGAAAATAACTTTAACGCCTTCATCAGTATCAGCAGCCAAAATCATTCCAAAACTTTCAACGCCACAAAGTTTTGCAGGTTTTAAGTTTGCAACAACAATTACATTTTTACCAATCAAATCTTCTGGTTTGTAATAAAGCGCAATGCCTGATGCTACTGTTCTTGGAGTGTCAGAGCCATCATCAAGTGTTAATTTCAACAACTTTTTAGCTTTAGGAATTGGCTCGCAGTCAACAACTCTTGCAACACGCAAATCTACCTTTGCAAATTCATCAATTGTAATTTCATCTAAAAATGCAATGTTTTCTTTTTTCTCTTGTTCTTTTTGAGCTTCTGCAACTTGTTTTTCAATGATTGCGTTTAACTCTTCAATTTCTTTTTCTGCATCAATTCTTGGGAAAAGAACTTCACCACGTTTTACTGTTACTGTTTCTGACAAAATGCCAAACTTGTCAGCATTTTCATAAGTTACATCTTCATTGTTTGCGCCAATTTGCTCAAAGATTTTTGGCATTGTTGAAGGCATAAACGGACAAAGGAGTGTTGTTGCAATACGAATTGCTTCTAACAAGTTGTAAAGCACACAAGCAAGTCTAGGTTTATTCTCTTCGTCTTTTGCAAGCACCCAAGGTGCAGTTTCATCAATGTATTTGTTAGCACGAGCAACAACCTTGAAAATTTCAATGAGCGCGTTGTTAATTTGAGTTTTATCAATAAACTCATCACATTTTTCTCGCAGCGTTGTGCAAAGTTTTACCAAATCATCATCAAACTCGCCTGTTGCCTTTTCTTCTGGCAATGTGCCACCAAAATATTTTTCAACCATTGCAACTGTACGAGAAACAAGGTTTCCAAGACCATTTGCAAGGTCGGTGTTAATTCTGTTAATCATAATCTCATTTGAGAATGAACTGTCTGCGCCAAGCGCCATTTCACGCAAGATGTGATAACGAATTGCATCTGCACCATAACGTTCGCCCAAAACAAATGGGTCAACAACGTTACCAATTGATTTTGACATTTTTTGGCCGTTGAAGGTAATCCAACCGTGAACTGCCAAATGCTTTGGCAATGGCAAATCAAGTGCCATTAACATTGCAGGCCAAATGATTGCATGGAAACGTTGAATATCTTTTGCAACCATATGCACATCAGCAGGCCAGAATTTATTAAAATCTTCATAAGCGCTGTTTTGATAACCAAGCGCAGTAATGTAGTTTGAAAGTGCGTCAATCCAAACATAAACAACGTGGTCAGGGTCAAATGTTACCGGAATGCCCCATTTGAAAGATGTTCTTGACACACACAAATCTTCAAGACCTGGTTTGATAAAGTTGTTTACAAGTTCAACTGCACGAGTTTTTGGTTGTAAAAAATCAGTTTCTGTTAATAACTTTTCAATACGTTCAGCAAAAGGCGCCATTTTAAAGAAATATGCCTCTTCTTTTGCTTCGATTACTTCTCTGCCACATTCAGGACATTTACCGTCAACTAACTGGCTTTCTGTCCAGAAAGATTCACAAGGAGTACAATATTTACCTGAATATTCACCCTTGTAAATATAGCCTTTCTTATACAAATCTTCAAAAATCTTTTGAACAGATTCAATGTGATAATCATCAGTTGTACGAATATATCTATCATAATCAATGTTCATATATTTCCAAAGATTTTTGAAAATCTCAACAATTTCATCAACATACTCTTTTGGAGTTATACCATTATCTTTAGCCTTTTCTTCAATTTTCTGACCGTGCTCATCAGTACCTGTCAAAAACATTACATCAAAGCCTTGCATTCGTTTGTAACGAGCGATTGAATCGCAAGCGACAGTTGTGTAGCAATGGCCGATATGTGGGTTACCTGATGGGTAATATATCGGAGTTGTGATATAAAATTTCTTTTGCATTTTTTATTACTCCTTAAAAAATAAATTTATTCAGTTTATTATAACTCTAATTTTTCCAAAATTCAAGTATTTTATATATAAATATATAATATAAAAGTCGCCTGATTAACAGACGACTTTTATCTACACTTCTTATTCGTTATAAAAAAAGCTCACTTGATCAAAATATTTATCAAAAATATTGTACAGATTTGTATATGCCGAATTTTCACTCCAACCAAAGTATCTTATTGTTTTGTTGTTAACTCCAATCAGAGTTGATTTAGCATCGGCAACAAATGGACGATTTTCTTCTTTGTCATAATAAATTTCTTTAATATATGATTTTAATTCTGAAAATTCTTCGTCTGTTAATTCAAACTCCATAGCAACTGATGGGTTTTCTAAATAGTCTTCTTCTAAAATTTTTTCATCATATCCATAATAATCGGCATTGCCAGTATAAACCGTTACTTTGTTTTCGTTTACTTCATAAAGAATTGTATTATTTGAAATCTTTGGAGCAATATGTGCAATTCTAAATTTTGAAAAATCAGGATTTTCATCGGTTTTTCTACACGAAACCAAACACAAAACAAATAATAAACTTAAACACAAAGCAATAAATCTTTTCATATTTTTTCTCCTATTATCTACACCTCTATACTTGCTCTGAAACAAGTGTCGTTTTCTTTTTCGCCTTTAAGAAAAATCGCGCCATCATTTTCAGCATAACTTACTTCTACCTTTTCTCCAAGGGTTGCTTCTTTTACATAGTCAAGCGCAAATCTCTTAATATTTAGCGCTTGTTCAGGCTTTATAAAATCCACCAAAAAATCGGCATAAAGCGCATTATTTAGATGGTCATTTGTATCAAGCATTGAGAACAAAATCTTCTTACTTCCCACAACTTCCATCTCTTTTGGCAGATGAATTTTAGACGGATTACCAACTGCATTTTCGTGAGTATCTTCAGTTGGCAACTCAAATCCTAATGCAGATGGTTTTACTATTTTATGCTCACTTGCGCTTACAAGCACAAAAACAGATGTGCTTTCAATAACTGTTTCACCCTTTTCATCAATCCAATTATACGAGCGGTAAAACTTTAATCCTTTTAACTGCTTATTCCAGGTATGAATAGTTAAATTCTCGCCGAAAGTTGGCATTCTATGAATAACGCTTTCTGTATTAACAAGCACAAAAACAACGCCGTTTTTACGTATTGCATTGTAATCATAACCATAATCAGTTGCAAGATGAATTTCGCCCGCCTGTTCTTGATACTTTAAAATCGATGAAAGTCGCATTTTTTGTTTTGCGCCCGTATCAAAAGAGCCAACCTTAACTTTATAATCAAAATTGCATATACCAGCCATACTAAAAAAATCCTTTGTTTTTTTGATAAAAACATTATAACCTTAAATTTTGAAAAAGTAAAGTTGATTTTTTTGACAGTTAGGGTTATAATGTAAAAAAATACTTTTTGAGGTTTAGTTATGAGAAACATTCCTTTTTCTCCACCTGATATATCAGAAGAAGAAATTTTAGCTGTTGCTGATACTTTGCGCTCTGGTTGGATTACAACCGGACCAAAGACAAAACAGTTTGAAAAAGAAATTACAGAATATGTTGGCAGTGCGTCTTGCGCTTGTTTGGCGAGTGCTACTGCAGGGCTTGAGTGCACTTTGCGAATTTTAGGCATAGGCAAAGGCGATGAGGTAATTGTGCCTGCTTACACCTACACCGCAACTGCTTCTGTTGTGCACCATGTTGGCGCAAAAATTGTTATGTGTGATTTAGAAAAAGATTCATTTTTTATGGACCTTGACAAACTTTCATCACTCATTACAGAAAAAACAAAAGCAATTATCTCGGTTGACATTGCCGGTGTTGTTTGTGATTATGATAAAATTTTTGAAATTGTAAATAGCAAAAAAGCGCTTTTTAAACCAAATAATGATTTGCAAAAAGCATTCGGCAGAATTGCTGTTATTGCAGATGGTGCGCACTCATTTGGTGCAAAGAAAAATGGCAAATGCGCAGGTAACATTGCTGACTTTACTGCTTTTTCTTTCCACGCAGTTAAAAACCTTACAACTGCAGAAGGTGGCGCTGTAACTTGGAGCAAAAAAGACTTTTTGGATGACGAATGGCTTTACAAACAATATATGCTTCAGTCTCTTCACGGTCAAAACAAAGATGCTCTTGCAAAAACAAAGGCAGGCGCTTGGGAATATGATATTTCTGCTCCGCTTTACAAATGCAATATGACTGATATTATGGCATCAATTGGTCTTGTTCAGTTAAAAAGATACCAGCAAATGCTTAAAAAGCGCCAAGAATTCATTGAAACTTACAATGAAATTTTGTGTGAAAGTCGTTTCAAACCACTTGCTCATTACAGCGAAAACTCAACTTCAAGCGGCCACTTGTATTTGCTTAGAATTGATGGCATTTCAAAAGAGCAACGCGGAGAAATTATTGAAAAAATGGCAGAGCGTGGCATTGCAACAAACGTGCATTACAAGCCATTGCCACTTCTTACTGCTTATAAAGATTTGGGCTTTGAAATTAAAGATTTTCCTAACGCTTATGCCCAGTTTGAAAATGAAATTACTTTGCCACTTAATACAAAAATGACTAAAGATGATGTTGTTTATGTGGCGCAAACTTTGAAAGAAATTTGTAAGGATTATTAAAATGCCAAAGAATTATCAATTATTACTTGATAAAACTTTAGATGATTTACAACAAGGTGCAAAACCACGCTTGTTATTACAGGTGTGTTGTGCGCCTTGTTCTTCATATGTTTTGGAATATTTAAACAAGCATTTTGATATTACTCTTTTCTTTTACAACCCAAACATTAGCCCACAAGATGAATATTTTTTCAGGGCAGATGAGTTAAAGCGTTTAACACGCGAGATGCCACTTGAAACAATTCCAAACATTGTTGTGTGTGATTATGATTACAACGAATTTTTGGAAATTGCAAGTGGAAAAGAAGATTTGCCAGAAGGTGGTGCTCGTTGTTTTTTGTGTTATGAATTGCGACTTGAAAGAACAGCGCAGTTTGCAAAAGAGAAAAATTTTGATTATTTTTGCACAACCCTTTCAATTTCGCCACACAAAAATGCGCAAAAATTGAACGAAATTGGCAAGGCGCTTTCAAACAAATATAATGTGCCTTATTTATTTTCAGATTTTAAGAAAAAGAATGGTTACAAGCGCTCAATAGAGCTTTCAAAAGAATATAATTTGTATCGCCAAGACTATTGTGGATGCGAATTTCCAAAGGCAAATTCGGCGCAAATTAAAGAAAAATAAATATTTTTTTAATTTTTAGAAAAAAACACTTGACAAACACAAAACTATAAGATATAATGGTCAAGCGTCAAAAAGTTTGAGGCATTTCATATGGCTGGGTAGCTCAGTTGGCTAGAGCATTCGGTTCATACCCGAAGTGTCGTTGGTTCAAATCCAATCGCAGCTACCAATATGGCCCGGTGGTCAAGCGGTTAAGACACCGCCCTTTCACGGCGGTAACACGGGTTCGATTCCCGTCCGGGTCACCAAACAAAAAAGACTTCACTTTTGTGAAGTCTTTTTTGTTTATTGATTTAGTCAAGGGAATCGAACCCATTGCAGATGTTTTTCGGTTGCTAATTTTTAAAAAGTGTCTTATACCGATGAATAATTAATAATTGTAAATCCCAAAATTTTATGTTAATATATTAATATGTTAAATTTTAAGAGGTAAAAAAGCATGTTAACAAATGATTTTATTTCACTTTGCGAAAATTTTGCCAACAGCAGAAATGATGTTTTAGATGAAATGTTATTAGAGCACAAAAAAACTTGCAATTATCTTATTGAATTAAATAGTTGCGCTTTGGAATTTAGATATATCAAAAAAGCGTTTGGCTATTTCAAGCCAAGTTCTCTATATTGTGTTATTCATCTTAAAAAAAGAAGTGTTGTACATTATCACTTGCCAGACATAATTCCATTTTTGGAACACAAAACCTTTGACCCTTGCTATTTCTGGAATATAGAAAACACTGAAAGATTGGATAGTTGTTTTTCAAGTCTTGTAAAAACTTTAGAAAATGTTCTTTCTCAATTAACACCTTTTATATTAGATGATTCTGTTCTTTTAAAATCACTTTTTGAAAACTACAAAAACATTTACAATCTTAAAGATACAAGTATAGATTTTACTAAAATTGAAGACCAAAATGATTATGCTCAAAATTATTTCTTAAACTTGCAAAACATGAGAGACGGTTTTGTTTTTTCAAGATTTTGCAACTTCAAACCTTTCGAATTGTTAGTTGAAAATAAAACTGAAAAAGCTTTAGAAAAATACGAAGAAATCAATCAAAAAGGCAAACTCTTTGAATACGAAAAATGCTTAATTGACCATATAAAATCCATCAACTTTGAATTTTCGGTGTTTGATTCTTCTTGCGACACATCTTTAGCAGACAAGGTGCATTCGCCACTAAACATATTAAAAGCATTTTTAATTATATTCACTATTTCTTCTATTTTATTTTGTGGCGTTTTTGTTATTTACAATTTAATAATCTCTGCAAATACCCTTGTTGTATTATCTGCTCCATGGTATACAAGTTTTTGTTGTGCAGCGTTATGCTCTATTTTCGGTACCATTGCCCTAATTTCACATATTCCTATATCCAACAAACATATCACAAAAAAAGAAGCAAAAGAATTTTTAAAAACATTAGTACCAACAGGCACTAAAAAATTCTCACTCATAACTTTTATATTATCGATTATAGCCTCAATATTTTTTGCTGTGATGATTTTGGTTTCAAATGTTAGATTTTATGATAACAAAATAACTTTTGATTCAAAAACTCGCTCTTACGAAAATATTAATAGTGTTTATTACATATCTGCAAGATACAATGATTTTGGAGATAGAATAGAGCGAGATTCTTATGTAATTTTATTTAACGATAAAACAGCACTCGATTTAGATGGTTACACATCGGTTGAATTTACAAAAAAAGAAGTTTTACCATTATTAAAAGACAAAGGTTTTGATGTTAAATTTGCTGATTCTGAAAAAGATTTGCCTTGGTATATACAAAATTAACTTTTTACTTTTAATGATATTCGATTGTTGTATTTATTCAAAAATATGTTAATATAAAATCGTAATTACATAGAATATAATATTATAGGAGTTTTAAAATGCTTTTATATAAAATTGCATATATTTGTACCCTTATTATTTCATTTCTTTCTGTTCTTATTTTTTTTAAAACTATTTTAAAACCAAATAAAAATGTTATAAAAATTTCAAACACTGTTTTAATTTTTTGCATTTTTGGAACGATACTATTAAATTTTGCGCTATATGGAAGTTTTGGTAAACTTGGGCATTTTATTTTGTTTTTTGCTTCGCAGTTACTTTGCTTTTTTATTTCTATTTGTTGTCTCAAACAAGCAGTAGAATTTAACGAAGAATATTTTGTTAACTATGGCTTATTCAAAAAAACAGTTTTTAATTATTGCGAAATTGAAAAATATTATATTAAAAATTCTTTTTTAGTTATAATTGTTAAAAATAAAAAAATTAGAATATCAACAACCCTTTGTAACAACAATTTATTTGAATTTTTTAAAGTTTTAAAACAAAAAACAAATAAAAATCCGTAGCAAAAGCTACGGATTTTTTGTTAATCTTTTTTATCTTTAAGGATTTTTTCGAGTTCTGACATAAATGTATTGATATCTTTAAACTGTCTATAAACCGATGCGTAACGAACATAAGCAACATCATCAATATTTTTAAGTTCTTCCATAACAAGCTCACCGATTCTTGTTGATGGCACTTCTCTATCGAGTGAATTCTGCAAGTTTGCCTCAATATTATCAATTGCTTTTTCTAATTGGTCAAGAGTAACTTGACAACCTTCGCTAGCTTTCAAAAGACCGGTTAAAAGTTTGTTTCTGTCAAAAGTTTGACGAGTTTTATCTTTTTTAACAACAATAATAGGGAAACTTTCAATAATTTCATAAGTTGTGAATCTTTCAGCGCAACCCAAACACTCACGACGGCGACGGATTTTTTCGCCTTCATCTGTTGGACGAGAATCTACAACCTTGCTTTCTTCATAACCACAATAAGGACATTTCATTTTGTTTTCCTCCAAAATTTAATTATTTATAGTTTGGTGACAACTCACCGAATTGGTTGTTAAAACATCAAATTCATAGCCATTTGATTTGTAATAAGCACAAATGCTGTCAAGCGCTGCAACCGTTGATGATTTTGCCAACGTATCATGCATTAAAACAACACAACGCTTTTTGCCTTTTGACCTTGACTTTACATTGTTGAGAATTTTGGTTGCCGCAACATATTTTGCAGCAGCATCACCCGAGTCAACATTCCAGTCAAAATATCGATAACCCTTTTTCTCAACCGCCTTTGCAAGGCGAGTCATAATGCCTTCTGAATATTCAGCGCTAATGGTGTTGCTACTACCACCAGGGAAACGAATTACCTTGGTTTCAACCCCTGTTTGCTCTTTTACCAAATTGCCAATTTTGTTTAAATCTTCAAAATAATTTTTATCTGAAGAATAAATTTTTTCATAATCATGAGAATAGGTGTGAAGAGCAATTGAATGGCCTTCATCAACAATATTCTTCATATATTTTGGTGTGTCTAAACTTGTAACAAAAAATGTTGCTTTTGCGTTATATTTTTTCAAAATTTCTAAAATTCTTAAAGTGTTTTCAGATGGACCATCATCAAAAGTTAAATAAACAACCTTTGCTTTTTCGCCATAAATAATTGGTTTGCCAACTTCACTTTTTGAACTTTCTTTGCCAGCATTATCAACCGAAACAACGGTGTAAAAATACTGCGAATGTTTTTTTACTGCCTTGTCAACATATTCAAGTTGCGAGACGGTTTCAAAAAGCAACTTATAATCTGTATCAGAAAGGCGTTTGTAAACCCTGTAAAGCTTTGTGTTTTCGGTTGTTTGCCAGTTAAGTTTAACGCCACGCTTTGTTGAATTAAGTTTCAAATAAGGCGATTTTACATAATCAAGACTAAGCGGTTTTACTTTTTGCTTGCCTTCGTTTTTGCCAGCAGCACCGGTAATATAATATTTCAAAAAACCGGTGGACGCTTGATAATCAATATACTCAGTGTCAACCGAACTTGACAAAAATTCAAACTCGCCATTATCAACACTGCGATAAATGTTATATTTTTCAATTCCTTTAATTTCTTGCCATTTAAGTTTAACGCCATCGCCATCTGGCTTTGCGCTTTTAAGTGGCAAATTTGGAATTTTCAAAAAATCTTTTTTCTCGGTTTTTACAAAACCACAAGCGCAAGAAAATCGCTCACTACCCTTTGTGCCGTAGGTTGATTTTCTGATTGTTTGCGACTGGAATTTGTGCAAACAGTTAAAAAGAAAATCGCCCTCATCTGCATATTCTTGCGAAGCAGTGCCAGAATAACCATTTATTAAAAAGTTTTCAATTTTTACCTTCTCGCCATTTTCTTCTTTGTAGCCAATGCTCATCTTTGCAATGCTACTAACCTTTTTTCCGTCTATCTCATAAGGAATAGTAACCTTGTTTTTGCTGCCGGTATATTCAAAAATCTTGACCGTGCCATCAGGTTGAACGTAATATTTCAGTTCACCAAATGTCTTTTCATCGCCATATTTTGGTGCAAGAACAACTACTCCTAAAAACAAAACAACAGCAAGAATTATTACTATTACCTGTTTCATTTTTATTTCCTTTTAAAATTAATTTGAGTATTTAAAGTTAGTATATCATAGATTTACATAACTTTCAACAATTTTATTTATGATATTTTGTGTTGTTCATTATTGAAAACGCACGATAAATTTGTTCTAAAAGCATTACTCTCGCTAACTGGTGTGGAAAAGTCATTGGAGACATTGAAAGTGAAAATGTAGCATCTCGTTTTAACTCTTCGCAAAGCCCAAATGAACTGCCAATTACAAAGTTGATTGTTGAAATTCCTTTTAATGAAAAATCATTGAGTTTTTCGGCTAATTTCTCGCTTGAAAGCTCTTTTCCTTCAATGGCTAACACCACCGTTGCACTGCCTTTTGCAATCTTTGATTTGATTTTTTCAGCTTCTTTTGAAAGCGCAATTTTTATCTCATTTTGCGAAGGGTTTTCAGGCAATTTTTGCTCGCTTAATTCAATAATTTCAAATCTGCAAAATGGCTTTAATCTTTTTTGATATTCCGCCACAGCATCTTTCAAATATTTCTCTTTCAAACTACCAACACAAATCAAATTTATAGTTAACATAACTTTTTCCTTTTACAAAATAATCAATTCATTTTCTTGTGGTGCGGCTACCGACAAAAAGTAATCTCTTGTCTCTTGCAAACCAGACATTAAAAGCAAACTTCTTGTGGTTTCGCTCGCTA
The DNA here is from genome assembly GCA_045649405.1 of Acutalibacteraceae bacterium. Taxonomy (GTDB): domain Bacteria; phylum Bacillota; class Clostridia; order Oscillospirales; family Acutalibacteraceae; genus RUG11462. Next base: position 46,862 of record JAZRPW010000016.1, read on the forward strand.
AATAAGGCAAATTATTCTCGCGGCTTAAATGCGCCAAAATAAATCTTGTTGAGCCAAGTTTGGCTAATCTTACTATTTCTTCGGCACAAGCGTTGTTTGATAAATGCCCATTTTCAGACATAATTCTGCGTTTCAAATGAAATGGATAGCTTTCATTGTTTTGAAGCATTTTTGGGTCGTGGTTGCTTTCAAGCATAACCGTGTCACACCCAGCTAACGCACCACGCACTTCATCAGTAACAACGCCGAGGTCGGTGCAAACGCCAATTTTTTTACTTCCTAAATCAAAAGTAAAACCACAACTTTCATTAACATCATGCATTGTGCGAAAATATTTTACGCCAAAATCAACCATATCAGTTTCATCTTCTAAAATGTTAACATTAACACCTTTGAGCGAATAATCATTGTCAATTATTCCTTGATGAGTGCCTTTTGTCATAAACACAGGAATGTTGTTTTTTGAGCAAAAAACTCTTACTCCGCTGATATGGTCACCGTGCTCGTGGGTGACAAAAACGCCTTTTATTTTTGACAAATCCAACCCACGACCAACAAGCGCTTCGGTTGTTTTTTTAGCCGAAACACCAATGTCCACCAAAACGGCGGTGTCTTTATGCTCAATGTAGGTGCAATTTCCAGTGCTTCCTGAAAAAAGCGGACAAATTTTTGACATATTTTCTCCTTAAAAATTTAAACAAAGTAAAATTGAGTATCCCACGCCGGGATGTATTTATAATGACGCATATAAATTTTATAATCATCTCGAATTTCGTTTACAAGAAGTGGTAAACGAAAATAATCATCTGTTTTATGATAAGCCGAAACAAGCATTTTCGGTTTGTGGTTTAAAATAGTTTTTTTAGCACCCAAAAGCGCCTTTTCTTCCATTCCTTCAACATCAAATTTTATGTAACTTGCCGATTTGCCTTGCAAAGCGTCATCAAGTGAAATGCAAGGAATTTTTTGGGCGTTTTCATTAACAACCGAGTGTCTGCCTCCATTTGTTTCAAAGCCAATTTCGCCGCTGTTTTCACTTGAAGCCATATTAAATAACTCTACATTTTCACGCTCGCCATATTTTGCAAACAACTTTTTAAAATTCTTTTTATCTGGCTCAACTGCATAAATTTTTTCGAAACTTTCTACAACCGACAAAAATTCATCAATGGTGTCGCCGTTGTAAGCGCCTAAATCACAATAAATCTCTTTATCGTTTAATTTCAAAATGTTTTCATAAGCTTCTTGTGATGTGGTTTCAATTTCAAAAAGGTAATTGATTTTGCCGGTAATTCTAAACATTACCGTGTTGTAAAAAACCTTTTTTGACTGCTCATCAGCAAGCAAATTGTAAACCTTTTGGAGTTCGCTTTTATGCTCTTTTGCGTAATCTAATGTAAAAAGCCCACCGCCATAAACCGGTACATCTGGCGCTAAAACTTCGGTTTCTTGTGCAATGCGTTTAATATTGTCCAAAACTTCATCACGCTGAGTGCCAAAACTAACAAGCGCAATCATATTTGGAAACTGCTGTTTTAAATCGCTATATTTTTGCACCTTAAAACCGCGAAAGGTTTGTCCACGGACAAAATCATCAGAGGCAAAAACACCGCTGACTGTGACGTCAAAATCGGCCAAAGTATCTATTATTTTGTCAGCACCATTACCCATTCCATAAATAACAATTGGGCGGTTTTGCTCTTTTAAATAATTCCACATAAATCCATTTCACCATATAGTATTTTTTGACTTGTTTATTATACCATATACTGTACTGATTAATCAACTAAAAAATAGTTCTTGACTTTTAATATATTATATAATATATTAAAACAAGTAAAATTAAATTAAGCACTAAATTTGCATCTGTGCCGAAAACATATTTTGCAGTACGGAACGGTACCGTGGGGTAACCCATGGAAAAAAGCAACTACAATGAGAATGTATTTTAAAAGCTCTTTGCGGGGGTTGTTTTTTGAGTAAAGTATGGGGAGTTGCGCAGAGCTTATCACAGGCTTTGGCGGTATAGAGTAAGTTAATCTAAATATAACTGCCTCTCAAGTTGATTTAACGGCACTTTTTAGTTTGTTATTCTTGCAAGGCGAAAGCCTTGCTTCGTCTGCCGCACTAAAAATTACTCGTTAAATCTTATTGAGAGGTGCGACGCAGTTTTCTTGTGATAGATTTCTTGGTAGAACGAGTACGATTTTTTGAGCAATACTTTCGTATGCTTGAAAAATCGTGTGAAGTAATACCTAAAATATATCCAAGAAAACCAATTATATTTAGATTAGCTTACTCTACTGCAAAGGGGATGCAAATATGAAAAGAAAAAAGAATATTATTGAACTTAAAAACATCACTGTATCATTTGACAACGAAAAGATTTTGGATGATATCTCTTTGAGTATAGCAGACAAGGAATTCGTTACATTGCTTGGTCCTTCAGGTTGTGGCAAAACCACAACTCTTCGCATTATTGCGGGATTTTTGGAGCAAAATGAGGGCGATGTTTTTTTTGATGGAGAAAAAATCAATTCTCTTCCAGCAAACAAACGTAACGTTAACACAATTTTTCAACGTTATGCTCTTTTTCCACATCTTAATGTTTATGACAACATTGCGTTTGGTTTGAAAATTAAAAAAGTGCCAAAAGATGAAATTAAACAACGTGTTAAAGAAATGCTTAAACTTATCAACCTTGAAGGTTTTGAAAAGAGAAGCATTAGCAGTCTTTCTGGTGGTCAACAACAACGTGTTGCAATTGCAAGAGCGGTTATTAACAAACCAAAGGTTTTGCTTTTGGACGAGCCACTTGCAGCGCTTGACTTGAAACTTAGAAAAGATATGCAAACCGAGCTTAAAAACATTCAAAAGCAACTTGGCATTACATTTATTTTTGTAACTCACGACCAAGAAGAAGCGCTTTCAATGTCTGACACAGTTGTTGTTATGAATGAAGGTAAAATTCAACACATTGGCACACCACAAGATATTTATAATGAGCCAGTTAATGCGTTTGTTGCCGATTTCATTGGCGAGTCAAACATTATTGACGGTATTATGTTAGACGACTTTAAGGTTAAAATTGAAGGCGTTACTTTGCAATGTCTTGACAAGGGCTTTAAAGTTAACGAAGAAGTTGACGTTGTTATTCGTCCTGAAGACGTTGACATTGTGCCAGCCGAAAAAGGTCTTATTACTGGTAAAGTTACATCTGTTACCTTCCTTGGCGTGCATTATGAAATTATTGTTGACGTTAACGGTTTTAAATGGATGATTCAAACAACTGATGAGTCTAAGGTTGGCGACAAGGTAGGACTTTTAATTGAGCCAGATGCTATTCACATTATGAAAAAATCTAAATACTCTGGTCTTTATGGTGACTATAGCTCATTCTCTGATGAAATGGATGATATTTCAAATCCTGACATCACTTTAGAGGAGGAAGAAGATGAATAAAACTCTTCGCGACCGCCTTATAAATGCGCCTTACATTTTGTGGTCGGCAATCTTCATTGTTGTGCCGCTTGTTATTGTTGGTTACTTCACTTTTACCAACTCATCTGGTGCGTTTACTCTTGAGAATTTTTATGAAATTCCTGAATATTTTGACATATTTTTACGCTCTATTGGTTATGCGTTAGTTGCAACCATTATTACGCTTATTTTGGCTTATCCATTTTCATATTTTATGAGCAAAACAAGCAAAACCACCCAAGGCATTATGATGATGCTTGTTATGCTTCCTATGTGGATGAATTTGCTTATTCGTACATATTCTTGGACCACAATTCTTGAAAAAACAGGTATTATTAACTCTGTTTTAGGCTTTTTTGGAATTGAGCCGGTTCAACTCATTGGTACTTCTGGCGCAGTTATTCTTGGTATGGTTTACAACTATTTGCCTTATATGATTTTGCCAATTTACACAGCAATTGTTAAAATTGACAATTCGCTTTATGAAGCGGCAGAAGATTTGGGCTCAAATGGTTTACAAAAATTTAGACGAGTAATTTTCCCACTTTCTATTCCTGGCATTGTTTCAGGAATTACAATGGTTTTTGTGCCTTCGGTTTCAACATTTTACATTGCCGACAAATTGGGCAGCACAAAAACTTTGATGATTGGCGACGTTATTCAAAAGAAATTTGATTTGGATGTTTATTCTGGCGTTGGTGCTTCACTTTCACTTGTGTTGATGGTTATGATTTTTATTTGCATTGCCATTATGAATAAATTTTCAGATGATGAAGATGGGGGTATTATTGTATGAAGATACTCTCAAAATTTACTAACATTTTAATGTTTGCATTTCTTTATGCACCAATTGCAGTAATGGTGTTTTTCTCATTCAACTCTTCAAGTTCCACTTACGTTTTCAAAGGTTTTTCACTTAAATGGTACAAAGAATTGTTTAACTCTTCAATTACCGTTACTGCACTTAAAAACACATTGCTTTTGGCAGTGCTTTCTGCAATTATTGCAACTGTTTTTGGCACAATTGCCGCAGTTGGTATTTACAATATGCGCTCAAAGGCACTCAAAAGCGCAGTAATGGGTGTTACAAACATTCCAATGATGAACCCTGACGTTGTTACAGGTGTTTCATTAATGCTTTTGTTTGTGTTTATTGGCAGAATGTTTGCATTTTCAAATTCACTTAGTTTTTATTCCCTTTTAATTGCACACATTACATTCAACCTGCCTTATGTTATTTTGAATGTTTTGCCTAAACTTCGTGCTTGTGGTAACACATTAACAGAAGCGGCGCAAGATTTGGGTTGTACATATTTCCAAGCATTCACAAAGGTTGTTTTGCCAAACATTTCATCTGGCATTATTTCCGGTCTTTTGATGGCTTTTACATTATCACTTGACGATTTTGTTATTAGTTATTTCACAAACGGCACAGGTTTTCAAACATTGCCGCTTCTTATTTATTCAAAAACTAAAAAAGCAGTTAAACCTGACATTTACGCACTTTCAACAATCATCTTTATTGCCGTGCTTGTTTTGTTGCTTCTTGTTAACGTTATTAAAGCAAGAACCGAAAATGTTAAACCAAAAGCAAAACAAACTTCAAAGGCAAAAAGAATTGTTGCAGGTGGTTTAGCACTTGTTTGCGTTTTGGGTGTTGTTATTTATTCTGTTTCGCCAACAAAAAGTAAATATGATGATTTGATTGCAAAGTTTGAAACTAAATATTCAAGAAAACTTGCCGGCACAACACTTAACGTTTTCAACTGGGGTGAATATATTGCCGATGGTGTTGACGGCTCGCTTGATGCCATTGAAGTGTTTGAAGAAGCAACCGGAATTTACGTTAATTATGACAACTTTGAGTCAAACGAAACAATGTACTCAAAAATCAAAAGTGGTGCTGTTTCTTATGACATTGTTATTCCTTCTGATTATATGGTGCAACGCCTTAAAGATGAAGATATGCTTGAAAAACTTGATTTTTCAAAAATCCCAAACTATAAATACATTGATGAAAAATATCAAAATTTGTATTTCGATGAAAACAATGAATATTCTGTGCCTTACACAGTTGGTATGACCGGTCTTATTTACAACTCAAAAATGGTTAAAGGCAAGGTAGACTCGTGGGAAATTATGTGGGATGAAAAATATGCAGGCGAGATTTTGACATTTAACAACTCGCGTGATGGTTTTTCAATTGCACAATTCTTGTTGGGGCTTGATGTTAACTCAACAAACAAAGCCGACTGGGACAAAGCGGCAGAAAAACTTATTGAGCAAAACCCACTGTTGCAAGCAAGGGTTATGGATGAAGTGTTTACAAAAATGTCGGGTAGCAATGCGGCAATGGCGCCTTATTATGCAGGCGACTTTTACACAATGTATGCCGACAACAAAGATTTAAAATTCTGTTATCCAAAAGAGGGCGTTAACATTTTTGTTGACTCAATTTGTGTTCCTAAAAACAACAAAAACTATGAAGCCGCAATGATGTTTATCAACTTCCTTTTAGAGCCTGAAATTGCTTTGCAAAACGCAGAAAGAATTTGTTATACTTCTCCACACACTGCAGTTGTTGATGATGACAGATATTCTTTCAAAGGCGATGAAATTTTGTATCCTTCAGAATATCCAAAAACACAGTTTTATCAAAATGTTGATAAAGAAACAAGAAAATATTATGAAAAACTTTGGGAAGAGGTTAAAAGAAATTAGATGATTAAAGCGATTATTTTTGACCTTGACGGAACACTTTTAAACACAATTGATGACCTTGCAAACTCGGTTAACTTTATGCTTAAAAGTTTTGGGTTCCCTTTGTTTTCGGTTGAAGAGTACAAATACAAAGTTGGCAATGGAATGAGAAAGTTAATTGAACGCTCATTGCCAAAAGAAGAATTAAACGAAATTCGAGTTGATGAGTGTTTGAAAGTTTTTATGGCGCATTATGACAAGCACAAAAAAGACAACACCGCACCTTATGACGGTATTGTGAAAACGCTTGAAACTTTAAAGCAAAAAGGCGTTAAGCTTGCAGTTGTCACAAACAAAGCCCACACAGCCGCAAAGCCGCTTGTAAAAGAAGTTTTTGGTGATGTGTTTGATGAAATTTGCGGGCAAAAAGAAAATGTGCCAACAAAGCCAAACCCACAGTCAGTTTTTGGCGTTTGTGAAAAATTAAATGTTACACCTGATGATTGCCTTTTTGTTGGTGACAGTGGTGTTGATATGCAAACCGCAAAAAACGCCAAAATTCAAGCAATTGGCGTTTTGTGGGGTTTTAGAAAACAAGATGAATTATTGGAAAACGGTGCTGACGTGATTATTTCAGAACCGCAAAAATTATTAGAACTTTTATAGAGGTGTTTTTATGAAAAGAACAGTTAAGACAGATTTAACAATTGTCGGCGCAGGTTATGCCGGCATTTGTACAGCAATTGCTGCTGCAAGACACGGCTTGCGCGTTGCACTTGTTAATGATAGAGATGTTTTGGGTGGCAATGCTTCAAGTGAGCACAGAATCCATGTAAACGGTGGCGCTATTGGTAGCGCTTCACTTTACGGTAGAGAAGGCGGTATTGCCGATGAATTAAAAATGTTCACTTTTTATAAAAACCCTAATTATAACCAAAAGAAAGATTATCATTTGTCTGATATGGCGCTTTTGGACAAGGTTTTGGCAGAAGACAACATTGAACTTTATTTGGGCACAGTTGTTTATGATTGTGAAGTTGTAGGCGACAAAATTACAAAAGCTTTTGCCGTTAAACCAAAAACCAATGAAGAAATCACATTTGAAAGTGATTATTTTTGTGATGCTTCTGGCGATGGCATTTTGGCTTTCAAAGCCGGTTGCGAATTTAGAATGGGCAGAGAAGCAAGTTCAGAATTTGATGAAAGTTTAGCGCCAGAAAAGGCAGATAATGCCGCAATGCCAAGTTGCATTTTGTTCACAGTTGCACACACTGGCAAACCGGTTAAATTTATTAAACCTGACTTTGCTTATGACTTAGTAGAAGATGACAAATTAAAATACTTTGACCGCCCAGAAACCGACAGAAGATTGCCGGTTACTGCAGATGAATACCAAGGCATTTGGTGGCTTGAAGTTTCTTACCCATTTGACACAATTAAAGATGCAGATGAAATTGACTTTGAACTTAAAAAATTGGTTTACGGTTATTGGGATTACATTAAAAATTCTGGCAAATATCCTGACGCTGAAGATATGGTTATTGACTGGATTGCGCCTTATGCTTCAAAGCGTGAATCTCGCAGATTTATGGGCGAACATATTTTGACACAAAACGACATTCAAAAAGTAGTTGATTTTGAAGACAAAGTTTCAACTGGCGGTTGGTCAATTGACGTTCACGACTATCAAGGTATTTATGGCACAGGCAGAACATCTGCTTGGGGTCCTGTTCCTTCACTTTACAGCATTCCTTTCTCTATTATGTATTCAAAAGATAAATCTAATTTGTTCTTGGGTGGTAGAATTGCAAGTTGCACTCACATTGCAATGGGCTCAACCCGTGTTATTCAAACTTTAGGCGCAATGGGCCACGCAGTTGGCGCTGCTGCTTCACTTTGTAAAAAGTACGGCAAAACACCAAGTGAGATTAGACACCAAAACATTTCTGAGTTGCAAGACCTTTTGCAAAAAGATGGCCAAAACATTTTGTACAGAGCTGAAGACTGTGGCTTTGTAAATGACGCTAAAATTACTGCAAGCAGTGAAAAGATTTTTGAAAATACTGAAGACTTAAAATTCATTCCATTTAATGAAAATGCTATTTTGTCTCTTCCTATTTCAAAAAGTTTTACTGGCAAAGTGCAAATTAAAGTTAAAAACGAAACTGCCAATGCAACAACCTTGAAATATCGCATTTGTGATGAAAATTCCCCTATTGTTTTCACTTGTGGTGAAACACTCTCAGAGTGTGAAGTTGAAGTTGCAGACGGGTTTGATGGTTTTGTTGATTTGCCAATTGACCCACACGGCAAGCAACGCGTGTTTGTTGAAGTTTTGAAAAATGAAAACTTGCAAATTGCAGTAACAGAAAACAGAACACCAGGCGTTCCTTCATTTATGCAAAGTATGTGGCGAGCAAAAAATGAAGATAATGATTTCATTGTTTTTAAAGGTTTTGAAGAAAATGCTGACACTTACAGCGTGCAAAACATTAAAAATGGTTATTCAAGACCAAACAGAACTGCAAACTGTTGGGTTTCAAACGGCACAGAAAACGAGTGGTTGGAAGTTGAGTTTAAAGAGCCAACCGACATTAAAAATGTTCAAATTTATTTTGATGCACAGTTTGAAACAGAACATTTTAACAACAAAATCAAGCAACTTGTTACTGATTACAAATTGACAATTTATTCTGAATCAGGCACAGATGAAATTTTGATGAAAGACAACTATATGGCAAGAAACTCATTTGAAACAAATGTTGCAAAGGCAACGAAAATTAGATTTGATTTCATCAAAAACAATGGTGCTAAAAACTTTAATGTTTTCAGTGTTAAAGTATTTTAATTAAAAATTTCAAAAAAGTTGAGACATTTTCGCATTTTTAACAGTTATATATTATAGGAAAGAAAAATAAAAACAGGAAGGCAAAGAAATGTTAGTGTTTTACTTGACTATGATAGATAATGAAGAACACAAAAACAGGTTCGAAGAAATCTATCTTACCTATAAAAAGTCTATGCTTAATCTGGCTTTTAGTTATTTAAAAGACAGTTACGAAGCAGAAGACGCAGTTCATACTGCCTTTTTCAACATTGCAAAAAACATGTCAAAGATTAACTCTCTTTCACATAATGATGCAAAAAATTATTGTTTTAAAGCAGTAAAAAACGCATCAATTGATATGTTGAAAAAGAAACAAAAAATTAAAGAAGTTGTTTTAAATGAAACGGTCGCTTGTTCTAATGACCTATTTAATGAAATTTGCGAAAAAAGTTCTGTTGAAGCAATAAAAAAAGCTTTGTTGCAACTTGATGAAACATACAAAGATGTTATTACAATGCATTTTTTGTATGATATGAGTGTTGGGGAAATTTCTAAAGTGTTTGGTAGAAACACATCAACAATTAGAACACAACTTTCAAGAGGCAAATCAAAACTTTGTGAATTATTGAAGAAGGAGGGCTTTTGAAAATGTCTAAACTTAATAATGAATTATTAAAGCAAGCATTAGAAATTGTTGCGCAAGAAGAGTTTGAAAGCATTGATAAAGCGCCTTCTTTTACACCTTCACAAGAGTTTGAAGATAAAATGCAAAAGCTTATTAAAAATGCTTCAAAACCTTATTACAAATTCACTGCAACCGGAATGCGAAGAGCAATTTGTATTTTTGCCGCTGTCTTTTTGCTTATGTTGTCTACACTTTCGGTTAGCGCAATCAGAGACACTGTTAGCAATGTTTTTGGAAGGGTTTTCTCTTCTTCATTTAACAGTGCAAACAAAAAGCAAAACGACAAAAAGAAATTCGAAAAACCAGAAACAACAACAAAAGAAAATGTTGATAAATCTAAAGAAAACAACAAGAACAGCGCTTATGAAACAATTGATGATGTTTATGAAATTGGGCTAGTGCCAGAAGGTTACGAGTTGGTTGTTTTTGATAGCACAGGTTATGAAATAACAACCACATATTCATCTTCAATTAATAAAATTATACTCAAACAGTTTTTAAAAGATTCTTATGAGTTTGATTTTAACCGACAAGAAGCAGAAAAAAGCGTTGTTGTTTTAAACAACCAAGAATATAAAATTTATACTCACTCTAATAATAGTGAATGTTGTGTTTTTTGGAAAACTGATGAATTTGCATTCACACTTTCTTGTTCTACAGAGTTCACACAAGATGAACTGCTTGAAATGTGCTTGTCAGTTAGAATAAAGCAAGAAAATAACTACCCGCAAACACTTTTAACCTTTTATGAATTGGGCGCTGTGCCAGAAGAATTTAGTCTTGTTGAGTTTACCCCTGATTCTGGTAGCATTGTTTATAACTATGTTTCGGGCGACAAAACAATTAGATTTATTCAAAGCATAAAACCGATTAGCGTTGACATTGAAACAGGCGCCACAAAATGGTTAGAATCGCACGATGATAAGGTTTACACCGTTTACAATTGGGGTTATGGCTACGCTAATAGTGGCTATTATTATGTAGTTTATGAAGGCGAAGAATACGATTTTTCTGTTTATAGCAACCTTTCAAAAAATGAAGTAATTGATTTGGTTAAATCTATTAGACAAATTGAAGAAAAGAATTTTCCTAAAAAAATCAAAAAGGTGTATGGTATAAGTGGGTTGCCTGATGGTTTTGGCTTGCTTGACCTTTACAAAGAAGAGTGTCAAGTTACAACAACCTACTCAGCGCCAAAAGATTTTATTGAGTTAAAACAATACACCAAAGATACATATACAATTGGTGTTGACATTGTCAATGCAACAAAGAAAACAGAAACAATTGATGAATTAGAATTTGTTGTTTACGAATTCAACAATGGCGATGTTATGCTTGTTTGGGAAACTGATGATTATATTTTTTCAATTCGAAGCAGTCTTGAAAAACAACAAATTGCCCCACTTTGCAAGGATTTGAAAAAGCAAAAGGTTGAGTCGGCAGTTAAGCCAACAACCACTCAAGCAACCACCACAACCAAGAGCGAAGTTGACAGTATTGAAACGGTTTATGAGTTAGGTTTTGTGCCAAACGGCACTGAACTTGTTGACTATGATGTTGACACAAACACCATTACTTATGTTTATTCTTTAAACAGTGAGACTGTTGTGTTTGTGCAAAGCACAAAAACCGCTTACAACAGTAGCGTAGACAAATCGACCGCTAAAAAAGAAACAAAAACCTACAACGGCAAGCAATATGCAATTTACAGTTGGGAAACTGGCGAAATTAATGTTGTTTGGAATGATGGTGATTATGTTTTCGATTTATATGGTAAATTGAACAAAACTGATGTTTTCAAAATGTGCAATTCGCTAAAAGTTAAAGAAAATTAAAAATTTTTTAAAAACGTTGAGACATTTTGACACAAAAAACAGTTGTATTAGTAGAAGAGCAAAAAACAAACGCTTTTCTAAAATGCAACTGTTTTTCATTTCGCAGGGTAATTTTTTTGTGACCTCAAAAATGTTTTATTTTCGCAAGACAAAACATTTTCTAATTTTTCTTTACCCTGCGTGTGAAAAACGCGAAAAGGAGAAACAAAAATGAAAAAGATAATTAGTGTTTTATTATGTATGGTGGTGTTGGCTGGCAGTTTTTCTTGTCTGTCGCTTAATACTTTAGCAGAAGAAACCAAATACAAAAGTGGAATTTATACATACAAAATTAACAACGGCGAAGCAACAATTATAAAAATCAAGAAAAAAACTAAAGGCGACGTTATAATTCCAGAATTTATTGACGGTTATCATGTAACCTGCATTGCCGCAAAGGCTTTTAGTTATCGTTACAACATTACAAGCGTTACAATTCCTGATTCTGTAAAAGAAATTAAACCCCGTGCTTTTATGTCTTGTTTTGGACTAAAAACTATTGTTATTCCAAAATCAGTTTCAAAAATTGGCAAAAACTTTTTGAAATACACCATTTCACTTGAACACATTGAAGTTGATGAAAACAACGCGTTTTATTGTGATGTTGATGGAATTTTGTTTACAAAAGACAAAACAACTCTCATTAAATATCCAGAAGAAATAAAAGCAAACTATTATGAAATTCCTGATGGCACAAAAACAATTGAAGAGTTGGCTTTTAGTTATTGCCAAAACTTGAAAGGCATTAAAATTCCTGACAGCGTTGAAGTAATCAACAACTGGGCTTTTGAAACTTGCAATAAATTAGAAAACATTGAGATTTCCAAAAATCTTACCAAAATCGGAACAGGTGTTTTCTTGAACACAAAATTTGCAAACCAAAAGAAAAACTGGGAAAACAACGTTTTATATATTGATAATTATTTAATTGATTCTGATGGTGTGCACGGCAATTGTGAAATAAAACTAGGCACAAAATTAATTGCAGACCATGCTTTTTACTATCAACATGGATTAACAAGTGTAACTATTCCAGAAGGTGTTGTAAGCATTGGCGACTATGCTTTTGGATTAAGTGAAAGCATTAAAAACATTATCTTGCCTGAAAGTTTGCAAACCATTGGCAAATATGCTTTTGAGTGGACAAAAATTAAAAGCATTTCTATTCCGAAAAATATTTCAAGCATTGGCGAAGATGCATTTTATATGTGCACTAAATTAAATGAAATTAAAGTTGATGAGCAAAACGAATTTTATTGTGATGAAAATGGCGTTTTGTTTAACAAAGAAAAAACAAAGCTTTTAGTGTTTCCAAGAAATAAAAAGGTTGAAACCTATGAATTTCCAGAAACCATTAAAACCATTCCAAACCGCGCGTTGCAATCTTGCCAAAGGGTTGAAAATATTATAATTCCTGATAGCGTTACAAAAATTTATGGGTCTGCTTTTAGCAGCTGCACAAAATTGAAAAGCATTACTCTTTCAAATAATTTAACCTTTATTGGAAAATGGGCTTTTTATAATTGCAAATCATTAGCAAGTATTACCCTGCCAAGTAAATTAACCTTTATTGGCGAATCTGCTTTTAACAGCTGCAAAGCATTAACAACTGTTATAATTCCTGACAGTGTTACTAAAATGGGAAGTTGGGCTTTTGGTGAATGCGACTCTCTTGAAAGCATTAAACTTTCAAACGGCTTGACCAAAATTGAAGGAAATACTTTTTTTGGTTGTAAAAAACTAACCGACATTGTAATTCCTGAAGGTGTTGAAACAATTGGTTACAAAGCATTTTTCTATTGCTCTGCTTTGAAAAATGTTATTTTGCCAACAAGTTTGAAAACAATTGAATCACAAGCGTTTTATGGTTGCAAAGCTTTAAAAACTGTTACCATTCCAAAAACTGTTGAAAAAATTAAATCACAAGCTTTTGGTTTTCAAAATCATAAAAAATATTACATAAAACCAATTGTTAAAATTAAAAACTTCTCAATTAAAGGCGCTAAAAATTCTGTGGCTAAAAAATATGCCAAAAAGAACAAACTAAAATTTATTGAAATTTAAAAGTAAAAATGTTACAATTATTACAGAAAAGCAAAAAGGAGTGACGTTTAATGAAAAAAGGTTTAAGTGTTATTTTAAGTTTAGTTTTAATCATTACCTGCCTGCCTTTTTCTGTCTCTGCTAGGGCTAAAAGATATGATAGCGGCGATTATTCCTACACATTAAGAAATGGCAAAGCCACTCTCAGAAGATACGAAGGAAAAGGCGAAAAAATATTTAAAATTCCTTCTCAGTTGGATGGCTACCCTGTTGTAAAAATCGGTGTATGTGCATTTGAAGGCATTGATTTTGAAACTGTAATAATCCCTGAAGGCGTAACCACAATAGATGCCGCATTTTACTGGTGCGAAGCATTAAAAACTGTTAAAATTCCAAAAAGCGTAACAAAAATCGGCGATTTTTTAGAATCTTGTGATAATTTGACTAACATTGAAGTTGATAAAGATAACGCTTATTATTGTGATGTTGATGGTGTTTTATTTAACAAAGATAAAACAACACTTATTAAATACCCTCCTAAAAAAGCTGATAAGTGTTTCGAAATACCTAAAGAAACAACATCAATAAATCCTTATGCCTTTTATTTGTGTTATCCTCTTGAAAGCATAATAATGCCTGATAGTGTTAAAACTATCGGTGAATGGGCATTTAGTGGTTGTTCTAATTTAGAAGATATTAAAATGTCTAAAAACATAACAAGAATCGGCGAAGATGCTTTTGGTGGCACTAAATATTGGAAGAACCTTGATAACTGGAAAAATTACGGTTTGTATATTGATAATTATTTGGTTGAAATTTTAACCGGAGATGTTGATTTATCTCTTTGGGGCAAGCGACCAGATGATTACACAATTACTCCTGGCACAAAGTTAATTGCAGACAGCGTTTTTGACCCTTATGATAACCTTGAAAAAGTTACCATTCCAGAAAGCGTTAAATACATAGGCAAAAACGCATTTAGGTATTGCGAGAATTTAACTGAATTTAACGTTGATAGTAACAATAAATATTATTGCGATATTGATGGCGTTTTATTTAATAAAAAGAAAACAAGACTTATTCGTTTTCCAGCGTGCAAAAACACAGCTAATTATGAAATTCCAAAGAGTGTTAAAGATATAGACAAAAACGCGTTTTATTTTTCACAATATTTAAAATCAGTTGCAATTCCTGATTCGGTTACCATTTTAATACAAAAATCATTTTATTCTTGCAGAAAACTAAAAAGCGTTAAACTTTCTAAAAATTTAACTAAAATCGGCAAAGAAGCTTTTCAATATTGCAACTCGTTAAAAAGCATTAAAATTCCAAATAGTGTAACTGAAATTGGTAAGAATGCATTTGACTATTGCAACAAATTAAAAAGCGTAAAATTATCGAAAAATCTTAAAAAAATCGGCGAAAGAGCTTTTATTGATTGCAAGTCATTAACAAGCATTAAAATCCCAAACAGCGTAACAGAAATCGGCTCAGCTGCATTTTCTGGTTGTAAATCTTTAAAAACTTTAAAGATTTCAAAAAACATTGCTAAAATCAGCGCCTCAGCTTTTGCTTCTTGCAAAACTTTAGAAAGTGTTACAATTCCAAAAGGCGTAAAAATTATTGATAAAAATGCTTTTGTTTATTGTAAAGCTATAAAAAAAGTTCAATTGCCAAATACATTAACTGAAATTGGAGATAGAGCTTTTAATAACTGTACATCTTTAAAGAGCATTAAAATTCCAAAAAACGTAACCAAAATTGGCGAATACGCTTTAGGTTATCATGAAATCAGATATGAAAAATATACTACAATTGAAAACTTTAAAATTAAAGGCAAAGCAAATTCTATAGCTCAAACTTACGCAAAAGAAAATGGTTTTAAATTTTCTTTAATATAATTTGTCCCCTCTAAAACAAAAAGACATCGGTAAAAACCGATGTCTTTTTTATTATATTACGCTGAAAAGCAATTCATCATAAGTTGGGATTGGCCAGAAATCTTTATCAACCAAAGTTTCAAGTTCATCAACAACTGCTCTAAGTTCGTTCATAGCATTAACAAGCACATTTTTGTAATACTCACCTTTTTGGCAGGTGGTCATATTAGTCTTTGTGCCAGCAACTGCTGTTTCAAGTGCGAACAATTTTTCTTGCATTTCATCTGCAAGTGTTGAAATTTTGTTCAACAAATCAAGCTCTAATTTGCCTTTAATTTTGATTGCTTTTTTGGTTGCAACCAAATCTGCCAAAATGTTTTCATAAGAAATTACCGAACCGGTAATTTGCTTTTTAACCATATCAATCATGGTAAGCGCTTCAATGTTAATGGTTGTGCAGTAATTCTTCAAATAAACGTCATATCTTGCTTCAAGTTCAGATTTTGTGTAAACATTAAATCTTTCAAAAAGACGAATGTTTTTGTCATCAAGCAAATGTTCAAGCGCATCTGGTGTGGTTTTAAGATTAGAAAGACCACGGCGTGCGGCTTCCATTTCCCATTCTTGTGAATAACCGTCGCCACCAAAGATAATTCTTTTGTGGTCAAGAATGTTTTGCTTTGCAATCATCATTACATCTTCATAAAGATTTTTTGAGTCTTTCAAAATCTCATAAAAATCTGCCAAACTGTCTGCCACCATTGTGTTAATAACGGTGTTTGCATCAGCAATTGATGAAGATGAGCCCAAACTTCTGAATTCAAACTTGTTACCAGTAAATGCGAATGGAGATGTTCTGTTTCTGTCAGACAAATCCTTTTTGAATTTTGGAATAAGACTTACGCCCAAATCCATTTCAGGTTTTTTGTGATGCTCTGCCTCTGCGCCTTGCTCAATTGCATCAAGAATTTGTTGCAAGTCATCGCCCAAATACATTGAAACAATGGCTGGTGGGGCTTCGTTGCCACCCAAACGATGGTCGTTGCCGGCAGATGCGATTGAAATTCTAAGCAAATCTTGGTATTTGTCAACAGAACGAATAACCGCAGCCAAGAAAAGCATAAACTGCATATTTTCTTCCGGAGATTTGCCCGGAGTTAACAAATTTTCGCCGTCATCAGTCGAAATTGACCAGTTGTTGTGCTTACCACTACCGTTTACCCCTGCGAATGGTTTTTCATGCAAAAGGCAAACAAGACCGTGTTTTTGCGCCACTTTTTTCATAACTTCCATTGCAAGTTGGTTGTGGTCGCAAGCAATGTTGGTTGTTGTGTAAACAGGCGCCATTTCATATTGCGCCGGCGCTGCCTCGTTGTGCTTTGTTTTTGAGTTGATGCCCAATTTCCAAAGTTCTTCATCAAGGTCTGCCATATAAGCGAGAATTCTTGGTTTTAACTGGCCGAAATATTGGTCATCAAGTTCTTGACCTTTTGGTGGTCGTGCGCCAAAAAGTGTTCTGCCGGTGCAAACCAAGTCAGGTCTTTTAAGATAAACATTTTTATCAACGAGGAAATATTCTTGCTCTGGGCCAACAGTTGTGCAAACAGATTTTGCAGTTGTGTTGCCCAAAAGTTTAATTATTTTGAGTGCTTCATTGTTAACGGCTTCCATTGAACGAAGAAGCGGAGTTTTTTTATCAAGCGCTTCGCCCGTGTAAGAACAAAAAGCGGTTGGAATGTACAAAGAACCCTCTTTAACGAAAGCGTAAGATGAAGGGTCCCACGCAGTGTAACCCCTTGCTTCAAATGTTGCTCTGATACCACCGTTTGGAAAACTTGAAGCGTCAGACTCGCCTTTTATAAGTTCTTTGCCTGAAAACTCCATAATAACATTGCCCTTGCCATCTGGCAAAATGAAACTGTCATGTTTTTCTGCAGTTGTACCAGTCATTGGTTGGAACCAGTGTGTGTAATGAGTTGCGCCAAGTTCAATTGCCCAATCTTTCATTGCGCTCGCTACAACATTAGCCACATCACGAGTGAGTGGCACGCTTTCATCGATTGTTTTGCGCACTGCTGTGTAGATGTCTTGTGGCAAACGCTCTTTCATTGTTTTGTCATTAAACACCATTGAACCGAAAATTTCCGGAACATTCTTCATAAAAAAGCCCCCGTAAAAATTAATCTTTCAAATAAATATATGCAAAAATTATATCACTCTTTAACCACTTAGTCAAGATTTTTTATAACCAAAACGCAAAAACAGGACTGTTAAAACAGCCCTGTTTTTTAAAGTTTATTTTACTTTAACTTTTGATTGTTTGCTCCATTTTGAGTAAGCAGTTTGTTTGCCTTTCTTAATCATTGCACGAACTTGTACTTTGTAAGTACCTTTTTTGAGTTTTTTGATTACCTTTGTTACTGTTTTCTTTGTGTTGTAAGTTTTAACTTTCCATTTACCTTTAATTCTATATCTTACTTGGAAACCAGTAGCATTTGCAACTTTTGTATATTTAACTTTGAATTGTTTTTTGCCTTTAATAAGTTTAAATTTAGGTGTTTTTAAAACTAATTTTGGTGTAACTTCACCTTTTTTAATTACATAACCACAGTTTGCACAAACCATATCACCGGTGTTACCAGCAACAAAGTAA
The DNA here is from genome assembly GCA_045649405.1 of Acutalibacteraceae bacterium. Taxonomy (GTDB): domain Bacteria; phylum Bacillota; class Clostridia; order Oscillospirales; family Acutalibacteraceae; genus RUG11462. The sequence goes on from JAZRPW010000016.1 coordinate 65,004, forward strand.
GATTCTGTTACTTTGCCAACAATGTTGAATGAAGCATGTCTACATGCAGTTGTTGTAGTGATTGTTGTAGTTGTGGTTGTGGTTGTAGTTGTGGTTGTAGCTTCTGTTTCAGGAGCTTTTGTTGTTGTAGGAACAGTTGTGCTTGCAGTAGGTTGTGTTGCACTGGTTGGAACTGTTGTAGTTTCTGTTTCAGAAGGCACTGTTGGTGCTTCTGTTGTTGTAGTAGTTGAAGTAGTAAAAGTTGGGTTTGTTTTAATTGGACGAGTTGCTGTTTCTGTTTCAGAAGGTACTGTTGGTACTTCTGTTGTAGTTGTTGTTGTAGCAGATTCTACCCCTTGAGTTGGCATATCAGTTGGCATATCAGTTGGGGTTTCAGTTGGCATATCAGTTGGAGTTTTAATTACTGTAGTGCCCCAAATGTCCTTTTCCCATGGGTCGTTGGCTACATCATCAGCCAAAGTAGCAGTTGCTACAACTGTGAATAACAATACTAAAACTAATAAAATTGATGATAACTTTTTCATTGTGAATTTCTCCTATTTAATTTAATTTATTTTACTTTAACTTTTGCTTGTTTTGCCCATTTTGAATAAGCAGTTTGTTTGCCTTGTTTAACCATTGCACGAACTTGTACTTTGTAAATGCCTTTTTTGAGCTTTTTGATTGCTTTTGTTACTGTTTTCTTTGCCGCAAATGTTTTTATTATCCATTTACCTTTAATTCTATAACGCACTTGGAAACCAGTAGCATTTGCAACTTTTGTATATTTAACTTTGAATTGTTTTTTGCCTGAAGTCAATTTGAATTTAGGTGTTTTCAAAGTTAATTTTTTGATTGTTGTACCCTTTGAGAGTTCAGTGTCACAATTGCCACAAACCTTGTCACCACTGTAACCTGCTGCGAAGTATGTTTCTTTTTTAGCGTTTTTAACAACAATGTCGTTAAAGTCATGCTCGCAAATAGCAGGTGCAGTTGTTGTGGTAGTTGTTTCAACCGGTTTTGGTGTAAGAACTGTGGTTGTAGCTGTTGTTGGAACTACTGTAGTAGTTGTTTCAACTGGTTTTGTTGTTGAAGTTGTAGTTGTAGTAGTGCTTGACTCAACTGGCTTTGTTGTAGGTTGAATTGTAGTTGTTGTGCTTTGTGTAGGCTTTGTTGTTTCAGTAGGCTTTGTTGTCTCAGTTGCTTCTTTATGATAATCAATTATAATACTGCCATCTTCATAAGCGATAAAGCACACATAATATGCTTTACTTGACTCATAAAAGGCGTAAAGTCTAATAGTATCTGGGTCTTCTGCTGGCTCATATACAGGTGGGTTGCCATCAGCATCTAAAACTAATGAAATGCGAATATTATTTGCTGTTTTAACAACATAATTACCTGAAACAGAAGGAACAAATTTAATTGCTTGTACAATTGGCTCATCATTTTCATCTAATTCGCTTGCCTTAACATTTACAGCACCTGCTTCTGTTGCATCATAATCCGCTTTAGGTGGCCATTCTGGCTCTGTTGATTCAGTTGTAGTAGTTGTTGTAGTAGTTGTAGTAGTTGTTGTTGGGTCAACAACCACAACTGAAGGTTGATTAAATGTAAACTCAACCGGTTTGCCAGCAATTGAAAGATAGTTTTCAGCACTATAATCAACCATATCAATATTATAAGTACCAAATGGCGCATCATCTGCAACTTTAAAATAAATTGAGAAAAGTTCGCCGTTTGATTTGTTTGTTTTAATTTCTTTGTCATTATAAACTTCTGTGAAAACAAAAGTAAACTCGCCTTTGTCATTAATTGGGCTGATGAGTGAGTTTTTGAAACCTTCACCTTTATCAACTTTTGGGAAGGTGCCATATTCATTAGTTTCACCTTCTACAAATGATAAAACACTTGTATCAAATTTATAGGTTTGGTTAATGCCCCAAAAACCTTTGTTGTTGCCAACTGCGAATGTAACCTTTGCAATTTCACCTGGAACTACAGGTTCTGAAGTTGCTTTAATGTACGGCTTTGTTTCATCGAAAACTGGAATGTCACTTGTTGCGCTAACAACACTTGTTGCAACGACTGATAACAAAAGCACAACTGATAAACAAATGCTTAAAAGTTTTTTCATCTTTAGTTACACACTCCTTTTTTAAATATTTGGAAATATTATATCACACTTTTAAAAATAAATCAAGTTTTAAAACAACAAAAAACCTTTCTGAAAAAACAGAAAGGTTTTTGTGTTTTATAAATATTTTTTAATTGCTTTTGCAAAACTTCTGCCAAGATTCAAGGCACGCTCTTCACTAAACTCATTTCCTTCTCTGCCAAAATAAGCAGTTTCAAGAGTAAAGCCTAATTTTGCGCCTTGTTTCATCACAAATCTTGCAAAGCCAAACTGTTTACTTCCACCTTTATTCCATTTAACACCCGGCATAACGTCATCTTTGCCATCATAAACAAAACTATTTTCAAGTAAATTTTCTTTTAAAAGGTCGCTGAAAATTTTAATTTCATCAAGATTGTTATACTCATTAATTACGATAAATGCGGCATCATTTTCTTCGTACATATGCCAAGGGGAATGGAAGTCAAAACCTGCATAAATACCATTTTCTTCAATATTGGTTTTGATTCTGTGAGTTGTGCTGTAAAGTGTTCCTTCGCCATAATCACGGTTGTGGTCATGTGGGAGTCTGCCTTTGCCTTGGTCACCATCGATTACGCCATCATAATCAATAAAAGGCACACAGGTTACAACAATTTCATCTGGAATGTCTGTAAGAAGTTCTTCTAAAACGCCTTCTAAAACATAGTTACCTGTTGATTCACAAGCGTGATGACGAGCAGTAAGCAAAACGTGTTTTGAGCCGTTGCCGAACTTCAAACAAGGAATGTTTCTGCGTTTACCACTTACACAAAATGTGTCAAAATTCAAGTCACGCTCGGTGCAAAAGTCAAAAAATCTTTGTGGGTGATAAAGCATATGATGAGCGAAATAAATCTTCTCATCACTTTCAAAAGTGTAAGAAAATTTGTGTCTGTCATCGGTTTTTCCAAGCCATTGCCAGTTTCTAAGGTCGAAACTAATTGCAGGGCCGTAATATCCAATAACATTATCTTTACAGAAGTCAAAAGTCAAAGTTTCACCCTTTGCACCTTCAACTGAAAACGCCCAATAAAACCAGAAATACTCACTGTCTCTTTGCTCAGGGCTAAGAAAAAATGTGTTGCCTTCTTGTTTTAAAACGTTGATATTGCCACCAACAAAATCTTTTGAAATTACCATTGTTATACTCCTGTGTTTTAGCAAAAAGAACGGAAAAATTCCGTTCTTTTTTATTATTAGTGTTTAACCACCTAAATATGCTTTTTTGATTTCTTCACTTTCCATAAGCTCTTTACCAGTGCCGGTAAGTGAAATGCTGCCTGTTTCCAAAACATAAGCTCTGTCAGCAATTGAAAGCGCCATTTTTGCGTTTTGTTCAACAAGCAAAACAGTAATGCCTGCTTTGTGCATTGTTTCAATAATTTTAAATACTTCTTTTACAAGCAATGGAGAAAGACCCATTGAAGGCTCGTCCATTACAACGAGTTTTGGTTTAGACATCATTGCTCTGCCCATTGCGAGCATTTGTTGCTCACCGCCAGACAATGTGCCTGCGATTTGGTTCTTTCTTTCTTCAAGACGTGGGAAATGTTCATAAACACTTTTGAGTGTTTCTTCCATTTCTTTTTTATCTTTTCTTGTAAAAGCGCCCATTTTCAAGTTTTCAAGAACGGTTAATTGTTGGAAAACCCTTCTTCCTTCCGGAACGTGAGCCATACCCATTGTTACAATTTTGTGCGGTGGAATTTTTGAAATGTCAACACCATCATAAACAACGCTACCGCTTTTTGCAGACAAAAGACCTGTGATTGTGTGCAAAGTTGTTGTTTTGCCGGCGCCGTTTGCGCCAATGAGCGCTACAACTTCGCCTTCATTAACTTCAAAGGAAACACCTTTTAAAGCATTAATCATACCATAATAAACTTCTAAATCTTTAACTTCTAATAATGCCATAATGATTTTTCCTTTCTATTAATCTCCAAGATAAGCAGTAACAACTTCTGGGTTTTTAAGAACAACTGCTGGGTCGCCTTGTGCAAGTTCCATACCAAAGTTAAGAACAGTAATTTCATCACAAAGACCTGATACAAACTTCATATCATGCTCAATAAGCAAGATTGTCATATCAAAGTTGTCACGAATAAAACGAATTGTTTCCATAAGTTCTGCTGTTTCATTTGGGTTCATACCTGCAGCAGGTTCGTCTAAAAGCAAGAGTTTTGGATTTGTTGCAAGCGCACGTGCAATTTCCAATTTTCTTTGTTTACCATAAGGAAGGTTGCAAGCAAGATTGTTGCGTTCTTCATACAAATCAAAAATTTTCAAAATTTCTTTTGCTTTTGCTCTCATTGCCTTTTCAACTTTAAAGTGTTTTGGCAAACGTAAAATAGATGTCAAAAGTGAACATTGAAACTCTTTTTGATTGTGAAGACCAACCATTACGTTTCTAATAACACTCATATTGTTAAAAAGACGAATGTTTTGGAATGTTCTTGCAATACCTTTGTGGTTAATTGTTTCTTGGCTTTTACCTTTTAACTCTTCACCTTCAAGGTAAAAAGTGCCTTCGGTTGGTTGATAAACACCTGTAATAAGATTGAAAAGTGTTGTTTTACCTGCACCGTTTGGGCCAACAAGACCGTAAAGTTGATTTTTCTTTACAGTGATATTTACATTTTGAGCAGCTTTAAGACCACCAAATGAAATGCCAAGGTTTTTTGTTTCGAGAACTACATTACACATAATTACTCAACCTCCTTGGAATCTGATTTTTTTGGTGCTGCCACAACTGTTGAAACAACTTCATCAACATCAATTTTTGTAGGCACTCTGTCCCATTTTGCTTCATCGTCACGCTCTTTTGTAAAGTCACGCTTTTTGTTTTTAAAGTCTGCAATAATATTCTTGAAGTTATATTTTTCTCTAAAGTTTTTAAGCGCTGGAGTGTTGTTGTAAACGACAATAACAATAAGAATGAGAGCGTAAACCAAGTCTTGCAAAACTGCAAGGTTGCCAGTAAGAATTGTTTGCAATTTTACATCAATAAATGTAATAAGTGCTGCTGCGATGATTGAGCCGTTAATGCTACCCATACCACCAAGCACTACCATTACAAGAATTTCAATTGAATAGTTGTAACTGAACTTTGTACTTTGAACTGTGTAGTTACTAAAGCTGTAAAGCACACCTGCAATGCCGGCAAAAAGTGATGAAATTGTGAATACCATCAATTTATATTTTGTTACGTTGATACCTGTTGCTTTTGCAGCAATTTCATTATCACGAATTGATGTGATTGCTCTGCCGTGTTTTGAACGAATGAGGTTTTGTGTAACGGCAAGGCAAGCCAAAACAAGAATTAATGCAATAATGAAAAGTGTGCTTTTGTCATATCTGATTGCAGATGTTGAAAGACCAAGTGAACCACCGAATGATTCATCACTTGAGTTCATAAAGAGTGAACGAACAATTTCACCAAAAGCCAAGGTTACAATTGCCAAGTAGTCACCACGAAGGCGCAAAGCTGGAAGACCGATGATTACACCACAAACTGCGGCTGCGGCACCACCAATAACTACTGCAATGATTAAAACCAAAAGCTCGTTGCCAACAACTTCTGACAAAAGAACTGCAACTTTACCACCGATGTATGCGCCAACGCACATAAAACCAGCGTGGCCAAGAGACAATTCTCCCAAGAAGCCAACAACCATACTAAGTGAAACTGCAAGCATAATTGCAATTGCAACTTTTTCAATCAAATAAATGTCAGATGGAGAAATTGAGCCAGACAAAGACATAATTGCAAAGAAAACTGTACAAATTGCAATTACAATGTAATTTAAATAATGTTTCCATTTAATGTTTTTTAATTTGCTCATTATACTTTCTCCCTTCTCTTCTTACCTAAAATACCAGATGGACGAACAAGAAGGATTACGATAAGAACCAAGAATTCTATCGCATCTGTATAAGGTGCAATTGCTGGAATTTTGTAAGAAATCGCTTCGATAACACCCATAAGCACACCGCCAACCATTGCGCCAGGAATTGAACCGATACCACCAATAACAGCAGCGGTAAAGGCTTTAATACCAGGCATTGCGCCGAGTGTGTTTGAAAGGCTTGGAGATTTCATAAGCATAAAGAAACCAGCAAAAGCTGCAAGCGCTGAACCAATTGCAAATGTAATGGTAATAATTTTATTAACATTAATACCCATAAGAATGGCTGCGCCTTTATCTTCAGAAACCGCAATCATAGCGCGGCCTGTTTTTGAATATTTTACAAAGAGGCTTAAAACTACCATAATAACAACTGATGAAACAAGTGTAATTACAGTATAAAGTTGGATTTTCAAACCACCAATATTAATTAAACCCAAACCTTCGCCAACCATTACCATTTTTGGAGCAGAGCCAAAAATCATTTGTGCAAGTGATTGTAAAAGATAACTTACACCAATTGCAGTAATAAGAACAGCCAAAGGTGAGGCACCACGAAGTGGTTTGTAAGCAATTTTTTCAATGGTGATGCCGAGCACTACACAAAATAGCACTGCCGCCAAAAGCCCCAAAATTGGGTTGCCAAGTTGCGACATTGTTACAAAAATTGTGTAACCGCCGACCATGATTACATCACCATGGGCAAAGTTGAGCATTTTTGCGATACCATAAACCATTGTATAACCAAGGGCTATCATGGCGTATGTACCACCCATACTCAAACCGTTAATTAAAGTTTCTAAAAAATTCATATTTTATTCCTACATTTTTTAAAATAATATATTGCCGGCAAAGTAGAATCTTCGCCGGCAACTAAAGTTTAATTAATGAAAACTAAAAATTAATTATTTTGTAGCTTCTTTCATTACATATTTAATAGCGTCTTTTGCAACATAACCGTTGTCTTCCCAAGTGATGTTTTCACCTGTAACACCAGAATATGAATAGTCGCCTGTGAATTGTGCTTTAAGGATTTCGCAAAGTTCTGAAGCACCGATTGTTACAGGGATTTCTTCGCCTGCAGCGATAGCAGCTTCCATTGCGCCTTTGATAGCATATACACAGTCATAAGCTGAAGCACCGAATTGGTTGAGTGTTTCTGTGTCATATTTTTCTGTGTATTTTTTGATGAAGTCGCCTGCAGCACCTTTTTTAGCATTTGAGTTAAAGTGTGAAAGCATTGAAACTTCTTGTGAAATTGTTGAAAGGTCGAGCTGACCAGCGAGACCGTCAAAACCGTCACAACCATAGTAGATAGCATCTTTAGCAAGCACGTCTTTTGCTTGTGTCATAAAGATAGCAGCTGGTTGATAGTAGATTGGCATAAAGATGAATGAACAATCTTTAAGTGAAGAAATTTGTGATGAGAAGTCTGTAGCGTTAGCATCTGTAAATACTGTTTCAACAGTTTCGATACCAGCGTCAACGTTTTCTTTAAATTGTTTGTAGATACCGTTTGAATATGGGTCATCTGATTTGTAGAAGATACCAATTTTGTCAAGACCTAATGAGTTAACGTAGTTAGCAGCAACTTTACCTTGGTTACCGTCAGCAAAACACATTTGGAAACCGTTGTCGTTTGCAGGAATGTCATCACCTGAAGCAGATGGTGTCAAGAAGAATACGTTGTCTTCAACTGAAAGGTTTTTCCATTCAAGACCAGGAGCAGTTGTAACTGTACCGAGTGATACTTGCATGCCTTGTTCGAGCAATGAAGAATAGTTTGTTGCAACTTTTGTTGCGTCATGAACGTCATCAGTAGCAATCAATTTAACATTGATACCATTGATACCGCCAGCAGCGTTGATTTCATCAACAGCCATTTGAGCTGAGTTTTGAACAGCTACACCGTAAACAGCAGCAGCACCTGTAAGTGGGCCTGAGAAACCGATTACATATTCAGTGTTGTCAGCTGTGTAACCTTTTTTAGCACCGCAACTAGCGAAGCAACCAAGTGCCATAACAACTACGAGCACGAGGCTTAAGATTTTTACGAATTTTTTCATGATTTTTACCTCTTTCGAAAATTTTGATATTATGTATATTTTATATACTACTTTACTATATCACTACATTAACAATTTGTCAACAAAAAATTCATAATTTACGCATAAAAATTCATTTTAAAAAAATTTTAAAAAAACTATTGACAAATCAAAATTTTTGTGTATAATGATAATAGTAATCATTACTATTAAGCAAAACGAAGGAGTAAAACAAATGGAAGTTGCAAAGAGATTTTCAAAACAACGAGCAACTGTTCTTTCGGAGCTTTCAAAGGTTACTAGCCACCCTACTGCTGATGAAGTTTATGAAATGACCAAAAAAATTATTCCTAACATTTCACTCGGCACGATTTACAGAAATCTTAACAATCTTGAAAAAGAAGGCAAGATTTTGAAATTTGTTATTAATGGTAAAGAACATTTTGATGGCAATGCAAACACACACATTCATCTTTGTTGTGAAAAGTGTGGTGCAATTAAAGACGTATTTGATGAAACCGCTGACATTCAAGCGGCAATTGGAAAAGTTAACTCGTTTAAAATTAACAACATTATATTAAATGGCGTTTGCAATGAATGTTGTTAGTTTAAAATATTTAAAAAACAAAAAATTAAAAAATTAAAATTCACTTTATCGGAGGAAAAAGAAATGAAAAAGTTTGTATGTTCAGTTTGCGGTTACACACACGAAGGAGATTCTGCTCCTGCAAAATGCCCACAATGTGGTGTTCCTGCAGAAAAATTTAACGAAGTAATGGACGAAAAATTAGTATGGGCTGACGAGCACAAAGTTGGCGTTGCAAAAGGGCTTGACGAATGGGTTGTTCAAGGTCTTCGTGACAACTTTATGGGCGAATGCACAGAAGTTGGTATGTACTTGGCTATGGCAAGAGTAGCAATTAGAGAAGGCTACCCTGAAATCGGCGCATTCTACCAACAAGCTGCTTTTGAAGAAGCAGAACACGCTGCAAAATTCGCAGAGTTACTCGGCGAAGTTGTAACAGATTCAACAAAGAAAAACCTTGAACTTCGTTATATGGCAGAGCATGGCGCAACTGCTGGTAAAATGGAACTTGCTAAACGCGCTAAAGAACTCGGCTACGATGCTATTCACGACACAGTTCACGAAATGGCTAAAGACGAAGCAAGACACGGATGTGGCTTTAAAGGCTTACTCGATAGATATTTTGGTTAATTAGAAATGCAAACGCAGGAAGCCTTTTGAAAAGGTCTTCCTGCGTATTTTTTTAAAAAGGAGTGAAATATGTGAAAAAGTTACTGGCAATTTTAGCGAGTTTGCTTTTAGTGTTATCGCTAACCTCTTGCGAAGTGAATATAAATATAGGAAATCCGAATACCACTACTACAACTGAAAAAATTTCACAAACGCAAAAGCAAAAAAAGGCTAAAAAGAAAAACAAAACAAAAAAACAAACCACCACGCAAAAAGTGACTGATGCGCCGGTACAACAAGACCTTGTAACCACGCAAAAAGTGACACATGCGCCAAAAACTCAAGCGCCAAAAACCGTGGCTAAGGCAACCGCTTCAACTATTTCTAGAGACAAAGCGAAACAAATCGCACTTTCTCACGCGGGTGTAAGTGTGGCAGATATATATGATTTTGATATTGAACTCGACCGCGAGCGCGGAAAACTTGTATACGAGATTTCGTTTGACACAAGACAAAAAGAGTTTGAATACGAAATTTTAGCTAGTACAGGCGAGATTTCATATCATCATTCAGAGCGAGATTTTTAGTAATTTTGAATTATTTTAATAGATTTTGTTAAATTCCTTCTAAAAACTAACAACACCCCGTTTGAGCGTAATTGCTCAAATGGGGTGTTGTTTTTATTGGTAAAAAACATTATAAACTTTCAAGGAAATCAATAAGTAATTTCTTTTGCTTAGGAGTGAGTTTTGAAAGTGCAACCGATATATCATCATTTTGCTTTTCTACATCAAAAAAATCCTGCAATGAAATATCCATAGCATCACACAATAATTGCAAATGCCCAATTGTAATATCTGCCTGCCCAAGTTCAACTCTGCGTAAATGAGTTTGAGAAACGCCGGCTTTTTCTGCTAAACCATTTTGTGTAAGACAACATTTGTTTCTTAGTTCGTATATTCTTTTACCAACATTCATAGCACTTCTCCTAATTTAGTCTTATAAGACTATAATATCATAATTATTTCTATAATATTATGCTTATAAGGTTGACACGTTAGTCTTATAATGCTATAATGTGCATAAAGAAGTTATTTTCTAAATTTTATAGTAATTAGCTTCTAATTTTAATTTTGAAAGGTTGATGAAAATGACAGAAAATGAAAAAAAGAACTTAAAACTTGCAAGAACATTTTTATTGCAAGAAGAAGACCAAAAAGCACTCGATTGTTACTTAGAGGTGTACAATGAAAACGGCGACAACCCTGAGGCTTCTTATTTTGTTTACAATTCAGCTTGTACTCATGGTATTACTGATACTGAAGAAAGCAACAAAAACAAAAAAACATCTTACATTGCAACTTCAAAGACTATTGTAGAGGCAATGAAGTATATTGCAGAATCAGACGAATCTTTGGATGACAAGTTAGCTATTTCAGCAGCTGCCTTAGGTATGTATCTTTACATTATTGAACGTGCTTTGCAAATTCCATTCTGCGATCCTAGTGAAAGAATCGAATTAGCAGGAATCACTCTCTATGAAGTGGGCGATGCAATCGAAAAAGCATACAACTCTGACAGAACGGCAATGGAAGTAGCGGTAAAGAGTTGGAAAGAAGCTGTAAAAGTACATCAAAAATTCTATGCTTATAAATACGGCGGACGCAATGTAAATGAATATGTAGCAAAAATCCAAAAGATAGAACCTGATTATGCTATGCCTAAAAAAGCTGGCTGTGTTACTTTAGGTTAGTCAAAGCAAAAACATGAGCTCTTTGTCATGGCAAGAACACATAAAAAGGTATTATGAGCAAGACCGCTTGGAAGACTTTCAGAAAACTCGCATTCTGCCACGACCTAAAACAACGCTATTCTCTGTTATGCTGTATGCAACGTTAGGAATAGCAGTTTGTGTTGGTTTTGCGATAGGGCTGATAGTTTTTTCTCCGCTTACATTGTGGATAGAAGTCATAATTGCAACATTCTTTTTAGTCTGTATGATTGAATTTTACGGATGTTGGTTGGCAATAAAAACAATAGAATGCTATCAACATTATGCAAAAGAAGAAACAAGAAGAAGATGCATGTGTATCCCTTCTTGTTCGGAATATGCTATCTTGTGCTTAAAAAAATACGGGTTTTTTCATGCTTTGTTAAAGATTAGAAAGAGACTATTTGTTACTTGCAAAAGCTTTGATTTCATTATTGATAATCCTTAAAAATGCATTAATTTAGAGTCAACTGATTTAGATGAAGAATAAGCAATATCATAACTTTTTTAAAAGGAGTAAAGAAATATGAGTGGTTGTTATTATGGACCATTAGAAACATGGAAGATAGTGTATTATCCTAAAGAACTTAATGCTGGTCAAATGGGCGTTGCATTGGTGGAAGCAGACTGTCGTTCACAAGCAATGTTTACCTTTCAATCTCAATACGCAGGTCAATATCACACTGTTAAATCATGCGAAAAACTTATTAAATAACAGGATTTTTCTGTTAAAATATTTTTATGAAAAGAGGAATTTATTATGTTAGATGGATTCACACATTATGAAAGCAACGCCGTGCGTTGGGTAGTTCACCACAATCAAGGAACTACCTTTGTTCATGCTACAAGCGAATCAATAGCACTTCAAAGATTCATGGCAAAACATCCAAACAAAGTTGTTAAAAAAATTGTTCGCGGATAACAAATAAATAACATCACATAACAGTTAATCTAAAAACACCCCGTTTGAGCGTAATTGCACAAATGGGGTGTTTGGTTATTTCTTCGGGCGACCACACAGGGTCGCCCCTACGAATGTGTACGTCATCCTGAGCGAAGCCGAAGGATCTTTAAGATTCCTCGACAAGCTCGGAATGACATGCTATTAGATTGCGAATTAAAAACGGCGGCACCAAGGCACCGCCCTACAAGTGTATGTTAAAATAAAAATTTTCTTCAAAAAGGTATTTACATATTAAGTGTTTTATTGTATAATTATTATAATTATAAATATATAAAAGCGAGGACTAAAAATTATGTATCAAGATTTAATGGACACAATTGGTTTTGTAGGTCAGTATGACAAAGATGTTGCTGACGCTATGACTGATGAACTTCACAGACAACAAAGAAACATTGAGCTTATCGCTTCAGAAAACTTTGTTTCTCCTGCTGTTATGGCAGCTATGGGCTCTGTTTTAACTAATAAATATGCTGAAGGTTACCCTGGCAAACGTTATTATGGTGGTTGCGAATATGTTGATGTTGTTGAAACAATTGCAATTGAACGTGCTAAAAAATTATTTGGGGCTGACCATGCTTGTGTTCAACCACACTCAGGTGCAAATGCAAACCAAGCAGTTTATACTGCATTCTTAAAACCAGGCGACACTGTTATGGGTATGAACTTGGCTCACGGTGGTCACTTAACACACGGCTCACCTGTTAACATTTCAGGTCTTTACTACAACTTTGTGCCTTATGGTGTTAATGATGATGGTTTCATTGATTATGATGAAATGGAAAGAATTGCTCTTGACTGTCAACCAAAACTTATCGTAGCAGGTGCTTCTGCATATGCAAGAACAATTGACTTTGAAAGAATTTCAGAGATTGCTAAAAAAGTTGATGCACTCTTTATGGTTGATATGGCGCACATTGCAGGTCTTGTAGCTGCTGGTCTTCACCCATCTCCAGTGCCTTATGCTGACATTGTTACAACAACAACTCACAAAACACTCCGTGGTCCACGTGGTGGTTTGATTCTTTGTAAAGAAAAATATGCAAAAGATATTAACAAAGGTATTTTCCCTGGTACACAAGGTGGCCCACTTATGCACGTTATCGCTGCAAAAGCAGTTTGCTTTGGCGAAGCACTTTCTGATGAGTTCAAAGCTTATCAACAACAAATCATCAACAACGCAAAAGCACTTGCTGATGGTCTTGTAAAACGTGGTCACAAATTGGTTTCTGGCGGCACTGACAACCACCTTATGCTTTTGGACCTTATTGGTACTGGCGTTACTGGTAAAGAACTTCAAAACAGACTTGATGAATGTCACATTACTGCTAACAAAAACGCAGTTCCAAATGACCCTGAAAGTCCATTTGTAACTTCAGGCGTACGCCTTGGTACACCTGCTGCTACAACTCGTGGTCTTAAAGAAGAAGACTTTGATGTTATTGCTGAATGCATTCACAGATGTATTGTTGATTTTGAAAGCAAAGAAGAAATTAAGAAAATGGTTGCAGATATCTGCGAAAAATATCCACTTTACAAATAATTTTTAAAACAAATTTATAATAAGGAGAGTGAAAATTTTGAATACGCCTTTAGCTGATAGATTAAGGCCGACAACCATTGATGAAGTGGTTGGTCAAACTCATCTTATAGGTCAAAACAAATTGCTCTCCAACATTATAAACTCTGGCAAAATTCCTAACATGATTTTTTATGGCCCTTCGGGTGTTGGCAAAACAACACTTGCAAGTATTATTGCAAACGGGGCTAATATGTGTCTTAGAAAACTTAACGGCACAAACTGTTCAACAGCTGACATTAAAGAAATTGTTGAAGAAACAAAGTCGCTTTCCGGAATTGATGGAATTTTACTTTATTTAGATGAAATTCAGTATCTTAACAAAAAGCAACAACAATCTCTTTTGCAGTATATTGAAAACGGCGCAATTACACTTATTGCTTCAACCACCGAAAACCCTTATTTTTATGTTTACAGCGCAATTCTTTCTCGTGCAACTGTTTTTGAATTCAAAGCAGTTGAGTGGGAAGAAACGCTACCTGTTATCTCACGTGGGTTTGACAAAATGCGTGAAGAAATGGGCGAAATTAAGGTTGAAGATGGTGTAGAAAAAACAATTGCCACTCGTTGTGGGGGCGATGTTAGAAAAGCCATTAACGCAGTTGAACTTTGTTGCTTGTCTGCGACTGAGCAAGACGGCAAGCGTGTTGTTACAAAAGAACTTGCGCAAGATTTAACCCAAAGAAGCGGTATGAGATATGACCGTGAGGGTGATGAGCATTATGACATTATTTCTGCTTATCAAAAATCAATGCGAGGTTCTGACCCAGATGCAGCGCTTCATTATTTAGCACGGCTTTTGCAAGCAGGTGACTTGCCAAGTGCTTGCAGACGACTTATGGTTTGCGCTTGTGAAGATGTTGGGCTTGCCTATCCACAAATTATGCCAATTGTAAAATCAGCCGTTGATATGGCTCAGGCTTTGGGGCTTCCTGAAGCGAGAATTCCACTTGCAAACGCAGTTGTTTTGGTGGCAACTTCGCCAAAATCCAACTCAGCTTACAACGGAATTAATGAAGCAATGCAAGATGTGACAATGGGCAACGCAGGGCCTATTCCAAGACAGTTGCAAAACAAACATTTTGACAGTGCAGAGGTTGAGAACAAAGGTCAGTTTTACAAATATCCGCACGACTTTCCTAATCACTTTGTAAAACAACAGTATTTGCCTGACAAAATTAAAAATCGCAAATATTATGTTTATGGTAACAACAAAAATGAGCAATCATTTAAAAAATATTGGGATTCAATTAAATAATTTTAAAGGGGAGTATAAGAAATGTTTTTGTTTAATTTAAACGAGCAAGAATTGTTCAGATTAATTTTTACAGTTATTTTTGTAATTGCTGTTGCTTTGCTACTTTTCTTGCTTATTAGAAAACTTAGAAGAGACAAGTTATATGGTATGTATTATGAAGAAAGAAACGGTAAAGTTACAACAATGCAGTTGTGCGCACTTGTAATTATGTTGCCTGCCTTTTTCGAATTTTTGATGAATACATATTACCAGTTGATTAGAAACCTTGACACAAAAGAGCTTGGTGAACTTAACTATTGGTATTCAATTCTTGACTTGTTGTTTATTTTGTGCGCTATTTTGGTTTACACAAACTCAAACATTAAATGGACAGTTTTGGTTACTTGTATTGTTCAGGTTTACACCTTTGCACCAAGTATCACAAGACACATTAACGAAGGTTTCACAATTCCACTTGTTAACTTTATTGTTGCTTTTGTTTACTATGTAATCGTTGCTTGTGTATTGATTAGAATTATGTTCCCTTATATGTTCTATCGTACCGGCAGAGTAGCAAGATTGTAAAAAATTGTCACAAAACATTGACATTAGATGTTTTATGGTGTATAATGGCTTTGTTGCTAAAATTTAGCAACAAGTCAAAGGGCATTATGATGGGGTTCGCTCTTTTATAATCGATTGACATTAAGTTTTGCAACAAAAAAACATATGCTTCGTGCCCTTTGACACCCTTTAAAAATTAAACAGGAGTTCCTTTTTGGAACTCCTGTTTTTTTATTCTCCAACTGAAGTTTGAATTTTTTTAATATCAACATCGTGAAGTGATACGTCATCTTTAATTGAAATGGCAGCAGCTGCACCTGCGGCTTCGCCAAGCGCCATACAAACAGACATAATTCTAAAGTTTGAATGAGCCAAGTGGCTGCCTGAAATATTTCTGCCAGACAACAAAAGGTTGTCAATTTTCTTTGGCAAAATGCAACCATAAGGAATTGAGTAATCATCTGGTTGTTGCCACTCATGTTGCACACCAGTTTCATCAAGCGATGCGCCTGTCAAGTTATGCACATCAAAATTGAAAAACGCTCTGCGCACTACCCAGTCATCGTGAACTTTTGCTTCCAAAATGTCTTCTGGTGTTAAAGATTTATAACCCTCGAAATGTCGAGTTTCACGAATGCCCAAAAGTGAGCCTTCGCTCATTAACCAACAATTTTCATAACCTGGAACATACTCATGCAAGAAATCAATAATAGGTTTTATCTGTGAACGGCAAGTCATAAGACCTTTTGTAACACTCTCGGCATCAGTACCATCAATTTCAATAGCATTTGTCATATTACAACAAACAGTGCCCGGAGTTGGTTGACGATAAAGAAGCACATGGCCTGCAGGGAAAGGAATTTTCTCTTTAGCCAAAGCTTGCAACTCGCCTTTTTCGGTTGGCACTTTTGTTTCAAAACTACCAGGAAAAACTGCGCGAGAATAATCAACACCGCCAATTTTAAACATCAAAGTAGCAGGTTGCATTCTGCCATCAGTTTCTCTGCCTTTAAAATAAGGTACGCCTGCGTGGAAAGCAACATCTCCATCGCCGGTTGAGTCAACAACACGTTTTGCTAAAATAACGCCTCTGCCTGATTTGTTTTCAACAATAACGCCACAAAGCACATCATCTTCAACAATTGTGTCACAAACAAATGTGTAATAAAGCACCTTAACGCCTGCTTCATTCATCATTTCATCAAGAGTGATTTTTTGAGCGCCATGATGGATTTGAGCTAAATTTTTACCATCATTTTCTTCGCACCAACCAAGAGAACTAACACATTTTTCATAAGTGCGCTCCCACATTTCAACCATAATTTTGCTTGAAGAACGGCCACCCCAATGTGACATCATTCCGGCAGTTGCAACACCACCCAAACAATCTTGTGATTCAACAATCATTGTGTTTGCGCCTTCTCTTGCGGCTCTAAGCGCTGCGCCAATGCCAGCAGGACCACCGCCGCAAACAAGCACATCAACATCTGCAATTACTGGCAATTCTTTTGCTGGTTCTTTATAACTTTTCATAACTTTTCTCCTTGAATCTTTACCTTTTAGTTAATAGGAAATGTGGTTTCAACAGAATTTTGTGTTGTATTTTCTTTTGTTGCAACAGTCTGTGGAACTTTTGGTGTTGTTGCAACAGTAGTGGTTGTAGTTGTAGTTGTGGTTGTGGTTGTTGTATAAGTATTCATATTAACAGTAATTTTCATATGTTTGCTTACTGTTTCGCCAATGCCCGGGCTTACATCAACAACACACTCTGGCAAAATTGAAGTGTTGTACTTTTCGCCAAAACTAATGTTTTCATACAAAAAGCCCAATTTCAAAAGTTCAATTATTGCCTCTTCTTTTGTCATATTAGTAAGGTTTGGAATGACAACCATTTCATTGCCACCACTAATTTGAATTTTTATTACCTGACCACTTGAAATTTCTTCGCCTGGGGCTGGAGTTTGTGCAAGAATTTTGCCAACTGGCTCGCTACTTGGCACACTCTTTTCAATTTCAAATGTAAACCTTGCTCTTGTTTTAATATGTTCTGGTCTTGACAAAATGTCGCTATACATTAAACCAACAAAGTCAGGCACCTGGTCGCTTTCAAAAAATACCTTTTGTGTTGTTTGAGCAGTTGTAACAGTTGGTGTTGTTTCTTCAGGGTCTGCACCGTTTCCGTTGTTTGACAAAAGCCACAAACCACCAAAAATTATCAACAACACAAGCGCTGTTGCACAAACAGAAATAGCAATAACTTTGTTTCTGTATTGTCGGCTTGCAACTGCTTTAACCTCGCCAGTTTTTTGGTTATATTTTGGACTTAATTTTGGTGCAGAAGTAAGCTCGTTTCTAAACTCTTCAACTGTTTTTGCTCTGTCTTCTGGCATAATTTCAAGCGAGTTTGCCAAAGCAGAAAGTGCGTTGCCAGGCAACACCTTTGCAAATTCAGCAGGAATTGTCATTTTATCTTCAGTAACTCTGACAGTTGCTTCTGGTGGTGGGTTGCCAACCAAAATTCTATACATCAAAGCACCAAGGGCATAAACATCGGTCCAAGGACCTTGCTCGCCGTCAAAACCATATTGCTCAATTGCGGCATAACCTTTGTGCAAACTTGGTTTTAAATGTGAACGTGCTGTGCGAGCGTCGGCAATGCAAAACTCAGTTAATCTTAACTTGCCGTCTTTGCCAACCAAAATTGTGTCAGGCGAAATGCCCCTGTGCACAACATCAATTGCGTGAAGCGAAGAAATTGTTGCAAGAAGCGGCATAATAAGTGGTCTGAACTGGTCATAAGTCAAAATGCCACCGTTTCTAAGCAAAAAGTCACGCAATGTAATTGCTTCAACATATTCAGTTATGTAGTAGGTTGTGCCGTTTTCTTCAAAAATGTCATTAATATTCAAAAGGCCGTTAAAACCGTTCATTTTAGCCAATGTTCTTGCTAATGCGCTAAACTCTTGTCTTGAAGATTCAAAGCCAAAACTATAATCGCTAAATGGTTTTACCAACGCATTGATTCTTTCAACAAGGCCAACCGGAAAAAACTCACGAATTCTAACCGGTTTTGACTCAAAAGCATCAAAACCAATATAGGTTATTCCTTCGCCGTTTTCGTTTAAAATTTTACCAACATAGTATCTATTTTGTAACACCTGTTTTACAGGCAAAGCATTTTCAGGGTTGTTTTCTGAAGCGTCAAACTTGCAGTAAGGACATTCAGGCGAAAAATCAGGTTTTTCACGCATACAACCAAAACAAAGCTTTTCAATTTCAGCCATAAAATAGACCTCCTAAAAATTCTAACCTTTATTATACCTTATTTCGTCTTTTCACTCAAGGAATATAACAAAACTGTAACATAAAAAGCAACAAAAGGCGGATTGTTAACCAAACCGCCTTAATAAAATTATTCTTCTTCAGGTAAGTTGTCGAGATTGTGCCATACATTTTGCACATCATCATTATCATCAAGCATATCAAGAAGTTTTTGCATTTTTGTCATTGACTCATCATCTGTAATGCTTGAGAATGTTGCAGGGTAATATTCTGGTTCTGCAGACATAATTTTATAACCTTTTTCTGACAAAGCAGTGCTTACATCACTAACTGAATTTGCATCAGTAATAACTTCAAAAACGCCTTCTTCTGCGTTAAAGTCATCAGCACCTGCTTCGAGCGCCGCTTCCATTACCTCATCTTCTGAAAGGCCTTCTGCATCAATTGCGATAAGACCACGGCGTGTAAACATAAATGTAACAGAACCTGGTGTACCAAGGTTACCACCGCATTTATCAAAGTAGTGACGCATTTCGCCGGCAGTACGGTTACGGTTATCAGTCAAACACTCAACAATAACTGCGATACCTGATGGACCATAACCCTCGTACAAACAGTTTTCATAATTAGATGTGTCGCCTTCGCCAGAAGCTTTTTTGATAATTCTTTCAATGTTATCATTAGGCACATTAAGTGATTTTGCCTTTGCAATACAGTCACGAAGTTTTGAGTTTACATTTGGGTCAGGACCGCCTGCTTTAACAATAACAGACATTTCTCTGCCGATTTTAGTAAAGATTTTTGCTCTTGCAGCATCATTTGCGCCTTTTTTTCTTTTAATATTATTCCACTTGGAATGTCCAGACATCTTTTTCGTCTCCTTTAATTGTTTTAACTCTTGGTATTATACCACACTCACGTGGTTTTTTCAACTACATATTTGCAGGATAAACACCTTTTTCAGTCATATCCTTAATTGCTTTTTGGACATCTTTTTTATCTTCAAGATAGGTCATTCCGTACCACTTGTCATTTGTTTTAAAAACTGTGGTTTCTGCTTTTCCGCAAGCCATCATATCATTAACTGCAAATGGCAAATAAAACTCTGCTTTTAATGGGTTT
Source organism: Acutalibacteraceae bacterium (assembly GCA_045649405.1). Classification (GTDB taxonomy): domain Bacteria; phylum Bacillota; class Clostridia; order Oscillospirales; family Acutalibacteraceae; genus RUG11462. The sequence continues at coordinate 84,802 of JAZRPW010000016.1, forward strand.
TCTTTTGCAGTTGTGTTTAAAAATTCAACAAACAACTCTTCTAAATTGTCAAGCATTTCACGGCTAAAGCCCCAAGCATTCATTGAAACAGGTGTGTTTTCATCAAGCGGTTCAAAAGTTTTTCCGCCATCTTCAGAAAACATAGGTTTGCCATCAACAATTTCAATGTGTGTGCGCTCAACAAGACCTGTTAACTTATTATCTTCATCAACACTTGCAACGCCACGAGAAACCGAGCCGTTTTCTGTTAAAGTGTTTTTAATAATATAAGCCGCCATTGCAAATTGCATTTTGTCGCCTTTTTTCTCATCTTTCAAAAAGTCTGCCAATACTTGATAGCTTTCACCACCATAAAAATCATCGGCATTAATAACCATAAATGGCTCTTTAACAACATCTTTACAACACAAAATTGCGTGACCTGTGCCCCAAGGTTTTTCTCTTCCCTCTGGCACCAAAAAACCGTTTGGCAATTTATCTAACTCTTGAAAAACATATTCCACATTATATTTTTGTGCAAGTCTGTTACCAATTAACTCTTTAAACTCTTTTTCAATTTGTTTCTTTATAACAAAAACGAATTTTCCAAACCCTGCTTTTGCAGCATCATAAACCGAGTAATCAATAATCATTTGACCGTTTGGTCCTACTGGTGTTAACTGTTTTAAACCACCAAAACGGCTACCCATTCCAGCCGCCATAATAACTAATGTTGGTTTCATAAAACACTCTCCCTTTAAAATATATAATCATTTTATCACAAACATAAATATTTATCAAGAATTAATCAATTTTTTTGAAATTATTATTGAAAATTTTTACTTTTAATTATATAATAGAAATAGCGTATTTTTTATTTTGAAAGGGGCATATTATGTCTATTTTAATTACTGGTGGTTGCGGTTATATTGGTAGCCACACTTGTGTTGAAATGTTAAAGTCTGGTCAAGACATTGTTGTAGTTGACAACTTCTACAATTCTTCACTTGAAGCACTTAATCGTGTTAAAGAATTATCAGGAAAAGATTTTCCTTTTTACGAGTGTGACATTCGTGATAGAGAAGGCCTTCGCAAAGTATTTTCAGAAAACAAAATTGATGTTGTAATTCACTTTGCAGGTCTTAAAGCAGTTGGCGAATCTGTTCAAAAACCACTCGAATATTTTGATAACAACGTTAACGGCACTTTGGTGCTTTGTGATGTTATGCGTGAGTTTGGTTGCAAGAAAATTGTATTTAGTTCATCTGCAACTGTTTACGGCAACAGCAACCCTTCGCCACTTGTTGAAACAATGAAAACGGGTGATGTTACAAACCCTTACGGTAGAACAAAGTTTATGGTTGAATGCATTTTGCAAGACCTTTGTGTTTCTGATGATGAATGGTCGGTTGTACTTCTTAGATACTTTAACCCAATTGGCGCTCACGAAAGTGGAAGAATTGGTGAAGACCCTAACGGAATTCCAAACAACCTTATGCCTTACATTTCACAGGTTGCTATTGGCAAATTGCCTTGCCTTTCAATTTTTGGCGATGATTATGACACCCCTGACGGCACAGGTGTGCGAGATTATATTCACGTTGTTGACTTGGCAAAAGGTCACGTTTGCGCAGTTGATTATGCACTTAAAAATAACGGCGCTGAAGCAATTAACCTTGGCACTGGCACTGGCTACAGCGTTTTAGATTTGGTTAATGCTTTTATTAAAGTTAATAATATTGATGTGCCTTATAAAATTGCTGAGCGCAGACCTGGCGATGTTGCAACTTGCTACTCTGACCCTAAAAAAGCGAAAGAACTTCTTAACTGGGAAGCACAATTTGGTGTTGAAGATATGTGTAGAGACACTTGGAACTGGCAATCAAACAACCCACAAGGTTATAAAAAATAAATTAAGTAAAATAAAAAGCAGTAGGATTTTTCCTACTGCTTTTACTATGTCCCCCAATGTCCCCTTGACTTTCATTTATCATTAAAATTGTTTAATCAAAAACCATCCACTAGTTTTACTAGTGGATGGTTTTATTTTATATTGTAGTTAATGCACACAACATAGCAATGTTTAAGAACATAATTAAAAAGTACACGACAACCCAAATTTTGGCTTTAAAATAAACACTGTTTATTTTTACTTTTTCAAAAAAGTCAAATCGATTGTCAGTTGATTTCTTCATCAACAAATTAAAAGCAATTATACCTAAAATAATATTTATGGCAAAATCAACCCAATAAACAATTTTGAACACAGCTATTTTGTTGTCTAAATTCACAAAATACAAACAAGCAAAAATAATTATAAATGCTAACAACACAATTTTAAATATTGTAATGCCTGCTTTAATATACTGTTCTTCGGTTTTCATTTTACACATAATCTTTCTAGATTCCTATCAAATGATTCTTCGACTCCGTTTTACTTCGCTCAGAATGACACAAAAGAATTTAAATCTTATTCCAAACAACGCCTTCACGGGTGTCTTTGATTTCGATACCCATTGCAAGTAGTTCTGCACGAATTTCATCTGCGCGAGCAAAGTTTTTCTCTTTCTTAGCCGCTGCACGTTCAGCGATTTTTTCTTCTACTACCGCTGACAATTCATCATCAACTGCTGGCTCTTCTACTGCCTTAGCAGTTTTTACAAGGTCTAAACATAAAACTTTATCAAAATCTTCAACCAAGTAAAGTTTTGTTGCATCAGATATATCTGCTTTTAACACATCATAAAGCGCGGTAATGCCAAGTGAAGTGTTAATGTCGTTATCAAGCGCTGCTTTGAATTTCTCAATATATGGTTTAGCCGCGTCTAAATTTGGCTCGCCATCTGCTTTAAGTGTTGCAATTTTTGCAATCAACTTTTTGTAAGCAGCCGCAGCATTGTCCATACCTTCCCAAGAGAAAACAAGGCTCTTTCTGTAATGAGAATTAAGGCAGAAATATCTATAAACAAGTGGGTTATAACCCTTTTCTTCCAAAAGTGAAACGGTCAAAAATTCGCCTTTTGATTTACTCATTTTACCTGAGTTTGTGTTAAGGTGCAAAACATGGAACCAGTAGTTACACCATTTGTGGCCAAGGTATGCTTCTGACTGCGCAATTTCGTTTGTGTGGTGTGGGAAAGCGTTGTCAATACCACCACAGTGAATGTCAAGATATTCGCCTGAGTGTTTAAGTGAAATTGCAGAACATTCGATATGCCAACCTGGGTAACCAACACCCCAAGGGCTATCCCATTTTAACTCTTGGTCATCAAATTTTGATTTTGTGAACCAAAGAACAAAGTCGGTTTTGTTGCGTTTGTTGGTGTCTTCAAAAACGCCGTCACGAACGCCAACTTCCAAATCTTCTGCATCATATTTATTAAAAATGTAATATTCATCTAACTTTGAAGTGTCAAAATAAATGTTGCCACCTGCTTCATAAGCAAAACCTTTTTCAAGTAGCGCTGTAATCATTTCAATGAACTCTTTAATACAGTCAGTTGCTGGCTCAACAACATCTGGGCGTTTGATGTTTAACTTTTCGCAGTCTGCAAAAAACGCATCAGTATAAAACTTTGCAATTTCCATTACAGTTTTCTTTTCACGTTTAGCGCCTTTTAACATTTTGTCTTCGCCAGTGTCAGCATCAGATGACAAGTGACCAACGTCAGTAATGTTCATAATTCTTTTAACATCAAGCCCTGTATAACGAAGATATTTTTCGAGCACATCTTCCATTATATAAGTTCTAAGGTTGCCAATGTGTGCAAAGTGGTAAACAGTTGGACCACAAGTGTACATTGAAACCTTGCCTTCAAATTTCGGTTTAAATTCTTCTTTTTCTCTTGTTGCTGTGTTGAATAATTTAAGCATAATTTCTCCTTATTTTAAATTGAATTTTGTATTTATAAAGTTTACATTTGCAAAACGAATTTCGAGTGGGTGTGGCTCTTTATCGTGATGGAAAAGCGAGCCGTGATTTTCGCCATCATCCACTTCTTCAAACGGAATTTGAGTAAACTCGCAATTTTTAAACACAATGTTTTGCATTACATTTTCTTTTCTGCCAACAATGTAAGGCATTCTAGCACCGTTTGCCTTGATGTTTTCAAAATAAATGTCTTTGATAGTATCGCAAAGTGTGTTTTTGTGGTCGCCAATTCTAATAAACAAAAGACTATCATAACCCTTTTGCATTGTTATGTTTTTAAATGTCAAATTCTCAATTCTTGTTGGTTCAATGCCTTGGTCAGGCCAACGCGCGTCTTCTGCGTTAACAGGTAAAGAAATTGAAACACCGGTTGTACAATCAAACATTTCAAGGTCATAAAACTCGCAGTTTCTAATAACGCCATCGTTAAGCCAACCAATGCGCACACCAGCCGCGTGAGAATGAAGTTTGCAATCGTGCATTTTTACATTTTCGCAAACCTTTTTTTCTTTGAGCGATGCGTTGTTTGCCCTTACAACAAGGGTGTCATCAGAGCAGGTTAAATCACAATCCACTACTTCAACATTTCGGCTTGAGTTTACATGAATGCCGTCATTATTCGGCATATCAAGGTTGCAACAAACTGTAACCGATTTTACCAAAACATCATCGCAATCGTGAATCCAAAAAGTCCAGCCTGCAGTTTCGTTTACAACGTTAAAGTCTAAAAGTTTTACATTTTTGCACCCTGCAAAAAACATAACTCTTGGTGGAGTTGGTTTGTCAACTCGCTTAAACGGTGTGTAATAACTGTCATCTTTTTCAACAAAGTTTTCGCCAGAGCAGAAAATTTTGCCTTTGCCGGTTACCGACACATTTTCACATTCATCTGCAAAAATGAAACAAGCGTTTCTTTGACGTGGCAACATTTTGCTATCAACGTGTTTTACATTTTCACGCTCACAGTAGTCTTCAATTTTTGTTGAAGCCACCAAAACGGCAGATTCATCAACGCAAAATTCTACATTGCTTTTTAGCGTTAACGGTTTTGAGTAAAACTCGCCGTTTTCAATTAAAACTTTACCGCCACCGATTTTGCTACATTCAACAATAGCGCTTTGAATGGCATTTGTGCAGTCGGTTTTTCTATCTCCCACTGCGCCAAAATCTTTTATGTTAAAAACTTTAGTCATTTTTTTCTTTCTCTTTCAACTGCTTTTCAAGTGTTGCGATTTTGTGTTCAAGCTCACAAAGTTTTTGTGCAACAGGGTCAGGAATGTGAATGTGGTCAAGGTCGTGCAAATTGCGTTCGCCGTTAACCCTAACAACCCTTGCAGGAATACCAACTGCAGTTGAATTTGGTGGAATTTCGTTTAATACTACTGCGCCTGCCGCAATTTTTGAGTTGTCGCCAACTTTGAACGGACCAAGCACCTTTGCACCTGAGCCAATGATTACATTGTTGCCAATGGTTGGGTGACGTTTACCAACGTCTTTACCAGTACCACCCAAAGTTACACCTTGGTAAACAACAACATCATCACCAATAATTGCAGTTTCGCCAATTACAACCCCTGTGCCATGGTCAATGAAAAATCTTCTACCAATTGTAGCGCCAGGGTGAATTTCAATATTAGTTTTTTTAACGCATCTTTGCGAAATCCATCTTGCTAAAAAGTAATGCTTATGGCGATAAAACCAATTAGCTTTACGATACATTCTTACCGCTTTAAGACCTGGATAAAGGAAAAATATCTGCCAAAAAGATGTTGCCGCAGGGTCATTTGCTTTGACTGTTGCAATATCTTCTTTTAATCTTTC
>JAZRPW010000017.1:0-32649 GCA_045649405.1 Acutalibacteraceae bacterium
AAATATCTTGAAAACACTACTTCTATTTCAATAATGCTTATTTTATATGGTGTATTGTTTATCATTGTTGAAAACCTATTTAGCAAAAACGTACTTACAACAAAAACAGATGCATTAACAAATTTGTCATATAAAACTGCATTACTAATTGGTTGTTTCCAAGTGTTATCAATCATCCCGGGTACTTCTCGTTCAGGTGCGACAATTCTTGGTGCTATGATTCTTTGTTGTTCAAGAACAGTTTCTGCAGAATTTTCATTCTTCCTAGCAATTCCTGCAATGGTAGGCACATCAGGTCTTAAATGCTTAGATTTGTTCATGGAAAAAGGTATAAACTTTACAATCAACGAAATCGTTGTAATGCTTGTTGGTATGGTTACAGCATTTGTTGTTTCCCTACTCTGTGCTAAATTCTTGATGAACTTTATTAAAAAGCACAATTTCAAAGTATTTGGATATTATAGAATTGTACTTGGTTTAGTATTATTGTTGTATTTTTATGTAATTAAATAAGTTAATTTACACACTTTGTTAAAATTTCGGCAAAGTGTGTATTTTTTTAATAATTTCACTTGAAAAATCACATAAAATCTATTATAATGGGTACTAGCATAAAATGCTCAGATTATTGAGATATTGAAAGGAATGAAACACAATGATTTACTCAAAAGAAGTTGAAAACATGTGTATCGTAGCTAAAGGTCCTAACCACGGTCCTGCTCCACTTCCTGAAGAAGGTAAATGGGTACAAGCTGCAGAAATCAAAGACATTAGTGGTCTTACACACGGTGTGGGCTGGTGTGCTCCACAACAAGGTGCTTGTAAACTTACTCTTAACGTTAAAGATGGCGTTATTGAAGAAGCTCTTGTTGAAACAATCGGTTGTTCTGGTATGACTCACTCAGCTGCTATGGCATCTGAAATTCTCCCAGGCAAAACAATTCTTGAAGCTCTTAATACTGACCTTGTTTGTGATGCTATTATCTGTGCAATGCGTGAACTTTTCTTGCAAATTGTTTATGGTAGAACACAATCTGCTTTCTCAGAAGGCGGTCTTCCAATTGGCGCAGGTCTTGAAGACCTTGGTAAAGGTGCTCGTTCACAAGTTGGTACAATGTATGGTACAAAAGCTAAAGGTGTTAGATATCTTGAAATGGCTGAAGGTTATGTAACTCGTCTTGCTCTTGATAAAGACAACCAAGTTATCGGTTATGAATTTGTTTCACTCGGTAAAATGACTGACTTTATCAAAAAAGGTGATGAACCAAACGAAGCTTACAAAAAATCAATGGGTACATACGGCAGATTTGATGATGCTGTAAAATATATCGACCCAAGACACGAATAAGGAGGTATATTAACATGGCATTATTTGAAAGTTATGAAAGACGTGTTGATAAAATCAACGCAACTTTAAAAGAATATGGCATTTCTTCAATTGAAGAATGTAAAGAAATCACATTAGCTTATGGTGTTGACTGTGACAAAATCGTTAGAGAAACACAACCTATCTGTTTTGAAAACGCTGTTTGGGCTTACACAGTTGGTGCTGCTATCGCAATCAAAAAAGGTTGTACAAAAGCTGCTGACGCTGCTGCTGCAATCGGTATTGGTTTGCAATCATTCTGTATTCCTGGCTCAGTTGCTGAAAACAGAAAAGTAGGTCTTGGTCACGGTAATCTTGGCTCAATGCTTCTTTCAGAAGAAACTGAATGTTTCTGTTTCTTGGCTGGTCACGAATCATTCGCTGCTGCTGAAGGCGCTATCAAAATCGCTCTTAACGCTAACAAAGTTAGAGTTAAACCACTCAAAGTTATTCTTAACGGTCTTGGTAAAGATGCTGCTTTCATCATCTCAAGAATTAACGGTTTTACTTATGTTAAAACTGAATTTGACCCATATGCTGAAGAAGTTAAAATTGTTGAAGAAACACCTTATTCAGATGGCCCACGTGCTGACGTTAGATGCTACGGTGCTGACAACGTTCCAGAAGGCGTTGCTATCATGAAACTTGAAAACGTTGGTGTATCTATCACAGGTAACTCAACAAACCCAACTCGTTTCCAACACCCAGTTGCTGGTACTTACAAAAAATGGTGTGTTGAAAACGGTGTTAACTACTTCTCTGTTGCTTCAGGCGGCGGTACTGGTAGAACACTTCACCCAGACAACATGGCAGCTGGTCCTTCATCTTATGGTATGACAGATACTATGGGTAGAATGCACTCAGACGCTCAATTTGCAGGTTCTTCTTCTGTTCCTGCTCACGTTGAAATGATGGGCTTAATCGGCGCTGGTAACAACCCAATGGTTGGTATGACTGTTGCAGTTGCAGTTGCTATTGAAGAAGCAAGCAAATAATTTAATTTTGCATTTTAAAACACCTTCGCATTTGCGAAGGTGTTTTGTTTTATAAATCCAATAATTGTTTCTTTTTAGCATCAAATTCTTCTTGTGTAATAACACCGCTATCAAGCAAATCTTTAAATTTTTTCAATTCATCTGCATTGCTTGCTTCTTGTATATTATTTATTACTTGTTGTGATTGGTTTTCTTTTGGTGCAATTCTATTACCTCTTTTTGCAATAGAAAGAAAAGCAATAGCTAAAAGACAAATAATCCCAAAAACTTTGTAAGCTGAATTAACCTCTATTAACCAACCCGAAACCGTACCTTCAACTACTACCAAAATCCAACCTGTAAAAAATATATTTGCAATTGGAATTGCAACATGTAGTTTACTGTCTTTATCTGTTGAGTTGCCGAATATTGACACTAAGCACAATATAACATTTATAAGCATTAGTGCAAACGCAATATAGGCAAAGGGATTTGATTCTGTTAATGTGTATGTCCATACACTTATAGTTGATGATAATGTAGAAGAAGATGTTTCTCCAGTCATAATAATACTTTGAACTGTGCAAGTAGAAACAAGAAAGATAATTTGAATTATAAGTTCGATTAAATTTACTATTTTCTTTTTACTCATTTTTAAGCTCCTTAAATTTATATTTGTTTTCGGCGAAAAATTTACCTCCTTAAAATAAAAAAGTGTGTGCAATCGAAATCGCACACACCGAAAAATGCGACTCCTAATTGCTACCACACAACATTTTCAACAACACAACAAAGTATGCGAAAATAGAGCCTGCATTTATACCAAAAGATAAAAATACACACCTTGCGTGTTGTTAAATATTAAAATGTTATGTGGTAACTTTATAATATCACATTAAAAATTAAAAATCAATAATATTATTTGCATTTTAAAACACCTTCGCATTTGCGAAGGTGTTTTGTTTTATAAAAATTGTGTTAAGTTGTCGATGTTTTGTCTTTGAATTGAAATTAATTCGTTTGCAAGATTGGTAATTTTCTTATCGCAAAGGCGATGATGATTGATAGCTTTATTCATACCAATAATGCCCATGTTATTGCCTTGAATAACCAAATCAGCAATATGACTTGGGGTTTTATCAAGTGCTGTGTTCATATAAATTCCCATTTTAGCCATACGCTTTTTTGCTCTTGAAGCAGGTCTTGCCTTTGCATTTCTTTCATTCAATTCTTTGACTAACTTGTTTTGAAAGTCCCTATAAGTATATTTTTCTCTAATAAGTTCGTTTTTAATTCTTTGTGAGTCAGTTCTTTTAATAATGGTATCAAGCGTTTCTGCACCCATTCTAACCCCACGATAAATGTCTGATAAATAATCAATATTTCTGTCCATAAAATACACCTCTGTATATATTATGGACAAACTAACTTAAAATATTCGCAAACCTTTTGGATAATGGTTTTTTAATTTTCCGTTTGATGCTTTGCCAAATCCAATTGACATATTATCAACAAACACACCAACATAACCTTTTTTATCGCAATCTATTTCAAGGCCTTTTAAAAAGTTAGTAGTTGACTCATCATTTACAGAAAGATTAATATAATTTTTGCATTCATCAACTGTTTTTGTCATAAACAATTCGTGTGAAGGCACAAATCTTGATTTAACAATCTCCCCTGCTTTGACACCTGCTTTAACAATTTTAATGCCTTTTGTTTGTAGATAAATCTCAGGTAACAAATAAACAATGCCATTGTTTTCATAAACATTTTTTGCTTTATCACAAAATGTTTCATTATAAAAATCATTAAAAACCTTGTTTTCAATTCGTTTATATTCAAACGGCTTAACACTACACTCAACAAATCCATTGTTAACAAATTTTGCAATGAAATGACCTTCACCACCATCTTGAAAAAGAATTCTGCGAGTTTTTGAAAGTTTCTTATCATTAGTGTGATATGTATAACCCTTTCTACCAAATTCTTGCGGAATTTCAACCAAATCAAAACCTGGGTTTCTTTGCAAAAACTTTTCAACTGTCATTTCATTTTCTTCTAATGACAAAGTACAGGTTGAATAGACAAGCGTGCCACCATATCTCACGCATTTTGCAGCATTATCAAGAATTTCTGCTTGACGTGTTGTACACATTTCTCTATTTTCAATTTTCCATTCGGCAATTGCGTTTTGTTCTCTTCTAATCATACCTTCGCCAGAGCAAGGTGCATCAACCAACACTTTATCAAAAAAGCCAGCTAAATTTTCAGCGATTTTTTTAGTGTCAGCATTTGAAACAACTGCGTTTTTGACACCACATCTTTCAAGATTAGATGCTAAAATCTTTGCTCTTGAAGAAATATATTCATTTGACCACAAAAGTCCCTCACCTTGAAGTTCTGCAGCAATCTGAGTAGATTTTCCACCAGGGGCTGCACACAAATCTAACACTTTATCACCTTTTTGCACATCTAAAACAGTTACAGCACTCATTGCAGAAGGTTCTTGAAGATAAATTGCGCCACAATGATGAAAAGGATGATTACCAACACCTTTTAAATCATTATCAATGTAAAAACCTTTATTAGAGAAAGGCAAAGGCTTTGTTTCAAAACCAATGTTTTTTCTAATAAATTCGACATCTGCTTTTAAAGTGTTAATTCTCATACCACGATAAGGTGTTTTATCTAAAAATTCAAGGTAAGAATCAAAATCTTCTCTTAAAGTTTCTTTCATTACATCTAAAAAACCATTAGGTAGATTCAAAATTATTAAACCCCTCTCCAAAAATTTCGCCTGCTTCCATTGTAACAATGAAAGCAGATTTATCAATAGTTTTTACTATTTCATGAAACCTTGCTGCTTCAAACCTATGTGTAGCGCAAAGCAATACATTTCTTTCTTCGCTAATATTATCTAAAAATGTTGGCAATCTGCCAAGCAATAGTTTAGACTTTTCGATAATTTCTTCACAATGCTCTGATTTTACAAGAATTAATCTTCCTTTATCAGAGCCATAAAGAATTGTGTCGATTGCTTTTGATTGAACAAAAATTGCAACAATTGCAAACAATGCATTTTCCACATTTCTATAAACAATTGCAGATGCAACAATAACAATAGCATCTAAAAGCAAAATTATATTTCCAATAGACAAATACGGAACTTTTTCTCTAACGAACTTTGCAATTATATCAACACCGCCAGTAGTAGCACCACGGAGAAAAACAATTCCAAGTCCAATTCCTGCTAAAAGACCACCAAAAACTGCACAAAGAATTTTTTCGCCTTTATAAATTGGAAAAAGATATGCCACTATATCGATTAAAACAGTCATAATCATAGTGGCAATAATTGATTTATAAAGAAATTTAAATCCATATCTGTTAGCACCGATAATAAATACTGGAATGTTTAAAATCAACACGGTGCTACCAATTGGAATTTTTAACAATGAATTTAAAATTGTTGCAACACCGGTAAAACCGCCTGCTGCAATGTCATTAGGCGCATTAAAAGCAGAAATACCAATTGCAACTAAAAATCCACCTAAAAAGAAAAACAAAATATCAAGTCTTTTTGATTTAAAACTCATTACACATTTCTCCTTTAAAATATGTAATGAGTTTTTCTTAAAATATCATATCAAAAAGTTCATAAATACGGTCGTTTTGATTAGTTAAATATAAATAACCAAACAATGTTTCAACGCCTGTTGCACTGCTATAATCGCATTGAGAAGCATTTTTAGGGGTATGATTATTATGTGAATTTCTCCCCTTTTTATAATAAGAAAGTTCCTTTTCACTCAAAAAACTTTCAATTTTTTTAAACGCCTCAGCTTGTCCGTTTGCTTTTACAAACTTTGCAGAAGATGTATGCAAATCATTAGAACGACATTTTCCTGAAAGGCAAAGACGCTCTCTAACTAACAATGAATAAACTGCATCACCAACAAATGCTAACTGGTCGGTTGTTGCTGTTTTAATATCAAAATCTTTTGTTAAATCCAACATAAAACACTCTCTTAATCAAGGAAATCAAATTCAAAGTCATAAATCACAACAGTATCACCATTTTGAACGCCCTTTTCTCTTAACGCTTTAATGATACCTGACTTTTCAAGAACAGTTTGGAAGTATTGCAATTGCTCAAAATCGTTTGGATTTGTTTTGTCCATAAGTGGATGAATCCACTCAGCAACAACTTCATAATAATCATCATGTTCAACAATTTCAAACTCTTGATTGTTTTCAACCTTAACTTCAACTTCTGGTGCTTCTTCAACTTCGTATTTCAAAATTGGTGGAAGATTTTCAAGTTCACTTGCAACAAAGTTAACAAGTTCACGTGTACCTTCAGAAATTGGAGCACAAATTGTAAAGAATTTAAGACCTTTTGCTTCAACATAATTCTTGAATTCTTCAATTTGTTCTGGCTCTGCCATATCAATTTTGTTTGCAACAACAATTTGAGGACGTGTTGCAAGTTCAGGCGAAAATACTTTTAATTCCTTATTAATTGTTTCAAAATCTTCAATAGGATTTCTACCTTCAGAACCTGAAACATCAACAACGTGCAAAAGAAGTCTACATCTTTCAACGTGACGCAAGAATTGATGACCAAGACCAGCGCCTTCTCCGGCACCTTCAATTACACCTGGAATATCTGCCATTACAAATGAGCATTCTTCATCAATTCTAACAACACCTAAAACAGGTGTTAAAGTTGTAAAATGATAGTTAGCAATTTTAGGCCTTGCTTGAGAGACAACAGAAACCAATGTTGATTTACCTACATTAGGAAATCCTAACAAACCAACATCAGCAAGCAATTTTAATTCCATGGTAATATCAAACTCTTCGCCTGGTTTTCCTTCTTTTGAAAATCTTGGAATTTGACGAGTTGAAGTAGCAAAGTGTGTGTTACCCCAACCACCTTTACCGCCTTTAGCAGCAACAAAGCTTTCGCCATCAGCAAGGTCGGCCATTATTCTGCCAGATTCAGTTTCTTTAAAAACAGTACCAACCGGTACTTTAATTACAGTATCAGCGCCTGATTTGCCATAGCAACGATTACTACCACCTTTTTCGCCATTTGCCGCTGTGTATTTCTTTTTATAACGGAAATCAGCAAGTGTTGTAAGATGTTTATCAGCAACAAAAACAATGTCGCCACCTTTACCACCGTCGCCACCATCAGGGCCACCATTTGCTACATATTTTTCACGATGAAAAGTAACGGCACCATTACCACCGTCACCTGCTTTTACATGAATTTTAGCAACATCTATAAACATAAATTTCTCCTAAAATTAGATATCGTTTCTTATAATATCTGCATAAGTTTCTCTTTTAACGATTATTCTTGGTGTTTTATCGCTTATCATAACCATTGCAGGTCTTGGGATTCTGTTATAATTTGATGCCATTGAAAAATTGTATGCACCAGTAGATAAAACTGCTAAAGTATCACCCTTTTCGGGTTTTGCAATTTTAACGTTTTCTTGAATTAAATCGCCACTTTCACAACATTTACCTGCAATTGTAGCAACATAATCGCACTTTTCATCTGCTTTGTTAGCAACAACAACAGTGTATTCTGCATTGTAAAGCGCATATCTTGGATTGTCGCCCAAACCACCATTTACAGTTACATAATTCCTTACATTTTCAATTTCTTTTACTGCGCCAATGTCATAAAGTGTAATACCTGCAGCACCAACAATTGACCTACCTGGCTCAATTAAAATTGCAGGAACTTTTAAAGACAGTTTTGAGCACAAATCTTTTATAACAGTAGCAACCTTTGTCATGTAAGATTCATATGAAAAATGTTCGTCACTTTCCAAATACTTAATGGCAAAACCGCCACCCAAGTTTAAAGTGCCAATTTCAACACCTAATTCATCTTTAATCTTTTTAAAGAAGTTAAGCATTACATTAGCAGCTTCAACAAAAGGTTCGTCATCAAAAATTTGTGAGCCAATGTGGCAATGAAGCCCCATTAAATTAACATTTGACATTTCATTTGCGACTTTTACAGCCTCATAAGCTTCACCGTTTTCAAGTGCAAAACCAAACTTGCTATCAATTTGACCTGTTTTAACAAAATCATGTGTGTGAACATCAATACCAGGTTTAATTCTAAACATAATATCAACACTCAAACCACGTTCTTTTGCAAGTTCATTTAACTCGCTCAACTCAAAGTGGTTGTCAACAATAATTACTCCAACACCATTTTCAATTGCGTAAACAAGTTCATCAGTTGTTTTATTGTTACCGTGAAAATAAATTTTATCAGCAGGAAAACCTGCTTTTAACGCGGTGTAAATTTCGCCACCAGAAACGCAATCGATTCCAAGACCTTCTTCATTCACAATTCTGCACATTTCAAGGCAGTTTAACGCCTTTGATGCAAAAAGAACACGGCCGCTTTCAAAATTATCATCAATGGATTTTTTGAACATTCTACAATTGTTTCTAACTGTTTGCTCATCCATTACATAAAGTGGAGTGCCATACTTTTTAGCAAGTTGGGCAGTATTGCAACCACCAATTGTCAAAACACCATTTTCGACACCCAAGCATTCACTTGTAAACATTAATCATCTTCCTTTACTTTTGATGAAATATAATTTTTAAGTTCCTCAATTCCATCGCCTTTAAGGGAAGAAACAGGAATCATTTTAGGCTTGTTATCAAGGAAAGAAAGTTCTTCTTCCAACGCTTCAAGTCTGTTTTTTGTTTCAGTTTTATTCAATTTATCTGACTTTGTAAGAGCAATAACAAAATCAAAGCCCATTTGCTCAAGATAATCAATCATATCAAGATCAAGTTGGCTTGGTTTATGACGCATATCAATAAGTTGAACAACTAATGCAATATTTCTTTCGGTTGTAAAATAAGCATCCATAAGGTCTGCCCATCTGCGTTTTTCACCTGCAGAAACTTTTGCATAACCATAGCCAGGCAAGTCAACTAATCTTGAATCAACAACATTATAAAAGTTGATTGTAACAGTTTTACCAGGTTGAGAACTTACCTTTGCAAGGCTTTTTCTATTTAAAATTTTGTTAATAAGCGAACTTTTTCCAACATTTGACCTGCCAGAAAAAGCAACTTCTTTACAATCAGATGGTTTTAACTGCTTTGGAGTACCAAAAGCAGCTTCAAAATATGCTTTTTCAAATTGCATTTTTATTTTCCTTTATTCAGTAATAAATGGTAATGGCTCTAAAAAGATAATATCATCTCTGTTAGCAGCATCACCTTCTGCTAAAACTGCAGCACAAGCAACTGTTTCACAATCTGCTTGGTCGAGCAATTTTTGAACTGCAAGTAAAGATTCGCCAGTTGAAATAACATCATCAACAACCAAAACTTTTTTGCCTTTAATTTGTTCTGCTTCATATTCACTCAAATATAAATGTTGAACATTTGCAGTTGTAATAGATTTAACTTCAACTTCTAACGGATTACCCATATAAAGTTTTGGGCCTTTTCTAATTACAAAATATTTTTTGCCACTTTGTCTTGACATTTCATAAGCAAGTGGAATTGATTTTGCTTCTGGAGTGATAATATAATCAAACTCTGGCACTTTTTTTAACAATTCTGCAGATGCAGCAACTGTAATTTCAGTGTCGCCAAACAAAATGAATGCCGCAATAGAAATATCATCGTTAATTGGAAATACAGGTAATTCTCTCTCGAGACCTGCAATTGTCATTTTAAAAGTTTTCATAAAATTCAACTCCTAACACATTTTACCTGATAATTGTTTACCAGACAACAAATGAAAATGAATATGATGAACTGATTGACAACCAAATTCGCCAGAATTTGTTACAATTCTAAAACCATTTTCAAGTTTTAATTCTTTAGCAATTTTTGCTGCTGCAACAAAAACTTTTGCAACCAAATCAGCATTGGTTTCAGTAATGTCTGCAGCAGAATCAATATGTTCTTTTGGAATAATCAAAACATGAACAGGCGCTTGTGGATTAATGTCTTCAAAAGCATACAAAAACTCATCTTCATAAACTTTTTTTGAAGGAATTTCTCCATTTACAATTTTACAAAACAAACAATCCATTTTTAGCACCTCTTAGTCTTTAATCATATTTTCAATAATGCTATCAACTGCAAGTAAAGCCTCATCAACTTTAGTTACATCTTTACCGCCTGCCATAGCACTATCTGGCTTACCGCCACCTTTACCGCCAGTAATCATTGCAACTTCTCTTACAATGTTACCTGCGTGTGCGCCTTTTGCAACTGCATCTTTACCACAAGCACAAGCAAATGTAACGCTCATTTTTTCTCTGTTAATACCTGCAACAACTGCAACAATGCTTGGATTTAAGTCTTTAAATGTATCACACATATTTCTTAAGTTACCTGATTCCATACCAGTAGTTGCAATTGCAATAACTTTAACGCCTTTGATTTCTCTTGCTTTATCAAGAGTTTCTTTTGCTTTTTGTGCAGCCATTTTTTGATTTAATTCATTCAATTTTCTTTCTGAAGCTTTGAGTTCATTTACAGCTTGTGTAACTTTATCAGACAATTCATCAGGATTACCTGCTTTAACAACATCACACAATGTTGATAAGATGAATTCATTTGCACCGATATAAGTTAATACGCCACGGCCGGTAACTGCTTCAATTCTACGAACACCTGAAGCTACTGAGCCTTCAGACATAATGTGGAAAAGACCAAGTTGAGCAGTGTTTGTAGCATGAGTACCACCACAGAACTCTATTGAATCTCCTGCTGTTACAACTCTAACAGTATCGCCGTATTTTTCGCCAAACAATGCCATAGCGCCGCGTTTTTTAGCTTCTTCAATTGGCAAAACTTCAGTTTTAACTTCAATAGCATCCAAAATAATATCATTAACTTGCTTTTCAACTTCTTTTAACTCTTCATCGGTTAATGCTGAGAAATGAGTGAAGTCAAATCTAAGTCTGTTTGCAGTAACTTCTTGACCTGCTTGTTCAACATGTGTGCCAAGAACTTTTCTTAAAGCGCTTTGCAAAAGGTGTGCTGCAGTATGATTTCTCATAATTGCTTTTCTGTTTTCTACATCAACATCTGCAACAACAGATGAATCAACTGAAAATTCGCCACTTTTTACAACACCAAAGTGCATATAAACACCATCAGGATTTTTCTTAACATTAGTTACTTGGAATACGCCTTTGTCTGATGAAATAACACCATCATCAGCAACCTGACCACCAGAAACGGCATAGAAAGGTGTTTTATCAAGAACCAAAATTGCTTTTGTGCCTTCTGCAACTGATGAGGCTTGCTCTCCATCTAAAACAATTGATTTAACAGTTGCTTTTGCAGAAAGTTCTTCATAGCCAACAAATTCTGTTTCACTTACACCTTCGAATTTCAAGTCTTTACTTGCCCAAGATTCGCCATCTGATGCTTTGCGCGCATTTCTAGCTCTTTCTTTTTGCTCAACCATTAATTTTTGGAATTCTTCTTCATTAACAGTTAAACCACTTTCTTCAAGAACGTCTTTTGTAAGGTCAAGCGGAAAACCATAAGTATCATAAAGTTTAAATGCACTTTCGCCTGAAAGTTCTTTGCCTTCAACCTTTTCAATCAAGTCATTAAGCATTGCAAGACCTTGGTCAATTGTTTTGATGAAAGATTCTTCTTCATTATTAAGAAGTTTTTTGATAAAGTCTTTCTTTTCAAGAACTTCTGGATAAGCATTTTTGTTTTCTTCAATTACAGTATCACATACTTCTGAAAGGAACGCTCTGTTAATACCAAGCAATTTACCATGTCTAGCTGCTCTTCTAAGAAGTCGTCTAAGAACATAACCTCTGCCTTCGTTTGATGGCATTACACCGTCAGCAATCATAAATGTTGTTGAACGAATATGGTCAGTAATTACACGAAGTGAAATGTCAGTTTTTTCGCTATCTCCATAATTAACACCGGCAATTTTACTAACGTGTTTCATAATGTTTTGAACTGTATCAACTTCAAAAATATTGTTAACATCTTGCATAATACAAGCAAGTCTTTCAAGACCCATACCAGTATCAATATTTGGGTGTTCAAGTGGAGTATAGTTGCCGTTGCCATCGTTTTCAAACTGTGTAAATACATTATTCCAAAATTCAACATATCTATCACATTCACAACCAACTTTACAATCAGGACTTCCACAACCATATTTTTCGCCACGGTCAAAATAAAGTTCAGAACAAGGACCGCAAGGACCTGAACCGTGTTCCCAGAAATTATCTTCCTTACCCATTCTTACAATGTGGTCAGGAGCAACGCCAACTTCTTTTGTCCAAATATCAAATGCTTCATCATCATCTTGATAAATAGAAACCCAAACTCTGTCAACTGGCAAATCTAAAACTTTAGTACAAAACTCCCAAGCCCAAGCAGTTGCTTCGTGTTTGAAATAATCACCAAAAGAAAAGTTACCAAGCATTTCAAAATATGTGCCGTGACGAGCAGTTTTACCAACCTGCTCAATATCAGGTGTTCTAATACATTTTTGACAAGTAGTAACTCTTTTTCTAGGTGGAGTAACTTCTCCTGTAAAATACTTTTTCATTGGTGCCATACCAGAGTTGATAAGCAAAAGACTCTTATCATCTTTTGGTACTAACGGAAAACTTTTAAGTCTTAAATGTCCTTTTGACTCAAAAAAACTTAAATATTTTTCTCTTAATTCATTTAATCCTGTCCACTGCATTTTATATTTCTCCTTAAAATAAATTTACAATAAAAAAACACACCAACAATCCAACTCAGGACGACACATGCCGCGGTACCACCTGAATTGCACAAATTAAGTGTGCCACTCGATATTCGTTAACGCCGAAAATACGCAATAACTTTTCATTATTGTGCAACAGATTAGCACTCTGAAACATTTTTAGGTATTTACACCAACCATACCCTCTCTGCGAAAAACATTTTCAAATCATTTCTGTATAAAGCATATCATATAAAATATAGATACATTATATATAATTGAACGATATTTGTCAATGTTTTTTAAAAATTTTCAATGTTTTTTTGTAAATATAGTTGAAAAAGTTTTAGTTTTGTATTATTATATTAAGAAATGTAAATTATTTGAGGTGTATTTTAATTGACTTATTTTGAAATGACAAAAGAACAATTATTGGCTCAAAAAGAAACTCTTTTAAAAGAATATGAAGAGTTCAAGGCATTGGGCTTAAAATTTGATATGTCAAGAGGTAAACCAAGTAAAGAACAATTAGATGTTTCTGATGAACTTTTAGGTTTAGTTTCAAGTGGTAATGCTTTTACTAACGATGGCACAGAATGCAGAAACTACGGTGGTCTTGATGGCATTCCAGAAATGAAAAAGATTTTTGCTGACCTTTTTGATTGCCCAGAAGAAGATGTAATCATTGGCGAAAACTCTTCTCTTCATATGATGTTTGACATTATTGCACAAGCTGTTTCACGTGGTCTTGACGGCGAAAAACCTTGGCTTACACAAGGAAAAGTTAAATTCTTGTGTCCTTGTCCTGGTTATGACAGACATTTTGCAATTACTGAATATTTTGGAATCGAAAACATTCCTGTGCCAATGACTCCAACCGGTCCTGATATGGATATGGTTGAAGAACTTGTAAAAGACCCAATGGTTAAAGGTATTTGGTGTGTTCCTAAATATTCAAACCCAGACGGATATTCTTATTCAGATGAAACTATTATCAGACT
Organism: Acutalibacteraceae bacterium; assembly: GCA_045649405.1. Taxonomy (GTDB): domain Bacteria; phylum Bacillota; class Clostridia; order Oscillospirales; family Acutalibacteraceae; genus RUG11462. The sequence goes on from JAZRPW010000017.1 coordinate 14,098, forward strand.
TGCTTCACTTTCCCCTGCAGCTCCTGATTTTAGAATTATGTATGACAACGCATATGCCGTTCATCACATTTACGATGATAAACAAGATGAAATTTTATCATTATATAAAGAGTGTATTAAACGTGGCACAGAAAAAATGATGATTCACTTTATGTCAACATCAAAAATCACTCACCCAGGTTCTGGCGTTAGTGCTTTGTGTGCATCACACCACAACATTCAATTAATGAAACAAAGAATGCAGTTCCAAACAATTGGTCCAGACAAAATTAATCAGCTTAGACACGTTAGATTCTTGAAAGACACTGAAAACATTAAGATGGTTATGAAAAAACACGCAGATATTATGCGTCCTAAGTTCCAAGCAGTTTTAAATGAATTTGAAAAAACATTAAAACCTTGTGGCGTTGGTAGTTGGACAAATCCAAATGGTGGTTATTTCATAAGTTTCTACGCTCCAGAAAATTGTGCTAAGCGTACAGTTGAACTTTGTAAAGATGCAGGATTAGTAACAACTCCAGCAGGTTCTGCTTATCCTTATTCTAATGACCCAAAAGATTCACACATTAGAATTGCACCAAGCTTTCCACCACTTGAAGAACTTGAAAAAGCTGTAAAATTATTCTCAATTTGCGCTAGACTTGCTGCAATTGAAAAACTTTTATAAAAACTATCATAAACATTTGACTTTTTTGTCAGTTTATATTATAATAGATCAGTAAACTTTTACACTTGATTAAAATACAGGAGGACTTTAAATGAAAAAATCAAGAAGATCAACCTTTTTCATTGTTGCTGTTTTGATTATTGCTTTCACTTACCTTGCTTTTGCTGGTTTGTGTACATACTATGGCGATAACAAAATTGTTTATGTAAAAGGTGTAGAAGATATCCGTTGGGGTATCGATATTCAAGGTGGTGTTGAAGCAGTTTTCACACCTGACATTGAAGCAGATGAAATTACATCAAACGACATGGCAAAAGCCGAAGAAATTATTAAAAAACGTTTGACTGCTCAAAAAATCACAGACTCTGAAGTTAACAGAGATGATGCAAACAAACAAATCATTGTAAGATTCCCTTGGCAAAATGATGAAGCAGACTTTGACCCAGCAGCTGCTGTTGAAGAATTAGGTCAAATGGCTGTTCTTACATTCAACGAAGGCGACTCTTCATCAAAAGGCACACAAGTTCTTGAAGGTGCAAAAGACATTAAAAACGCTTCACTTTCAGTTCAAGATGGTCAAAACATGGTAGCACTTGAGCTTACACCACATGGTAAAGCTGCATTTGAAACTGCTACTAGAAACAACCTTAACAAAACAATTGCAATTTGGCTTGATGACACTTGCATTTCTGCTCCAACAGTTAACAGCGTTATTACTGATGGTCATGCAGTTATCGAAGGCGACTTCACTGCCGAAGAAGCTGAAGACCTTGCAAACACAATTAATGCTGGTTCACTTCCATTTGCTTTGACAGTTGATAACTCAAAACTTAGCATTATTGCTCCAACTCTTGGTCAATCTGCACTTGATGTTATGCTCTTAGCAGGTATCATTGCTTATGCAATCATTGTTATTTTGATGATTTCACTTTACAGATTACCTGGTATTGTTGCTGTATTTGCTATTACATGTCAAATCGCAGGTATCTTTGCTTGCATTTCAGGTTTCTTCTCATTCTTTGATAGCTTTACACTTACCATTCCTGGTCTAGCCGGTGTAATTCTTTCAATTGGTATGGGTGTTGACGCTAACGTTATCAACGCTGAACGTGTTAAAGATGAACTTAACTCTGGCAGAACAATTGATGGTTCAATCAAAACTGGTTTCAAACGTGGTTTTGGTGCTATCATCGACGGTAACGTAACAGTGGTAATCGTATCTATCATTCTTATGGGCGCGTTCGGACCTCCTGATACTATTCTTGCTAAAATCGTAAACAGCGTAATGTTTATGTTTGGTTCTTCAATTACCGGTTCTATTTATTCATTTGGTTACACTCTTTTGATTGGTGCTGTATTTAACGTTGTAATCGGTGTATTCCTTTCAAAAGTTATGATTCAAAGTCTTTCTTCATTCAAAGCATTAAGAAAGCCATGGTTGTTCGGAGGTAAGAGAAATGCAAAAAACATTTAACATTATAAAAAGTTTTAAATTTGCAATCATTATCCCGATTGTAGTAATTATCACAGGTATTTTCTTCAACATTTTTGTTGGTGCTGACCTTTCTATCGACTTTAGAGGTGGTACATCAATCACCTATTCTTATTCAAAAACAGTTGACTTTGATAAAGTTAAGAAGAGTGCTGAAAGCGCTTTAAAAGAAGTTAGCAATGAAACTGTTTTAACTTATGCTTATACTGGTACTCTTGATGAATCTGCAGTTGAAACAACTTTAAATTCAGATGAATTCCAAGATTATACTTTCTCTGCACAAACTGGCAGCAACAAAGAAACAACTATTCTTGAAGTTTCTGCAGTTGGCAACAAGTTTTTAACAGAAAAAGAAATTGAAGCTATTTCTGCTTCTTTGACCAAAAACTATGCAGTAAACGCAACAAAACTTCAATCAAAACTTGAAAACAGTTACAAAGATGCTAAAGTTGAAGTAACAAGCAGCGCTGCTTTGTCAACAGGTGCTGAATCAATTAAGATTAACGCTATTGGCAACATCGCTCTTACAACAACTCAAGTTAACAAAATCACAACTGCTTTACAAGAAGATTTCAAAGACAACAACATTAAATATGAAGGTGTAAACTCAGTTAGCGAAAGCTTCGGTTCTTCATTCTTTGGTAAAGCTATTTTTGCAGTAATTCTTGCAAGTGCTTTGGTTGTTATTTATGTAGGTTACAGATTTAGAAAAGTTGGTGGTGTTAAAGCTGCTATTACAGCTCTCGTTGCTTTGATTCACGACATTTTCTTTGTATATTTCATTAACGTAATCTTTGGTATTACAATTGACACAAACTTTATTGCCGTATTCCTTACAATCTTAGGTTACTCTCTTAACGATACTATCGTTATTTACGACAGAATCCGTGAAAACGCTGGTATTTATGGCAACAAAATGTCAATTAGAGATTTGACTAACCTTTCAATTACACAATCATTTAAACGTACTTGTGTAACTTCAATTACAACATTCGCAGCTATTACATCTGTAACAGTTGTAGCTGCAATTTACAATCTTGATTCTATTCTTACATTTGCTATTCCAATGTCTGTTGGTACAATTTGTGGTACATTCTCATCACTCTTTATTGCCGGTCCATTGTATGTGTTCTGGTGTGAAAGAGATGAGAAAAAAGGCAGCAAATCTACTGATAATAAAGAAAAAGGTAAAAAGACTGCTAAATATACAAACAAAATTAATGGCAAAGGTAAAAAAGTTCAATACTAAAAACCAAAAGGTGCTACAAGTGTAGCACCTTTTTTATATATTTATTCTTGAAGATTTTATAAAAATATGGTATAATAACTATAATTAAACTTTGGAGGAATAAAATGAAAATTTTAGCTTTGGACGGCAACTCAATTATCAATAGAGCTTTTTATGGAATTAGAATTTTGTCAAACAAAAATGGTGTATTCACAAACGCAATTTATGGCTTTATGAACATTCTTTTGAAACTTATTGATACTAACTCCCCTGACCTAATAATTGCCGCATTTGACCTTAAAGCCCCAACTTTTAGACATAAAATTTATGATGAATATAAAGCAGGCAGAAAACCAATGCCTGATGAACTTGCAATGCAAATTCCAATTATGAAAGAAATTTTGAAAAGTTATGGTTGCATTGTTTTAGAAAAAGAAGGTTATGAAGCAGATGATATTCTTGGAACTATTGCTAAAAAATGTAACGACAACGGTGATGTTTGTGTTATTGCAACCGGCGACCGTGACTCTTTGCAATTAGTTTCAGAAAATGTGACCGTTCAACTTGCTGCAACTAAAGCAGGCGCTCCTGAAGTTAGAATTTATGACATTGCAAAAATCAACCAAGAATTTGGCGTTTCACCTAAACAAATGATTGAAATCAAAGCATTACAAGGTGATAGCTCTGATAACATTCCTGGCGTTCAAGGTGTCGGCCCTAAAACTGCTGGTGATTTAATACAAAAATATGGCTCAATTGAAGAGTTGTATAATGATATTGAAAACAAAGAAATTAGAGAAAATCTTAAAAACAAACTCATTAATGATAAAGATAATGCTTTTTTGAGCAAGACTTTAGGTACTATTAATTGTGAAGTGCCAATTGAAATTCCAGAAAGTGCAGAAAAGAACCTTGAAGAACTAAAAAAACTACTTGTTGAACTTGAAATGTTCAAATTGGTTGAAAAGTTAAATTTAGATGCACAACCAACTTTCGAAACTTTTGAAGAAGAAAAAGTTGATGTAGATATAATTTCAACAAACGATATTCCTGATAATTCAATCATCATTTATGAAGATGAAAAAATATTCTTTAAATCAAACAACAAATACTTTTTAACTTCGAATTTGGATTTAACTAATGTAAAAGGAATTATTACCCACAATTGCAAAGAACTATTTCATAAAATCAATGGTTACTTTGATGTCAAATTTGATACAATGCTTGCGGCTTATCTTATTAATCCTGATAGAAACGATTTAACACTTGAAAGGTTTATGATTGAGTTTGGAGCAAATGAATATAACAATGAACATTCAAACACTTTAAAACAATTAGATACAATTGAAAAAATGCACAATGAATTTTCAAAAGAAATTGCTGAAAATAATCAAGAAAGTTTATTGTTTGATGTTGAAATTCCCCTTTCCTATACCCTTTATTTAATGGAAAAAGAGGGATTTGAAATTGATATTGAAGGCATTGAAGAGTTTTCGCAAAAACTCTATGAACGCGAATTATTCCTTGAAAAGCAGGTTTATGAGATTATTGGTTATGAATTTAATCTTAACTCCCCTAAACAATTAGGCGTTGCGCTTTTCGAAAAGCTAGGTCTCCCTTGCTCCAAGAAAACCAAAACTGGTTATTCAACAAACGCCGAAGTTCTTGAAGGTTTAAGATATGAATCAGAAGCCGTTGAATATTTGCTTGAATATCGCTCAGTTGCTAAATTAAAATCAACCTATTGCGATGGCCTTTTAAAATGCGTTGGAGACGATAATCGCATTCATTCTACTCTTAATCAAGTTGAAACAAGAACCGGCAGAATAAGCTCATCTGAGCCAAATTTACAAAACATTCCTGTTAGAACTGAACTTGGCAGAGAGATGAGAAAGTTCTTCAAAGCAAAAGATGGTTATGTTTTAGTTGATGCCGACTATTCACAAATTGAACTTCGTGTTTTAGCTGCAATTGCAGATGATAGCAAAATGATTGATGCATTTTTGCAAGATGTTGACATTCACGCACTTACTGCTTCTCAAGTGTTTAATGTACCTCTTGAAATGATGACACCTGATATTCGTTCACGAGCAAAAGCGGTTAACTTTGGTATTGTTTATGGTATTGGACCATTTTCACTTTCAAAAGACATTCATGTTAGCGTTGCAAAGGCAAAAGAATATATTGAAAATTATCTTGCTACTTATAGTGGCGTTAATAAATATCTCAACGAAGTTGTTGAAAACGCAAAGCAAGATGGTTTTGTTTCAACCTATTTTGGCAGAAGAAGATATTTGCCTGAACTTACTGCATCTAATTTCAATACTCGTGCATTTGGTGAACGTGTTGCAAAAAACATGCCAATTCAAGGTACTGCAGCAGATATAATTAAAATTGCTATGAACAAGGTTAATGATAGACTTATCAAAGAAAACTTGGATGCAAAACTTATTATGCAGGTACACGATGAATTGATTATTGAAGCCAAAGATGAAATCGCACCTAAAGTTGCTGAAATTTTGAAACAAGAAATGGAAAATGCAGTAGAATTCAAAGTACCAATGCTTGTTGATGTTAAGTTTGCAAAAACTTGGTATGAAACAAAATAAAGGTGAATTTATGAAAATATTGTTTGTTTGTACTGGTAACACCTGCCGAAGTCCAATGGCGCAAGCAATTGCTCAAAATTTATATAAAGATTTTGAGTTTTCAAGCGCTGGACTTTGTGCAAATGAAAATGATACTGCAACAGAAAACGCTGTTGTTGCTATAAAAGAAAAAGGGTTAGATATTTCATCACACTGCTCTAAACAATTAACCATGGAATTAATTGATTCTGTTGATTTTATTGTTCCAATGACATCTTCACATACACAGATGTTGTTGCTTGCAGGTGTTAATGAAAATAAAATTCTAAAGTTTGATGAAGAAATTGCTGACCCGTTTGGATGTAGCCTTGAAGTTTACAAAAACTGTTCAATGCAAATTGAAAAAAACATTAAAAATACAATTGGAGAAATGTATGATAAAAATTCTAAATAGTGACAATATTGTTGATTTAGTTTTAATTGAAAACAGTTGCTTTTCGCACCCTTTGTCTAAAACTAATATTTCTGAATCAATTAACAACGAAAAATATATGTTTTTGGGTTATGAAATTGATGGTATATTAATTGGTTATATTAGCGTTTTTATTATTTTAGATGAAGCTTATATTAACAACATTGCTGTCTTAAAAGAATTTAGAAAACAAGGAATTGGTAACAAACTTGTTAACGAAATTCTTGAAGTTTGCAAGAATAAATCTTGTAAATTTGTTACTTTAGAAGTTAGAGAATCAAACTCCCCTGCTATTTCACTTTATGAAAAACTTGGGTTTGAACGAATTACAGTTAGAAAAAATTATTACAATGAACCAATTGAAAATGCAATTATAATGACAAAATATTTTTAGGAGAAATAAATGATAATTTTAAGTATTGAATCTTCTTGCGATGATACCGCTGTTGCAATTTTAGATGGTCGAAAAGTATTATCTTCACTCATTGCTTCACAAGTTGACGACCACATTGTATTTGGTGGTGTTGTGCCAGAAATTGCTTCAAGAATGCATATTGACGCTATTTCAAATTTGTATAATGAAGCATTAAAAAGGGCAAAATTAACAATAGATGATATTGATGCAATCGCAGTTACTTATGCACCTGGCCTTATTGGTTCGCTTTTGGTTGGTGTGAATTTTGCAAAAGGTTTAGCATTAGCAACTGGAAAACCTTTAATTCCGGTTCATCATTTGCGTTCACATATTGCAGCAAATTATGTTACACACCCTGACCTTAAACCACCTTTTTTGGCACTTGTAATTTCAGGTGGTCATTCTCATATCATAAATGTAAAAGATTACACTGATTATGAAATTATTGGTCGCACACGTGATGATGCTGCAGGCGAATGTTTTGATAAAACTGCAAGAGCGTTAGGTCTTCCTTACCCTGGTGGCGTTCATCTTGACAAGGTTGCAAACAATGGTAATCCTGATGCTTATAAACTACCAAAACCAAAGGTAGACGGCAACCCTCTTGATTTTAGTTTTTCAGGGCTTAAAACTGCAGTTTTAAATACTATTAATAATTCGCAACAAAAAGGCATTGAAGTTAATACCGAAGATATGTGTGCTTCAATTAGAAAAACCGTAACTGATATTTTAATTGATAAAATTTCAGTTGCTTTTGAAACTGTCAAACCACAAAAATTTGTATTAGCAGGTGGCGTTTCTGCGAACTCTGAAATTAGAAGCAGAATGCAAGACTTTTGCAAAAAAAGCGGAGTTGAATTTTACACTCCTGATTTAAGTTTATGTGGAGATAATGCAGCAATGGTTGCTGCACAAGCTTATTACGAATACAAATCAGGAAATATTGCTAAAAATAACCTTAATGCCTTTGCAACATTAAGCATTGATACATTAAAATAGCCAAAAACATACATTGTTTTGAACGTTTTTTTAACAAATATTTAAATTTATTAAAATATGATAATTTTTTAACAATTTTACTTGTTTTTTTTAAAAGTTTATAGTATAATCACATTAGTAAGATTACCATGGGGTCACTTGGTAATCTATACACATTAAGTTTAGTATTTTATTCAATTTGGAGGATAAAGATATGATTAAAAACAAATCAGTAAACGCTTGGATTGAAGAGATGAAAGCTCTTGTAAATCCAGACAATGTTGTTCTTATCGATGGTAGTCAAGAACAAATTGATGCTCTTCGTGCTGAAGCTTGCAAAACAGGCGAAATCATCAAATTAAACCAAGATTTACTTCCTGGTTGTTACCTTCACAGAACAGCAGTAAACGACGTTGCTCGTGTTGAAGACAGAACATTCATCTGTGCAAAAACTAAAGAAGACGCAGGTCCAACGAACAACTGGATGGACCCACAAGAAGCTTACAAAATGCTTTTTGACATTGCAAAAGGTTCATACGCTGGTAGAACAATGTATGTTATCCCTTATTCAATGGGCCCTGTTGGTTCAGAATTCTCAAAAATTGGTATTGAATTGACTGACTCTATCTACGTTGTACTCAACATGGTTATCATGACAAGAGTTGGTACAAAAGTTCTTGAAGCTTTAGGCGACAGCGAAGATTGGATTAAAGGTTTACACTGCAAATGTGATATTGACCAAGAAAAGAGATATATTTGCCACTTCCCTGAAGATAACTACATTATTTCTGTTAATTCAGGTTACGGCGGAAACGTTCTTTTAGGTAAAAAATGTTTCGCTCTTAGAATTGCTTCATTCCTTGGTAAAAACGAAGGTTGGATGGCTGAGCATATGCTTATCCTCGGTCTTGAAAATCCACAAGGCGAAGTTAAATACATCGCAGCTGCATTCCCATCAGCTTGTGGTAAAACAAACCTTGCAATGCTTATTCCACCTAAAAAATTCCGTGACCAAGGTTACAAAGTATGGTGCGTAGGCGACGATATCGCTTGGATGAGAGTTGGCGAAGACGGTAGACTTTGGGCAGTTAACCCTGAAAATGGTTTCTTCGGTGTTGCTCCTGGTACTAACGACCACTCTAACCCTAATGCTTTGGCTTCTACACGTGAAGGAACAATCTTCACAAACGTTGCTCACAACCTTGACGACAACACAGTTTGGTGGGAAGGTCTTGACAAAAACCCACCTAAGAATGCTGACAACTGGAGAGGCGAAACTTGGGATTACACTAAATATGACAAAGCCGACAAAGTTGGTACAAGTGGTGCACATCCAAACTCAAGATTTACTGCTCCTGCTAAAAACTGTCCATGTATTTCTTCAGAATTCGAATCAGTTAAAGGCGTGCCAATTTCTGCTATCGTATTTGGTGGTAGAAGAGCAAAAGCTGCTCCACTCGTATACCAATCAAAAGATTGGCAAAACGGTGTATTTGTTGGTTCTATCATGGCTTCAGAAACAACTGCTGCTGCAACAGGTGCAGTTGGTGTAGTTAGAAACGACCCAATGGCTATGAAACCATTCTGTGGTTACCATATGGCTGACTACTTTGCTCACTGGCTCAGTATGGGCAAAAAACTCGGTGACAAAGCACCAAAAATCTTCAACGTTAACTGGTTCAGAACTGATGATGAAGGCAACTTCATTTGGCCAGGTTTCGGCGACAATATGCGTGTTCTCAACTGGATTCTTGCAAGATGCGAAGGTAAAGTAGATGCTGTTGAAACACCTATCGGTTATGTTCCTGAGGTTGATGATATCGACATCGAAGGTCTTGATATCACTAAAGATACAATTAAAGAACTTCTTACAATTGACAAAGATGTTTGGACAGAAGAAACTAAAAACATTGCAAAATTCTATGAACAATTTGGTGATAAACTTCCAAAAGAAATTGTTGAAGAATTTGAAGGTCTTAAAGCTCGTTTAAAATAATTTAAGATTCTAAAAAGCACCACCATTAAGGTGGTGCTTTTGTTATATTATAGACTTAAAATTCATACATATAAACTAACTATATTGAAAAGGTGTTTTTCTTATGTATGAAAATAATTCTCAATCTCCAGCCATTCACAACATTATTATGGAAAACAGAAAAAAGTTAACTATTAGTGGTGTAAAACGTGTAGAAAATTTTGATGACAATATAATTGTGCTTGACACACAAATGGGACAAATGACTCTAAAAGGCGAAAATTTGCATATTAGCAAAATGGATATAGATATTGGCAATTTATCAGTTTCAGGCAATTTCTATGGCCTAATTTACAACGAAACTTCAAACAGCAATTCATTTTTTAAAAGGATTTTTAAATAATGTTAATAGATTCTTTTTCTGATTTTAATTCTATATTCATTAGTCTAATTGCTGGTTTTCTCCTGTCTCTTATATATACATTTTTTAAATCATATAGATGTGTCTGTAAATGTCAAAAAAAATCAATATTTTTTCAAGATATATTATTTAGCATCATCGCTTCCCTACTAACATTTCTTATTTTATTAGTTAGAGTAAAAGGTGAAATTAGATGGTTTATACTATTCTTTGAATTCCTTGGATTTTTCTTAACAAAACGATTTTTATCAAATCACTTAGAAAAGATTATTATAAAGACATTTAACTTAATTAAATTTAATTTAATCAAACCAATAATTTCAATATACAAATTTGTAATATTAAAACTTAATAATTTCATTGACAATTTTATTATTAAAATTTCAAAAAAAACTTGAAAAATCTCATGTACAATAGTATAATAAAGTATATTATTATTTTAAAGAGGACTAACAATGAGTAGAAGTTCAAAAACAAGTAACACAAGCAAGAGAGTTGTTTTTAAAGTTTCAATCGTTCTTCTTGCTTTATATTTAGTATATTCTATGATTTCTTTACAGTCTCAATTAATTTCATCAAGAAAAGTTTTAGCACAAAAACAAGAAGAGATTTCTGCATTAAAAGTTTCTAACGAAGAATTACAATCTCTTCTGGAAAATGGCTCGCATGATGAATTAGTTGAACGTGCAGCGCGTGAAAAGCTTGGCTTTGTTTATGCAAACGAAGAAATTTATGAAGATATTAAAGGTAACTAACAAATTAAAATCGGCTTTTAGCCGATTTTTTGTTTAAGGAGATTTTATGAGAAATATTTCTTGTAATCAAATAGTTGAATCAGTTGAAAAACTATGTATTGAAGCTAATAAGAAACTTCCGAATGACATTGAAAAATGTATAAAATGTTCAATTAATAAAGAAACTGAACAATTACCAAAAAACATTATGTCTGACATCTATGACAATCTTAAAACCGCACAAGAATTAGATGTGCCAATTTGTCAAGATACTGGAATGGCAGTTGTTTTTGTTGAAATAGGACAAGATGTTCACATTATTGACGGAAGCTTTGAACAAGCAATTAATACCGGCGTTAAAAACGGTTATGAAAAAGGGCTGTTAAGAAAGTCAATTGTTAGTGACCCTTTAAACAGAATTAACACAAACGACAATGCTCCAGCTGTTATTCACACAAAAATAGTTAACGGTGATAATATTAAAATTACTGTTGCGCCAAAAGGATTTGGTTCTGAAAACATGAGCAAAATTGTTATGCTTAATCCTACATCAACAAGACAAGATATTATTGACAACGTTGTTGATATTGTAAAAACTGCTGGCTCAAACCCTTGCCCACCAATTGTTGTTGGTGTTGGTATTGGTGGAGATTTTGAATATTGTGCATATCTTTCTAAAAAGGCGCTTTGCCGAGAAGAAAATCACAACAGTAATGAATTTTATAAACAATTGGAAATTGATATTCTTGAAGAAATTAACAAATTAAACATTGGTCCACAAGGTTTTGGCGGTAACACAACAGCCTTGAAAGTTAACATTGAGCAATACCCTACGCATATTGCAGGATTGCCTTTAGCAGTCAATATTGGTTGTCATGTTACACGACATTCATCGATTATTTTATAGATTTTTATTCAATTTGCACAAAAAACACTTTACAAAGTCACTTTTCAATGATATAATAAAGGTGGAATTAATAATAATTAATTCTGCAAATTAAATCAAGGAGTGATTTTATGAAAACTAATTACATTTTAAGAAAAGTTACTTTGAAAGAAATTTCAAAAGAACACATTGAGAAAAAGCTTGAAAAGTTAGAAAAATTCTTTTCAGATGATGCCGAAACTGTTCTTAAATTTGTGTTAGAAAATAATGCAGTTAAGTCAGAAATCACTATCAAAGACAAAGCTACTGTTTATAGAGCAGAAGATGTTCAGATAGATTTAATTGATGCTTTTGACAATGCTTTTGACAATATTGTTAGAAGAATTAGAAAGCAAAAAACAAAACTTGAAAAAAGACTTCGTTCAACTTCTTTTGATGAAGTATTTGCTCCAGATAATTTTGAAGATGAACAATTCGAAGTCATTCGCTCAAAAGAGTTTTACTTGCAAGCAATTTCGGTTGATGAAGCAATTTTACAAATGAATCTTATTGGACATCAGTTTTTCATTTTTGAGAACGCTGATACAAAATTAGTAAGCGTTGTTTATAAAAGAAACGACGGAAAATATGGTTTAATTGAAACTAAATAACAAATAAATTTATAAACGAGTTATAGATAATCTTTATCTATAACTCGTTTTAAGAGTGAGGAATTAATGAAAAGTTTTACTATTAATGCAAATGATGCTGGGCAAAGACTTGACAAATTCATAACAAAATCTGCTCCCCTGTTGCCAAAAAATCTTTTGTACAAATACATTCGCCTTAAAAGAATTAAAGTTAATAGAAAGAAAGCAGAAATTTCAACCAGACTAAATGTTGGTGATGTTGTTGAAATGTATATCAATGATGAGTTTTTTGAAAGAAAAGAAAATGTATATGATTTTATGTATGCCTCAAAAAAACTCAATATTGTTTATGAAGATGAAAACATTTTGCTAATTGATAAACCTGAAGGCTTAATTGTCCATCCAGACAATCAAGAATTTAGAGACACACTCATCACAAGAATTCACAGATATTTGTACGAAAAAGGCGAATACACGCCAGAAGATGAAAATTCATTTGCTCCTTCACTCGCTAATAGAATTGATAGAAACACCGGTGGAATTGTTATTGCTGCTAAAAACGCTGAAACCTTGCGTATTTTGAACGAAAAAATCAAATGCAGAGAATTAGACAAATTCTATTTATGTTTAATACACGGCAAATTAGCGAAAAATAGCGATACTTTGATAGGATATTTATCAAAAGATGAAGAAAAGAATCTCGTTACTGTTAAAAATAAGCCGTTTGAAAACTCTAAAGAAATAAAAACAAAGTACAAAGTATTGAAAGAATTTGATGACATGTCTTTGCTTGAAATTGAATTATTGACAGGAAGAACTCATCAAATTAGAGCACACCTTGCACACATCGGCCATCCATTAGTTGGCGATGGTAAATATGGCAAAAACGCTATTGACAAGAAAAAAGGATTTGTTCATCAAGCACTCTATTCTTACAAATTGAAATTTAATTTCAAAACTGACGCAGGTTTACTAAACTATCTTGACGGAAAAGAATTTGAAGTAAACAATGTTTGGTTTGCTAATTAATCAAGGAAACTTTTAAGTAAGTTTCCTTTTTTATTTACTGTAAAACTATTTTTAACTACATCAACCAAAATTGTATCGTTCCCTATTACTTTTACCTTTTCCCATGGTATAATTTGTTTGTCTTTCTTACACATTAAAAAGCAAGGCTTAATAACAATTATCGAAACAATCCTACCTGTAAATTCATCTATTTCAACATCATAAATCTCACCAATTTTAGAACCATCAATTAGAGAAATAATTTCTTTTTCAAGTAAAGCATTTAGGTTAATCATTCTATCACCTAATTAACTTTATGATAATTGTTTTATAAAAAACACAAAACGGTAATTAGTTTAACTAATTACCGTTTTTTTATTTAGTATTTTCTTTGCGTTTTTGTTGCATTTTTCAAAAACTTTAGGATATTTCAATGCATACTTTTTCAAATCAGCATAAGTATTCATTGAAAAACTATGAACATCAGAACCGATAAGATTAATACATCCATCGTTGAATCTTTTAAGAACTTTAAATCTGCTTGTAAAATGTCTAAACGCTTCAATATTAACTTGAAACAGTACATCTTTTTCAAACAATTGGTTTAAGTAAAACGTTGGATAACGATTTACATGAGCAATAATTGGTTCAACACCAATTGCAACCAACTCATCAATAGCATTGTAATGCCACGCAGTCCAGTTCAAATCCATAGGCATTTCTAACAACATATAATTAGTGTTGCCGATGCACAACGGAGAAAAATCTTTAATTTTAAACAAATCAACCTCAAGTGTTACTTCACTTGCCTTGATAATCTCAACATCTAAATTATGCTCATTAATAGCACTAACAAGTTCATCGTAAGCTTTGTCTCTTCTTTGAGTGAAACTTTCAATAGTATCAGAGTTCATATAAAAGTGTGGCGTTGCAATAATAGTAGAAACGCCAGCTCTTTTAGCCAAACTAACCTGTTTTAACGATGTCTCAATATCTTTACTTCCGTGGTCAGCACCAGGTAAAATGTGAGCATGAAAATCTATCATATTACTTTTCTTCTTTATTCTCTACGATTTCTTCATCAACACTTGTATCGAGTCCTGTGTGAGTTCTGTAGTAATAGTCATAGTCAACATAACCATAGTTGTAACCATAATTAGAATTCTTGAATTTGCTGTATTTTTTAGAAGTTGTAGCAATAGGAACTGCGTTAATAATACAACCAATCAAATCAATACCTGCTTGTTCAAGTGTGCTTTTAACTGAATCAATATCTTCACTACGAGAGTTTTCGCAGTTTACAACATTAATAACGCCTTTTGTTTTAGCACCAACAATTGCAGCATCAGTAACAAGTCCTAATGGTGGTGTATCAATAAAAATGTAATCAAACAAAGGAGCACAGTCTTCAATAAGTTTTTCCATTCTCTTAGAAATCAAAAGTTCTGTAGGGTTTGGAGGAACTGTACCCGAAGGTAAGATAAACAAATTATCAACATCTGTTTTATAAATACAAGGTTTATCTTCAGAAATACCAGCGAGCACTTCTGAAAGACCAGGTTTTGACTGAGTTTTCATATATCTGTGCAAAGCAGGTTTTCTCATATCGGCATCTACAACAAGAATTCTTGCACCTGTTTGAGCAAAGGTAATTGCAAGGTTAAGACATGTTGTTGATTTACCATCCATAGGCGCATAACTTGTGAAAGTAATTGCATTATTTTCGCTATCAGCATCTAACATAAACATAAGATTAGTTCTTGCAGCTTTAAACGCTTCGATAACTGTAAAAGATGTATCTTTGCCAATAATAGCGCTTTCGGTAAATCTTGTTGCATGTTTTCTTTTAGCCATATTACATCTCCTCCATATTTGGAATAATACCTATGATTGAAATATCTGGGAATGTTTCTTGGAAGTCTTGAGCTGAATCAATTCTTGTATCAAGAATATCAATGATTACAACTGCAATTGCAGAAACAACGAAACCAGCTAAAAGACCTAAAATTATGTAAGTTTTATGGTTAGGGAAAGATGTTGTTTTTGGAAGTGTTGGTTCATCAACCACCTTAACACCAGAATTTACAATAATTTCTTCAATTCTTGATTGTGAACATTTAACAAATGAAGTTGCAATTTTCTTTGCATCATTAGGATCATCACATTCAATTGAAATTTTAACCATAACAGTATTAACTTCAACTTCTGCTTTCAACATATTTTTCAAAGCATCTTGTTTTACCGTTCTTCCTAAATCTTCATAAACCAAGTTAATTACAGAACGGCTTTTGATAATAGCAACAACGTTGTTAACCAAAGATTCTGCAGCTGAAAGGTCAGATGAAGAAATCTTGTTTTCATAAGAAGTTACAGATGAGTTGTTGATATAAATTGTAGCAGATGATGTGTACAAAGGAGTTAAGCTAAAAAAGCTATAACAAAAAGTTAAACCTGCACAAACAAGTGCTGAAATTACTAAGATCCAAAGTTTTCTTATTAACAAATGGACTAATTCAAAAATATTTATTTCCATGAACTTCCTCCTAAAAATAATTCTCTATAAATTATACAACATTAATAACAAAAAGTCAAATAATAAATTGACTATTTTTATTTAAACATTGAATAAGAAATGAACAACATCGCCATCATTCATAACATATTCTTTGCCTTCGCTTCTAAGCAAACCTTTTTCTTTAACAGCAACCATTGAACCCAACTCAATTAAATCTTTGTAAGAAACAACTTCTGCTCTAATAAATCCCTTTTCAAAGTCAGAGTGAATAACGCCTGCAGCACCAGGTGCTTTTGTACCATTTTTAATAGTCCAAGCACGAACTTCCGGTTTACCTGCAGTAAGATAAGAAATAAGACCTAAAAGTGCGTAACACTCTTTAATAAGTCTGTCAAGACCAGAACTTGCAAGACCAAGTTCGCTCAAGAACATTTCTTTTTCTTCTTTTTCCATATCAACAAGTTGAGACTCGAGTTCTGCACAAATTGGCAAAACACCTGAATTTTCATCTTTCGCAATTTGTTTTACTGCGTTAAATCTAACGTTGCTATCAATACCAGAAACAAAATCATCTTCACTCATATTGCAAGCATAAATAACTGGTTTAGATGAAAGCAAGGCAATTGTTTTCAAAATTTCTTTTTCATCGTCATCCATTTCTATTGAACGAGCAGGTTTGCCTTCTTCTAAATGAGCGATTAATCTTGCAAGAAAATCAACTTCTTTTTGTAAAGACTTGTCCCCTTTTAAAAGTTTTGTTGACTTATCTTTTCTTCTTTCAACCATTTCAATATCTGAAAAAATCAATTCAAGATTAATTGTTTCAATATCCCTTGCAGGGTCAATAGAACCATCTACGTGGACGATATCATTATTTTCAAAACATCTAACAACATGAACAACTGCATCTACCTCACGAATATGAGATAAGAACTTGTTGCCAAGGCCTTCACCTTTTGAAGCACCTTTAACAAGGCCTGCAATGTCAACAAACTCAATTACAGCTGGTGTAACTTTATCAGGGTCAAACATTTCAGCTAATTTGTCAAGACGTTCATCTGGCACACATACCATACCAACATTTGGTTCGATAGTACAAAATGGGTAATTGGCTGCTGATGCACCTGCATTTGTAATAGCATTAAATAGAGTTGATTTACCTACATTAGGTAATCCTACAATACCGAGTTTCATAAATTTACTTCCTTTTTAAATTTTTTATCTTAATGATTTAAAAAAATCACTTAATAACCTTGAACAATCTTCCTCTAAAACAGAAGAAACAACTTTTGGTCTATGATTGAAATCTAAATCAAACATAGATACAACCGAACTTACAGCACCACACTTTTCATCTTTAGCACCATAAACAACTTTATTAATTCGCGCATTAATTATCGCACCGGCACACATTGGGCAAGGTTCTAAAGTTACATACAAATCGCAACCATCAAGACGCCAAGAGTTTAAATTTTTACAAGCGTCATCAATTGCTTCGATTTCTGCGTGTGACAATGCATTTTTAAGTTGCTCTCGCCTATTTCTGCCCTTACCAACAATTTTTCCGTCTTTCACAATAACAGCACCAACCGGCACTTCTTTTTCTTCAAAACTCAACTTAGCAAGTTTCAACGCTTCAATCATAAATTCATTGTAATTAATCATAAACTACACCTTAAATTTCAAAGCAGTATATATCATAATCCCAATAAAAATGATAACTGAAGGAGCAAATAACATTGTGAAAAATTTAGTTCTTGTCGATAATACAAAATGGCGACTTTTGATTTCTTTAAAGGCATCGCTACTAATTAATTTTATCATACAAACAACGCCGACTAAAATTAAAACATAAAACAAAATTGAAATTTGATATGCATAATCATTCAAAAGTTCATTTGCAATTACTGCATAAGCGTTTATCAAAAAGTGAGAAATAATTGCCGTCCAAATTGAGCCAGAAATTACTACAATCAAACCCAAAATTATTCCAACACTTAACGCAAATGGAATTTGAACGAAATTACCGTGAAATACAGCAAACAAAATTGACGAAACCAAAATTGCTGGAATATCACCAAATCGTCTTAAACTTCCTAAAATCATTCCTCTAAACGCAAACTCTTCAACCAAAGCAGGTACAACAGATGAACAAATCAAAATAAAAATAAACTCAAAAGCATCACCAGTAGTGTCACTGCCTAGTTCAGGAATTGTTGCTTCAAATTTAAAAACATATTTTAAAACAAGATTAAATACAGCAGTAATAACATTTGCAACAAATGAAAATCCAAAAGCAAAACCAATGCAAGTTAAAAAGTTTTTCCTTTTTGGAGCATTAAACATACAAATTTTTGAAATTGGTTGCTTAAACGCAAATTTCAATAAACAAAATGGCAAAGTACATGCAACTATAACCAGAAAAGAATTAATTGAATAACCAATCCATGGGTTTAAAAGCAATTCATTAATGCCATCTGCAGAAAATCCCAAAAAAGCAAATACAATCATCAAAGCTGTACTTAAAATATTTTCAACAAAATA
>JAZRPW010000018.1:0-2160 GCA_045649405.1 Acutalibacteraceae bacterium
ATATGAGAATCTTGTCACTTGCTCCAGAAGTACTTTAAGGAGGGGCTTTAAGATGAAGAAAATTCATGTAAAAACTGGTGATGAAGTAATCATCATTTCAGGTAAAGACAAAGGCAAAACCGGTAAGGTTCTCGCTGTTAGCCCTGAAGAAGGCAAAGTTATCGTTGAAAAATGCAACATGGTAACAAAACACGTTAAACCTAGAAAAGCTGGTGACCCATCGGGCATTGTTAAAGCAGAAGGTGCTTTATATGCTTGTAAAGTTCAACCTGTTTGCCCAAAATGCAAAAAGCAAACAAGGGTTGCACACAAATTTGAATCAGACGGAAATAAAATCCGTGTTTGCGCTAAATGTGGCGCAGAACTTAAATAAGGAGGAGTAGATTATTATGTCAAGATTTTCAGAAATGTACAAAAATGATGTTGCTCCTGCTTTGATGAAAAAGTTCGAGTACAAAAGTGTAATGCAAATTCCTAAAATCGACAAAGTAGTAATCAATGTCGGTGCAGGTGAAGCAAAAGATAACTCAAAAGTTATTGATGCTATTGCAAATGACCTTGGTATCATCACAGGTCAAAAACCAGTAGTATGCCGTGCTAAAAAATCAGTAGCGAACTTCAAACTTCGTGAAGGCATGCCAATTGGTGTTAAAGTAACTTTAAGAGGCGAGAAAATGTATGAGTTTATTGACAGACTTTTCTCACTCGCACTTCCTAGAGTTAGAGACTTCAGAGGAATTAATCCTAATTCTTTTGACGGCCGCGGTAATTACAGCATGGGCGTTAAAGAGCAATTGATTTTCCCTGAAATCGAGTATGACAAAATCGACAAAGTACGCGGTATGGATATTACATTTATCACTACTGCAAAGACAGACGAAGAAGCTAAAGAGTTATTAACTCTTATGGGCGCTCCGTTTGCGAAATAAGGAGGAGGAATATTCATGGCTAAGACATCAATGAAAGTTAAGCAACAGAGAACACCAAAATTCTCAACACGTGCTTATAACAGATGTAAAATCTGTGGTAGACCACACGCTTATCTCCGCAAATACGGAATTTGTCGTATCTGTTTCAGAGAACTCGCTTACAAAGGCGAAATCCCAGGCGTAAAGAAGGCAAGCTGGTAAAAAGCTGTCAATGAGAATATAAGGAGGTTAATAACATGCAAGTAACTGATACAATTGCAGATATGCTCACTAGAATTCGTAATGCGAATGCAGCAAAGCATGATTCAGTTGATGTACCTGCATCTAACATGAAAAAGTCAATTGCACAAATTCTTGTTGATGAAGGTTATGTTAAAAGTTTTTCTGTTGTTGATGACGGAAAACAGGGTATTATTCGTATCCAATTAAAATACGGCGCAAACAAGACACAAGTTATTCAAGGTCTTCGCAGAGTTTCAAAACCTGGTTTGCGTATATATACAAGTGTAGAAGATATGCCTCAAGTAATGAGAGGACTTGGTATTGCAATCCTTTCAACATCTAAAGGTATTATGACAGACAAGCAAGCTCGCAAAGAAAATATCGGTGGCGAAGTTCTTGCTTTCGTATGGTAAGGAGGTAATAGAAGATGTCACGTATTGGTAAAAAACCAATCGAGATTCCAGCTGGAGTTGAGATTAAAATGGATGGCAATTCTGTTACTGTAACAGGTCCTAAAGGAACCCTTACACAAGAATTCAATCCTAACATGGAAATCAAAGTTGAGGGTAATGAAATCACAGTTGCTCGTCCAAACGACGAGAAAGAAAACCGTGCACTTCACGGCTTAACACGTTCATTGCTCGCAAATATGGTTGAAGGCGTTGCAAACGGCTTTTCTAAAAAACTCGAAGTAAACGGTGTTGGTTACCGTGTACAAAAACAAGGTAAAACACTTAACATGAACCTTGGTTTCTCACACCCAGTAACATTTGAAGAAATCGACGGTATCACAATCGAGTGCCCAAGCGCAAATGAAATCATCATCAGCGGTCCAGACAAACAAAAAGTTGGTCAGTTCGCAGCTGAAATCAGAGAAAAAAGACCACCTGAGCCATATAAAGGCAAAGGTATCAAATATGCCGACGAAGTTATCCGCCGTAAGGAAGGTAAAGCCGGCAAAGGTGCAGGTTAATAAGGGAGGAGTGAAATTATGGTTAACAGACCAGAT
>JAZRPW010000019.1:0-30108 GCA_045649405.1 Acutalibacteraceae bacterium
AGAGTTTTGGTGCAAAGGGTACTATGTTGACACGGTAGGTAAAAACACAAAAGCAATTAAAGAATATATATCAAATCAACTAAAAAGGGATAGAGAAAGTGACCAAATGAGTTTGTTTGACCCAAGAGACCCATTTATGGGTGGCAAGTAACAAACGCATGACTGGCAGGTCAATTTTAAACGCACTTGTGCGTCGCTTGTAACATTAGGGCTTTGCCCGAAAATGAAAAACCACCCGCTATGCGGGTGGATATTTATTTATTTTATTTAACTGTCAAAATTTAGACTAAATTAAACATTACCTGTGATGATATGACCATTCCAAACATCTGCATAAGATTTGATAAGAGCATTTTTCTTACTTGAAATAGCTTGTGCAGCTGTTGCTTTACCACTGATAACTTCGTTGATAACTGATGCTGATGTTGTTGAACCTTCATCAGTTGATTCACAAACATTTGTATAAGTAATGAATGCCTTGTTACCATTTTTGCTATATTTAATTTCTGCTGAGTGAGCAATAGCTTCTTTGTTTTTACCGAAGTATGATTCCCATTTGTATTGGAAGTTTCTTTCAATGAAACGATAGTTATAACGATAATACTCGTTTCTTACAAAGAGTGCTTTTGAAGCAATATTTTGGTGAACTGAAGGAATGAATGCGATGAATGATGCGCCACAAAGGTTTTTATAAGTTTTTGAACCTTTTTTAGTTGGGAAAGGAACAACATCTACATCGTTTTGTGTTGCTGTGCCTCTAAGACCTTGAATAGTATCGTGACCACCCCAAGCCATTGCAACTTTGCCTTCTTGGAATTGAGTTTTACCATAGCTCCATGATTTGCCGTAGAAAGTTTCACACCAAGCGTTTTTACCAACTGCCCAGCTTGCGTACTCTGTTAAAGCACTTTCAAGTTTTGAGTCTGTGATATTTGATGTTGGTGAACTACCTCTTGAAATTTTTGTCAAGGTTGTACCATAACTAATAGCAATTTGTTCTAAAAGTGAAGAAACATCAACTGTACCAAAACCGATAACTGATTTATCATTATCAAATTTTCTTGCATATTTTTCAAGAACATCCCAAGTCCATTTGCCTTGTTCAGCCAATTTACGTGGGTCTTGAAGTCTCTTGGTGTTAAGAAGTCTCTTGTTGTAAAGAAGCATGCCAGGAGACATATATTCATCTTCAGTTGCAGTCCAACCATATTGTTTACCATCAATGTTCAAGAAACCTTTAGCTTCGCTCATATACCATGGCTCGTTAAAGTCAACGCCAACTTCTCTCATTGCAGGTGTAAGGTCAGCAATGTAACCTTTTTGGAAATATGATGGGAAGTAACCACCTTGAGCAAAGTAAATGTGGTTTTCACAGTTTCTTGCTGCAAGTTCAGAAGCAAGGTTTTCATTATATCTATTGAATTGACCTTCTTCTACAATTTTTACACCATAAAGTTCTTCTACACTTTGCATAGAATCTTCAGCAGCAATTTGACATTTCTTTTCGCCATAGATATTTTCCCATGGGTAGAAAACTTTCAAAGTAAAGCCTTTGAGTGATTTGATGAACTTATCTGAAGCAGCACCTGCTCTGTTAGTTGTACGAACAATCAAAGAACCAGTTTTAGAAATGCCTTCTCTGTTGTCAACTAAAGCAGCAGCTTCTTTGTCGCTTCTTTTCTTAGTTGTTGTTACAACTTTGTCATCATCTTTTTTCTTTGTTTTTTTAGTTTTACCAGCTTTTGTTGTGGTTGTTGTTTCTCCTTTTTCAGTAACAACAGGTTCTGTTGTTTCACCAGCTTCAGTAGCTACAGGAGCTGTTGTTGCGTTAGGGTCTGGTGCTTTGTCGCCAGAACAAGCAACAAGTGAAAGTGCGAAAACAACTGCCAACATCAAAGCAAGTAACTTTGTAAATTTAGACATATTTCTTACCTCCATAATGTTTTTATAATTAGTCTAATTTTACAGTTTTAACTGTACACTCTAATATTACAACACTTTTTCAAAATAGTCAATGTTTTTCTTGCAACTGCAAGAAATTAAAAAGCAAGAATAAAAAAAGCTGTTTCGCATATACGAAACAGCTTTTTCTTCTAATCAACTGTCAATTTTAGACTAAATTAAACATTACCTGTAATTTTGTGGCCTTCCCAAACATCTGCATAAGATTTGATAAGAGCATTTTTCTTACCAGCAATAGCTTGTGCAGCTGTTTGTTTGCCTGAAATTACTTCACTAATTACTGAGTTTGTTGTTGTTGTACCTGAATCGTTAGATTCACAAACATTTACCCAGCTAACAATACTCTTGTTACCATTTTTGCTATATTTAATTTCTGATGAGTGGTCAATAGCATTTTGGTTTTTACCGAAGTATGTTTCCCATTTATAGTAGAAGTTTCTTTCGATGAAACGATAGTTATAACGATAGTATTCGTTTCTTACGAAGAGTGCTTTTGAAGCAACATTTTGGTGAACTGAAGGAATGAATGCGAGGAATGATGCACCAGCAATGTTTGTGTAAGATTTTGTACCTTTTTTAGTTGGGAAAGGAACAACGTCTACATCTTTTTGTGTTGATGTGCCTTTAAGACCTTGGATACAGTCATGGCCACCAAACATCATTGCAACTTTACCTTCGTGGAATTGTGTTTTACCATAGCTCCATGATTTGCCATAGAAAGTATCACACCAAGCTGTTTTACCAGTTGTCCATTCACCGTACTCTGTTAAAGCACTTTGAACTTTTGAGTTTGTGATGTTTGTTGTTGGTGCGCTACCTCTTGAAACTTTTGTCAAAGTTGTGCCGTAGTTGTAAGCAATTGTTTCCAAAAGTGTAAGGTTGTCAACTGTACCAAAACCGATAACTGATTTGTCGTTAGCGAATTTCTTAGCATATTTTTCAAGAACATCCCAAGTCCATTTGCCTTGTTCAGCCAATTTACGTGGGTCTTGAAGTCTCTTTTTGTTAAGAAGGCTCTTGTTGTAGATAAGCATTGCAGGAGTCATGTACTCATCTTCAGTTGCCATCCAACCATATTGTTCACCGTCAATGTTCAAGAAACCTTTAGCTTCGCTCATGTACCATGGCTCGTTAAAGTCAATACCTGTTTCTCTCATTGCAGGTGTAAGGTCAGCAATGTAACCTTTTTGGAAATATGATGGGAAGTAACCGCCTTGAGCAAAGTAAATGTGGTTGTCACAGTTTCTTGCTGAAAGTTCAGAAGCAAGGTTTTCGTTGTATTTGTTAAATTGACCTTCTTCTTCAATTTTTACGCCGTAAAGTTGTTCTACACTCTTGATAGAATCTTCAGCAGCTACTTGACATTTCTTTTCACCATAGATGTTTTCCCATGGATAGAGAATTTTCAAAGTAAAGCCTTTGAGTGATTTGATGAATTTTGATGAAGCAGCACCAGCTCTGTTAGTTGTACGAACAACTAAAGCACCTGTGCCGTGTCTTGGATCATACAAAGCAGCTTCTTCTTTGTCGCTTCTCTTTTTAGTTGTTGTTACAACTGCGCCGCCTTCATCTTCTTGAGCGTCTGTTTTATCGTTTTTGTTTGGTTTTTTACCAGCTTTAGTTGTGGTTGTTGTTTCTCCTTCTTCAGTAACAACAGGTTCTGTTGTTTCACCAGCTTCAGTAGCTACAGGAGCTGTTGTTGCGTTAGGGTCTGGTGCTTTTTCACCTGTACAAGCAACAAGTGAAAGTGCGAAAACAACTGCCAACATCAAAGCAAGTAACTTTGTAATTTTAGACATATTTCTTACCTCCATAATGTTTTTATAATTAGTCTAATTTTACAGTTTTAACTGTACATACTAATATTACAACACTTTTTCAAAATAGTCAATGTTTTTCTTGCAAATTCACAGCAAAATAATAAACAAATTTACCAAGATTTTTTGTGTATTATTTTCTGCTTTTTGCCATTTTTTGAGAAATAAACAAAGGAATTATTAAATTGAAAAACAAAAACAATTTTAAATTATCAATTTTCGGCCTTGTTATAGGCGTTTTAAACGGGCTTTTTGGCGCTGGTGGTGGCATTGCCGCAGTTGAATTTTTAAAGCATTTCTCACTTGACCAAAAGCGCGCGCAAACCACTTCAATTGCAATTGTTTTGCCACTTTGCACACTTTCTGCCCTGCTTTACAGTCGACACCAGCAAATTGATTTTAAAACAATGCTAATTTTAATTTTTTCTGGCATTGTTGGTGCGGCTCTTGGCACAATTTTAATGAAAAAAGTTTCACTTAGCACATTAAAAAAGATTTTTTGCGGATTTTTAATTTATGCCGGCGTGCGAATGATTTTTGGTGGTTGATTTGGAAGTTTTTATTTTAATTTTAAGTGGATTTTTAAGTGGAATATTCGGCTCGCTTGGTGTTGGTGGTGGCGGTGTTTTGATTGTTTTTCTAACACTTTTTCTTGATTTTAGCAGACAAACCGCCGCTTTTACTAATCTTTTGTTTTTCATTCCAATTGCGCTTTTTTCAACAATTATTTATGCAAAACAAAAACAAATTGATTTTAAAAAAGTTTTGTTTCTTGTGCCAACCGGACTTGTTGGCAGTGCCTTTGGCGTTTATTTGTCAAACATTATTCAAACCGAAATGCTAACCAAAATTTTTGGATTAATTTTAATCTTTATTAGCCTTAAAACCATTTTTTCAAAAGAAAAAAACCAGCCTTAACGACTGGCTTTTTAAGTTTAATAATAAATGTCAAATGTGTTAGCATCAATAGTTTCGCTAATGAAGTTATCACTAACTTTTTCATCGCCCACATATACACCTTTTTTATCATCTGACTTTTTGAAATTAAGGAAATATTCTTTACCTTTATACAATCTCTTAACAGAATATTCTTTCCAATCATCTGGTACACAAGGTTCAACCAAAAGACCATTAAATGTGGCTTTTACACCCAAGATTTCATCAAAGCCACCGTGAATGAGCCAAGCAGGTGTTGCTGTAAACCAAGAGAACAAGTTCATACCAAAACGCTCATTGTTTGGACCATAATGCACGTTACCGGTACAGAATGGCTCACTTGTTCTACGAGAATCTGGGTTGTCAATGTGGTTTGGAATAAGACGCATAAACAAGTCATGTGCTTCTTCTGACTTTTTAAGTTTTGTTTTTGCAAAAACTTCAAATGATGCTGCGTGTAAATAAATTGCAGAGTTTGCAAATGTACCAGGCACTTGAGTACCGATTCTACCACAAGTTAAATCGTTAACATAAGGTGGATAGTTAAGAAGTGAGCCGTAAGGAGTTTGAAGATATGTGTTAATTGAATAACGAATTTGTTCAATGCGTTTTTCATCATCTTCAATGCCTGTGAAAATTGCCCAAGTGTTTGGATTAAGATAAATTTTTGCTTCAGCACATTTTGAAGAGCCAACTGGCAAACCATCTGACTTGAAGCCGTAAACATACCATTTGCCGTCCCAAGCAACATCACGAACAATTTTCTTGTATTCAGCGCTTCTTTCACGCAAGATTTGTGCTTTTTCAGGTTTGCCCCAAGCTTCGTAAATGTCAGCCATATGGTTTTGAGCCCAGAATGCTTGCATTGTTGCCCAAGCAGATGTTGCAGTACCATTTTGGTTGATACCTGTAAGACCGTCAAGCCAGTCGCCATCATACATAAGCACAAGTCCGTTTGCACCACGATGTGTGTAAGGATATTCAAGCATTTTCCACAAATGCTCTTCAACTGATTCTTTTTTATCGCTATCTATATAGCCTACTTGTTTTTCAAGCACTGAAAAATCGCCAGTTTCTTTGATATATTGTGAAACTGCGCAATGAGCCCAAAGCGGACAATCAACAAAATGGTCTTGCAATGCTATGCCACCATTAGAATCATAACCTCTAACGCCATGACCATCAAAATAAATCCAATCAAGCGCTTCAACAACACGCTCTATTGCAAATTCTGGTCTTATAAGCATTGCGCCCCAAGAATCTTGCAAAACATCACGATAGTTGCCATCATACTCAGCACGGTTGTAACGATAAGTCATTGCAACTTGGTATTTAAGCCAAGTATTCAAAAATCTTTCAAAGTTTTTGTCTGGCAATGAGCAGGTGTTGTGTGAAAATTCAGTTTCAAAATAATTAACTGTTTTTTCATACTCTTTTTCTGCAACATCTGCATCAACAAGAATTTTAGCAGCGTTTACAACTGCTTCTTCTGTTTCATCTGCCGCTGACACAACGCATCTGTCTAATTTTTCGCCAGGGGCTAAATCAAATGTTGAATAAACATTAACAAAGTTATATGTATACTCTTTGTGAATTGCTGGGTCACGCTTTGCATTAACCCTTGTTTTTTCTACCTTTACTTGTTTATATTTATTGGTGCAATCAGTAATTGCAAAAGCGCCGTAAAGGTCATCAAACGGTGAATTAAGATTATGCGCTTGAGCACAAAAACCATTATCAATGTCATCAACTTTAACATCTTTACAAGGTTCTTGTTTGCCCCAACAAGAATTGTTGTGGAACACCCAAGTTTGAGAAGCATGAATGGTTAATTTACGAGTAGTTTTGCCTGTGTTTTCAAGGTTTACAAGCCAACATTCGCAGTTAATTTCTCTTGGAACAAAAACACGAACGCTATATTTAATACCCATTTGTTCGCCTGAAAACTCATTGCAACCAGGACGAACTTTACAAGTAACATAATCATCGGCAAAAAGGTCAAGTGTCTCACCTGTTAACTCATCACGAACGATAAGAGTTCTTTTACCATCAAATTCTCGAACAAGATAAAGTTCTGAATTATAATATCTTGTTACTCTGACATTAAATCTGCCAAAAGAGGTAAAACCTTCACCACGATTTGCACAGATTGCGCCGAATTTATCATTAAATAAAATATTCATCCATGACCTTGGTGTTTTTGGGTCGGTTATTGTATATTCTTTGCCATCTTCAGAAAAATAGCCAAACTTTTTAGATGTGTTGTAATAATCTTCAAATGATGGGTAAAGTGAACGAACATCAATTGAATAGGTTCTTTCTTTTTTCATAAATAATACTCCTTGTTATATTCTTGCAACGCCACTCATCTTTGCTGCTTTTGCAACTGCTGCGGCTACTGTTTTACCAATTCGCTCATCAAACGCCATTGGCAAAATGTATTCTGCATTTAATTCTTCATCAGAAACAAGACTTGCAATAGCAAAAGATGCTGCCATTTTCATTTCATCATTAATGTCGCTTGCACGAACATCGAGCGCACCTCTGAAAATACCAGGGAATGCCAAAACATTGTTAATTTGGTTAGGGTAGTCAGAACGACCGGTACCAACTACTGCTGCGCCACCTTCTTTTGCAAGGTCTGGCAAAATTTCAGGCACAGGGTTTGCCATTGGGAAAACAATTGAACCTTCTGCCATTGTGCTAATCATTTCGCTTGAAACAATGCCAGGAGCAGAAACGCCAATGAACACATCAGCACCTTTTAATGCGTCGGCAAGATTACCGGTCAAATGCTCTTTGTTTGTAACTGCGGCTAGTTCTTTGTGAGCATCACTCAAACTTTCATCACCTTCACAAATGATACCAAATCTATCAACCATTACAAGATTTTTAACGCCGAGTTTTAATAAATGCAAACCAATTGCAGTACCTGCGCTACCTGCACCGTTAATAACAACACGAACTTTTTCGATATCTTTTTTAACAACTTTCAAAGCGTTAAGAAGTGCTGCTGCCACAACAATTGCAGTGCCGTGTTGGTCATCGTGGAATACCGGAATGTCGCAAATTTCTTTTAACTTACGCTCAACTTCAAAACAACGAGGAGCCGCAATATCTTCAAGGTTAATGCCACCAAAACTGCCTGAAATAAGATAAATATTTCTTACCAATTCATCAACATCTTGAGTTTTAATACAAAGTGGAAAAGCATCAACATCTGCAAATTCTTTGAAAAGCGCACATTTGCCTTCCATTACCGGCATACCTGCTTCAGGACCGATGTCGCCAAGGCCCAAAACTGCAGAGCCATCAGTAATAACTGCAACTAAATTATGTCTGCGAGTTAATTCATAAGATTTATTAATATCTTTTTGAATTTCAAGGCAAGGAGTTGCTACACCAGGTGTATAAGCAATTGAAAGTTGTTCTCTGTTTTTAACCGGAGTTCTTGAAACAACTTCAATTTTGCCTTGCCACTCTTTGTGCATTTTTAATGCCTGTTCTTTTAAATCCATTTTAATACTCCTTTATATTACATATCATAAGAACTCTGAGTAAGAGTAAGCTTTTCTGCTTCTTCACCAAGATATTCTTTAACATCCATTTGTAAGTAGTTGCACAAGTCAACCATTTCAGCAACTGTACCGATATTAACATCAATACCATTTTCCATTCTGTCTTTGTAAGCAAAAACTTCTTTTTCACCATGAGTATAAATGCGCTCTTGACCTTCGGCTTTTGGAGCTTCACGAAGTTCTTTAAGGAATGTTGAAAGATGTTCTTTAATTGCATCTGCATTGCCAAAAACTGCAGGGTCAATTGCAATGAAGCCGTGGCAAGTGCCACCTTTTGAGCCAATGTGTGTATGGTTTGAAGTAAGACCCATTGACAAAATTGAGCAGAAGATTTCGCAGAACATGCCGTAACCATAACCTTTGTGGCTGCCGCTTTGCTCTGTTTCGCCACCGAGTGGCATAATTCCGCCGCCTGCTTTTGCAACGATGTTTTTGAGTACATCAGAAGCGTCAGATGTGCCGTGACCGTTTTTATCAAGAGCCCACATATCTGGAAGTGGTTTGTCAAGTTTATTATAAATTTCAAGTTTGCCACGAGTTACAACTGTTGTTGAAGCATCAAAGAAAAAGTCATAAGGTTCTGCAGGCATTGCAATTGCAATTGGGTTGCTACCAAGCATTGCTTTTCTTGCGAATGTTGGCACCATAATTGCTTCTGAGTTGGTCATTGACATACCAATAAGACCTTCTTTGCAAGCCATTTTTGCATAGTAACCAGCAATACCGTAATGGTTTGAATTTCTAACAGAAACAATTGCCATACCTGTTTTTTTAGCCTTTTCAATAGCAATGCTCATTGCTTTATGACCAAGAAGTTGACCCATACCGTCATTACCTTCGATAACGGCTGAAACAGGAGTTTCAAAAACAATTTCAGGTTTAGCGTCAATCTTGATAAGACCTTTTTCAATGCCCTTGTGATATCTTACTAATCTTTGCATACCATGCGACTCAATACCATAAAGGTCGCTTGTTAACAAAACATCAACGATAATTTCGCATTCTTCGGCATTAAAGCCAAATTTCAAAAATGCATCGGTACAGAATTTTTTCAAACTTTCATAAGAATAATTAATACTGTTTTTCATAAAAATACTCCTTTGTATTTGTTTACATTTTATTATATATTACCTTGATAAAATATGCAATAATTATTTAGCATTTTTTGATACTTTTCTACAAAAAAAGGAGTGCAATGCACTCCTTTTCGTTTTTATATGTTTTCTTCGATTTTTTTATTTAGTTTTTGGCGGAACTGAAACAACTGTTCACCCGTTGGGCAGAACTGATAACTTACATCACCTAGCGTTTCTTTAACAAACCCTAAGGTCTCACTTCTGCCGATTAAACTTTCTAACTTTTGCAATGCTGTGTAGTCATTAATTCCTTCATAAAACACCTTCATTCTAATGGAAGGAATTGCACCGCCATTTGTATCTGGATAAACTACAAAAGATGTGCCTGCCAACTGATTATAACCATTTGGGTTATAACAAGGGTTGAACAAACCGTGACTTAAATAATCATAGTAATAATTATAGCCCCAGTGTAAAAATCCCTTTGCATTGCCAACATACATTTGAACGCCAAGCACTCTATTTCTTGCAGATGTGGTTGGAATTATTCTGTTTGAGCCGTTGTCGCAAAGTTGTGCACCTGTGTAATAAACCCAATAATTATTGCATTCTTTTACAAACTTGTTTATATCACTTGAATTAACAATTACAATTGGAGTTTTAACATAGCCTTCTTCGAAATATTTAAAACTTGAAAGTGCATCGCCACACATAAAATCTTTTAATTCTTCGCCTACTTGTTTTAATGCGTTTTCATAGTAATCAATGTTGTTATCATCTGGCTCGTCAGAAATGTGAAACATTATATTCTTTTGTAAATTCATTTCTTTCAAAAACTCTTTAAGTGCTTTTAAGTATGCCTTTAAAAACGCACCATATTCTTTTGACTTTGAGTCGGTTTCCCAACCAAAAATTTGTGTTGTTTTACCGCCCACTTCTGCCATTATTTTTGGTGCGTGTTTTGCACCCCATTGAGTGAAAAAGTGAGAATGTTCGAAATTTTCAATGCCACACTCTTTGCATATTTCAATGTACTTTTTCATAAGTGAAAAGTCAAATTTATATTCGCCGTTTTCTACCCTAACGCCTACTAACTGCGCAGTTTTTCGCTCTTTGCCAACAGGTGTGTCAAGCGCTGGTGTAAAGGCAGGCAACAACAACATATTCATACCGGTTTTTGCTGCTTCTAAAATAAACGAACGCATTATTTCAAAAAACTCATTCGAAAAAATTTCAACACCAAAAGTGTCTGCCAAACAGTCACAATGAAACCAAGATGTGTAATATAAACTTTGTTTTGGCAAACTTGCATTTACAACCTTTAAATTCAGTGTTTCTTCTGCCAACAAACTGTCATCATTACCACTTTTGAACAAAATTTTGACTAAGTAATTACCAGGCGCTATTTTTGTGCAATTTTCATTGATTGTAAACCAAATTGATTGATAACAATCTTCAACCGAACAAAGCAAATTTTGTTGGTTTTGCTCTTGATATCGGTCATACCAAAAAACGCCCTTTACAACTTCTTCAACACGCTGATTTGTTTCTCTTTTTAAAAGCATATCAGGATAAAGACCAGGCGTTTTCCTTTCAAAATGCTCATCGCAGTTTTTGAAATTTGCCCTTGTTACTGGTACATAGTTAACCTTATATTGCGAAATCAAATCAATTGCCAAATCGGTTTGCACCTGAACATAAATTGGAGCAATGTCGCCATCTAAATCTTCACTTTTGTATGCAACTTGAAATGAAAATGGCTCATTTTGCAAAGTTGACGCTTGTGATATAGTTTCTCCCATAAAACCATCAGGAAAAACCTTTGTTAATGATGACAAAAGTTTAGTTGTTAAATTCATTTTTTCACCAACTTAAAATTTACTCTTGTATTTATAATAACTTATTTCCACTTGTAATTCAAGCATTAAACATCGCCACGAAAATTCGTGGCGAAAATCTTATTTGTTATAAACTCTAATTTCAGGAATTGGACTTGCAAGCGCAACGCTTGCAGCGTAAATTTTTGCATCCTTATGATTTCTGAAAAGTGAGCAAGGAATTTTGCAAGTGATTGGACCATGAAGAATTTTTCTAAGTGCTGCCGCATTCCAATCTCTTGGCATACACATTCTAACTTTTTTAGCCATAAACGCTTCTCTCATACCAACAGTAATGCAGTTTTGTGGAATACCATCAAGGTCTGCAGCACAATTCATAAAAGCGTTAATTGTTAATGTTTCTCTTGCAATTTTGAGAACTCTTGTTGGCAAATTTGCAAAGTCTTCATTAGACATTGTTTCGCCTGGTTCTGGTGGCTCATTAAATGCAAAGTGGCCAGTGATACCAACACCACCCCAAGCCATATCAAGCTTACCCATTTTGCGAATGTACTCTTCAACAAGCTCTGGGTGTTCTGGGTCTGGAAAGATTCTTTGGCTTTCTGGAACATTGAGTTCTTCATCAACAAGGTTGTAAAAAATTCTGTCCATACCACCTCTAAATGATAATGGGTCAGTTTTGTCGAGATATTTAAGGTCTTCTGTCAAATACTCATCCATATTAATAAAGTGACAACGTTTCAAACTTAATCTGTATTTATTAATAAGCCAAACCAAACGGCTGTAAGGGCCAAGCGGACCATAAGGAACAATCATTACAGTATCTTCGCCTTTTTCGTTGTTTTCTTTAATTGTTTCGAAAACTTCGATAGCCATTTTCCAATAAAGGTCTTGCTCGCATTCGCAAACTTCTAAGTCGATTTCGCTACCCTTTCCTAAATCTTCTGGGGCAATTAAATTATATTCTGGTATCATAACTTTTCTCCTTTTATAATTGTATTAATCAAATTAAAGTCTTCATCAAATATATTCAAGTCGGCATCAAAACCTACTTTAATATAACCTTTTCTGTCATCAACACTGATGTATCTTGCTGGGTTTTCGGTAACGCATTTTATTATATCTTCTGCACTCAAGCCAGTCATTTTCATAACATTTTTAATTGATTTTGACAAATCCAAACAACTGCCTGCAAGCGAATATTTTTCTGTGCTGTCAACAACCAATTTATCGCGACTTATAATAACAGGCACACCTGCCATTTCGCCTTTGCCTTCAGGCAAGCCTGCAAGATGCACATTGTCACTAATGAAAATGATTTTGTCAGTTGGTTTGAATTTGAAAAGAATGTTCACAAACTCTTTGTTTATATGGTAGCCGTCAGTAATAAGTTCGGCAAAAATCTCATCAGTAAAAAGGCCTACACCTGAAGCACCTAAGTCAATGTGGCTCATTCCACTCATTCCATTAAAAAGATGAGTTGCGCCATCAAGCCCAGCTTGAACACAAGGAACAACTTCACTTGCAGTGGCGTTTGTGTGCGCCATTGATGAACGAATGCCTTGTTGTTTTAGATATTTAACGAGTTCAACACTGCCTTCATTTTCAGGGGCAAACGCCAAAACTTTCAAATGACCTTTTGCAGTTTTAACCATTTTTTCAACAAACTCAAAATCTTGCTTTTCTTTAATATTATCTGGGTTTTGAGCGCCACATTTTGCTTTACTAAAGAAAATGCCTTCACTATAAATTCCAAGTGCTTCGGCGCCAGAATTGTTATCGTTTTCAATATAATCTGCTAAATATTCAAGTGCTTTTAAAGTGTCATCATAACTCATTGTGAGTGTGGTAGGCAAAAATGAAGTTACACCGCATTTAGCAATTTCTTTTGATAAACTTTCGCAGTCATCGGTTGAATTAAATCCACCTCTGCCGTGAATGTGAATATCAATAAAACCCGGGGTTACAAACTTGCCGTTTAAATCAATTTCGTTCTCTCCTTGAAGATTTTGCCCTATTTCTACAATTTTGTTATCAAACAAAATGTCGCAATTTTGAAACTTGCCGTCTAAATAAACATTACCATTTTTGAGTACTGTCAAACCACTCACCTACCCTTTGAATTAGTATAGCATAAAAGATTTTGTTTGTAAACAAAAAAGACAATTCAAAACTGTCATTTTTCTTTTCTAATTACTTCTGCTCTTTCAAACTTTATTTTCAAAGAGTACTCAAAAGCACAATTATCAGTATCACATAAATATATATCTAAAACATAGTGTTCGTTTTCTTTGTATAAGTCATCTCCAAGCCACCATGCTGATTTATGTTTTTTAAAAATTTCATCACAATCGAGAATTTTATAGTTAAACAAACGAATTTCTTTTACTTTTTGGTCAAAAAGGGCATTTTTGGCATTAATCATTAAAATCAAAACGTTTCTGTCATAATTATTCTTTTTGGTAACAAACTCCTTATAATCGAATGGAAGATTAAGTTCTTCTACATTTGTAATCAAAGCATCATGTAAACCTGTAACCCAATACCAATCGTTATTCATATTCTCACTCCTTTGATTTTATTTAACTATTGAATAACCACAATTATGACAGTTATCATCTTTTTGAAGATTTAACGCTCCACACACAATACAGATGTTTTTTTCATCTTGTTTTAAATTAAGTTTGCGATTAAAACCAAAACCTTTTATATGCTCAATTTCATCACCAACGTTATAATAGCCATCTAACGCACATTTTATATGAGTATCATAGTAAAATTGTCGTGTAACTCGATAAACACCAGAGTCTTCTAAATAATCATTGTGTACAGAAAATTCTTCTTCCTTGCATTTTTCAGTCAAAACCTTTACATGTAAAACATCTCTGGTGTATATTGACATCAAGCCACCTGCTTTATAATTTGTTTTCAGTGTTTCTTGTTCGCAATTAACATCAACAACCTTGCCTATGTAAGATTTATCAAAAAAGCAATAGTAAGGTTTGAAAATAAATATAGGCAACAAAATTATAACGGCTAAAATAATATAAAAAACAGGGTGATGTATGATTAAATCATTTAGGTATAAAGAAATTGCTAAACCAATTAAAATTGCACATAAAATCCCAGTAAAAACAAAAGGACTCAAAATGCTTTTTCTTTGATATTTAACTAAATCCGGATATTGACTTATTTTATTTTTCATTTATATCAACTCCTTGTGTTGTATTATACTATACAAACCTAAAATTTGCAAGAAAAAGGTGATTTTTGGTTGACTTTATAAACATAAAACAGAAGAAGGGATTTGCCATCTGCTTACGGCTAAAGCCGACGCATACTATTCGCTTGGCGACCCAAATTCCAAGGAATTTCGGTACCCGCCTTCACGCTCTTTGCTAAAAACAGTCCACAGGACTGTTTTTTACGCTGCAGACCCTCTCGGGTTCAAATCCCGTTGCAAAAACAATAAAAGGCACTCAAAAGAGTGCCTTTTATTGCTGGCGCAGAAGGAGGGATTTCTTGGCTGCGCCAAGCCCCTTGCGGTTCCCAAAATTGTTTTGCTCGTGGTCACTTCGCACAATTTTGACCGCTGCGCTTCGAATTGCTCCCTTCTTCCGCCACCGGCGGCGGTCGCGCTTCTCACCCACGCGCCGTACCGGCGCCACTATTCAGTCCTTCTGCGCCAGCAAAAAAAGCATCGCTTTTGCGATGCTTTTTTGCTGGCGCAGAAGGAGGGATTTGAACCCTCGCGCCGGTCACCCGACCTACTCCCTTAGCAGGGGAGCCCCTTCACCACTTGGGTACTTCTGCAAATTTTATTCTTTTTTTAAAAAACAAACCTGACAAATATTCATTTGTCAGGTTGTTATTTGGCGGAGAGGTTGGGATTCGAACCCATGTGCCTTTTGTGCAAACGTTTTTCAAGACAGCCTCGTTATGACCACTTCAATACCTCTCCGTGTTTTCGTGCCTAAACATATTATCACACTTAGAAAGGTTTGTCAACAGTTTTTTTGCCTTTTTTATAAAAATTTTATTTATTTAATAATTTGTCCGCTTTTAACACCGCCGCAATTGTTTTTGAATCTTTAATTTCGCCGTTTAAAACCATATCAACTAAATCTGTGAACTTGATTTTTTCAACGTTCAAAAACTCATCTTCATCTAAATCTTGGTTGCCGAATGAAAGCCCAGTTGCCAAGTAAAGATAAATTATTTCTCCGCAATAACCTGGTGTTGGGTAAATTTCGCCCAACGGCACTATATTTTCGGCAGTCGCTCCCACTTCTTCTTTTAACTCTCTAATTCCACCGTCTAATGGATTTTCATCTCCATCTCGTTTGCCTGCAGGAATTTCTAAAACAACTTTTCTGTAAGGCGAACGCCATTGCTTTACAAGATAAGCAAAACCATTTTCATCAATCGGCAAAATACCAATACCACCGTTGTGTTCAACAACCTCTCTTGTTGACACGCTACCGTCTGGCAACTCGACAGTATCAACCCTTAGATTGATAATTCTGCCTTTGAATGCATATTGTTCATTGAGAGTCTTTTCAAAAAGTTCCATAAAATTTCTCCTAAAGGAAGGTTTTCTATGTCTTATACTATAACACAAAGAGAGTATAATATCAACGAAGTTATAAACGAAATTTACCGACTTGGCGAAGTTTTTCCATTTGTTGATGTCTTTCAAATTGGCAAATCGGTGCTTGGCAGACCAATTTTAGCACTTAAAATCGGCAACCGAGATAATTGCGTTTTATACGCAGCAGGGTTTCACGGCTCTGAGCGATTAACAACTTTAACAAACTTGATTTTTGTTGAAGATTTTTGCACCTGCCTTCAAAACAACACCGACTTTTCTTTTTTCTCGGCGAGAAATGCGCTTTGTGGCAAATCTATTATTGTAGTGCCGATTGTTAACCCTGACGGTTATGAAATTTCATTAAACGGTGCTTCTACTGCTGGCGAAAAAGCACCACAAATAACACAAATTAATGGCAACAACGACATTAAGTTTTGGAATGCCAATGCAAATGGAATTGACATTAACCACAATTTTGACGCAGGGTTTGAAAAGATGAAAGAAATTGAGCGCAACAACGGAGTTACTGGGCCTGCGCCAAGAAGATATGGTGGAGTAAACCCTAATTCAGAGCCGGAAACCAAGGCGCTTGTTAATTTGGTTGAGAGAAACAACATTTTAGAAGTTCTGGCTTGGCACTCACAAGGCGAAGAGATTTATTGGCAATATGGCGAAAACACGCCTGAAAAATCTTACGCACTGGCACAACTTTTTGCAACTGCAAGTTCTTATTCAGTTTCTTCCCCTGCACCGAGCGCTTCACACGCTGGGTTTAAAGACTGGTTTATTGAAAAATATTCTCGTCCCGGCTTTACAATTGAAATTGGCAAGGGGCAAAACCCTCTTAACCCAAACACGCTTTACTCGGTTTACGAAAATTTAAAAGAACTGATGCTTTTATCAATTGCATTGGCATAAAAAATAAGGATTAAAGCAAATGCTTTAATCCTTAAATTTTGTGATTTACGCTTTATTAAGCTTTGAGCTAAGAGCTGATTTCTTTCTTGCTGCATTGTTTTTGTGCAACAAACCTTTGCTTTGAGCTTTGTCAATTGCTTTGATAGCAACTTTAACTTGCTCTGCTTTATTGTCAGCATTTGATGCGATAGCTGCGTTAGCTTTTTTAATCTCTGTTTTAAGAGCTGAATTCATAGCTTTATTACGCTCAGTTTTTGTAGCGATAACTTTAACTCTTTTTTTAGCTGATTTAATGTTAGGCATCAGGGCACCTCCTTAAAAATTTTACCTTTTTCGGTAATTTGATAATCTGCACGAACTATAATATCACTTTTGATTGAAAAAATCAAGAGTTTTTTTCAATTTTTCAAAATATTCTTTTACATTTATGGGTAAGTTAATAAAAATATTATGAAAAGAGTTGCTTTTTATTGAATTTTAGAACCGACCTTGCAATAGAACAAAGAGAAATTTCGCCACATACTGATGATGGATTGAAGATAGATGAATTCGCAAAACACGGCGCAAAGATAACTGCAATTAAGGTATTGAACAAAACCGGCGAGCGTGCAATTAAAAAACCGATTGGCAGTTATATTACAATTGAAGTTGAAAACAGTTTTGACTCCGGCGAACTTGTGGACAGGCAACTTGCAAAGGTTGTGGCAGATGAAATTGCAAAGATTTTGCCAACTGGCTCTGCCCTTGTTTGTGGCATTGGCAACAGAAATATTACGCCTGACGCTTTAGGTCCTGACTGCATTTCGCACATTCTTGCAACAAGGCACATTGGCGAAGAGCTTGCAAACTCAATTGGTTTTGACAACCTACGCAGTGTTACTGCCATTTCTCCTGGGGTACTCGGACAAACTGGCATTGAAGTGTGCGAGTTTTTAAAAGCAATTGTTGACAAAACCAAACCCGACTTTGCAATTGCCATTGATGCTTTGGCCTCTCGTAAAATTTCGCGACTTGGCAAAACAATTCAAATTTCAAACACCGGCATTATTCCTGGCAGTGGCGTTTGCAATTCACGAAATGAGTTAAGCCAAAAAACGCTTGGAATTCCTGTCATTTCAGTTGGTGTGCCAACGGTTGTTGACGCAAACACACTTGTTAATGACATTGCCGAAACCGAAATGCATTACAACAGCGCAAGCAGTATGATTGTAACGCCTAAAGAAATTGACCTTTTAATTGAACGTAGTGCTCGGCTTATTTCACACGCAATAAATTGCGTTTTACAACCCGACATCGATGAAGACTCGCTTTTAATGTTAACTGATTAAAAAAGGAGTTCCA
Source organism: Acutalibacteraceae bacterium (assembly GCA_045649405.1). GTDB lineage: Bacteria > Bacillota > Clostridia > Oscillospirales > Acutalibacteraceae > RUG11462. The sequence goes on from JAZRPW010000019.1 coordinate 18,058, forward strand.
AAATGGAACTCCTTTTTATTATTTTGGTAAAACAACTTTTGCTTTGAACAAATCGCCATCAATTGTAATTTCGAGTTTTCCGCCCATAGCAACACACAATTCTTTTGCAATTGAAAGTCCAAGCCCGTTGCCTTCATTTGTTCTTGATTTATCGCCTCTTACAAATCGTTCTGTTAATTCATTAGGCGAAATATCAAGCGGGGTTTCCGAAATGTTTTTAATTTCAAACACGCCAAATCCATTTTCTTCATAAACCGAAATGTAAACTCGACTGTTCTTTGCAGAATATTTTTTAGCATTTGACAAAAGATTTTCAACCACACGGAATGTTTTATTGCCATCTGCAAAAACAACTGGTTGATTCTCATCAAATTTGCATTTGAGTTCTAATTCTGCCTTTTCAAAATCTTCTTCAGCTTCACTTACTGCTTGAACAACCAACTCAGATAAATTTATATGTGATAAATCAAGAGATATATTTCCACTTGAAACTTTTGATGCTTCGATAAGGTCATCAATTAATCGTTTTAGTTTTAAACCTTTTTCATCTAAAACTTTGATATATTCTTTTGCGTTTTCATCTTTTATTTCGCATTTGCTAAGCAAATCAACATAATTAATAATTGAAGTAAGTGGCGTTTTAAGGTCATGAGAAACATTTGTTATAAGTTCTGTTTTAAGGCGTTCGTCTTTAACTGCTTTTTCAACCGCTTTTTTAAGTTCTTCATTAGTATATTTCATACTTTCTTGCAAAACTTTTAAAGATGCAGGAAGTTTTTCTAAACTTTTAAGTTCTGTTTTGTTAACCGCAGATGTGATGATTTTGTCAAGGTTAATTAAATATTTAATCCATTTAATTGCTACAAACAAATTGAAAACAGCAAGTGCTATTGATGTTAAGAGCATAAAAACAGGCATTCCACTAACACAAAAGCCAATTAATAAAGCGCCTAAAACAACATCGACTAATAACGCTAAAGCAATACTTATAATTACTGTTTTATGAATTTTTGCAGGTTTATAAGAAAGAACTTGTTTGATTTTGCTTATTACTTTTGCAACTGATTTGAAAATAAACTTCAAAACAACAAAAACTAAACAATTATCTATTAACTTTTTATCTGATTTGCAAACACGAACAAATGAGCAGAAAAATTCAATTATAAGAGCAAAACCTAAACCACAACCAAATGCTATTAAATACTGCGAATTCTTACTGAAAATCAAAAAGTTGTTGTTATCATAAATTAAAACTAATCCCATAATTATACCGAAAATTGCTAGTGATATTAAGCCAAGATGAATATCGGTAAACAGTTTATCAATAAAAATTCTTTCTCTTTTTGTTTTTGTTAAAACAACAATAAAAAGTATTATTGCTAGTGCCAAAAATACAAAGCCAAACACCAAATCATCACTTATACCTGTTTGTTGCAAATTGGTGTAATAAGCATCATAAACTGTATAAAAATCAGGTGTTTTAGCATTCTCTACATCAATAGCAACATAACAAACAAAATCATCTGTTGAAAAGATTTCATCTTCTAAAAGATATTCTGTATTTTTGCTTGTTTTTTCTTTGCCTTTATTATTAACATAAAATACTGGTTTTTCTGTTAAATCTTTATAATTTTCATTTTCTAAATTTGTTGCAATCTCGCCTGTTTTTGTATTTTTCACATAATATTTAAAACTATCTTTGCTTTGATAATGATATTGATTATAAGAATAATAATCATACTGTTCATATAATTCTGAAGTAAAATAGTCAAAACGCTCTGAAACCTCATCAGAAACATCATCTTCTAAAAGCAAAAAATCATCAATTGAAAAATCATAGATATTATTTTCAAAACTAAATTCTTTTGAATATTCAAAATGCCTTGATTCAAGTTCTTCATAAGGAACTAAAAGCGCATAATCATTAAATTTTAACCCTTTTGTTCCATTTACAATAGTTTGAATATCACGAATAATTCCCGGCGCATCTTTATCAAAGGTTACTTTATTTCTGATGACTTTTTCAGGCACAGAATAGTTTGTATCTGTTCTAAAATAATCTTCTGGGAAAGCATAATCTACTGTTTTGAGTGAATTTATGAAATAATTTTCAATAAAGTACGCCCTTTGTCTTAAATATTCTTTTGAAAATTCATCAACAAACTCTTGTTTTATGCTTTCGCTATACTTTTCAAATTCTTCGCTTAAATATTTGCCTTCGGTATCACAAGATAGCGAATAAACATCAATGAAAAATTCATGTTTAAATGGTTGAGTTTTCTCTATTTGAACTGATTTTGCAAAATCATTATCTAAAAGAACATCTGTATCAAGCACTAAATAAGCCCTGAAAACATTATAAAACATTCCACCACTACAGGTTATAAAAATAATTGCTAACACAATGCAAATTGCATTTATAATACTTCTTTTTTTCATAAATTCACACCACCTATAAAACTTCTAATCAATTTTTTCACATTTGTAACCAAGACCATACACCACCTTAATATATTGCGGGTCTTTTGGATTAATTTCAATTTTTTCTCTTATATTACGAATATGCACCGTTACTGTTTTTTCAACACCGTAAGACGCTTCGTTCCAAACTGCTTCATAAATTTGTGAAGATGACAAAACTTTGCCCATATTCTGCATTAAAAACTCTAAAATTTTAAACTCTCTTGCAGTTAGTTTGACCTTTTCTCCATCAACTGTAACCTGCTTTGAATCGGTATCAATAAGCAAACCACCTGTTAAAATCTGCGTAGGCTTTGTTTTGATATTACCAAAGTCTGTGTATCTTCTAATTTGAGATTTTACTCTTGCAACCAACTCAAGTGGATTAAAAGGCTTTGTAACATAATCATCTGCGCCAAATTCAAGACCTGCAATTTTATCAGTGTCTTCACTTTTTGCCGACAACAAAATCACAGGAATGTTCCCATTCTCTCTAATTTTCAAAGTAGTTTTAAGTCCATCAAGTTTCGGCATCATAATATCAAGCACAACGAGGGAAACCTTTTCGCGTTTGACAATTTCAAGCGCTTCAATGCCGTTAGTAGCAGTTAAAACATCATAACCGCCGTTTGTTAGATAAATGCGAAGCGACTCTAAAATTGCCTCATCGTCATCGCAAACCAAAACTTTAAACTTTGTCATTCTTCCACCTTCTTTTTTATAAAACAATTGTAACACAAGTTTTGAAATAATAAAACCCACTAACCATATTAAAGCAATTGTTTTTTTATATTTTAAAAAGAAAAAGTTAAGATTTAGTAAAGAAAACTAAAAAAGGAGTTCCGTTTTGGAACTCCTTTTATTTTAGCCTTTTGTTGAATAGTTAGGGCTTTCTTTTGTGATTGAAATGTCGTGTGGGTGTGACTCTTTAAGACCTGCACCTGTAATTTTAACGAATTTTGCATTCTTTTGAAGTTCAGGAATTGTTTTGCAACCACAGTAACCCATACCAGAACGGATACCACCGATAAGTTGGAACACTGTATCAGAAAGCATTCCTTTGTAAGGCACACGACCTTCAACGCCTTCTGGAACGAGCTTTTTAGCGCCATCTTGGAAGTAACGGTCTTTTGAACCATCATTCATAGCAGCAATTGAACCCATACCACGATAAACCTTGAAGTTTCTGCCTTGGTAGATTTCCATTTCGCCAGGTGATTCTTCACAACCTGCGAAGAGTGAACCGAGCATTACGCAGTTTGCACCAGCAGCGAGTGCTTTAACGATATCACCAGAATATTTAATACCACCGTCTGCGATAACAGGAACGCCGTATTTTGCAGCAACCTTTGCAACGTCATAAACAGCTGTTACTTGTGGAACACCGATACCTGCAATGATACGAGTTGTACAGATTGAACCAGGACCGATACCAACCTTCAAACAGTCAGCACCTGCTTTAATAAGGTCTTCTGCAGCTTCTGCAGTTGCAATGTTACCAGCAACAAGTGTGACATCTGGGAATTCTGCCTTAATCTTTTTAACTGCATCAATAATATTTTGTGAGTGGCCGTGAGCTGAGTCAAGTGACAATACATCTGCTTGAGCTTCAACACAAGCACGAACTCTATCCATCATATTAGCAGTAACGCCGATTGCAGCACCACAAAGAAGTCTGCCCTTTTCATCTTTAGCGGCGTTTGGATACATAACAGCTTTTTCAATATCTTTGATTGTGATAAGACCTTTTAAGTTGTAGTCATCATCAACAATAGGAAGCTTTTCAATTCTATGCTGACGCAAAATTTCTTGAGCTTGTTCCAAAGTTGTGCCAACGGGAGCAGTAACAAGGTTTTCTTTTGTCATAACTTCGCTAATTTTAATATCAAAATTAGTCATAAATCTCAAGTCACGGTTTGTAAGAATACCAACTAATTTACCATTTTCGCAAATAGGCACACCCGAAATGCGGAATTTTGCCATAAGTTCATTTGCATCTGTTACCAAATGGTCAGGTGAAAGATGGAATGGGTTAACAATAACACCGTTTTCAGAACGTTTTACTTTGTCAATTTCTTCAAATTGTTGCTCAATTGACATATTCTTATGAATAATACCAATACCACCTTCACGAGCAATAGCGATTGCCATTCTTGACTCGGTAACGGTATCCATAGCAGCAGTAATGAGCGGGGTGTTAAGAGTGATGTTTTTTGAAAGTTTTGTTTTGAGTTCAATATCTCTTGGAATTACTTGTGAATAAGCAGGAACCAAAAGAACGTCATCAAAAGTTAAACCTTCTTTTACGAATTTTTCGTCAAAGTTTGTGTTAACCATAAAGCGCCTCCTAAAGCCAAAATATATTTAATAAATTTTAGCACTTTAAACCCCAGTTGTCAACACCATTTCACAAAAAAATTGCTTGTTTTGGAAAAAACTCTTCCAACTTCTTTTTATTGCAAAGAAAAGCCCTTTTTAATATGATAATAAAGAGGTGTTGTTTTTTGTATATTGAGGTTTTAAATGATAAAAAACTAAAGGTTGAACTTGAATTTGATGATATGCAAAAATTGAATATTGATAAAAATTCTTTTATTTGTAGAGACCTTGCTGCAAAACGGGCGCTAAAATCAATTTTAAAGGATGCTTATTTGCAAACCGGGTTTGATATTTTTAATACGCAGTTAAGCGTCGAGATATTTCCCACTGTCAACAATGGTTGTTTGATTTTGTTTACAAGAACTAGCGCAAAAAGGTTTAAAGCAACGGCAATGCGACCAAAAAACGTTTTTGTTTTTTCAAAAATTGATGATTTGATTGACTGCTTGAAAATCATTTTACATAAAGAAAGTTTATCAGGCAGCGTTGTTTATAAATTAAAATCAAAATATTACTTGTATCTAGACAACAAATTACAGTTTGATAAATCGGTGTTGCTAGTGCTAAATGAATTTGCAAACACCAAAACAAACATTGCAAAGTCTTATTTAGATGAGTTTGGCGAAATTGTTTTCAAAAATTTAAAATAAATTTTTTGAAAAATTATAGATTTTTTGAATTTGTTGTGATAAAATAATAATACAAAATAATTTTGGAGGTAATTAAAAATGGAACTTAAAGGTACAAAAACCGAGAAAAATTTATTAGAAGCATTTGCTGGCGAAAGCATGGCAAGAAACAAATATTCTTATTATGCTTCAAAAGCTAAAAAAGATGGATTTGTTCAAATTTCAAAAATCTTTGAAGAAACAGCTGCTAATGAAAAAGAGCATGCAAAAATGTGGTACAAATATCTTCACGGTGGTAGCATTGCTGACACAGCTACTAACTTGAAAGATGCTGCTGAAGGCGAAAACTTCGAGTGGACAGATATGTACGCTAGAATGGCTAAAGAAGCAAGAGAAGAAGGCTTTGAAGAAATCGCTTTGAAATTTGAGTATGTTGCTAAAGTTGAAAAAGAACACGAAGAACGTTACAGAAAACTTCTCAAAAACGTTGAAGATGAAGTTGTTTTCTCAAAAGATGGCGATGTTATTTGGCAATGTATCAACTGTGGTCATATTATGGTTGGCAAAAAAGCTCCTGAAATTTGCCCAACTTGTAACCACCCACAATCATATTTCCAAATCAAACCTGAAAATTATTAATAGTTTTTTAAAACAAAAAGCACACTCTTTTCGAGTGTGCTTTTTTGTTATTTTACTTTAACTTTTTGTGTTTTTGCCCAAGATGAATAAGCTGTTTTATCGCCTTGTTTAATCATTGCTCTAACTTGCACTTTGTAAGTGCCTTTTTTGAGCTTTTTGAATGTTTTTATTGCGGTTTTTTGTGCAGTAACTGTTTTTACTGTCCATTTGCCTCTTATTCTGTATCTAACTTGGAATCCAGTTGCGTCCTTTACTTTAAAATATTTAACTCTAAACTGTCTAATACCTTTTGTTAGTTTAAATTTAGGTTTTGACAAAACTAATTTTGATATTTTCATGCCATCTACAACTGTCTCACCACAGTTGGCGCAGACCATATCTCCAGTGTAGCCTGCGGCGAAATAAGTTGGCTCTAATTTGTCAACAACATTTAATGAAGTGTGTTTGCACTTTGAAACGGTGGTTGTTGTTGCAGAAGTGGTAGTTGTGGTTGTAGTTGTGGTTGTGGTTGGCGCAATAGTTGGAGCAGTTGTGGTTGTTGTAGTTTCAGGAACTCCAAGTGCTGGAACAATTTGTTGCGCTACTAAAACTTCACCACAAACAGAACAATGTTTGCCTTCTGTTAAACCAGTTTGTGTTGCAGTTGGTGCTACCGCACTGTCAACAACCTCTGTATGCCCTAATGCCGGAACAACCTGTTGTTCAACCAAAACAAGCCCACAATTTTTACAGTGACTGCCCTTGGTTAAACCGGTTTCGGTACAGGTTGGTCTGACTGCGTTATCAACAACCTCAACGATTGCATGGTCTGATTTGTGTTCAACCTTTACAGTAACATATTTTTTGTTAATTACCTTGGTTTTTGAAGATTCAATTAAAACAACAACCTGTGTTTCGCCCAATTTTTTTGGAGTAATTTTGCCGTTGCTTGAAACGGTTGCTACACTTTCGTTCAAAGAAGTAAATTTAACTTCTGCTCCATCAGTTGTTTCAACCTTGATAGTTTGAGCTACGTGGTCGTTAGAAATTACATACTCAGTTTTTTCTAACTTGAGTTTTTGCTTCTCTATAACATAAACTGCCGAAGCAATATACTTTTTGTTTTCGAAATCTCTACCTAATACAACCACTTTGTCATCGTAAACTCTTAAATAATAACCTTGTGAGCCGTCTAAATGTTGACCTGCATTCACATTATAACTTGTCCAAAGATAACTAACCGAAGCTGTGTTAAGCGCAACAGGCAATTCTGTGTTACCTGCAAACATATTGCTCTTAGAATCGAACTCCCAATGGCTGTGACCGTTAAAGAAGATAATTTGTTTATATTTTTCTAAAACTTGCTTTAATGAAACTTCATCAATAATTCCGTGCCAGCCTTGACCAGGAAGTGAGCCGGCAACTGTGTTATAAAATGATTGGTGCAACAATACAAAAACTGGCTTGTCAGGGTCTTCGGCAGTACAACCAGCCATAACATTGTCAAACCATTCTAACTGCTCTTTTGAAATTGAAGCACTAGTACCCTGGCTTTCACTACCAAGATAAATAAAGTGATAGCCACCAATAACTTCATCGTAATAAACCTTTTCTGGTTGTTTTGCAAGGTTGCTATTAAACGCTTTAGCATAAGCTTGGAACTGTGAATTTGGATTGCCAGAATTCCAGTCATGATTACCAATTGCAAAGTGTAATTCTGGCAAATCTTTCACTTGGCGTTTAACCGAATTATATATGCTCTTTAACTGTTCGTATTCTTCTTTTATGCCCGAATCAGTAACGTCACCATTTATAAATATGCCAAGACTATTTTTGCTATTGCTATTAACATCTTCAAGCAACATTTTGAAATGTGTGTTCGAAGTTGAACTTGAACCGCTAGTGATATGTGTGTCACTTACCACTTGAAATTCAGCAAGAACACCTTCTGTTGAAAGGTTATATTGACTGTTTTGTGGCAAGTCACAAGAAACTGCGGTTGTTGACATTTCAATACCGTTAGAAACAAAAGCCAACAATTTTTTTGCTTCAGGTGGAATTATAAGATGTGTTGGCATTGTTATTTTGGTTGTTTTGCCTGTAAATTTAAATCTTGTAATTTGTGTGTAATTTTGGAGTATGTTTCCGTTCTCATCTCCCCAAAAAAGCACACAATTAGCTGACATTTCTTGTTCTGCTGTAACAGTTACAGTACCATTTGCAAAGCCATCAGTTTCATTATCAAGTTCATAAACTATCGATGAAAACTCCTTTAAATCCAAAGGAACAACTGTTATATATTCAGTTAAAACAATCTTATTATAACTGTCATCGCCAAACAAAATTATTTTATATTTACCTTCTGGTAATGTGTTGGTTACCCCTAAAACGTCTTTTGCAATGCCGTAAGAATTTGAAACATAATACCAACCAAGGTTTGTGCCTGTTTCAAGTTTACTGTTTGATTTAAAAACACCAACCCACGCAAAAGCACTTTTGCCAGTTGCAGTTACCATAATAGATTCGCCAACAGAAAATTCTTTTTTGTTTATTGAAAGACTGTCGTTTTTCAAGTCAACTGATGGGTTATCTTTTATTATAATTTTTACTGTTTCTAATATTGTATAACCTTCATCTTTAAACAAATGAATATCATAAGTGCCAGGAATCAAATCTCCTCTGCCATTATTTGAAGTTTCTTGAATAACATAAGTTCTGCCCGAAGTATAACCATCTTTGTTAACAAAATACCAAAAATAAGAAGCATTGCCATCACCCGGAACTTCGCCTTCTTTATAAAGTCCAACCCATTGGCTTCCAGAACCAGTTGCGGTTACTTTAACTTCATCGCCATATAAATATTCTGTTTTATCTGTTTTAAGGTTTGCCTTTGCGCTTGCATTAATGCTTGTAATTGCAACTGTGCTAAAAAGCAACACCAAACATACTAAAATTGATAATACTTTTTTCATATATTTACTTCCTTAACGGGATTTTTTGTAATTATAACACGAAATGAGCATTTTTTCAAGTTTAATAAAAATAGAAAAAACCAAAAGCCTTGCAAGACTTTTGGTTTATATTTGTAAATCAACTAAAAAATCATCAATAACATCATCTAAATGAATTGGTGACAGTTTGTTTTTATTGCAAAGTTCAACAAGCTGTTCTACCTTTTTCTTGTCAATTGAAATGTCTTTTATAATTCTATTTCCACAAGAAATGCCGTAAGTTTTAATGGTTTTTCCGTTTTCATCAATAATAGTTGTCTGGTTTATGCTATACACTTGAATCGCTTCCTTTTACCAAATAATTAATGTGAAGTTTTTTCACAATTAGATTATATCAAGACAAAATTTCGATGTCAAGTTTTTTCACATTTTTCGACAAAAGTTTGTAGATGTGAACAAATTTCACATTATATTTTTGTGAAAATTATTCACATTTGTTATCAATTACTCTGTTCTTGCAACGCTAACACAATAAATTTTTGAAACACCTTCAATTCTTAATACCTTTGCACACTCATTAACTGTGGCGCTACTGGTTATAACATCATCAACAAGCAACACCCTTTGAAACTCAATTGGAATTGGGTTTGCTTTGTAAACATTTTTAACATTCTGCCTTCTTTGTTTGAAGTTCAATGTGTGTTGAGATTTTGTTTCTTGTTTTTGCACCAATGCTTTATCAAGCACCGGCACATTTAACTGCTTTGAAAGTTCAAAACACAACAATTCGCTTTGATTAAATCCACGCAACCTTCTTTTAGATTTATGCATTGGCACAGGAATTATTGCGTCAAACTGAACGTTTTTATATTTTTTGGCAATAATGTCAAGCATATATTTAACAAAGAATTCTACCAATCGTTTATCATTAACAGATTTCAAATGAATGATTGCATTTTTTAGTGGCGTTTTGTAAGCAAAAGGTGCAACACTTCTGAAATAAAACCTTGGGTACTTTTTGCAGTCACACTTCTCTTTCAAGTTAAAACAGATTTTACAACGCTCTCCACTAACAGTTTCAAACTTTTCAAAACACTCATTGCAAAACAAATCAAGTGGAGGAATAACACGCTTACAACAAGGACATTTGTTTGGAAAGAAAATGTGCAATAACTTTAATTTTGTGGTTTCTTTCATTGTTAACTCCTCCTTTTTTTAAAAATTATATCATTAAAATTTTAACTTTACAACAAAAAGCAGGTATCTGTCCTTTTTATAGTACACGGCATCTGTTAGAATGCATATAGAAAATGAAAAGGGGTTGCTTTTATGAATGATTATCACGCTTTTAATAGCACTAGTGGTGGCAGCAGTAGCGGTGGCGGCTGCTCATGGAGATTTTGGATAATTATAGCCATTATTTATTTTGTTTTGACTTTGATTGGTAAATGTAGTTATTAAAAATAAAGGAGAGAAAATAAATGAGTTTTAAAATTGGATTTGAAATTGAAACAGAAAGAAAAGAAGAAAAAAACGAATTTGAAACAAAAAGAACAAGAAAAATAAAACCAAAAAAGTCGGTTGTTGATGTTTTCTTTCCTGACAAACATCTTACTCTTTCTTATTATAATGATAGTTTTGATTTAAAGGTTGGCGACTGGGTTTATGTTGATGGCAAACTTGAAGGTTTTCGTGGTCGTGTTAATAACATTAACTACAACTTTAAAATTAAACTTTCTGATTATCAACGTGTTATTTCTGTTGTTGATTTTGATGTTAAGGGGGAATTTTATCTTGCCGGCACACACTTTTTCACAACCGATGAAAAAGCTTTGAATTTTGACAAAGCAACAACCTGGTTTAATCCACCAGAAAAAGACGACGAAGAATATGTTATTTCAACCGATGATGAAATGTTCAATTTACAAGACCTTGGTGGAATGAAAATTGAAAAAGAAGTTGCCGACCGTGGTTATGATTATTACTTGCAAGACCGTGTTTTGTATATTGAAATTGACAAGCAAAAAGGCAGGGCAATTGTTAAGGGGTCTAAAAATTATTTAGTTGAATTTAAATATCAAAACGGCGACATTTCTGAACTTGTTTGCAGTTGTTTTTGTACAAGCGCTTGCAAACACCAATTTGCAACAATGCTTCAACTTAAAGACACCCTTGAGTTTATGGCAAAAAACTACCCAATAATTGATAGTGATTATGTTGCAATTATTAATAAAATTGAGTTTTTCAAAAATGTAATTGACAATACAACTACTGGTTGTTTTACATTAAACTAACCATTCATAACATACCTTAAAACGACAAAAGCCACTCTCAAAAGAGAGTGGCTTTTGTCAATTATTAAATTAATTTTATTTTACTGCTGTTGCCCATTTGTCAACTAAAAGTTGTATATCAATATCAAGCATTGGGTAATTTGAATTATCATCGTTTTTATAAGCATCTGCAACATATTGCAATGAACGAGCGTTGTTTGCAATGTTGCCGTCTGCATAATCAGAATAAATTACAGTTATTTCGCCGTCTTTTGTGAGTTTAATATAACCACGACCAACATATTCTCTTGTAATGTTACCTGAAACTGCTGACCAAGAAGTGCTTGTTTCTTTAATATCTACAATTGAACCAACAATTGTGTTGCCACCTTCATAATAAATGAAGTTGCCGTTTTTGTCTTTTGCTGTGTATTTTACATCAAGACAAGGAACACCAGACTCAAATGTAAGTTCACTTGAACCGATTAAATCAAGCGGAGAAATGAGTGTTCCAAGTTCAACTGTGTAACCAGCTTCTTGCAAGTTGCTAATTTTTTCTGCATCTACTTGTGTGTAGAAACGAATACCGTTTTGCTCGCTAAGTCTGAGTGCAGCGCCAGCTTTCATTGAAATGTCAATAGCTGTAGGGTTTGCATCACCAATCTTTTTGAAAACAATATCATCTGGATAGAATGTACCACTTGAAACTGCTACAAATTTGATTGTTACCACAGTATCAGA
>JAZRPW010000020.1:0-19784 GCA_045649405.1 Acutalibacteraceae bacterium
GTGTCAATTTGTTTGGTAAGTTCATATTTCTTCTCCTAAAAGGTCATAATCTATTCTGTCATAAATATTCAAAGTTACAAAGTCGCCAGGGTTGTAAGCATTTTCACTCATAAAATAAACCTTGCCGTCAATGTCAGGCGCATCCATTTTGCTTCTGCCAAAATAACACTTGTTCATTCTGTCATAGCCTTCAACAAGCACCTGTTGAGTTGTGCCAATGAAACTTTCGGCAATTTCGTCGTTTACAACTGACTGCTCTGCCATTATAACTTCAAGTCTGCGTTCTTTTTTGTCTTCATCTACTTGGTTTTCAAATTCTGCCGCAGGGGTGTCTTCTTCAGGTGAATATTTAAAAGCACCCATTCTGCTAAACTTCTCGCTTTGCACAAACTCGGCAAGACAAGTGAAATCTTCTTCGGTTTCTCCTGGAAAACCAACAATAAATGTTGTTCTAATTGCAATGTCAGGCATAGCCGCGCGAAGTTTTGCTATTACGCTTTTAAGCAACGCACTGTCGCCTTTTCTGTTCATCGCTTTAAGAATTTTGTCAGATGCGTGTTGCATTGGAATGTCAATGTAATGAAGCACCTTTGAGTTGCGTTTCATAGCATCAATCAACTCATCAGTAATTTTATCAGGGTAAGCATATAAAATTCTAATCCACTCGATGCCGTCTATTCTTTGAAGTTCATCTAAAAGTTCAGGCAATTTATATTCGCCGTACAAATCTTCGCCGTAACGGGTGGTGTCTTGCGCAATGAGTATAATTTCTTTTGCGCCACCTTCTGCTAATGATTTTGCTTCTGCTAATACATTTTCCATTTCTCTTGAACGGAAAGAGCCACGAATCATTGGAATTGCACAGTAGGTACAACAGTTGTCGCAACCATCTGCAATACGAAGATAAGCTGTGTAATTAGGTGTGGTTAAAATTCTGTCAGCATTCATTAAAAGGTTGTTTTTGTCAGAAAACTGCCCAAAACTTTCATCGTTTAAAACTTTTGTTACAATTTCGCAAATGTTTTTATTCTCGCCAATGCCAACAACTGCATCAACTTCAGGCATTTCAGTTAAAACTTGCTCTTTGTAACGCTCTGCCAAACAACCGGTAACGATAATTTTCTTTAAAGCACCATTTTGTTTTAACTGCCCAAGTTCAATTATATTATCAATGGCTTCTTGCTTTGCATCGCCAATGAAACCACAAGTATTAACAATTATAACTTCACACTCGTTTTCATCGGCACAAATCTCGAAATTTTCTTTTGCCAAAAACGATAACATAATTTCTGCATCAACCTGATTTTTTGGACAACCAAGTGACACCATTCCAACTTTAACTGCCATAAAAACTCCTAAAAATTTTGTCTTTGTGTCATCCTGAGCGCAAGTCGAAGGATCTTTACCACTATACTTTTAAGATTCTTCAGCTCCACTTCGTTTCGTTCAGAATGACAACTGCCATATTTTCTCCTAAAATTTTTCTATATTCTCACGAGCATACTTAACAAGATAATCTTGTATTGGCTCTAACTCATAAAATTTTTCATCAAACTTATCAAAATCCAAAAGTTCTGTTTTTTCAATATATTCATCAACATCATCAGATTCAAACATTGATAAATCATTTACATCAATATTGTTATCTTTTACAAATTTATCAAAATTCTCTTTGTGTTCCTTTGCGCCAATAATTTCAAGCGTTTCACTCAAATATGGCGCTGTCAAATTACTTGAATTAGCAAAATATTGACAAAGACCACCATTGTTTACTTCTGCTTCATACCAATAAGCAGTATAAAAAACCTGTTTTTGTTTATTTGCATTTGCTAAAGCAGATTTAATGTCGTCTGCATAATAAATTTCATCATCCACACGGTCAGAAATAGCCGAAAACAATTCTTCATCATTAAGAACGGATAATTCTTCAGTACTCATCTGGGTATGTTTTTTCATTTGAGATTTAAAATTTCCTATTATCGAAAATGTCTTCAAGGCTAATAAACCTACAAAAATCAACACTACGACAACAATAACAGTTGCAATTATTAAACCTTTTTTCATAAAAATCACACCTAATTAATCTTTTTTTCATCGTAGGGCGGGGGCGTAGCTAAACGCCGAGTTCCCTTGTTAAGTGGGAGAGTGACCGCGTTAGCGGTGGAGGGGCTGTTTGCTATAAAAATTGCATTTTTAATGATGACCGATTATTTTTTCATCTTCTTCTAAAAACAAATCGCATAATTCCAAAAACAAAAATTTACCGTTGCCCTGAGTTATTTTATAAAAAATTCCGTTTTTTGAAAATCCTTCTTCTGAATTCATATAAAACTCATTCCAACCATTTAATCCTCCAATTAAATCATTTTTAAGTTTTATTGAAACTCGAAAATGGTATCCCATAGACAAACCAAAAAATTCATCTTTTTTCACAGTACAACAACCCATGTGTTGAATTATTCTTTTTGTTTCTTCATCGCCACTAACAAGAGTTACTTCTTTTCCCGTGTTGCCATTAAAAACAATAATTTCTTCAACATTGGTATAATCAACATTAATCATTTGCGTTGGCACATTCCACCAAACAACAAAACCGATTACCAAGACTAAAACAATTGAAATAATTATAATCAATTTCTTTTTCATAGTAAAAACACCTCATCCGTCACTTCGTGACACCTTCTCCTCAAGGAGAAGGCTATTCTTCGCTTTCTACCAAATCCATAGCTGATTTTATAGTGCTATATGAATAGCCCTTTCGTTGCAAACCTGCAAACATTCTGCGGTTAATTTTTTCGTCCACATTAAAACCTTTATATTTAATACGGATTATGTTCGCAGCATCTGCCACTTCATCATCACAAAACTCGTTTGCGTAAGTTTCGGCTATTTCACGAGAAACGCCTTTTAGCATAAGTTCTGTTATAATTGCACGTTTGCCTAAATGCCTGTTTATGTGCAAATTGTAAGCAAAGTTATAAGCAAAGCGCTCATCATCAATAACGCCAGAGTCTGCGAGTGTTTCAACAACTTCACTGGACGCATCTTTGTCAAAGCCGTCTTTTACAAGGCGCAAATACATTTCTTTTTTTGAATATTCACGCAACCCCAAAAGCCAAAGCGCTTTTGAAGTTGCTCTTGTTTTTTGCGAGTCATATTTAAGCGTTTCGATTTCAGGCTCACTCAAATCTTTACCCACTTTAAGAGCGTTTTTTAACACTGTTTCTTTGTCTAAAAACACGCTCATTTCATCAAAAACAACTTCAATTTGATGCTTTTTTGCTTGCTTTAAATTAACAATTTTCATTAGTCTTCAACTGCAATGTCAATGTCAATATCAAGTGGTTTTGATGCTGGCTCTTCAGGGACATTTTCAACAGTTGTTTCTTTAAGACCTGACAAAGTTGCCTTTGGAAGTCTTGGTTTTTTTGAACCAAAAAGTTTGTCTCTGCACTCTTTAATTTTTTCTTCGATTTCTGCCATAATTTCAGGATTTTCCATTAAGTAAATCTTAACATTTTCTCTGCCTTGGCCAATTTTTTGGTCGTTGTAAGAGAACCAAGCGCCAGATTTTTGAATAACATCAACTTGTACGCCAAGGTCAACAATTTCGCCAACCCTTGAAATACCTTCGCCATACATAATGTCAAATTCTGCTTCTTTAAATGGAGGAGCAACTTTGTTTTTAACAATTTTTGCTTTTGTTCGAGAACCAACAAAATCGCTACCAACTTTTAATTTTTCACTTCTTCTAATTTCAATTCTAACTGATGAATAGAATTTCAACGCTCTACCACCAGTTGTAACTTCAGGGTTGCCATAAACAACGCCAACTTTTTCACGAAGTTGGTTGATGAAAATTACTGCACAGTTTGATTTTGCAATGCAAGCAGTAAGTTTTCTGAGCGCTTGTGACATAAGTCTTGCTTGAAGACCAACGTGGCTGTCGCCCATGAGACCTTCGATTTCTGCTTTTGGAACGAGCGCTGCAACAGAGTCAACAACAACAATGTCGATTGCGTTTGAACGAACGAGCGCTTCACAAATTTCAAGCGCTTGCTCACCTGTGTCTGGTTGTGAAACGAGCAATGAATCAATATCAACACCGAGTGCTGCTGCATAGTCAGGGTCAAGCGCATGTTCAACGTCAATAAACGCTGCTTCGCCACCTTGTTTTTGTGCTTCTGCTACTGCGTGAAGCGCAACTGTTGTTTTACCTGATGATTCAGGACCATAAATTTCAATAATTCTACCCTTTGGAATACCGCCTATTCCGAGCGCCATATCAAGAGAAACAGAGCCAGTTGAAATTGCTTCAACATTCAAATTTTGAGTGTCGCCCAATTTCATTACTGCGCCTTTACCATAAGTTTTTTCAATTTGGTCGAGCGCCATTTGTAACGCTTTTTCTTTTGGATTTTTTGCATCCTTTGTAGATTTAACTGCCATTTTTCTATATCTCCTTTAAGTTTATTTTTTATTTGAAACTATTACTCTGTCAAGACCGTTATAATCTTTAATTGTTTGAATGTTTAAATAGCCGTTGTGTTCTAAAATTGAACTTACACTTTCAGCTTGTGAAAAACCAATTTCAAACATCAAAGTAAAGTTATTGTTCTTTTTAAAATTTTCTGCAATTTTTCTGTAAAACAAAAGTCCTTGTTTCTCTGCAAAAAGTGCCGTTTCTGGTTCGCAAAGCACTTCACGAGACAAACTTTCTCTCTCATCTTCTGCAATGTAAGGTGGGTTTGAAACCACCAAATCATACTCGCCAACAAACTCTAGCGCATCAGCTTTTATCGACTTTACATTCTCAACCTTGTTGTGCGTTATGTTCTTTTGCAAATAATTGAATGCGTCATCATAAAGTTCAACCGCGTCTACGAACGCATCAGGACGAATCTTTGCAATTGAAACTGCGATAGCGCCACTTCCCGCGCACAAATCAAGCACTTTTGGGTTTTTGATATCTTTGATTTGCTCGAGCGCTTCTTGCACAAGCACTTCGGTATCATCTCTTGGCACAAGCACACCTTTGCCCACAAAAAACTCGTTTGAATAAAACTCACATTTGCCCAAAATGTAGTAAAGCGGTATGCCTGAATTTCGCTTTTTAGCCATTTGCTCGCACGCTTTTACAACGTTTTCATCTGCTTGCTCTTGACGAAGTTTCATAAAACCTGTGTTGTCGGTTTGCAACCTGTGGAGCACAATTTGTCTTGCTTCAAAATCTGCATTTTCGCAAGAAAGCATTGAACAGATGTGTTTTACTAATTCAAAATTTTTCATATTTTATCTAAATCAGGGTTTTCAGGAATAACCATTTCCATTGCTTTAATTGCAACTTCAATCATATCGTCTTCCGGCTCTTTTGTTGAAATTCTTTGAACCCAAAGTCCAGGCGCTGCAACGATTTTTGTGAAAATGTTGTCATGCTTGCCACAGAACTTGATAAGTTCATAACCCACACCACAAAAAAGTGGTACAAGCAAAATTTTAATTGCAACCCAAAGCACAGTTATTTTTGTAACTGCTGGCGCAAAAATTACAATAATGGTTGAAAACAAAATGCCAACTGCAATCATCAAAAACATAAATGAAGTGCCACATCTTGGGTGAAAACGGCTTTGTTTTCTTACATTTTCAACTGTCAAATCTAACCCTTGCTCATAACAAAAAATTGTTTTGTGCTCTGCGCCGTGATATTGAAAAAGTTTTTTAATGTCACTCATCATTGAAACAAGCAACATATAACCAACAAAAATTGCAATTTTTAAAATGCCTTCAAAAAATCCACGCCAATTTTGTAAAACACCATTTTCAATTGCTGAAAATGTGAAATCCACACTGCTTGTGCAAAGTGAATTAACTGCGTTGAAAATTACGCTTGGCACATACATAAACAAAAACAATGCAAGCGCTGTGCCCAAAACCGAGCCAATTGTCATTACAACACCCAAAACTGCGTTTGAAAGTTTTTTAGGTTTTGCTTCATCTTGTTTCTTCATTTCTTCAAATGAAATGCCTTTTTTCTCTGCCTTTTTGCGCAACTTTGCATCACGCTTTTCTTGCTCTTCTGCCTCTTCCAAATCTGTCATTCCAGACAAGTCAGCAGAGCGCATTAATGTTTTCATTCCAACATACATAGTAACGGCAAAATTTGCAACGCCACGAATTATCGGCCAACCCAAAAATTTGAACTTTTTGGCTGGGTTAGGAAAATCAACATTTTCTGTTGCAATATCCTTTTCAGGTGTTCTAACTGCTAAAACAGTTTTTTCTGGGCCTTTCATCATAATACCTTCAATTACTGCTTGACCGCCAATTGAGGTTTTTTTGCAAACGCCACAATTTTCTTTACTCATTCTCTGTTTCCTTTCGACCTTCTGCTACTGGTTCAATTTCTGTCTTTGGTTCAGGCTTTACATAAGGCAAAACAATTGTTACTGTTGTGCCGGCGCCCTCTTTTGAGTCAACCAACAAAATACCATCATGTTGTTTAATAATTTCATCAGCAATTGCAAGCCCAATTCCTGAACCTCTGACTGTGTTGTTTGCCTTGTAGAATTTTTCTTTAACCTTTGACAAATCTTCTGCGGCAATGCCAACACCCATGTCACTAATTCTTACTTGCACATAAACATCTGACTGTGATGCTTCAATCATTACTGCACCACCGTTGTTTGTTGAATATTTAATTGCGTTGTCAATGATGTTGATAAACACCTGTTTAAGTCTTGCAGGGTCTGCCATAACAAAAGGCAACTGCTCTGGCGCAATAAGTTCAAGCGAGAGACCTTTTTTCTCTGCCTCGGCTTGATACATAATGTATGCTTCGCCAAGTTCTGCTAATATATCAACCTTTTCTTTTCTGATTTGCAATCTGCCAGACTGCATTCTTGAAAAGTCAAGCAAGTCTTCAACTAATCCTGAAAGTCTGTAAACTTCGCCGTTGATTACTTCAACACCTTTTCTAACCAACTCATCATCTGCACCAACAGAGCATTTTACTGTTTCAGACCAACCTTGAATAACAGTAAGTGGTGTTCTAAGTTCATGCGAAACGCTTGAAATAAAATCATTTTTCAACTTTTCGGTTGATTCAAGCTCTGCTGCCATATAGTTAATGGTATCGCAAAGTTTACCAATTTCATCTGCATCTTTAACCGGCAATCTGTCGCTAAAATTACCGTTTGCAATTCTAAACGCTGTGTTTGTGATTGATTTAATTGGCTCAAGAATTGATTTCAAAAACAACATTCCGGAAAAGACTGTTACTGCAACAATAATCAACCCAACCACAACAATGATTATTATGTTATAAATAATTGTTTCGCTAATGCTTTCAAGCGAAATTACAATTCTAATTGCACCAATTCTTGTGCCGTTGTATTTTGGCATTAACGCAGTTTTTGCCATTACCATTTCGCCTGAAGCGTTTTTGCCGATATACTCGCCATAGTTATCATCTTTTTCAAAAGCATCTAAATAATCATACATAACTTCATCAGAATTAATATAACCCTTTGAAGAAATGAATGCTTCGCCTTTGTTGTTGATAACCTGAACTTCCATTACATTTTTCTCATCAAAAGAATAAACAAACTCTCTTGCGGCGTTTTCAAACTCGGTTGAACTAACCTTTGATTTTTCACGCATAAATGTACTGAACGAGTTAATTTTTGAATCAAGATTATTACTAACCGATGTGTAGTAATAATTTCTAATGAAAAGTGACAAAATAATTTCTGCCAAAATTATAACCAAAACGACGATGCCAATAATGTTAATTAGCCAACGTCTTGTAAGACCTTTTACCTGCAAATGTTCAGGGTTAATGTTAATGTGATTACCCAAATTATTAGCATCTCCTTTCAGTAAATTTTAAAAATTAATTAGATGTTTGAGTTCCACTTGTAACCTCTGCCCCAAACAGTAACAATGTATCTTGGTTCAGAAGGGTCATCTTCAATTTTCATTCTAAGTCTGCGAATGTTAACATCAACAATTTTTTCTTCGCCAATGAAAGATTCGCCCCAAACTCTTTTTAAAATATCTAATCTGTCAACAGGTTGACCTGCAGTAGAGAAGAGATATTCAACAATTTGAAACTCAACCGGTGTGAGTTCAATTTCAATGCCTCTTTTAACAAGGGTTCTTCTGCGCAAGTTAAGAGAAAAGTCGCCAATAACAATTTCATCAGTCACTTTGTTGTTGCCTGCTTTGTTGTTAAGCATTTCAACCCTTCTGTTTAATGAGTCAACACGCGCAACCAACTCGGTTGGAGAAAATGGTTTTGTCATATAGTCATCGGCACCCATCATAAGCGCTGACACCTTGTCCATTTCTTGAGATTTTGCAGTAAGCATAATAATGCCAACTGTTGGATTTTTTTCTCTGATTTGTTTGCATACTTGAAGGCCGTCAATACCAGGCATCATTACATCAAGCAAAACCACCTGAAAGTCAGATGAAGAGAAGAAAATGTCAAGCGCTTCTTCACCTGTGCCTGCTTCAACTGTTTCATAACCAGCTCTTTTAAGATTGATAACAACAAACTCTCTGATTGCTATTTCATCTTCTACTACAAGTATTCTTTTCATTTTTTTACCCTCTTTCAAAAGTAATGTTATATTTTATAAAAGAATTATATTTTCTTTAAGTTCTTCAAATGTAACTTTGTATTGTGACTGAGCATTTTTGTTGATTTTCACTGCATAAACATAATTGCTGTCAGTTTGAACTTTTTTATAATTTCTGTTATTCTTTTCAAAGTCAGCTTTTAAAAATACTCTGATTCTGAACAACTCTTCGCCATAGGTGCGATTATTAGCATCCCACTCATAGAAAACTCTTTCTCTGTTTTCCATAAGTCGTTGAGCGGTTACAACCCCCAACCAAATTGCTGGAGTTTTAAGAAAATAATTATCAGCGTTGTTAATAAAACCACTTTGCGCACGCTCGCCTAAAGATTTGTTGCCAACCTTGTACCACTCGGTAAAGTAAACCCTTTCATCAAAAGTTTCAACCGTTTCATAACCTTGACAAACATAGGTTTTTGGAATTTCAATGTAGCCGTCTTTATCAACATCACGACAACCAATCAACGATTCTCTATAAGTTGCATCGGTAGAATTAGCTTTTTTGTGGTAATAGGTTGTTTTCAATGTTTCATCATAATAAAACACTTCGGTTATCATTGCGTTTGCGCCAACAAAAGCATCAACAAAAAATCCTTTTTTGTTTTCATCAATTGGCGCAACCAAAATTGATGAAAATGAAATGATGTTTGTGTCAAAATTTGCTGTGCCAAGGTAAACCGGCACACCATCTTCAGCGTAAGAAAAACTTAAAAGTTTTGCGCTGACCGTTTTCTCAACAGGTGTTTCTTTAATTTCACTTGAAACTGCTTGCGCTTGAGAAGCGATTTTGAACAAAACAATTTGTGGCTTTTTAGAAGCACCAATGTTGCCAACGCAATATTCTGTGTAGGTTTCTTCACACAAAAGTGTTACCTTGCCACCGGTGTAACCATAAACATTCAACTGGTTTTCTTGAACGTTGTAAAGTTTTAAGCCAACCAAAATTTCTTCTGCAGTGTCAAAACAAACATCTTTAAACTCAACCCTTTCAATGCCAGAGCCAGCAAGTGCGGTGTCATATTTTAAAACCCACTCTTTTTCATTGCGACCAAAAATGCTCATGTGAACGGTTGTTGTTTGGTTTTCTTGTGTTTGATAAAACACTACCGATTCATTAACACCGTCATCATTCAAATCTCTAATAATAATTGCGTTTCTAAAATTACCGCTTGAAGGGTATGAAAGTTGGTAATCAGGATAAAGCGAAAACAATTCATTTTCAATTTCAACCAAATTGCCAGAAAGTTTTGGTGGTTGCATTAATGAAATTGGGTTGGTAAAAAAGCCTGTACAAGCAGTTAAATTTAACATTAACACAACTGCCAAAAGACAAGACAAAAACATTTTTAATACTTTTTTCATTAATTCCACCTACCTTTCTTTTACAACATATATTCTTCTGCAGAACTAAATTTATAATCTCCGTTTTTCAATAAATCAAAATTCTTGAGTGCTGCCGCTGTACCTAAAGCAACACAGGTTTTTGGTTTTTCGTGAATGTTAACCTTAACACCAACGAATTCTTCAATAAACTCAGCAAGCCCGTATAACTTTGAGCCGTCGCCGATTAATGTCAAGCCGTCACGCTCAATGTCACCAACAACTTCTGGTGGCGAATTTTCAATAACCGACTGAATGCTTCTACAAATCATCATTGCCGCATCATAAAGCGCAGTAATCATTTCACTTGTGTTAATTTCAAATGTTTGTGGCATTCCTGTGAATTGGTGTTGACCTTTTGCAGTCAATGTTAATTCAAGTGGTCTTGGTTTAACACAACCGATTTGTGACTTAATTTGCTCAACTGTGTGTGGACCAACCACAACGTTGTGCTCAAATTTTATGTATTTTTCAATTTCTTTGTTAAAATAGTCGCCTGCAATTGAAATTGATTCAGATTTTACAAGGCCACCCATTGAAAGAGTTGCAATGTCAGTAGTACCTGCACCAATGTCAACAATGATTGAACCTTTTGGTGTTGTAAAATCAAGCCCCATTCCAATAGCTGCTGCAACCGGGCCGTCAAGTGTACATACATCACGCGCGCCTGCTTCAAGACAAGCATTGATTAATGAACGGCGTTGCATACTTGTAATGCCACTTGGCACGGCAACCATCAACCTTGCTTTTAAAAGGTTGCTACCTGCAACCGATGAAATAAACGCAGTTAACATATTTTGTGCCATTTCATAATCAGCAATAACACCTTCAATGATTGGTCTGACTGCAGTTACTGAATCAGGTGTGCGCCCAATCATATTGTAAGCGTCAGTACCAGCGGCGATAAGCTCATCTGTATATGTTTGATATGAAATTGCAGAATGCTCATCAAGCACAATTGACTTGCCTGAGCAAATAACAGTTTTTAAAGAGCCCAAATCAATTCCGTAACCGTTAGTCATTTTCTTCTCCTTATCACTCACATTGAGATATAATTATTTATAATATATTATATTATATATTAATTAATATTACAAGTGTTTTAGCACAAAAATTCATCTTTTTTGCAACAAAAAACACGCCTTTTTGAAAAGGCGTGTTTTTTTAGTTTTAATGTGAAAAAACATTTACTGTGCAATTGTGTGAATATTTGTTAAAATAACAATATTTTTCAGAAAATTCATTCAAAATTTCTTCTTCAAGTTCAGGAATACTATCAATTTTTTCATTCACATAATCGTGAATTCTTTCTCTGCAACTTAAAATTCTTTGTTTTAAGCCGCCGATTCGAATATCTTGCACATCAAAGCCGTGTGGTTTGTTTTCTTTGAACCAAAGAGTTTTGAAAGTTTCGTAAAAATCTTCTAACTTGTAATACAAATCTTCATACTCTAACAAAAGTTTAGCGAGTTCTTTTTTGTCGCCAGATTTGTAAATTTCTCTTGTGCGTTTGCCAAGTGTAAATTTAACCTGCAAGAACTTGCAAAGATTTTCATAATGCGCAAACAAATAACCAAACTCAGGGTGGTTTTTAAAATTTTTGAGTTTTTCTGCACATTTGTCATAATCTGGCTCAAAACCATCATCAATTGTGCAGTCAAAAATACCTAAGAACAAGTCATTGTAGAACATATATTTTTCAGGGTTTTCTTTTCTGCCTCTTTCCATTCCGCAAGTATCAGGCAAGTCAAGAAGCAAAAAGTCATCAAAAGAAATACCAAATTCTTTGTAAAAACCTTCTTTGATTTCTTCTTCATCAGTAATGCCTTTTGCATAACAAGCGGTAAAGTAAAGCGAAGGCAAAACTGCAAAGTTTGAACATTCTTTACCATCATCACCCCAAAGTGTGAAGAAAACATTCTCTACCTTTTGTTCAACCATTGCAGGCATTGCGGCTCTTAATGATTTCATTGTGAATTCGTTTCTTGGTGCAAAACCGTTCCAACACCAAAGCCCGCCTGCAAACCACATATCGTTTTTAAACTGTCTGTGATGGCTAATCATTTTTTCATAATGAGCTTTGTCATCTGCGTAATAATCCCAATAAACTAAATCTAATTCTTCTGGCACAAGCGAAAGCACTTCATCGCTAAACTCAACTTCATCAACATAATAGCCACCACCAGTTGCCAAACGGAAGAACATATCACTCCACATCATAGGTTTTAAGCCATATTTTTTAGCGATTTCGCAAACCTTTTGCAAATGCTCCACCAAAATTTTTGAACGGTTTTGATAGCCGTGTTGGTCAAGATATTTACCAAGGCCAACCATATGCGCTTCGTCCATACCAATGTGAATGCTTTTTGATTTAACGCACTGTGAAAGTGTTGCAAACATATCATCAATAAGTTGATAAGTTTTTTCATCGCCAATGAGCAAAATGTCGCCTAAATCTCTGCAAGATTGATATTCACGCCAACGCAAAATTGCATTTAAATGCGCAAGGGTTTGAATGCAAGGAATAAGCTCAACACCTTTTGAAGCAGCGTAAGCATCAATATCCTTTAACTCTTCTTTTGAATACCTGCCACGAAGATAGCCGAAATATGGTTGGTTGTCAACTTCATAAGTATCTTCGGTGTAAAGCATAAGTGTGTTGTAGCCAAGACGCGCTAAAAGGTCGATATACTTTTTAACAGATTCTGGCTTCATTACTGCATTTCTTGAGCAATCAAGCATTACTCCAAAATGTTTAAAGTTCATAAAAAATTACCTCACTTTGTTTTTAAAGTTTTTAAATATTTTTTAGTTTTTTCATTTATTCTAAAAGACTCAATTGCCTTTTGTAACGATTTATTATGCACCCATTTGTTGTCTATTTGCCTTGTTTCAAACAGTTTTACAGCACTGTCATATTGCTTGATGAGTGCAAAAGAAAAATACCAAGCCACTGACATATTTATGTAATATTCATCACAAATTGCCGATTTAACAAGTTCAAAATGTGACTTTTGAAAATGCTCATCTAAAAACAAATTCAAAAGCATTACAACGGCAAATCTTACGGTGTAAATATCTTTCTTGCTAATCCATTTTCTTATGTAAGGCAACAATTTTTGTGGATTTTGTTTGAAAACTTTAATTTTCATTCCATCACAGGTTGCCCAGTTATCAACAAACGGCAAAAATTCTTCTACCATTTTTATTGCCCTGTCAAAGTCGCCCACTTCTTCAAGCAAAAACGCATGAAGATTGTTTTCTTCATAAAATTCGTGTGGCAAACTTTTCAAAAATTCATTCGCCAACTCGGTATTTTTCAACTGTTTTGCAAGTTTTCTAAGTTTTGGCGTGCGCACGCCCAAAACCTTGTTTTCATCAACATTTGGAATTAATTTTTGATGAAATTTTTTATAATCTTCATCTGCAAGCGAAAGCAAAATCTGTTTAATTTCAGTCATTTCTAACACCTGTTATGTCTTTAACAACTTCACTTGCCAAAACAATTCCTGCAACGCTTGGGGTAAACGAAACACTGCCCGGCACTCTTTCTTCGCCATTTGGTTTCATTGCTTTTTCTTTTGAATAAACCACCTTCAATTTGCTTATTCCACGTTGTTTTAACTCTTTTCGCATTACCCTTGCAAGCGGGCAAACTTCGGTTTTATAAATATCTGCAACTTCAAACTCGGTTGGGTTTAACTTGTTGCCAGCGCCCATTGAAGATATGATTTTAACGCCTTTCTCATTCGCACATTCAACCAAACAAATTTTGCCCGAAACTGTGTCAATTGCATCAACAACATAGTCAAACTGCGAAAAATCAAACTCATTTTTTGTTTCTGGCAAAAAGAAAATGTCTTTTGTTTCAACACAAATTTCTGGGTTGATTTTCAAAACCATTTCTTTCATAACTGCAGTTTTTTGTTTGCCAATTGTGTCTTGAAAAGCGACTGCTTGACGGTTAAGATTGCTAACGCTAACAACATCATTATCAACCAATGTGAGTTTGCCAACACCGGCACGAGCAAGTGCTAAAACGCAATGCCCACCAACACCACCAATGCCAAAAACAGCAACGCTTGAGTTTTTTAACTTTTCTAAACTTTCTTTGCCAAGAAGCATTTCGGTTCTGCTAAACATTAAAATTCACCTACTTTTAAAAAAACGCAGTTTTACAACTGCGTTTTTCTTTTAATTATCAGGCATTGAAAAACTGTTGTTCTTTTTAACAATTGGTCTTTGTAATTTAACTGTTTTACCTTTTTCGGTATCATAAGTGTAAAGACCTTTCAACTTTTCGCCATTTTGACCGATAATCGTTCTTACTTCGCTTAATTGTTGTGAAGGGTCAACGAGTTCAACAGACAAAATGTAATTGCCGTCTTCAATAGTATTTCCGTCAATATCAACCTGACTTTCAGTAATAAAATAATTGCTTTCAATATCAGCTTGAACTTGTACGGTTTCTTTTGAGTGGTATTTGTTACCAACAAAAATATCAACATTTAATTTTGTGCCAACCGGCAAGTTTGTGTTAAGACAAACCCTGCTATTTGCACTTTTTTCTTTGTTCATAGTTAACTGAACATCTAACTTTGTTTCTTCAACTTCTGGACTAATGCCACTAACACAAGAAGCAAGTAAGAAAACACAAGCAACACACATTAATAATGCTAAAATTCTTTTCATAAAAATTCTCCATTTATCTGTGATAAACATAATACGCAATAACTGCATATTCACTGCCATCTTCATTTTTCTTGGCCAACCTTACACCGTCTTTTGATAAAAGTTCGCCAACCTTTGCGTCATAAATATTGCAACGAAAAACATCTTTTCCTTCTGAAAAACAAATTAATTCTTCGCCTTTAATATTAATTGAACCCGAATGCCCCAAAACATATTCAACATTGTTCTCATCACGAGTGGTAACATATTTAATTGCTCTAGCATTAATTCTTGCCAAAACCTCTGGGTTTTCAAGTTTCTTTTTTCTTTTAAAAAGTCCCAAAACTATTCTCCAAAAATGCTTTCATCAATTGCTTCAGAAGTGTATTCTACCCTTTGTCTTTTGAAATATGTACTGTAAAGACGTTTGTTTGCAAAAGAGAATACCAAGAACAACAAAACATACAAAGATGTTGATGCCATAAACAAACCGTCTGACAATTCTGTTCTTGAAACATATTCTTCACAGAACAATGGTGCAAATAAATTTGAGAATGAGTAAACTGCTGTTGTAATGAATGTGCAAATACCGATTGCCAATGTAACTTTTCTTATTCTGTAAAATTGAAGCTTTGAAATGTAGCGTGCGTAACACAAGAAAAACATTACGCAAAATACAAGAGCAACAATTTCAAAAATAATTTCATTTGATTTTACAACACCAAATGAATTGATGAATGAATAAGCAAGGTTAACTACAAAGTACAACAAAGGAAGAACGCAGAAAACTGGAAAAACCCTTTTGAAATTAAACATACACATTGCGTAATAAATCATAAAAGAGCCAAATGCAACTGCACAAATTAAAAGCACAACTCCAAATGTGTCTTCAACCTTGTTTATCAAATCAAAACAATGCAACAAAATCATCATTGTGTAACAAAGGTTTAAAATTGCAACGCTTATTGATGTTCTTCTTGGCGAACCAGGAAAATGCTTGTCGGTTACTGCAAAAACCGAAGCAACAAGCATAACACCTACCAAAGCAAGTGCAAAAACAAAACCTTGGTTTGAAAACTCTGGTTTGAAAAAGCCGTTGAAAGCTTCAACGCCTTCGCCAAGCAAATAAATTCTCCAGCCAGTCAAACCAATTGTTGAAAGAACAACAAAAATTAATAATATTAATTTTCTAATCATTTTGACTTCTCCAAACATGTTAATATTTCACTTTCCTCTCGCATAAAATGGACAAAGAGCAAAACATAAATCTATTCATTGTATATTTTATAATAAATATACTTAAAAGTCAAGGAGTAATTGTTGTGAATAAGCTGTATTTAACCATTTTTATAACAATATTTTTTGCAATTTTAATAATTCCTTTGGGTGCTGTTGAATTAGACACAAAAACTGTCGAAAAAAATACAATACAAACGACAAAAGTGAACAAGAAAAAGGCAATCACTAAACCAAAAGATTCTGTTAAAATTTTAATGAGCGAGAGCAAAAAAATTGAAGAAATTTCACTTTCAGAGTATCTTTTGGGGGTTGTTTTGAGTGAGATGGACGAAAGTTATCAAGACGAAGCATTAAAAGCGCAAATTGTTGCTGCCCACACGTTGCTCCAGTTTAGAAAAAAGGAAAACAAGGGCGAGAAATATTTTATTACTGATGACTACAAAATCGACCAAGCTTATATGAATTATTCTAAACGAAAAGCAAAATACAAAAAGGCGCTAAAAAAGCTTGAAAAAAGGGTAAAACCATTAATAAAAGAAGTTAAAAACAAAATTATTTATTACAACAACCAACCAATTTTGGCAGTTTATCACGACACTTCGGGTGGCAAAACCGAAAACTGCAAAGATATTTGGGGTGGCACTTATCCTTATCTTGTTTCGGTTGACAGCATTTCTGACCTGTTAAATCCTGCTTATTTAAGCACCCTTACCTATACACGCCAAGAGTTTTCAACAAAATTGAAAAGTTTGAAGGTAAAATTGCCAAGCAAGATTAACAGTTTTATTGGCAAAGTCGAGACAACGAACAGTGGAACAGTTAAAACCATTAAACTTGGCAACAAAATATTCAAAGGCAGTGAAATTAGAACGGCTTTTTCTTTAAGAAGCGCCAATTTTGACCTGAAATTAGTGGATGAAAAATTCGTCTTTACTGTGCGTGGTTATGGTCACGGAGTTGGTATGAGCCAGTACGGAGCAAAGATTATGGCAAAAGAAGGCAGTGACTACCAAACAATTTTAAAACATTACTACACCGGCGTTGAAATTAAAGGTTGATATTTGGGGAATTTACAAGTATAATACATATTAGAATAAGTTAAAGGTAGGCGTAAAAATTTATGGACGCTCGTGTTGAAAAATTTTTAAAAAGTATGAAACACAAAAAAATTGCTTTTTGTGGCATTGGTAGGTCAAACTTACCGTTAGTTTCACTTTTTTCAAAATATGGTGCTGACATTATTGTTTGCGACCGCAAAGATGAGTCTTGTTTTTCACAAGAAATTATTGCAAGCATTACTGATTGTGGCGCAAAAATCAAATGTGGCGAAGATTATTTAGACAACCTTGATGTTGATGTAATTTTTAGAGCACCAGGTATGTATTATAATCTTCCTGTTTTGCAAAATTTTAAAAACAACGGCGTTGTTGTTACTTCAGAAATGGAAGTGTTTTTTGATATTTGCCCTGCAAAAATCATTGCGCTTACTGGTACTGACGGCAAAACAACAACCACAACAATTGTTACTGAAATTTTAGAAAAAACAGGCAAGAAAATTTACAAAGGCGGTAACATTGGCACACCACTTTTACCGCTTATCGAAGAGATTAGTGCTGATGATATTTGTGTTGTTGAACTTTCTTCTTTCCAACTTATTTCAATGAGAAAATCGCCTGATATTGCGGCAATTACCAACGTTTATCCCGACCATTTGAACGTGCATAAAGATATGCAAGAGTACATTGATGCGAAGGTTAACATTCTTTCACACCAAAACGCATTTTCAAAAGCAGTTTTGAATTTTGATAATGATGTTACTAAAGATTTAGCCAAATTTGTGCGTGGCAAACTTGTTTATTTCAGCCATTTGGAAAAATTAGATTTTGGTGCTTATCTTGATGATGAGGGTTATCTTGTTTTCAACGACGGCAAAACTGTTACAAGAATTGTGCATAAAGATGAAATCAAAATTCCTGGTATGCACAACGTTGAAAATTATTTGACAGCCATTGCAATTACCTTTGGCGAGGTGCAAAATGAGGCAATTGCCGAAGTTGCAAACACATTTTCAGGTGTTGAGCACCGAATTGAATTTGTTAGAGAATTAGACGGTGTTAGATATTATAACGACTCAATTGCAACATCTCCTGCATCGGTTACTGCAGGGCTTACTGCTTTTGGCAAAAAGGTTATTATCATTGCCGGTGGTTCTGACAAACAACTTGATTACGGCACACTCTCGGGTGCATTAAACAAGTATGTTAAGGTGTTGGTTTTGACTGGAGAAACTGCAAAAAAAATAGAAAAAGCAGTTGTTAGTGATGAAAGTTATGATGAAAATTCTATTAAAATTATTCACACTGACTCAATGGAAAACGCAGTGAAAATTGCACGTGAAAATGCAGTTTCTGGCGATGTTATTTCGCTTTCTCCTGCGTCTGCAAGTTTTGATAAATACAAAGATTTTGAAGAGCGTGGCAGACACTTTAAAAATATAGTTAAGGATTTAGTTTAAATGAAAGAAACTTTGAAAAAACTTTGCAACGCTACCTTTGTGGGTAGTGAGCAATCGGCAAAAGATTTAGCAATAAAAATGCTTTCACCTTATGTTGATGAGATTAAAACCGATTTAACCGGAAGCGTTTTTGGGTTTATTAAAGGTAAGTCAAAAAAGACAATTTTGATTGAAGCGCACATTGATGAAATTGGCTTTACTGTTACAAATGTGCTTGAAAATGGCTTTGTCAGACTTTCAAAAGTTGGTGGAATTGACATTAGAACTTTGCCTGCAAACACCATTAAAATTCACACAAAACAAGGCGAAAAAGTTGGTGTTTTCACATCAACTCCACCGCATTTAGCAAAAGGCAAGGGCGATGAATTTTCTGACCTTGATGAAATTTTGGTTGACACAGGTATGGCTAATGCCAAAGATGTAATTTCAATTGGCGATTTTGCAACATTTAATGTTGAAGCTGTTGATTTGCAAAACGATTTTGTTAGCGCAAAGTCAATTGATGACAGAAGCGGTTGTGTTGCTTTAATTGAAGTTGCAAAAAATTTAAAAGCAAACGGCACACCAAAAGACAATATTTTGATTGTGTTTGCAAGTGGCGAAGAACTTGGCAACCGTGGTGCAAAAATTGGCGCATTTAACAAGCAAATTGATGAAGCAATTATTGTTGATGTTTCATTTGGTTTTGCTCCTGGTTGTGATAAGTCAAAATGTGGCGAAATAGAAAAAGGCGCAATGATAGGGGTTAGTCCAATTCTTGATAAGACAATGCGAAACGAACTTATCAACGTTGCCGAAAACGAGAAAATTCCTTATCAATTAGAGCCAATGAGTGGGCTTACATCAACCGATGCTGATGTTGTTACAATCACCGAAACCGGCATTAAAACTGCACTTATTTCCATTCCGTTGAAATATATGCACACACCAATTGAAACGGTTTGTTTGAGTGATATAAAAGCAGTGGCAAACCTTATTACTGCTTATTTAAAATAAAAAAGGAGTAGGAAAAAATGAAATATGTTTGCAATGTTTGCGGATATGTTTATGATGAAGATTTAGGCGACAAAAACAAAGGCATTCCTGCAGGCACAAAGTTTGAAGATTTGCCTGAAGATTATCGTTGCCCTGTTTGCAGAGTGGGAAAAAACAGTTTTCGTCCAGAATAACAAAAATTAAAAAGGAGTGCTTTTTATAGCACTCCTTTTTGTTTTTACCATTTATCGTTCTCGTATGGATCGTATTTGGTAGGTTCAGTTGGTTTAACTGTTGGGTCTGTTACATCTTCTTCTGGAGATGAAGCAATGATATCAAGAGATTCATATTTTTCTAATTCT